>NZ_JBMHHW010000001.1:5340000-5379705 GCF_049739425.1 Rhodococcus sp. 27YEA15
GATAACTATGGTTAAGGAACTCGGCAAAATGCCCCCGTAACTTCGGGAGAAGGGGGGCCTCGTCTGGTGACGGAATTTACTTCCTGAGCTGGGTGGGGCCGCAGAGACCAGTGAGAAGCGACTGTTTACTAAAAACACAGGTCCGTGCGAAGTCGTAAGACGATGTATACGGACTGACGCCTGCCCGGTGCTGGAAGGTTAAGAGGACCGGTTAGCTTTTCGGAGCGAAGCTGAGAATTTAAGCCCCAGTAAACGGCGGTGGTAACTATAACCATCCTAAGGTAGCGAAATTCCTTGTCGGGTAAGTTCCGACCTGCACGAATGGCGTAACGACTTCTCAGCTGTCTCAACCATAGACTCGGCGAAATTGCATTACGAGTAAAGATGCTCGTTACGCGCGGCAGGACGAAAAGACCCCGGGACCTTCACTACAGCTTGGTATTGGTGTTCGGTTCGGTTTGTGTAGGATAGGTGGGAGACTGTGAAACGGTGACGCCAGTTACCGTGGAGTCGTTGTTGAAATACCACTCTGATCGAATTGGACCTCTAACCTCGGACCATGATCTGGTTCAGGGACAGTGCCTGGTGGGTAGTTTAACTGGGGCGGTTGCCTCCCAAAATGTAACGGAGGCGCCCAAAGGTTCCCTCAGCCTGGTTGGCAATCAGGTGTCGAGTGCAAGTGCACAAGGGAGCTTGACTGTGAGACTGACAGGTCGAGCAGGGACGAAAGTCGGGACTAGTGATCCGGCACCGGCAAGTGGAAGCGGTGTCGCTCAACGGATAAAAGGTACCCCGGGGATAACAGGCTGATCTTCCCCAAGAGTCCATATCGACGGGATGGTTTGGCACCTCGATGTCGGCTCGTCGCATCCTGGGGCTGGAGTAGGTCCCAAGGGTTGGGCTGTTCGCCCATTAAAGCGGCACGCGAGCTGGGTTTAGAACGTCGTGAGACAGTTCGGTCTCTATCCGCCGCGCGCGTAAGAAACTTGAGGAAGGCTGTCCCTAGTACGAGAGGACCGGGACGGACGAACCTCTGGTGTGCCAGTTGTTCCACCAGGAGCACCGCTGGTTAGCTACGTTCGGAAGGGATAACCGCTGAAAGCATCTAAGCGGGAAGCCTGTTCCAAGATGAGGTTTCTCACCCCCTCGAGGGGGTAAGGCCCCCGGCAGACCACCGGGTTGATAGGCCAGAACTGGAAGTGCGGTAACGCATGCAGGTGACTGGTACTAATAGGCCGAGGACTTACCACAAAGAAGCTACGCGTCCACTGTGCGGTATCTGAAACAACACAGATACCCGATCACCGAACATGATGTTCGCACCCACCCCCCACCCCAGCTCACCGAGCCGGCCACAGGGGTGGATCCGAACATGGTGTCCGCTGATCGCGGTTATCGTCCACTGTGACAGTTTCATAGAGTTACGGCGGCCATAGCGAAGGGGAAACGCCCGGTCCCATTCCGAACCCGGAAGCTAAGCCCTTCAGCGCCGATGGTACTGCACTCGACAGGGTGTGGGAGAGTAGGACACCGCCGAACACCCGTTAACCGAAAGCCCCCCAACACAGTTGGGGGGCTTTCGGCATTTCACAACCATGTACCAGCCGACCTGCAGATTGAAACGGGCTGTACTGCAGCAACCGCGAATGCAGCAACGGATCTCGCGTGCATGGCTAGTCTTGAAGCCAGGTGCCCGCGCGCCTCGCGCGTCGACCCTACCTGTGCACGTGTGCTGACTACGGAGGCTTCGATGACTGACATTCTCGACCGCACCAAGATCTATATCGGCGGTGCTTGGACGGATTCGACCGGGAGCGGTCGAATCGAGGTTCTGAATCCTGCCACCGAAGAGCTGATAGCAACGGTCGCCGAAGGTACCGTCGAAGACGTCGACGCAGCAGCTCGTGCAGCCCGCGCAGCCTTTCCGGCGTGGTCGGGACTGAGCGGCGCGGAGCGGGCCGAGTACCTGTCGAAGGCGGCAGCTCTCGTGGCCGCGCGCATCGACGAGCTTACCGCTCTGGTATCCCAGGACATGGGTATGCCCGTCGGCTTTGCGAAGCCGGTACAGATCGGGATGCCGCTCGCCAATCTCAATGCCTTTGCCGAACTCGCGCGTACGTACGAGTTCGATGCACACGAGGTAGGCAACTCGTTGATCGTTCGTGAACCAGCCGGTGTCGTCGGTGCCATCACGCCGTGGAATTTCCCGCTCCACCAGGTTGTGTTGAAGGTGGGCGGCGCCTTGGCTGCCGGGTGTACGGTCGTTCTCAAACCGACCGAGGTCGCGCCACTCACAACTTACGCACTTGCCGACATCTTTGATGAAATCGGTTTACCTGCAGGAGTGTTCAATCTCGTCAGCGGGTACGGCCCGGTCGTCGGCGAGGCGATTGCCGGCCACCCGGAAGTCGACATGGTTTCCTTCACCGGGTCAACTCGTGCAGGAAAGCGCGTTGCGATCGTCGCCGCGGATACCGTCAAACGAGTGTCTTTGGAACTGGGTGGAAAGTCAGCCAACGTGATTCTCGACGATGCCGATCTGGAAAAGGCGGTCACGGATGGTGTCGCAAAGTGTTTCATCAACTCGGGGCAGACCTGCTCTGCTCTGACTCGCATGTTGGTTCCCGCCGAGAAGATGGACGAGGCGGCCGCCATTGCCGCAGTGGTGGCCGGGCACTTTCAGGTTGGAGATCCCACTCAACCCACATCTGTTCTCGGTCCACTGGTCAATGCGAATCAGCTCGCCCGCGTTCGCGGATACATCGCGAAGGGAGTTGAAGAGGGTGCGACAGCCGTCGTCGACGGACGTGAAACTGGTTTGGCCAGTGGATATTTTGTGGGTCCGACGGTGTTCTCTCACGTAACGGAAGATATGACGATTGCGCGCGAGGAGATCTTCGGCCCGGTGCTGTCGATCATCGGCTATACCGACGAAGCCGACGCGATTCGAATCGCCAACGGCACAGAGTACGGCTTGGCTGGTGGCGTGTGGTCCGGTGATCCTGATCGTGCGGATCGGGTAGCGAGGGAACTTCGAGCCGGACAGGTGGAGGTGAACGGTGGGGCTTTCAACACCAACGCTCCGTTCGGTGGCTACAAGCAGTCCGGTGTCGGACGAGAAGCCGGAACTTTCGGGCTGGAGGAGTTTCTGGAAGTAAAGGCCATTCAGCGATAGCCCGTCGGGGCTGATGTCGAGTTCAGGGTGTCTTCGCGAGAGCGCGAAGACACCCTGAACTCGTTTCTGAAGCCGAACGCCGGATCGGGTACGGCTGCGCCGACGCGTGCTGGTTGTGCATGTTGGAAGTTTCCGGCAATTGATCGACAATTGCGCACTGCAGCAATCGATTAGGGCTGTGAACCGAACGGAAGCGGCCCTTGCCGAACGCGTCCGATGCGCCGATCCTCTGCAATGCATTGTGGGATCGGCTGGAGGTGATCTGGTGTAGGCAACTTCGTGGCCCAGACTCCGTAGTCCAGTGCGCTCGGGTTCGTTTTTCTTCTGCTTTCGAAGAGCAGGCGACAGGCGCCGGCGGTGCGGATTCGTCTCGATCGAGAACCTCTCACTGCAGGGCTTGTGATTCCCGACACGTACGGATACGGTATACGGTAGTTGGACATCGAGTCGAGAGTGACGGATCGCGACGGGAGTGTTTGTCCAGGGCGGGATCGCCGACGCGTGATGTGGGAGTCGGTCTGAGGAGGAATGCAGCTGGCGTAATGCGCGTCGGGTCGGTTTACCTGACCGGGCATTGCAAATATTCCAACCGGAAGATACTGTCCGGCAATTGAATTAACGGACGACGGCGGTGTGGGTCTTCCGGTCGATTGTCGTTCGATCCGCACGTGAAGATTCGAGATTGTCGATCCGGCGGCATCATCGACTCACCATCGGCCCGCGAACGGGTCCGAATCCAACTTCGCTGTCCGTCTGGCATTGGTAGATGGACAGCCCACCTCATCAACATGCGGTTTGTGGTCGGCGCCGCCCTGGTTGCCGACCGACCCCTACACATTTCAGGCGGAACGTATGAGCACTTTGCCTAATACCCCGGCATCGGTGTCGAAGTCGACGCCGACTGCGTCCAGTTCGGATGACGGATGGAACTTTCGCCGAATCGTCATCGTCTGCGCGCTCATCGGTAGTCTGGTCGGCGCGATAGCCACGGTCATGCTCGGGCCACAGGGGCTACCCTTTGTCGCCCAGGAGTTCAACACCGATCAAGGCGCTTGGTTCGTCACCATCGAACTGCTGGCGGCGGCTGTCCTGACCCCGCTGGTGGCGCGTATGGCGGAGTTGCACGGTAAACGCCGAATGATTCTGGTACTGATGGTTTCTGGCGTTATCGGATCGGTACTGGTTGCGATTGCTCCGGTCTACAGCGTGATGCTGCTCGGACGGTTCCTGCAGGGTGCGACCATCGCGTGCACGGCTCTGGCGCCTGCGATTGTTCGTGAAACCTTGCCGGAGCGAATTGCGCCTCTCGGCGTGGGGTTGGTTGCCACCGGGTCGGGTCTGCCCGGTGCGTTGATCCCCTTCATCACCGGACCCGTCATCGACAACTACGGGTTCCGAGTCGTGTTCTGGGGCATGGCGGCTGTGACTGCCGTGCTTGCGGTGATCCTCATGGTCACGATCCCGGAATCGAAGATTCTGGATACCGGGTCCGTCGACTTCACGGGCGCCGTGCTTCTGGGCGGCGGTGTCGCCGCAGTTCTTGCAGGTATGAGCTTCGGACCGTCATGGGGCTGGACGTCGTTGAGCACGTTGGCGCTGTTCGTGTTCGGAGTTATCGCGGTGTTGGGATGGATCCGCCATTCTCTCCGGTCGCAGAGCCCGTTGATCGACCTGTCCATTCTCCGTGATCGTCGGATGTCTACCGGTATGGCTGCCGGTGGCCTCGTGGCAGGAACGGGAACTCTGTTCCTGATCGCATCGTCGTTCGTCGCGCAGACTCCCAAGGATTCACCGCTGGGATACGGCCTCGGTCTGGATGCGAGTAGCTACGCCTACCTTCAGACGTTCTACTTCCTGGGATTCTTGCTGGGCGGAATCGTTGCAGTCCAAGCTCTTCGACGCTCGAGCTACGTCACCGTCGTTCTCGGAGGCGCGGCCGTCCTTGCAGTGAGTGCGGGAGCCGCTGCTCTGACAATCCACAACGTTGTCGCGTTCGGCGCGGTACACCTGGTGATCGGGCTGGTCATCGGTGTCTTCTTCGCTGTGAACTTCAACTTCATCTTCGATGCGGTCGCGCCTACGAGACGATCGTCTGCCTCGAGTCTGTACCTCACCGGGACGACCTTGAGCCAGTCGCTCTACTCGATCCTGCCGCTGAGCCTTGCCGCAGTCTTCTTCCCGGCAGCAGTCAGTGGAGCATTTACCGAGTCGTCCGTTCGCTTCATGCTGTTCTTCATTCTCGGTACCGCCGTCGTCGCAGGCGGTCTTGCTCTGACGGCGAGGAAATCACGCTAGAAGTGCGAGCCGGTCGGTTGTCGGGTGTGTCGGTGGCAGAGGAGCAGTTTGCCGCGGCGCATCCGTCGACCGGCTGTGCACGTCATCGAGTGTCGGTGGTCTTGCCTGCGCTGGGCCGAGGTCTGAGCGCTGCGCGGTCGAGTGCGCGAATCGAATGTGCTCTCAAAGTATCCGGATCATCGAAGATCCAGTCGTGTAACGCAACCCGGACGCATGTGACGATGATGGCCGCGACGAGCCGCGTTTCATGGGTGTCCGTGAACTCGGGGAATGCTGTTTCGATCGCTGCCATGTACCCGGTTTCGGCCTCGACCGAAGCGCGAAGCCATACCGGTGTCAGTTCCTCGGTACTCAACAGCAGGCGATATATCCGGTGCGCACCTTCGATTCCGCCACTGGCGGATGAAAACGAGATCACTACTGCATCGGCTGTTCTTTCCACCAGGTCACGTTCGTCGGAGTCGATGAAAGCCTGGTGTTGATGTTTCATGTGATCGTGGAGAATTGGCCACAGCGCGTCTGATTTGGACGGAAAATGGCGATAGAACGTGCGAACCGACATACCTGAGGCCTTGGCTATGTCGCCGACAGTTACGTTGCTCCAGCCCTTCTCGTCCAACAACGCCAGCGCGGAAAGCGCCAGGTCGTCCCTGACTACGGACCGCTTTCGCTCACGGAGAGTGGGAGCCTTCGCATTATCGTCTGTGGTTGCCACAGTGCCTCACTGTACTTGTAGGTGTTACGCGAATATTTTGTCCCGAGTGTTGCGATTCGAGGTACCTCTCCGGTCGGATGGCGGCCGCGTCGAGTTCGACCGCCGGGCGGAAATCCCGATGTCAGGACGGGGACCGTCCCAGTTCGGGAAAAAATCGACATCTGACCATTGTGGTCCACGTCATATTATGCCATCATTGGCACATCGTGACACGAACGGAAAATTTCATCACACGAGAGGTGCTCGCCGTAGACCCTTAGTGGCATCGTCGCAAACCACATTCGTAGACCTCGGCATGAGGTCGACGGTTGCGTTCGGGTTCGCAGATCTTCGCTCAGCCCAGTGAAGACAGAGTCGGCCGAACCGCGCAGTTGGTGTCAGAGCTGTTGCGTTACTGACCATTACGCAACGATCAGTGCGGCACTTTGAGTCTTCGTTCGAATTACTACCCGGCACGAGAGTAATTTTGAGGCGTTTGGTTCTCGTGTGGTTCCTGTTTTTTGTTGAGTGTTGTTGAGGGAGAGGGGTTTGTGGTGGTTTCTGGTTTGAGGGATGTTGTGTATTCGGTTGATTCGGGTGTTGCTCGGATTACGATTGATCGGCCGGAGAAGTACAACGCGTTTCGTGAGGAGACGTTGGATGATTTGATTGTGGCGTTTTCTGCTGCGGAGGCTGATCGTTCTGTTGGGGTGATTGTGTTGACGGGGGCGGGGGAGAAGGCGTTTTGTTCGGGTGGGGATATTGCGTGGGAGGATGCTTCTGATCCGGCGGGGGCGGCGCGGATGAATCGGCGGACGAGTAATTTGTCGTTGATTATGCGGGGGTGTGGGAAGCCGATTATCGCGCGGGTGCGTGGGTATGCGGTGGGTGGGGGTAATGAGTTGCAGATGTTGTGTGACTTGACGATTGCGTCGGATGATTCGAAGTTCGGTCAGTCGGGTCCGAAGATGGGTAGTGTGCCGGTGTGGTGGGGTACGCAGTTGTTGCCGCGGATTGTGGGGGAGCGGCGGGCGCGGGAGATTGTGATGTTGTGTGAGCAGATTCCGGCTCCGGAGGCGGTGCGGTTGGGGTTGATCAACAAGTCGGTGCCGGTGGGGGAGTTGGATGCTGCGGTGGATGCGTGGTGTGAGCGGTTGTTGTCGTTGAGTCCGCAGGCGTTGCGGGTGGCGAAGATTTCGTTGAATTTCGAGAGTGATCAGTTGTGGCCTGCGGTGCAGCATGGTCAGCAGATGATCAATTTTATTCATGGGACGGATGAGTTTCATGAGGGTACGCGGGCGTTTTTGGAGAAGCGGCCGGCGGATTTTGCTCGGTTTCGGCGGTAGTGGGTAGCGGGTAGTTTTTGGTTTTTTTGTTGTGTTGTCGGTGTTGGTTGTGTGGAGAGGGTGTGGTTGTTGTGCGTTGTGATGGCAAGGTTGCGGTTGTTGTGGGTGGGGGTTCGGGTATTGGTCGTGCGACGGCGGAGTTGTTTGCTGCCAATGGTGCGTCGGTGGCGGTTGCTGATGTGAATCGGGTGGGGGCTGCGGAGACGGTGGAGTTGTTGCGGTCTTCGGGTGTTGTTGTTTCGGAGCATGTTTGCGATATCACTGATCCTGATCAGACGGATGCGTTGATCGAGTCGGTGGTGGGTGTGCATGGTGGGGTTGATGTTGTGGCGTCGACGGTGGGGTGGTCGGATACGACGTTTTTTGCTGATGAGGATGATGAGTATTGGCAGAAGATCGTGCGTATCAATTTGATGGGTTCGATTTATTTGTCGCGGTCGGCGTTGCGGGTGTTCAGTGCGCAGAAGTCGGGTTCGATTGTGTTGACGAGTTCTGATGCGGGGAAGGTCGGGACGATGGGGGAGACGGTGTATGCGGCGGCGAAGGCGGGGGTGATTGGTTTTGTGAAGTCGTTGGCTCGTGAGGTGGCTCGTGATGGGGTGCGGGTGAATGCGATTTCTCCGGGTCCGACGGATACGCCGTTGTTGCGGGCGCAGTCGGATCAGCATGTGATTGACAAGATGGTGCGGGCTGTTCCGTTGAAGCGGATGGGTACGGCGGTGGAGCAGGCGGGTCCGATTGTGTTTTTGGCGTCGGATGCGGCGAGTTATATTACGGGTCAGACGATTAGTGTCAGTGGTGGATTGACGATGACGTCATGACGGGGTCGGGTGCGGCAGCAACCACCGACAACGTCCGTCGACGTCGATTGCAGAGTCGCTTCCGGTAACGAGGGGCCGCGACGGCTTCAGGTGTGAATCCTGAAGTTAAGCGTTCGCGCTCAATCGAACTGGGGCTCAGGTCCGAGTCGAGGTGAAGAGCGCCGGTCGAGGATTCGGTTGCCGTTCCAGCGGTGGACGAAGTTGTTTCAGTAGCGAAACTATCTGGACATGAAACGGTATCCCGTATACGGTATGTCAATATGCTGAGGGTGTCTCAGGAGAGTCCCAGCGCAGACTCCGGCGTCGATCGCCTCGTATCGAGATCCCACTGAGTAGTCGGCGTGTGATGTGTGCATTTAGGAGTTCAGAGTGAGTGTGGAACGCAAACTGCAGCTAGCGCTCGAAAGAGCAGTCGAACTTGGCGAACACGGTGTGCAAATCGCTGCGTACGTCAACGGAGAGCGCGTCTTGTCCGGGGCAATCGGCTCCATGAACGACGCCGGGACCCCGGTCACCGAGGACACCCTGTTTCCGATCTTTTCCGTGACGAAGGGTCTGGCGGCCACCGCCGTACACATCCAAGCCGAACGCGGACTGCTCGAATATTCCGAGCCCGTTGCCACGTATTGGCCCGAGTTCGGGGCACACGGAAAGGACTCGATCACGGTCCAGGACGTACTCGTGCACCAGGCAGGCGTTCCACAGATGCCGGCGGGAACCTCGCCGGAGAAGTTGGCCGACTGGGACTGGTGTGTGCGAGGGCTCGCGGACCTCGAGCCGCTGTTTCCGCGCGGCAAGAGTGCCTATGCGTCGATCAGCTACGGCTGGTTGCTCGGCGAGGTGGTTCGTCGGACCGACACCGCAGATCGTTCGTTCTCGGACTACATTCAGCAGGAGATATTCGATTCGCTCGGCATCGAGGAGTACTACCTCGGGATGGGCGGACGTAACCACGAGCGCGTTGCGCAGCTCTACACCGCCGGTGGCCTTCGCCCCCAGCCTTCGCAGTACCGTTCGTTGGCAATGCCGGAATCCATTACGCCCGGTCCGATCTGGAACGATCCGGTGTTCTACGATGCGGTCGTTCCCGGCGCAGGCGGAATCGCCAACGCGGATTCGGTAGCCAAGTTCTTCGGATTGCTGGCCAACGAGGGCGAGTCGAACGGTACCCGGTTGCTCAGCCAGGCTCGGGTCCGCTCGTTCACCGAACCTCGACCGAATTCCGACGAGCACGACGAGGTTTTGGGGCAGACACCGTGGGTCGGTGTCGGCGGGTACTGGCTCGGTGGCACCACACCGCCTGCCGAACCGATCATCGGCACCAACCCCAACGTGTTGGCGAGCAACGGCTCGGGTGGATCGATCGGCTGGGCCGATCCGGACACAGGGTTGTCGGCTGCGATCTGCCACAACCGCATGTTCCGGATCAACCCTCCCTTGCCGCCTGAGGAACATCCTTTCACAGATCTCGGAGACTTGGTGAGGTCCCTTGTCTCCTAACGAAACTCCCGTCCGAAATTTCGTGACGATCCTGCAGTCATCGAGGGAATCGTCGAGTAAGAGAGTGGTTGGCTGACATGGCATTACCGAAGGGGCGGCAACAGACCGAGACTCTGAATGCCCTCGACGCGACCGAGGGCGCCGCATATCTCACCGGATCAGATGTTCTTCTGCGACTTCCTGCGATTCAGCGCAAGCTCGACACCGAGGCGGGACTGAATACGAAAGGCTACGTCTCGGGCTATCCGGGATCGCCGCTCAGTGGTCTCGATTCACTGCTACGCCGTGAGAAGACCCGGCTGTCCGAGGTCGGTGTCGAGTTCGAACCCGGTATCAACGAAGAGCTTGCAGCAACCTCCATCTGGGGTACACAGAACCTCAATCTCGGTGGAAATCACTCGGACTACGATGGCGTCTTCGGAATGTGGTACGCGAAGGGCCCAGGCGTCGAGCGTGCCGCCGATGCTCTACGCACCGCCAGCTATTTCGGTACCTCGCAGTTCGGCGGAGCGATTGCGCTGGCCGGCGACGACCACGAGGCTCGCAGTACGGTCACCGCTCAGCAGAGCGAACCGCTCTTCGTGCACATGGGTATTCCCGTGCTGAGCCCGTCCACCTTGCAGGAATTCATCACTTTCGGTCTGTTGGGTTGGGCGCTCTCGCGGTACTCGAAGATGTGGGTCGGAATGATCTGCCTCAACGATCTTGCCGACGCCGCAGCGTCCGTCGATCTCGGCGCGTTGCCGACGATCGTTCCTCCCGGAGGTGACGGTGCCCCGCCTGCTCAGCTGGGCAAGGGTCCGCTTGCCATCGAATACGACATCAAGCGTTGGCGCCTTCCGGCGGTGCAGAAATTCGCCGAAGCGAACAAGCTCGACTGGGTCGGCCTGAACGACGGTCCCAATCGCAAAATCGGCATCGTGGTGGGCGGCAAGGCTTATCTCGACGTACTCGATGCGTTGGCACAGCTCGGGGTCACCGAGGAGCGAGCGCGCGAATTGGGCGTGACCGTCTACAAGCTCGGTCTGATCTGGCCGATCGCCGAGAAGGGCGCTCTCGAGTTCATGTCGGGTCTGGACGAGGTCGTCGTCGTGGAGGCGAAGCACCCCGTCATCGAAGACCAGTTGAACCGTCTCGTGAATCGCCTTCCGCGCGAGTCACGGCCGCTGATCGTGGGTAAGACGGACGAGCACGGAGCCCGTCTGGTTCCGGAGATCAGTGGATTGGATTCGGGCATCGTCGCGGACGTGCTCCGTCGTCGGTTGAAGAGGCTCGGTGTCGAGGAACCCGCACCGGCAGCCCCCGGTGTGCGTCAGCTCCTCAGTCTGACACCGGTTCAGGGTGGGCTGGTTCGGGCCGCAGGATTCTGCTCGGGATGCCCGCACAACACGTCTACCCGAGTTCCCGAGGGCAGCTTCAACTTCGGTGGAACCGGCTGTCACGCGATGGCGACGTTCGCCGACATGGACGGTCGTGAGACCGAGATGCTCCCGCAGATGGGCGGCGAGGGCGCGATGTGGATCGGCATGTCGCGATTCAGTAGCGAGCAGCATGCATTTCAGAACGTGGGCGACGGAACGTACTCGCATTCGGCATCGCTCGCGATTCGGGCCGCGATTGCCGCCGACGTGAACATCACCTTCAAGATCCTTCTCAACGGCTTCATCTCGATGACCGGCGGCCAGGCGATTCCGGGTGGACTGAGCGCAGCCGACGTGGCACGTCAGGTGCTGGCAGAGGGCGCCAAGAAGGTCGTGGTGGTCACCGAGAACCCGAAGCGGGTTCGTCTGTCGGGCAAGCTCCCGCGCGGAGTCCAGATCCGACACCGCAAGAAGTTCATCCAGACCGAGACGGAACTGTCGACGGAATCCGGCGTCAGTGTCCTGATCTACGACCAGGAATGTGCGGCCGAGCTTCGTCGGCATCGTAAGCGTGGCACAGCGGAGGACCCGGACAAGCGCACGTACATCAACCCGGCGGTGTGTGAGGGTTGTGGCGACTGCAACGCCGTCTCGAACTGCATCTCGGTGGAGCCGTACGAGACGTCGCTCGGGCGTAAGCGCAAGATCGATCAGTCCAGCTGCAACAAGGACTTCAGTTGCGTCGACGGCTACTGCCCGAGCTTCGTGACCGTCTACGGCGCGAAGCCGCGTGTCCGCACCGTCGACGGCAAATCGCTCGACTCCCTCCCGGCCGCACCCGAGCCGCTGTCCTTCTCGGGCGCCGAAGAGGTGTACAACGTGGTCATCGGAGGTATCGGTGGCGGTGGTGTGTTGACGATCGGCGCTCTCCTCGGACGGGCCGCACATATCGAGGGACAGTTCGCATCGGTCCTCAACGAAACGGGAATGGCGCAGAAGAACGGCGGCGTGCAGAGCCACGTCCGCATCACTGCGCAGATGGATGCGGAACTGTCGCCTCGGATCGGGCCGAAGTCCGCGGATCTGGTCATCGGCGGCGACATCGTCCTGGCTTCGTCGGCGGCGTTGCTCGGCTTGTACGACTCCGCACGGACGAAGGCGATCGTCAACGAGGAAGTGAAGGCGACGGTAGCGTTCGCGGAGAACCCGAACCTCGATCTCGCAGGTGGCCACATGGCTTCCGTGCTCCGTGAGGCAACGGACGACCATGTCGACTTCGTCGATGCGAACGGGTTGGCTGTGGCGTTGTTCGGTGACGAGATCTACTCCAACATCATCCTTCTCGGACACGCCGCGCAGCGCGGACAGTTGCCGGTCAAGGTCGCTTCCCTCGAAGAAGCGATCGAGCTGAACGGAGTGAGCGTCAAGAAGAACCTTCAAGCCCTGCACATCGGGCGGCTACTGGCGGTCGACATCTCGGCGCTCGACGGATTGCTCGCGAACTCGGGCGAGAGCCCGGAGACCGGTGACCCGGTCACCGACCCGACCGCTGACGCCGACCTCGATTCGCTGATCGCAGATCGGATCGAGCGACTGACCGGATACCAGAACCGCAAGTACGCAGAGCGGTACGTGGCATTCGTGAATCGGGTTCGATCGGCGGACATCGACAGCGACGAGGCGCTCACCCGCGCGGTTGCAAAGTACCTGTACAAGTTGATGGCGTACAAGGACGAGTACGAGGTCGGACGTCTGTACTCCGAGCCGGAGTTCAGACGTCGATTGAAGGACGAGTTCGAAGGCAATTTCCGGATCAAGGCAAACCTGGCCCCGCAGCTGTTCAACACCCGCGACTCGATCAGCGGTCGGGCACGCAAGTGGGAGATCCCGTTCTGGCTGGCCGGCCCGTCGTTCCGGGCGTTGGCTTCGATGAAGCGAGTACGCGGAACCCGCCTGGATCTGTTCGGTGCCACCGAACACCGCAAGGCGGAACGTGCTCGGATCGGCGAGTACGAGGCCATGATCGGCACGTTGATCGGCGAGATCAACGATGTGAATTACGACGTGGCAGTCCAGATCGCCTCGGTGCCCGAGTTCATTCGCGGATACGACTCGGTGAAGGACCTTTCTGCAGAAGACGCGGAACGCAGACTGCTCGAGCTTCAAAGCGAGTTCCGTACTCGCGAGCCGGCTACTGCGTGATGTGCGAAGTCAGAGTTTACGAACCGAAAGCGTGAGAGAGCAGGGGAGATGACTGCGAACAAGCCCGTGGATTTCATTGATGTCGACGGAAAGTGCCCGTTCGGGTACTACGAAGAAGCGCGTGCTCGCGATACGGTCGAGTTCGAGGACCGTACCGGATTCTGGATCGCGGCCTCGTACGGAGCTGCGAGCAAGGTTCTCACGGACGAGGAAACCTTCCCACGGTTCCTGCCGGAGGAGATCGTCACCGATCCGAAATACGTTCGTACGGTGGCAACTCCGTCCTTCCTGCAGGGCGACGAGCGACTCGAACATCACAAGTGGTGGCTTCGCCTGTTCAGCCCGAAGGAACTTCGGCGCTACCGCGAGGAAATCGTCAGCGTCGTGGTTGCGTCGACGCTCGACGAGTTCGCAGATCAGGGCAAGGTCAACCTGATTCACCAGTTCACCGAACCGGTAGCGGACAGAGTCATCGCTGCGGTGCTCGGACTGCCGTGGCAGGACGATGCGTGGATGGCCGAGCTCCGGCGCAATTTCGATCTCGCCGAACGGTACAAGGCCTCGATCTACCTCAAGCCCGAGGAATCGGAGCAGTTCGCCGAGGATGCGCTGGCGGGAACGTATCGGATCGACGATCTTCTGCGTCCGTTCATGGAACAGCGCAAGGCGACGCCGGACAACACGGTGATGAGTCGTGTCCTGCACGACGAGTCGCTCCAATCGTGGTCCGAGGACGAGTTGTACGGTCTGGTTCGCACCTTCTTCACCGGTGGCAGCGGCACTACGAGTGTCCAGATCGGCAATGCCGTGCACCTGTTGCTCACCACTGAAGGATTGGTCGATCAACTTGTCGACGGCGACGACGAGCTGATCTCACGATTCGTCGAGGAGGCGCTGCGACTGGTGCCGACCAATCACTATCGAAACCGCAAGATCGCCGAGGATGTGGAATTCGAAGGTGCGTCCTTGCCCAAGGGGCAGGTGATCGGCGCCCTCATCGCGGCAGGTAACCGAGACGAGGCCCGCTACGAAAATGCTGCGCAGGTGGATCTGACGCGGCCGAATCCGCGGCAGCACTTGACTTTCAGCGTCGGTATCGGAGCTTGTGTCGGTTCGGGACTTGCTCGGGTCATCTTGCAGGAATCGATCAAGGCGCTGACCTCGCGGTTGAAGGATATTCGTCTGGATACGTCGGCGGGCGAGCCGGAGTTGGTCGGCTCGATGTTCCGCCCCTACACCCCGCTTCATCTACTTTTCGACGTCTAGTTCTGGGACAGGTGCCGGGTTCGCGTCGCGAAGCCCACCTTCGTGTCCCTTTGGTCCGTCGACATATCGGTCGACAGACCGACACCGAATTTTGAAAGGAATACACAGTTATGAGTCGTATGAAGGACAGAGTTGCGCTGGTTACGGGCGGAGCGTCGGGTCTTGGTGCCGAGACCTGTCTGCTGTTCGCAGAACAGGGCGCGGACATCGTCGTCGCCGACCTCAACGACGAGCGCGGCGCGGAGGTCGTGCGCGGCGTCGAGGCTCGTGGGCGTAGGGCAGTCTTCCATCACGTGGATGTCGCCAAGAGCGACGATCTCGAGTCGGCAGTTCGACTGGCGGAAGAGACGTTCGGCAAGCTCGACACCGTGGTTGCCAACGCCGGTATCGGTGGCGCTGCGTCCCGCAAGCGTCTCGAGGACCTCACCGAGGAGCAGCTCGACGAGGTCATCCAGGTGAACATGAGCGGCGTCTGGCGAACCTTCAAGTTCGCTGCTCCCGCGCTGCGCCGTGCCGGTGGCGGCGCGATGACGACCAGCGCGTCCGTCGCGGGCCAGACGATTCTCGGTGGTTCCACGCTCGGCGGCTACACCGCGTCGAAGTTCGGTGCCGTCGGTCTCACGAAGTTCTTTGCCGCCGAGCTCGCTCCGGACGGTATTCGCGTCAACTGCGTGTGCCCGGGTCGTATGAAGACCAACATCGACGAGAGCTACCACTGGTCGGCCGAGGAGCTCGAGGAAGCCCGCCGCCGCAGGCAGGGTGCGGTCAGCAGCGTCATGCGAACGATGGCGGAGCCGCGCGAGGTTGCGTACCTACACCTGTTCCTGTGCTCCGACGAAGCCTCCTTCATCACCGGCCAGTCCATCGAGGCCGACGGCGGTCTCAACCTGTTCATGAACAAGGCCGGACTGGTGACCGAGACTCCGGTCGATCAGGCATAGCCGAGATCGACCCTGCGGTGGTGGCTCTGCCTGCGCGTTCGGTGTATCGGCAGGGTCACCACCGGTGGCTGTAGCTCGAGAGTCCACCGCGTTCGGCGCGTGGACACATAAGGAGAGGATCGTAAATGACAAGCCTGGCGAAACTCGTCAATGTCGCCGACTATCGGCGAGTGGCCAAGCGTCGGCTTCCCAAGTTCGTCTTCGACTATGCGGACGGGGCGGCAGGCGACGAGCTTACGATGGCTCTCAATCTGCGAGCGTTCGACAAGTACCTGCTACATCCTCATCAGCAGGTCGATGTCGGAAAGCTGTCGACCGAAACGACGGTCCTGGGTCGAAAGCTCAACTTCCCCTTGCTGTTAGGACCTACCGGTCTGCAGCGAATGGCGCATCGGAACGCTGACCTCGAAGTTTCGCGTGCGGCGGGGCAGACCGGTACTCCTTTTGTCGTCAGCGCTTCCACGGCGTTCACGGTCGAAGAGATAGCGGATGCGAACCGAGGCGGCGATCTCTGGCTGCAGATCTACCCGTGGCGAGATCGTAATGCGATCGAACACGTGGTCAAGCGCGCGATCGCCCGGAACTATTCGACGCTGGTCGTCTCGGTGGACGTGCCATTGCTTGCTCGTCGTGAACGCGATATTCGCAACGGGATGAGCATTCCGCCGAAGCTGAATGTGAGCAACATCTTCCAGGGTGCAACACACCCGCGATGGGTGACGCACCTCGTTCGGGGTCCGGAGATCACTTTCAAGAATTTTGCGGACCTGGTACCTGATTCGCACGGTATGGCGCTGATGAACTGGGTGAACAACGAACTGACCAATCCCGGCGCGCAGTGGGACGAGCTGAAGTGGCTGCGAAGCATTTGGCCGGGCCCGATGGTAGTCAAGGGCATACTCACTGTGGCCGATGCGCGGCGAGCTGTCGCGCAGGGAGCCGATGCCATCGTGGTTTCCAACCACGGTGGGCGTCAGTTGGACGGAACACCGGCGACGATCGACGTTCTGCCGAACATCGTCGCTGCAGTCGGTGATCAGGTGGACGTGTTGATCGACGGTGGTATCCGCCGAGGCACCGACATCCTCAAAGCTGTTGCTCTGGGCGCCAAGGCAGCCTTGATCGCTCGCCCGTACTGGTGGGGTCTTGCGGCCGGCGGCGCCGAGGGCGTCGCCAGTGTGATCGATCTTCTCCGAGCTGAATTCGAGATGGCGATGGCGTTGTCCGGTCGGCCGACGATCGATTCGATAGGTCGCGACCTGCTGTTCCCGGACGAAGGCTGAGCGAGCTTTTCGCAGTCATCGGCAGTCTCCGAAGAAATCCTTTGTGATTCACCCCACAATGGGATACGGTATACCAAATGGCAACATTCCGAGCCTCCAGACGATGGCCGGATCGAGAGAACGTGCAAGTGGAAGGGGCTCTGGTGGGTGATTCAGCAACAGCCGGTTCACGACTGAGCGGAAAGATCGCGATCGTCACTGGCGGTGCAAGTGGCATCGGCTTGGGGATCGTCGAAAGGTTCGTCGAAGAAGGCGCGAAAGTTGTTGTCGCGGACTTGGTACTCGATGGCAAGCCGATCCCGGCCGGCGATTCGGTCATCTCGGAACAGTTGGATGTCCGCGATCGGGACGGTTGGGCTCGCGTCGTCGAGAAATGTCGAGCTCACTTCGGTGCACCGAACGTGTTGGTCTGCAATGCAGGCACCATGATGGCGAGTTCACTGTTGGAGACGGACGGTAGCGAGTATCGCACCAGCTTCGAGATCAACGTCCTGGGGGCGGTTTTCGGAATTCAGGCAGCCGCGCCCGGCATGAAGGAATCCGGTAGCGGATCGATCATCGTGGTGTCGTCGACTGCATCCGAGATCGGGACTTCCGGAGTGGCGCCCTACGGTGCCAGCAAGGCTGCCAACAAGTCGCTGGCAAAGTCAGCGGCAATCGAACTTGCCCCCTTGGGAATTCGCGTGAATTCACTTCATCCCGGCGGTGTCGACACCCCGATGCACGCGGCGATGATGGGAGCCGACTTCGATCAGGAGGCGTTCTACGGGCATCTGCCGATCCCGCGTGTCGCCAAGCCGGAGGAAATCGCTGGTGCTGCAGCCTTCCTCGCCTCGGACGACAGCTCGTTCGTCACCGGATCCGCGTACTTCGTCGACGGCGGGCAACTCGCCGGTCCCGCGATCTGAGCATCTTCCGTCCGCTACCGGTTGTTGCGGACTCACTCGTACATTGTTCCTACAGGAGAAGTCATGACACTGAGCATTCAGCAACCCATCCCGTTCGAAGACCCGAACTTCTACGCGGGCGATCCGTTCCCGGTGTACAAGGATCTGCAGGAAAACGATCCGATCCACTACTACGAAGATCTCGACGTGTTCGTGCTGACGCGACTGGACGACGTTCGTGAGGCGGGCAAGCGCAACGACGTCTTCTCGTCCGGGCACGGCATGTTCCTCAACGACCTTCGTATGATGAAGAGCTCGCAGACCGGTGAGTCCGTGTTCGACGGGCTCTTCCCCGCCGATGCCGAACACTTCGCCTTCGCCGACCCGCCGTCACGCCACAAGACGCTCCGTGGCCTCATCAGCCCGGCATTTGCGATGAAGAACATTGCCGCGATGCGTGAGCCCATCGAAGGTTTCGTCAAGGAACTCTTCGACAAGATCGAACCGGGTAAGCCGATCGATTTCGTCGCCGATTTCGCCGATATCCTGCCGATGATGATCGCGACCCGTCTCCTGGGCATCGAAAGCCGTGACGTCGAAGAGGTCAAGCGCTGGAGCGATGCTCTCGAGGCGATGAACTCGGTAGAGACTCTCGAGGAGATCGCCGAGGCCAAGGCCACCTTCGCGACCATGAACGCGACCTTCGCCGAGGAAATCGAGCGCGTCCGCCGCGAGCCCAGTCCCGGTCTCGTGTCCGACATGGTCAATGCAACCCTCGACGGCGAACCGGTATCCGAGTCCAATGTCATCGCTTATTGCACAACCGTTCTCGCAGCCGGCGGCGATACAACACGCGCGCTTCTGACCGGTACGCTGCTTGCCTTCGCGCAATTCCCCGATCAGTACACCCGTCTGCGTGAGGATCGGTCGCTTTTGAACTCGGCGATCGAGGAATCGCTGCGCTGGGTCACCCCGGCACGGTCCTTCCTTCGCACCGCACTGCACGATACCGAGCTCGGCGGCCGGCAGATCAAGGAAGGACAGCGAATCTTCCTCCTGTTCGCGGCAGCGAACTTCGACCACTCGGCCTTCACCGATCCGCTCTCGTACGACGTAGGACGCACGAACGCACTTCAGCACGTGGCATTCGGCTACGGCCCGCGTTCGTGCATCGCCGCTCAGCTCGTCCGCACCACGATGCGAATCTTCCTGACCGAGCTGCTGGATCGCTTCTCGAGCATCGAGCTGGTGTCCACGCCGACCCCGGTCGTGCACGTGCTGCGCAACAGCTGGTACGACGCGGAGCTCGTGTTCAAGAAGTAGCAGAAGGTAGTACCGATCGCCGGCTGTTCGAGCCCGACAGGTTGGAGCGCAGTTCGCAAGGGCTGCGCTCCACCTCTTCGATCGATCCGTCGGCACCGGCTTGCCGCCTCCGCAGAAACCGACCAACCGAGAAAGACGAGTTCAATGCAGGTGTACGAAGCTCTGGCCAGGGCACTCTACGACAACGACATTCGCACGGTGTTCGGCGTTCTCGGTGATGCCAACCTGTTCGTTCTCAACAGTTTCAACGCGATGGACGATGCCGAATACGTCGGCGCTGCAAGTGAGGGTGGCGCCGTTCTTTCCGCCATCGGCTACGGGCAGGTGTCCGGCAAACTTGCCGTGGCGGCCGTGACGCACGGTCCTGGGCTCACCAACACCTTGACCGCGCTGGTCGAGGCCGAGCGTGCGCGGCAACCTCTGTTGCTGATCGCCGGTGACTCACCACTCGCGCAGCACGAACACATCCAGGACATCGACCAGCGTTCGGTGGCATTGACCGCTGGGGCCGCTTTCGAGCGCGTACGATCTGCGGAGTCTGCCGTTGCAGACGTCGCTGCAGCCGTGCGGCGTGCCTGGGTCGAGCGAATCCCGGTGATCTTGAACATTCCGATCGAGATCCAATGGCAAGACGTCGACTACAGCCCGGTACGCGCGATGTTGGTGACCCATGCACCGACGGCGCCGTCGCAGGAGTTGGTCGAAGATGCTGTCGGTCTCATAGCGTCGTCGTCTCGCCCGCTGGTGCTGGCCGGACGTGGCGTGGCATTGGCAGGGTCTACCTCTGCGATCAAGGACTTCGCCGAACGGATCGGCGCACCGCTCGCAACGACGCTGCGTGGCAAAGACCAATTCCAGGGTCTTGCACACAATCTCGGGATCTTCGGGACGCTGAGCGACGACGCCGCGCTGGACGTCATCACGCAGAGCGACTGCATCGTCGCCTTCGGGTGCGGACTCAATCCCTGGACGGCCGCCGAGGGTTCACTGCTCAGTGGGAAACGTATCGTGCACGTCGACAACGATCCGAGCCGGCTCAACCTCTCCAATCCGGTCGACGTGGCGCTCCTCGGTGACGGGGCTCTGGCAGCCGAGGCGATCACGGCGCTCTTGGACGAGGCCGAGATTCCGGCATCGAGTTTCGTGGACACCGCGGTCGGGATCATCGCTGCTCGCCGGGGCCCCGGAAATCAGCCCCTTTCTGCCGCCGGAAATTTCGACACGGCCGCCGTCCTCGCCCGAGTTGATGCCGCCGTGCCGAAGAATCGCGTGGTCGTGACGGACAACGGTCGATTCATCCATCACGCGTTCAAGGATCTGCACGTCGAAGATCCGTTGTCGTACGCGCACGCAGTGAGTTTCGGTGCGATCGGATGCGGTATGTCGGTGGCGTTCGGCGCGACGTACGCCGCGCCCGACCGCCCGGTCCTCGTTGCTGTCGGTGACGGTGGATTTGCTCTCGGTGGTCTGTCGGATCTCGTCATGGCAGCCCAGCAGAACCGCAATCTCGTGGTATTGCTGCTCAACGACTTCGCCTACGGTGCCGAATACGTCCAGATGACGGGTCGAGACATGGCTCCGGAGTTCACGACTCTGACATGGCCGGACTTCGGCCCGATAGCGAAAGCTATCGGTGCACAGGGCTATACCGCCTCGAACTTCGTCGAACTCGACGAGGCGCTGGCGAACATCGACTTCGAGAACGGGCCGACCCTCCTCGAAGTGAGAATTGATCCGGCCAAGGCGTAAGGGAGATTTTCGATGCGTGACAATGTGCTGTTGGCACGGTTGCGGAACCGTGAAGTATCAGTGGCGAGCTTCCTGACCGTGCCGGATCCGTTCATCGCGGAGATGATGGGTCAGTCACAGATGGATGCGTTGATCGTCGACACCGAGCACTCGCCGATGACGACCGAGCAATTGCACAGTGTGCTCACCGCACTGCATCCCACTGATTCCACGGTTATCGTGCGGGTCGCGGACAAAGCCGACGTGTACATCAAACAGGCTTTGGATCTCGGCGCCGAGGGTGTTCTGGTACCCGGAGTCAGCTCGCGGGCCGAGTGTGAAGCGGTGGTCGCGTCGTCGTTGTACGCGCCGCGCGGAAGCCGCGGGTTCGGGCCACGCCGGGCGAGCCGTTTACACGGCACCCGAGCCGACTACTTGACCAGGGCGAACGACAATGTCGCCGTCATCGCGATGGTCGAGGACGTTGCCGGGGTGGATGCCATCGAGGAGATCGTCACCGTAGACGGTCTGTCGGCGATATTCGTCGGTGTCGGTGATCTGGCGGTCTCGATGGGGCACATTCTGAATCCCGGGGCGGTCGAGGTGGAGGAAGCGGTTTCGGCGGTGGCGCGCTCCTGCGCGTCACACAATGTTCCATTCGGCGTTTTCACCGGAACGGAAGCTGCTGCGCGTCAATGGATTTCTCGTGGAGCCTTGCTGGTGACTTTGGGTAGCGACCTGGGATACGTCGATGCCGGCATCACCCGAACCCGAGAAGCGCGGGCGAACCTTTTCTGAAAGTAAGGATACGTCCGAGGTCGACTCGGACTTGATTGGAGGAACACGCAATGTTCGTATTGGATTCCGAGTCGATCCCGTGGGAACCGGTCACGGCGAATACCCGCACCGGGAAGATCTCGCGAAAGTTCATCCACGAGAGTGAACTTGCCGCAGGAATCGGTTACACATCGGATCTCGTGTATTACCACAAATCCGACGAGGTCTTCACCGCTCCGAGGCATCGACACAATTTCGACCAGATTCGAGTGACGATCAGTGGGGTCACCGACTACGGATTCGAGCAGGTCGCAGAAGCCGATGAGGTGACGTTCTTCCCGGCGGGCGCCTACTACGGTCCCGAGCGTTTCGAAGAAGCGGAAGTTCTACTTCTGCAATGGAGTCGTAACTGGGTGACACGCGCGCAGTCGGACGCAGCGTTTGTCGAACTCGCCGCGAAGGGCGAGTTCAAGGATGGCTACTACCATACGACGGACACCGAAGGTCGCCCGGTGCGACGCGACGGCAATGCTGCCGTGTGGGAGACGGTCATCGGGAAGCCGTTGACGATTCCGATCCCGAAGTTCAGTCAACCCATCGTGATGAAGCCGTCGGGATACGACTGGTCTGTGGACGAGTCCGGGTTGTCGGTAAAGGATTTGGGTCACTTCACCGAGGACGACATCAACGTTCAGGTGGTGAAGTGGGAGGCCGGTCAGCACATCGCGCTGGGGTCGGAACGCACCACCATCGTGTGGGTGTCCTCGGGTTCGCTCACAGTCGACGATCATGACCTCGCTGCCAGGTCGATTCTGTTCTCCGACTTCGGTGAAGAGCATGATCTGGTAGGCGCGGAGCCGGGTCAGGCGTTGCTTCTTCGGCTGCCTCGAGTTCAATCCTGACGTCGATCCGCCCTCCCTCTCGGACGGGCGTGAAATGAGGAGTGTCTGAATGTCCAGCGGAGACTGGCTGAGTACTCATCCCGAGGGAGCGGATGTGCGTAGGTCGGCACCGTTGGGCAGCCAGATCGCGGACCGGCTTCGCCGCGATGTGCTTGCCGGCGTTTTGTTGCCGGGGTCCCGGTTGTCGCAGAACGACCTGTGCAAAAGATTCGGAACGAGTCGGATGCCGGTTCGCGACGCACTCCGCAGTCTCCTGCACGAGGGATTGGTCAATCTCGACAGCGCTCGGCACATCGTTGTCGCGCCGCTCAGCCGTAAAGACCTCATCGACGTCTTCTCGATCGAGGCCGTGTTGACCGGGATGGCTGCCGAGCGTGCCACGGCGAGAGCGTCGACATCCGACCTGGATGTGCTGGATCGACTGCACGGCAAGATGCTCGATGCGGATCGGGACGGCAGACACGACCGGATGGCGGAGTTGAACTGGTTGTTTCACCGAACGATCAACCGACTGGCCGGTTCGCGCAAGTTACTGCTGGCTCTGCGGCAGGTTTCGATAGATTTGCCGCGCGACTTTCTCAACGAGCTACCGAGTTGGAACAACCGGTCGAATCTCGAGCATGCTCAGATCCTGTGCTCGATGAGAGCGCGCGATTCGACTGCGGCTCGATTGCAGATGGTGGCGCACGTGACCGAGTCCGGTAGCGGGCTGGTGGATCATCTTATTTCGCGGGGTATCCCGCTCGAATGACCCGTTTCCCATGATCGACACCGCTGCCGCGGGCTCGTTCGTGAGCTGGCAGACATTGACGCTTGAATGTGACGTAGATCAGGGATACGGTATACAGCATCCAGATTCTCGGTAGTACGCAACGTGCCGGCAGGTGCATCGGCGGGGCGCCGAGAACAGTTTGTCGCCCAGACATTTACTAGAAAGGCGTGCGACGGCATGTCGAAGATTACTTACGTTCAGCCGGATGGCTCCCGCGAGACATGTGATGTGCCGTCGGGGAAGTCGGTCATGCTTGCAGCCCAGTCGAGTGGGGTGTCAGGAATTCTCGGAGAGTGCGGCGGTCAGGCAATGTGCGCAACATGCCACGTCTACGTCGACGAGAGTTTCCTCGACAAGCTTCCCGAGCCCTCGGAAGAGGAGGATGCGATGCTCGAGGAAGCAGCATCCGATCGGCGTCCGAACAGCCGCCTTTCCTGTCAGATCGACGCGTCCGATGCGCTGGACGGACTGGTTGTGCACGTTCCGGAAGAGCAGCTGTGGTGAGCGAGCGTCGAGTAGTCGTCGTCGGCGCGGGTCATGCCGGATTTCATACGGCCTTCTTTCTCCGCAAGCGAGGTTGGGCGGGTGGCATCGTCCTGATCGACACGGTTGTCGGAGTTCCTTACCAGCGTCCCCCGCTGAGCAAGGAGTTCCTTTGGGGCAAGCAGGAACTCGAAGACGGAATATTTCGACCCGAATCGTTCTACGAGGACGAGCGGATCGAACTGATCTCCGGTTTCGAGGTCACCTCGATTGACCGACCCACGAAAACCGTGACGATCGAAGGTCATTCGGACGTCCACTACGATCATCTGGTTCTGGCGACCGGATCGGTGGCCCGCAAACTGTCGTTGCCCGGTGGTGATCTCGAAGGAGTATTCAACCTGGCAACCGCAGCGGACGCAACGGCGTTACGGGCCGCGATCGCGACCGCGAAGAACGTCGTGGTGATCGGTGGCGGGTTCATCGGTCTGGAGTCGGCAGCGATGGCTGCCGCAGCAGGAAAAAGCGTCGTCGTCTTCGAAGCCGCCGATCGTCTGATGGCACGAGCCATCTCGCGTCCGATGTCGGAGTACTTCGAGGGCGTGCACCGCGGCGGGGGTATCGATCTTCGCTTCTCCACTGGTGTCCGAGCAGTCGAAGGTGTCGACGGTCGAGTCAGTGCAGTGGTGGGTTCCGATGGTGTCCGGATCGATGCGGACCTGGTTGTGGTCGGCATCGGAGCGGACGCGAACGAATCTCTGGCTGCTGCATCGGGCCTGGCGACGGACCGGGGAATCATCGTCGACGAGTTCTTGCGCACGACCGATCCGAGCATCTCGGCCATCGGCGATTGCGCGAGATTCCCGCTGCTTCCCTCCACCTCCGAGATACCGGAACTGGTTCGACTCGAATCTGTCCAGAATGCCACGGACCAAGCACGTTTCGTCGCACATCAGCTGGCGGACGACGCTACCGATTCGTATCGCGCCGTGCCGTGGTTCTGGACCGAACAGTTCGGCCGGAAGCTGCAGATTGCCGGTCTCGCCACGGGCAGTACCCGTAGTGAGGTGGACGCCGCAGGATCCGACAGTTTCTCGGTTCGGAACTACGACGGTGACACGGTGCTCGTCACCGAGTCGGTGAATGCTCCGCGTGATCACATGCGGGCACGCAAAGAACTCGGTGCTCGATTGACAAAGGAATCGGCGAGCAGCTGATTTTCGAAGGTTACGTGGTGGGTGCTGGTCACGCCTGGGCCGGTGCCCACCAGTGAGGGAGGTTCGACGTGTTCGGCTCGGAAACGGTCAAGCCCTTCGGGATCGGAATCGTACTCAATTCTTCGAATCCTGTTGAATTGCAACGTCAGACGCAAACAGCTGACGCCGGCGGATTCGCATTCGTGTCGGTGGGCGACAACCCTGAACACATGATGGACACGTACGTTTCGCTCACGCTGGTGGCTGGATCGGCACGCCGGGCTCACGTCGGCACAACCATCACCACGCCGATACATAGGGACCCGCTGGTTGTGGCGTCGGCGTTCTCCTCGGTCGCCACGCTCCACCCCGAGCGTGTCTTCATCGGGATCGGGACCGGGCGTGCAAGGCAGAAGGCAACCGTGCCGGAACTTCGTGAGCACATCGTCACACTGCGTCAGTTGTGGTCGACGGGAAAGGCCACGTACCGAGGTGAGGAATTACGCCTGAACTGGGATGCGCAGCCTGTTCCGATCGTGTTGTGTGCATCGGGGCCTCGGGCGCTGCGTCTGGGCGGCGAGTTGGCCGACGCGGTGATCATCGAATCGGGACTGACTCCCGAATTGGTGGACAGCGCCAGGAACAGTATCGCCGATGGTGCACGGGCGGCTGGTCGAGACCCGGCCGACATCGCGCTGTGTTGGTATGCCAGAACAACTATCGCGCCGACCGACGACGAAGCGGTGTACGACAGTGTGCCGTCGATGGCGGCCGCAGGTGCCTTCATCGCCCGCCGTCGGTCCGGGCTCGACGACGTGCCGGACAGATACCGATCTGCAATGACGACGTTGGCCGAGCGATACGACATGGGCGCACATTTCCGCTCGGACGCGGGAAATCCGAACCGGAAGCTCCTCGTTGACGAGAGCCTACGTGAGTACCTGGTGGAAAGAACCGGGCTGGTCGGAACTCCGGCGCGGTGGTTGGACCGCATCGCCGAGCTTCGCGGTATCGGTGTCGACAACATTCTGTGTGTCGGTGCGGGCGGAGACAAAGACGCGATGATCGACCTCGTGGGTCGTCAGGTGATACCGGAGCTGGAGACGCGGCCCTGAACGGATGGCGGCTGACCGAGTGGAGCTGAATCGGCTCGATCGATCCAATGAGGCGAAATATGTTGATGTAGAGGAATATTCAATTCAGCATCAAGGCGCCGGAGCGCGGTGGCGCGACGTGGCCGTCGGGTGCGCCGAGAACGCGCCACCGTTCGGGTAGACCCTAGATACTGTATACTGAAGTAGGTTTGCGGATCGCTTCGGTGACGAGTTGCAGGTACCGCCGGTTGCAAGCCGGACTTACTACTACGTGGAGTTTTCATGCTTAAGCACATCGTCCTCGTCAACCTCACTGCCGATGCCGACGACGCGTATCTGGCCGAGGTGGGTGCGAAAATCGACGCACTCCCGGAAGTCATCGATCAGGTTGTCGGGGTTGCGTACGGTTCTGATATCGGATTGACTTCCGGTAGTAGTGATTTCGCAATCATCGTTGACTTGGACGATGTCGAGTCCTACGCGGCCTACGCGGCTCACGAAGCGCATGTGGAACTGGCTGAGTTGATCAAGAAAGGCGTCGCGAGTCGCACGGTCATCGACCTGAAGTGCTGACACCGATCGTCGGCAGGCCGTGAAGGTCTGCGCCGAACTGTCTCGACAATGCGCTGCGCACTCGTGCCGCGCACACCCCAAACGTAAACACTATCGGAAGGTTTTGAGAATGCCGCTCACATCGATTGACAACAATGCCGCGCTCGTAGTGCTGGACTTGCAGGTTGGAACTGCGGGCCTACCTTCGGTCCCCAACGCGCTCAGTGACATCATCGAGCGGTCGGTTGCGCTCGCCGACGCGTTCCGCGCGAAGAACCTTCCTGTCATCTGGGTCAACGTGGCAGGCGGCAGTACGGCCCGCACCCAGGCCGGCGCCGGTGGCGGTGAGCTTCCGGACAACTGGACCGAACTTCTGCCCGAGCTCGGGGTGCAGGATTCCGACAAGAAGTTCTCCAAGTACGGGCACGGTACGTTCCACGACAACCGGTTCGCGGAATTGCTTGCCGAGTTGAACGTCGGCCAGTTGGTTCTGACCGGCGTCACCACCAGCTTTGCCGTCGAGTCGACCGCTCGCGGTGCTTACGAGCGGAACATCAACGTCGTCGTCGTCAGCGATGCGGTGGGCGATCTCGATCCGGCAGTAAACGAGAACTCCGTCGAGAAGGTGCTCCCCAACGTCGCCGAGATCGCGACCTCGACCGAGGTTCTCGAAGCGATTTCCTGATCACGGCGAACGGCCGTTCGCGTTCCCCCTCGGAGCGCGAACGGCCGTAGTACGTTTCAGGTGTCAACTGGCCGCATCATCGTCGCGCCGAATGTAGGGGATCGGATATGGTATACATCTTACCTACAGGGATTTCCTGGATGCAGCGTCGATCGGTGAGGGAAAAGCGAAGTGGCCAGCAGCAGTCAAACTTCTGAACTGCAGAGAAGTCCGCTCGGGAATCAGATCGCAGATTCCTTGAGGCGAGACATCATGCTCGGCGTGCTACGTCCCGGTACGCGGGTGTCCCAGCAAGAACTGTGTGAGCGCTTCGGTACCAGCCGGATGCCGGTTCGTGACGGCTTGCGCATCCTCGTCGAGGACGGCCTCATGTCGGTCGACAGTACTCGACGGATCATGGTGGCACCGCTCAGTCGTGAAGATCTCCTGGATGCATTCACGATCGAGGGTGCACTGACCGGGATGGCCACCGAACGCGCTTCGCGACGTGCCGAGCCGAGCGAGCTCGACGATCTCGAGAACCTGCAGAATCGAATGATTCTGGCAGCGAGCGAGAACGATCAGGACGCGATGGTCGATCTCAACTGGACTTTTCATCGCAGGATCAACCGGATGGCCGGGTCTCGTAAACTGCTTGTCGCCATACGGAAAGTCTCGGTGGACCTGCCACGGGACTACTTGTCGCAGGTTCCGGACTGGAGTGAACGCTCCATCGCCGAACATGCGGAAATCATCGACGCGATGAGGCAGCGTAAGCATGCTTCGGCTCGAAATCTGATGACAGAACACGTCGTCGAGTCGGGTCGAGGCCTGATCAAGTACCTCGAAAGCCTCGGCGTAGAACTGGACTAGTGCACCCCGGCCCACTGGGCCGGGTTTCTTGCATCCATTACCTGTATACGGTATACAGAAAACCTGTAAAGTGCGAGATATCACTCGAGGTTCGCATCCGTCTCCTCGCCGGATATGGCTTCGGCTGTCGATGATTCGGAACCAAGCCTTGCCACTGTCTTGTATACAGTATATTTAGGAGTCGAATATGCGTGACACCTTCCTCGTCGGAGTCGGAATGACCGCGTTCGGGAAATTCCCGGACGCAGGTCTCGGGTCCCTGGGACGAGAGGCGGTCCTGGCCGCACTGGCCGATGCCGGAGTCGGCGCCGGCGATATCGAGGTCATCGCCTGCGGGTCAGCCCGAAGCGGCATTCTCCAAGCACGAGAAAGCGGTGTCGGTCAGCTTGTGGGCTGGGAGGCAGGCATCGAAGGTGTGCCGGTGTACAACGAGAAGGCTTTCTGCGCCTCGGGTGCGATGGCCTTCAACATCGCGAATCTGGCCGTGGCATCCGGCGCTCAGGACGTGGCGCTGGTCGTCGGTGTCGAGAAGATGTCCGCCCGCAACGGTAAGGGCCGACCGCTCACATCTGACGGTATGGCCTTGGAAAGCGAGGTCGGGTACACGCCTCCGGCGTACTACGCGATGGCGGCCAGTCGCCACATGGACGTGTACGGAACCACTCGTGAACAGATCGCGGCCATTGCCGTGAAAAACCGTACCGCCGCCGCGGACAACCCCCGCGCGCAATACCGGACGCCGATCACGATGGACGACGTCCTGTCTTCGAAACCGATCGCATCGCCACTGAATCTGCTCGACTGCTGCCCGACGGGCGACGGTGCGGCAGCAGCGATCCTGGTCAGCGCCGAAGGTGCCGAGCGCCTCGGAATCGTGCCGAAGATCAAGATCAGCGCTTCGTCCGTCGGTACGGGTTACTACCGGCAGCAAGACCGGGACATGACCTCGTTCGGTCTCGACAAGCGAACGTCGCAGCGCGCATACGACCTGGCCGGTCTGGGGCCCGACGACGTCGACGTGGCCGAGGTGCACGACTCGTTTTCCATCGCCGAGATCATCCACTACGAAGATCTCGGATTCTGTGCACCCGGCGCCGGCGGAAAACTGGTGGAGAGTGGCGAGACTGCACTCGGAGGACGTATACCCGTGAACACGGGCGGCGGACTTCTCAACCGTGGCCATCCGCTCGGAGCGACGGGCGTCGCGCAGATCGTCGAGCTCGCCGATCAGCTTCTCGGCCGTGCCGGATCGCGGCAGGTCCATGGCGCAAAGACCGGGCTGGCACATATTTCGGGCGGTTTTCACGAAGGTGACTTCGCCACATCAGGTGTAACTATTCTGACTAGGTACGGGCGGTAGAAACGATGAACGAGTTGGGTGAAGTATCCCTGGGACGCTCACTGATCGTCCGACATCCGGGAAAAGAACCGGCCCTGGCCGGAAGTCGATGCCCGGAATGCGGTGACGTCCGTATTCCGATGCGTACCCGGTGCGGCAACCACCCCGTCGACTGCGAACAGTTCGACGTCGGTGGTGCCGGAACGATTTACGAATCGGTTCACATCTCCATACCGCCCAGTGGTTTCGAAAATCCTTTCTGGGCCGGTTTCATAGATCTCGACGACGGCCCTCGGTTCTTTGCACAGATTGCGTGTGCGGACGGCGAGAGCGCCCCGAAACACGGAGAGAGAGTTCAGATGGTCGTGGAAGCCATAGGTACGGCGGATGCCCAGGTGCTCGCACCGGTCTTCAAGAGGGTGAGTGACGATGCTGCAGTCTGACCTGGACGAACAGTTGCGGGACCTGGTCGATGCCACCCATCGGCTGGCGGTGGAGAAGATTGCTCCGTTGATCGAGGAAACCGAACGCGCAGCGACCTTTTCACCGGCGATCCGATCCATCCTCGGCGAGGCCGGATTCTTCGGCCTCGTCGTGCCGGAAGCATACGGCGGAGTGGAGAGCGACGTCCGCCACCAGGCAATAGTGCTCGAGCAGCTCGCTCGTACCTACCCGAGCTCCTGTACGTATCTCACCGCGCACTGGTTGGCTACCAAGGTCATCGCACTCAACGCGACCGGCGAGAGCGAGCCCGCATGGGTCAAGCCGCTACTCGAGGGTGCATCCACCGGTGAGCTGCTGGGTGCGATTGCTGCCACGGAACCCGACAACGGCTCCGACCTTGCCGGAATCTCGACGACCGCCCGTCGAGACGGCGACGAGTGGGTCATCAACGGGACCAAACGGTTCATCACCAACGGCGGCTTCGCCGACTTCTACACGGTTCTTGCTCGAACCGGTGATCCCGGTGCTCGGGGATTGTCCTTGATCTTCGTCGAGGCCGATCGCAGTGGAGTGAGCGCGAGTCGGTGGGAGCGGAAGATGGGCCTGCAGCGGCTCTGCCACCGCCGAGATGCTGTTCGACGACGTACGGGTGCCGGCCGACCACGTCATCGGCGAGGTCAACCGTGGATTCTCGTACCTCATGCGAGGTTTCGACGAAGGCCGAATCGGTGTCGCGGCGATGTGCCTGGGAATCTCACAAGGTGCACTCGACGCCGCGACCGCGTACGCATCCCAGCGCAAGCAGTTCGGCAAGGAGATCGCGGCGTATCAGGGTGTGCAGTTCCTGGTGGCAGACATGGCAATCGGAGTCCATGCATCACGTTCTGTCGTCTACGACGCGATGCACGCTCTGGTTTCAGGACATCCCGATGCGTCCAGGCTTGCCGCGATCGCGAAGACACTTGCCTCGGACGCGTCGATGGAGGTCGCCTCCAACGCCGTGCAGGTTCACGGTGGCGCCGGGTACGTCAGCGACTTCCCGGTCGAAATGCTCCTGCGTGATGCCAAGATCGGTCAGATCTACGAAGGCACCAATCAGATCCTCCGGATGTTGATCGCACGTTCGTACTTCGGAGATGTCGCACGATGACCGGCGACATCGAAGAGCTACGGCCGGCCGATATCGGGCCGGAACTCTCGGGTATCGCCACATCGGTATCGGAGCTGTCGGACTCGCTGGTCGAGGTACGGTTTCATGAGTCGGTCGCCAGGATCGTCCTCAAGCGCGCATCCAAGATGAACGCGATCAACAACGCAGTTCTCACCGGTATTCGTTCTGCGGTAACGCAACTGAACAACGCGCCGTCGATTCGAGCGATAGTGTTGAACGGCGACGGACGAGCTTTCTCGGCCGGCGGTGATCTCGGCGAAGTCTCTGCGATCGCACAGGATCGAGCAGCATTCAGCGAATTCCTGGACTACTGGCATGCTTCATTGGCCGTAGTCGAGAACTCCGCTGTGCCGACCATAGCGGCCGTACACGGGTTCGCATTCGCAGGCGGATTCGAGCTCACCCAGGTCTGCGACTTCGTCGTCGTCGGCGAACAGACCGTACTGGGTGATCAGCACGCGAATTTCGGACTGTTCCCGGCCGGTGGATCAACGCAACGACTGCCGCGGCAGATTGCCGAACGCCACGCCAAATGGATGCTGATGTCCGGCGAAGGCATCGACGCTCACACCGCACTCGGCTACGGTCTCGCCAACGTGGTGGCCCCTGAAGCCGACGTGGTCGAGCGGGCTCTGGCGATGGCACAGGTTCTCGCTGCGAAGAGTTCGGCTGCGAACGCGGCGATCAAGTCGGCGGTGCTACTCGGTCGCGGTCGCCCGCTGTGGGATGCGATCGCGCTCGAGCGGCCGATCGCGGTTCGGCATATGTCCGGTGTGGACGCGGGCATTGGTTTTGAGGCGTTTGGTTCTCGTGTGGTTCCTGTTTTTTGTTGAGTGTTGTTGAGGGAGAGGGGTTTGTGGTGGTTTCTGGTTTGAGGGATGTTGTGTATTCGGTTGATTCGGGTGTTGCTCGGATTACGATTGATCGGCCGGAGAAGTACAACGCGTTTCGTGAGGAGACGTTGGATGATTTGATTGTGGCGTTTTCTGCTGCGGAGGCTGATCGTTCTGTTGGGGTGATTGTGTTGACGGGGGCGGGGGAGAAGGCGTTTTGTTCGGGTGGGGATATTGCGTGGGAGGATGCTTCTGATCCGGCGGGGGCGGCGCGGATGAATCGGCGGACGAGTAATTTGTCGTTGATTATGCGGGGGTGTGGGAAGCCGATTATCGCGCGGGTGCGTGGGTATGCGGTGGGTGGGGGTAATGAGTTGCAGATGTTGTGTGACTTGACGATTGCGTCGGATGATTCGAAGTTCGGTCAGTCGGGTCCGAAGATGGGTAGTGTGCCGGTGTGGTGGGGTACGCAGTTGTTGCCGCGGATTGTGGGGGAGCGGCGGGCGCGGGAGATTGTGATGTTGTGTGAGCAGATTCCGGCTCCGGAGGCGGTGCGGTTGGGGTTGATCAACAAGTCGGTGCCGGTGGGGGAGTTGGATGCTGCGGTGGATGCGTGGTGTGAGCGGTTGTTGTCGTTGAGTCCGCAGGCGTTGCGGGTGGCGAAGATTTCGTTGAATTTCGAGAGTGATCAGTTGTGGCCTGCGGTGCAGCATGGTCAGCAGATGATCAATTTTATTCATGGGACGGATGAGTTTCATGAGGGTACGCGGGCGTTTTTGGAGAAGCGGCCGGCGGATTTTGCTCGGTTTCGGCGGTAGTGGGTAGCGGGTAGTTTTTGGTTTTTTTGTTGTGTTGTCGGTGTTGGTTGTGTGGAGAGGGTGTGGTTGTTGTGCGTTGTGATGGCAAGGTTGCGGTTGTTGTGGGTGGGGGTTCGGGTATTGGTCGTGCGACGGCGGAGTTGTTTGCTGCCAATGGTGCGTCGGTGGCGGTTGCTGATGTGAATCGGGTGGGGGCTGCGGAGACGGTGGAGTTGTTGCGGTCTTCGGGTGTTGTTGTTTCGGAGCATGTTTGCGATATCACTGATCCTGATCAGACGGATGCGTTGATCGAGTCGGTGGTGGGTGTGCATGGTGGGGTTGATGTTGTGGCGTCGACGGTGGGGTGGTCGGATACGACGTTTTTTGCTGATGAGGATGATGAGTATTGGCAGAAGATCGTGCGTATCAATTTGATGGGTTCGATTTATTTGTCGCGGTCGGCGTTGCGGGTGTTCAGTGCGCAGAAGTCGGGTTCGATTGTGTTGACGAGTTCTGATGCGGGGAAGGTCGGGACGATGGGGGAGACGGTGTATGCGGCGGCGAAGGCGGGGGTGATTGGTTTTGTGAAGTCGTTGGCTCGTGAGGTGGCTCGTGATGGGGTGCGGGTGAATGCGATTTCTCCGGGTCCGACGGATACGCCGTTGTTGCGGGCGCAGTCGGATCAGCATGTGATTGACAAGATGGTGCGGGCTGTTCCGTTGAAGCGGATGGGTACGGCGGTGGAGCAGGCGGGTCCGATTGTGTTTTTGGCGTCGGATGCGGCGAGTTATATTACGGGTCAGACGATTAGTGTCAGTGGTGGATTGACGATGACGTCATGACGGGGTCGGGTGCGGCAACAACCACCGACAACACTGTTGTCGATTTCAGCGTCAGCGAGGACGAGGGAGCATCCAAGGTCGTCGAACTCGACGATGCGATTCGTGAGTTCGTCCGGGCAGGCGACACTATTCACGTCGCATACTCCGATGCCAGGCCGAATGCGGCGCTCATGGCTCTCGGACGAGTTTTCCGAGGCACCGATCCTCAGTTCACCCTGGTCACTGCGGGATTGGTCAGTATCCAGCATTCACTGATCGAGCTGGGGTTGATCCGGAAGCTGGTTGCATCATTCGCGGGCGAGAACTTTCCGGTTGCGCGCCCGAACCCGGCACTCGTCAGAGCGATATCCAATGGTGACGTCGAGATCGAGCACTGGTCGTTGTGGTCGCTTCTGGCTCGATTGACAGCCGGCTCGCTGGGGGTCTCCCACTACCCGGTCAAGTCCATGCGCGGAAGCTCCATGGGAGACGAAGCAGCAGCCCGTGGAGAATTGATCGATCTTCCCAGGAGCGATGGTGATTCGGGCACGAGCCTGGTATCGGCGTTGCGTCCCGATGTGGTTCTCCTGCACGGTGCCGTCGCAGACCGTGCCGGAAATGTAGTTCTGGCCGCGCCGTACGGCGAGGGCCAGGTCGGAGCGCTCGCGGCAAAGCGCGGTGTGATCGTCACGGTGGAACGTATCGTGTCCACCGAGGAGATTCGAAAGATGAACACCCGCACCAGAATCCCGGCTCACGTGGTGCGCGCAGTTTGCGAAGTACCGTTCGGGGCGCATCCTTTCGGATTCAACAACCCCGGTGTTCCGGGTCTGCGAAGCTACAGTGAAGACCTGGATTTCGTACTCGAGACGCTCGAGGCCTGCAAGTCACCGGAAACCTTTGCCGGTCATATCGAGAAGTGGGTGACCGGTCCGAGTGGCCCGAGCGACTATCGCAGTCTGCTGGGTGAGTCCCGTCTGGAAGCATTGGTGCGATCGGACGTCGATAGCAGCGCCACCAGGATCCCCGTTCCGAGTCCGGTACCGCCGGCAACTGCGTTGGAGCAGCAGGTGATCGTGACCTCGCGGGTGTTGAACCGGTCCGTCATCCGAAGTGGGCACCACGCGATTCTGGCCGGGGTCGGGTTGTCGAACCTGGCAGCGTGGGTCGGCGCCAAACAGTTGAAGGCACAGGGTATCGACGTCGCATTGATGGCGGAGATCGGACTTTTCGACTATTCGCCGCTTCCTGGTGAGCCCTTCATCTTCGCGGGTCAGAACGTTCCGACCAACAAACTGCTCACTGACGTGAAAAGCGTTCTCGGAACCTATGTCTCGGGCCCCGGAACGTCGACGGTCGGCCTGGTCGGTGCAGGTCAGATCGACAAGACCGGTGCGATCAATTCCACGTATTCCGAGGACGGCCGCTTCATCGTGGGGTCGGGTGGCGCGAACGACGTCCTCTCCGGCGCGGAAGAGGTCATCGTCACCGTCAGTCATGGTCCGACCCGACTGGTCGAATCGGTGCCGTACATAACATCACCGGGCGCACGGGTCCGCACCATCGTGACCGAACTGTGCGTGTTCGATCGTTCTCCGGAAACCGGCGAGTTCGTCCTCACCGCCTTGCAGCCGGCAGCCGGTGACTCGATCGCCGAAGCAATTCGTGAGGTGCGTGCCCGGACCGGCTTCGACTTCGACGTCGCCGACACGGTCGAGTTCGAATCCGGTCCTTCGGATGAAGAACTCGTCACTTTGCGGGCATTCGATCCGCAGAGGTTCTACCTCAGAGATCGGTGAGGGACCGGCGGGTAACGCCCGGAGCGTTACCCGCCGTGGCCGACCGGGGGAGCCGATGGCTCGAGCTCGGAAAGTACTACGACAACAGGGAGGGACCATGCGGGCCGGGTTCGAAACCTCGACCGAATCGTCATCGGAATCGGCGTATTCCGGATCGCCTCGTCCGGGAGGACGTACGCGCGGTGGGTCTTGCCTGCCACGAGGCCACCTCAGCGACCGGAATCCGCCCTGGGGTAAGAGGCTCACACCTGAAGCGGTGGAGGTGGTGAGATTTGCGCTGATCTGGGAGCCGTACGGCGGCGCAACTCAGGAAGAAATCTTCGTCAAGTTCGGAATCTCGCGTCGTCGCTTCGGCGACCTCCTGTCCAAGGTAGTCAGGGAAGCAGACTTCGACTGGCCGACGGTCGAGCGGCTCGAGAGCGTGTATTCAGGGCCGAGGAGAAGGCTTGGCTGATCGCTGACAGCGATCAGCCGTGTCGAAAGCGGCTGCCGTCAGTTGCGGTGAACGCTGCAGGATCGACAGCGTCGAAAACCAGTTCCAGCGGGGGCTTCGAACCGGCGCGCAGGGTCGACCGGCCCTGCGTTGCCGCCTCGCCGGACGCCGTCTGGCGTCTGGCGAGGCATCCAGGGCTCGCTCAGGAGCGTGAGGTGGCAGGTCCCGGATTCGAACAGCGTCATCGTAATGAAGACAACCGACGGTCGAATGCCGTCATGAGAAGTACTACGACACCTACACCCGTCAGAATGTACGAAATCTGGTGTAGACCGACGTCGTCGACGTCGACGCGGAAGGCAATTCCGGTGATCGTCGCGGAGGCGACAGAACCGACATGTCCGAAGGTTCGCAGAAGGCCTGACGCTGTGCCGAGCGCGGATGCCGGAGCCTGCCGGTACAGCGCAGATTGATTGGCCACGTTGCTTGCGCCGGTCATCAGACCGAATATCGCGGTGACCACCACAATCAGGATGATCGGACTGGTGTCGGCCAGGAACTGCATCGCCACGGCGCCGACCAGCATGAGAACTGCGGCCAGAAGCAATGGCTTGCGATCGTCTCTGCATCGTGAAACGAACCCAGCTGAGATTGCGGTGAGTGCGCCCATCGGGATGAGAACGAGGCCGGCATGGAACGGCGACAAATCATGGACCACCTGCATCCACTGGGTGATTCCGTACAGCGTGACATAGGTGCCCAGAAGGGTGAGTGCGCTTCGGATGTAGGTGCGGGTCAGCGGGCGGTTCGATACGAGTAGGCGCACGTCGAGGAATGGACGTCCGGCCCTGAGTTCCCATGAAATCAGCGCGACGGTCCCGGCGACCGCGATCGCCAACAGTACCCAGTTCGGGCGAGGGAGCGACATGAGGAACGTCAGGAGCGCCGTCATCGAGCATCCGAAGCCGATCACGCCGACGACGTCGATACGTGCAGCGATATCCCGAAAAGATCTTCCGCTCAGTCGATCAGGGTCCTTCGCTATCCAGATCGCTCCCATTACCAGCGTGACAAGTGCGAACGGAATGTTGACGAAAAAAGCCGCTCGCCAACTGAACCAGCCGATGAGGAGGCCTCCCAACGTGGGTCCGATCGCGATCGTCGCTGCTCCTGTGATCGACAAGCCCGCAAGAACATGTCGGGGTGGAGACGTGAGCCCCACGTCGGTTGCCCGCCGCCGAATGAGGAGCATGGCGGACGGGTATCCCGCAGACGTACCGAGACCGATCAGGACCCTCGCCACGATCAGTGTGGTGAGGTCAGGAGCCAGTCCGCCGATGACACTGCCGATCAACACGATGACAACACCCGCGAGAAATACTCGCCGTGGCCCGAATTCCTCGGCGAGCCGGCCGGCAGTGGGCTGGGCAATGGCAGAGGTCAGGTAGAGGACGGAAACGAGAATCGCTGTTTCGCCGACCGAGACGCCCATGGCGGCCGCGATTGCGACGAGTGCCGTTGCGATGACGGAGCTGTTGACCGGGTTAAGGGTGGTTCCGATGTAGATCGGAGTGACAAAGCGTCGCCCGAACCCGGCGATGCCCTTGTCCCGTCCTCGTCGGCGTTCTCGGGCAATGGGATCTTCGTCGGGCGGTGGTGTCTGAGGTGCCTCCATGGTCGTGACCTTTCGTACCGCACCGCCACCAGTATTTAGGCAGGCTACCTGACGAATAATAGCAGGTAACCTGCCTGGTCGCTAAGGTGGGCGAGTGGAAGCTCGGGATCAGGTAGCGAAGACAGCCGCAGAATTGACGTCGGCGATGGCGAGGTTGCGGGCTCGTCTTCGCGCGGAATCCGAGCCCAGGGTGATGCCCTGGACGTGGTCGCAACTTACGATTCTCGGGCGGATCATCGAAAATGGGCCGACGACGGTCAGCGATCTTGCCCGCGCCGAGCACGTGCGCCGTCAATCCATGGCGGAAACAGTTGCGGTGCTGCGTGCGGACGGCTTGATCGGTGCTGAGCCGGATCCGGATGATCGTCGGAAGGCGGTCATTTCCGTGACCGAAAAAGGGCTGGCATTGTCGACGACCATTCCGGCCGCGCGGGAAAAATGGCTTGCGGCGACGATGGCCGAGTTGCTCGACTCGCGTGAATGCGAGGTCCTCCTCGAGGCTGCATCCATCGTGAACCGGATTGCACAACATAAGGATTGAACCGAATACTCCTCGGAATACCACGATTTCGAGGCAGCGTCGTGATTGCCGTTGCCCATGCGGGGAGTGTCTGGACGTCTCGGTATCGGCGCCGAGTGGGCTTGGCGTCCACGGCCTTGCCCTGTCTCAAAATGCCGTATACGGTATACGAAATTGAGATGCGAGTCACAGGTGGCGGTGTGCCGCGGGCTGCCGATTCCGGATCGGCCTGCAATTGCCGCCGGTAGTGGTCGACAAGAGTAGGAGTGCAGATCATGGGTCAACTGGATGGAAAGGTAGCTCTCGTCACGGGTGCGGCCAGGGGTCAGGGTCGGGCGCACGCGATCAAACTCGCGCAAGAGGGTGCGCGAATCATCGCCCTCGATGCCTGCACCGATATCTCCACCGTCGCGTATCCGTTGCCGAGCCGGGTCGACCTGGATCGAACCGAATCTCTCGTGAACGAGGTGGGCGGTGAGATCATCACAGGGGTAGTCGATGTCCGAGATCTAGCCGGAATGAAGAAATTCCTCGTCGATTCGGTGGGCGTTTTCGGCCGGTTGGACATCGTCAGCGCCAACGCTGGGATCAGCACATTTTCCCCGATGCTGGAAATGTCGGAGGAGGTATGGCAGGAGACCATCGATGTAAACCTCACCGGTGTCTGGAAGACGTGCAAGGCCGCGATCCCACACATTCTCGAGACGGGTTCGGGAGGGTCGGTGATCATCACGAGCTCTTCGGCGACTTCGATGATTTCGAATAATATCGGCCACTACACCGCCTCCAAACACGGACTCATCGGCTTGATGCGCGTGCTTGCCAAAGAGATGGCGCCACACCGCATCCGAGTCAACACGATCCATCCCACCGGTGTGGAAACTCCGATGATCATCAACGACGAAGTGTTTCGGCTATTCAGGCCCGATCTCGCCGATCCGAACAAGGCTGACTTCGACGCGGCGGCTCGGTCTGTCAGCGCCCTCGATACCCCGTACTTGGATGTTCAAGACGTATCTGCGGCAGTGGTGTATCTGGCAGCCGATTCCGGGCGATACATCACTGGAACGACTTTGATGCTCGACGCCGGCGGGTCACTGTTGTAGGTCCGGTGTGTGGGCACGGAGCTGCCCAGCGGCGGATGATCCACTCGGCGATGCGTCATGTCGACGTCGACCGATGTTTCACCATGCCAGCTGTATTCGGATGTCGCCGAAATTCGGCCACCTGCAAGTCAGGTGTTACGCGGAAGTCCGGAGATTTTTGCAGGCCGAAGTTGCCCGGCAATGTGGTCGATGCGCCTCGACCTGGGCAGGCCCCGGCGCGCAGATGTACGCCGGGGCGCCCGCTCCCTCGAGACTATTACGTCAAGTGACGAATTTAATTTGAGCCCGTTCTCTGCGAGTAGCCGCCTTTCGGCGAGGAGGGGATTGGCGCCGACTCCCCGGAGTGCTCGGCGTCACAATGGCCGGACGGGCTGGACTGGGGCGGGGTGAGCGCGCGTGAGCTGGGCCGATGCGAAGGTTCCGAGGCGTGACGTGCCGATTTGCGAAATTCTTTGGCGGTCGCGTAACTTATTCCAAGTCAGAGCGACACGGACACCGACTCCCACCTGTGAGGGTGAGTGACACGAGGTTGTACGAAGTGCCTGACCAAATTTCGAAGTGGTTTCCATCGTGTATGGTTGTGCTTCATCTCCAGTTGTTCCCCGAATGTTGAGCGGTTTGCGCCGATGATC
>NZ_JBMHHW010000002.1:0-701390 GCF_049739425.1 Rhodococcus sp. 27YEA15
CCGCGGCGCTCCTCCCGACGCTTCGCGTCGGGAGACGGGAGCGAGTCGCTGCGCTCCCCGCCAGGGAGCCGCTGTGCGGCTCGCAGTGGGTCGAGTGCCGTTGCCGTCGATCGAGTCGCTTCGCTCCTCTGAATTCCGAATCTTGGTTCTCACCAATCGAATTCATCGTGACACCTGAACTGGTACCCGACACCCGAACGAGGCTGGGGAGGAGGGAGGGGTTACGAAAAGCGCCCCGTCTCGCGTCCACTGCCTCGTCATCATCATGCTCTCAATCATACACCCCCACCCACCAAACCGCAAAACAATCTGAAAACACAAAACACCGAAACCCTCATCACCGCAACAACATTCGACGTTGATTAAAACACCATCGTGCATAACCAACGAAACCCACACAACACCAACCGAATACCGAAACATGCTGACACACAACAACATTCAAAACACCTAAAAACGAGCCCCACAACACCCCCACACCACCCAACCCGAACACCCCGCCGGCCCCCGCCGGCACCCAAAAACGCCGGCGCCCCACCGCCAGGCTCCCCAACAGCCACCCAGGGACGTGTCATCACCGCAGGTAAACGTCACAAACGCACGCCAGCACACGAGTAACACATCTTGCAGTCGCTACGCGCGAACACTTTGATCAAACCGCCCGAATCACCTCGCAATGACCGCCAGCCGGGCGGGGAACAGACCGCGGTCATTGCGGGCGATATAGCTCAGGTAAGCAGATCAACCCTTACCGCAGTCAGGGCGTGGGTCCATCGGTCCAGAAAGTGCGGGCACGACCGCGGCGATCGTTCCACAGCTCGTTCTTCTCCCGGAAACCAACAACTCCGGCTGCCTGGTCCGCATCGGAAACCTCCCATGCCCCGTTAACTGCCCCGGTGAGTCCAGCAGAGAGTTTCTCGAAAGCTTGCGCTGTTTTCAGGTCGGCCTCGGCGCCATTATTGATGATAAATTTTAGCTGCCGTAGCGCTTGTTGATTCTTACTCAACACCACACCGATTAATTCTTCGACTGCGCTATCGAGGAATTCGTCGTCTACGACACGATTCCACAGCGTCAGCTGCGCCGCCCGCGAGGCCGGGTGCAAAGCTCCCAGAAGGTTGACCTCTTTCGTCAGACGCCGTCCGATCAGTCTCACCATTCGGGTGGTTCCGCCCCAACCGGGCGTGATTCCGACGTCCACCTCCGGCATGCCCCATTTCGCACTGGCTGCGGCTACGACGAAATCACACGCCATGGTAATTTCCAGACCTCCACCGACTGCGAAACCATCAACTTTTGCAATGGTGACCTTGTCGAGCTCTTCGAGGGTATCGGCCATGTGTTGATATCCGGTTACCCGCCTCATGATTTCGTTAGCGTTCCTGATCTGCCGCGGGGATTTCGGACAATGGAGATGACTAATTCAGGCCGTGATCGCGAGCTGCTTGTAACTGTAGTGGACATCGTTCGGGAACCGGTATCCGAGTGCTGAATGTCGACGCCTCGAATTGTAAAAGCCTTCGATGTACTTGATGATGTCTTGTCGCGCTTTGTCTTTGGTGGGATAGACTGTTCGGTAGATGCGCTCGTTCTTCAGTGCCGCAAAGAAACTTTCGGCCATACTGTTGTCCCAACACACCCCAGTCCGTCCCATCGACGACCGTATGCCCAGAGAGCTCACCAGAGTCCGGTAGGCCCGAGAGGTGTAGACACTGCCGCGATCGGAGTGAAAGATCGCGTCCGGCTCGATGAGGGTCGTTGCCGCTGCGTTCGTCAACGCAGTCGCGACGAGCTCGGTGCGCATGTGATCTGCGATAGACCACCCCACGACTTTGCGAGAAAAGCAATCGATGACCGTCGCGAGATAGACGAACCCCTGCCAAGTGTGAACGTAGGTGATGTCGCCGACGAACGTGATCCCCGGACGGTCCGCGGTGAAGTCCCGCAGCAGCAAATCCGGAACGACCGGTTCACCGTCCGGGGCGGAATCGGTGGTGACCCGAAACGGACGCAGCTGGCACGGGATCAGGTCGTGTTCTCGCATGATCGAACGCACCAATTCCGGGGAACACTCGACGCCGGCTGCGGCGAGATCTGCATGGATGCGGCGGTAGCCGTAGGTTCCGTTCGATGCACCGAAGAACGATCGAATCTGTTCTGCAAGAACATCTCTGCGGATGGAAGTGGCGGACTGTGGTCGGCTGCGCCAGTGGTAGAAACCGGACGTCGACACCTCGAGCCAGCGGCATCGGTCGACTATCGAGACGGTCGTGGAGTCGTCGGTGACGTAGGAGTCGACGAACTCGTACTTCGCCACTACCGTGGCTCCCGCGCGAAGTACGAGGCCGCTTTTTTCAGGAAGGCCGCTTCTGCCCGAAGCTCACGGTTCTCGCGTTCGAGCTGGTTGAGGCGGGCGCGTTCGGTGAGCGTGAGATCCCCGTCGGCAGCACCGCCGTGGGTTTCGCGGTACTTGACGAGCCAGCGCCGCAGGCTGTCGTCACCGACCCCGTAGGCCTTGGCGACTTCGCTGACCAGCTTGGACGACTCGACGACCTCTCGGCACAGTTCGTCCTTGAACTCTGTCGAGAACGATCTCCGTGATCTGCTCATGCTGGTCGGACTCATTTCAGTAGATCCCTATCGTAAGCGGGTCCAGTGTCCGAAATCCGTGGGCCGATCAGGGCTCACAAGTACGGGATCCGCGCACGAGATCGGTTGCATGGCGGGGAACGTCGGATTCACATCCACGATCTCCGCTCCAGCGCGGTCGATAGGTTCCGAACCGTCGTATCTCGCCCCGCACGATGCCGTCCCGACAAACCCTTTGACCCCGTAGCCATCGGCGAAAGTGAAGGACCGTGAGACGGTGAGACCGCGATCAGTCAGAGCTTGCGTCATGGTCGAAGCATCGAGAGAGACGGCTTTCCCTTCGTCGCTGCTACAGGCGCCCGTTCCGAGCGTCACCGCGGTCACAGCGGCGACGCCAAGACAAATCCGCCCGACACTGTGCAGCGCTCTCACGAGGACTCCTTCATACGTTCTGCAGTGGGGCAACATCGTGTTCAACAAATACTTCGTCGCACTCACCGACGAAAGAAGGGCTTGAAGTGGTCACGTACCGCTGCAACGTTTGCCTTCTCAAATGGTTTAAACGCGGAAGGATCTACGATCGCTCCGCGCAGTCGGGTAGCGGCGGCGACAACGCTCGAACAACTTGACAATGCCAATCAATGGCCGCTGAGTGAATCGAGCCAGCACCGGAGGTGCGCGGCGGTTTCTGCTGCCTGTTCCTCGATGATCGAGAAATGATTTGCCTCGATGCTCTCGATCGGTCCACGGTGTTGCCAGCCGGGGACAGGATCGACATCTCCGAAGTTGCTCAGCGTCACGGTAGCCCGCAGATTCAGCGTCGGCGCGGCGATCGACTTGGCCTCGCGCTCGGAATATATCCGAACATAGCCACCCATGGCGACCAGGCCGTGGTCGTCCACGGGAGTCAGTGCGTTGTCCCGCGACAGGATCTGCCCCAATGCATCGGTGAGCACTAGGCGGTTCAGCTCGAGATCTTCCGGCGAGTAGGTATCGATCATCGCGACGCCCACAAGCTCACCACCGTCGTCTTCGAGCCGCCGTGCGACCGCATGAGCCAACGCACCACCGATCGAATAGCCGATGAGCGCCACCGGGCTTTGTTCAAGTTCCGATGCGACGGCGGCCGCAAGGCTCTCGATCGCCGCTGCCCATGTCGCCGGCAAGTTGTCGCTTGCGCGCATGCCGGGCAGCCGCAACGCACTGACCTGCCACTCGCCGCCAAGTTCGCGGGCAAGGCGGGCAAACTGGTGTGGGCCCGATCCCGCGAGGAACGAGGGTATGCAGATCAGTGCCGGTGTCGCGGCGCCCCGTGCCAGGAGCTGCACAGCCGGACGCTGTGCAGCAGCCTCCTCGGCAGGGTATGTCGTCATCAGAGCCGAGCTCGCGCTCAGCAGGGGCATCGCCCCTGCCAGCTCACCGCGGCGTTGCGCTGCCGACACCAGGTCAGTGATCGTTCCGCGCGGGCCGACCGGCGCCTGGTTGTCCACACTGGTGTCAGATTCCTCCATGCGCGATCGCACCAGTTTCGCCACATCCGCGGCGGTCGGGTAGTCGAAGATCAGCGTCGACGGCAACACCAGCCCGGTCAGCTGTGCGAGCCGGTTCCGGAATTCGACGGCACCGAGGGAGTCGAAACCGAGCTCGGTGAACGGCGCGTCCGGGTCGATCGCGTAACCGGACAGGTGGCCGAGGACTACCGCGGCGACGTTGCGCACCTCTCGCACGGTCATTACGTCGCGGTCGGCGTCCGGCAGTGAGGCCAGCTGCAGCGCCAGGCTGACGCCGGCACTAACGTCGGCTGGGGGAACCCCAATCATGCCGCGCAGGATCGCGGGTAGTGTGCCGCCGCGCGCCAGTGCAGTGAGCGCCGCCGTGTCCAGCAGTGCCGTTGTCGGTGTCGCCCGATCAGTCGCGAGTGCGTTGTCAAACAACGCCATCCCGGACTCCGGGTCGATCGGGATCAGGCCCAGCCTGGCCCGAATCTGGCGCGCGTATTGATTGGCGTCGTCGCCACCGAGTATCCGTGCCATGCCCACAGTCCACAGTCCCCAGCCCAGTGAGTGCGCGGACAAGCCTGCACTGCGCCGCACGCGTGCTAGCGCGTCTAGCACGCTGTTCGCAGCGGCGTAGTTGCCCTGGCCTTGTCCGCCGAGCAACGGCGCCGCGGACGAGAACAGTACGAACGCCGACAGATCCAGGTCGCGGGTCAACTCGTGCAGGTTTAGTGCCGCATCGACTTTCGGTGCCAGCACCCGAGTCGTTTGCGCGGTGGTGAGGGTGTCGAGCGTGCCGTCGTCCAGGACGCCCGCCGCATGGATGACGGCAGTCAGCGGGGCTTCGGTATCAATGTCGGCCAGGAGGGCGTGAACCGCGGCACGTTCGGTGACGTCACACGCCACCACCCGGACGCGGGCGCCGAGGTCGGTCAGCTCGGCGACCAGTTCGGCGGCGCCGTCCGCGGTGTCACCGCGCCGCGATGCCAGCAGCAGCCGTCGTGCGCCGTGTGCTGTGACCAGATGTCGGGCGACAATTGCGCCGATGCCGCCGGTGCCGCCGGTGATGAGCACCGTGCCCCGGTCGAATGACGGTGGCACACCCGGTTCTGTTGCTGCCAGCGGTTGCAATCGCGGTGTCAGGAGCCGACCTTCGCGGACGGCGATGTGTGGTTCGTCCTGGGCCAAGGCGTCGGCGAGCGACTTAATCGGCAGGGCGTCGCTGTCGTGGTCGATGAGCAGGAACCGGCCCGGGTGCTCAGACTGTGCGCTGCGCACCAGGCCCGCCACGGCGGCTCCGACCAGATCGGGTACCTCGCCGGGCAGTCCGGCGGCTGTGCGTGTCACGATCGCGAGTCGACCAGGGTGTTCGGCGCCTATCCAGCCCTGCAACAGTGCGAGAGTCGTCAGTACGCCGGCGTGTATGTCCGCCGCCCCAGCACCGGTTTCTCGGGGCGCCCGCCACACCACTGCGTCGGGAACATCCTCCAGCACAATGAGCTGGGCCAGATCGTCACAGCATGTCAAGGGCTCACAGGCTGTGACGGTCGCCGGGTCGCCGAGCACAACAAGGCGCCCGGTGTCCGTTGTGGAGACGAGGGTTATGGCAATCCACTCAAGGTCGAACAACGGTGCCGGGCCGCGCAGCTGTGCCAAGGTCTGCCGCTCGATCGGGCGAGCCTGCACCGACTCGATGTTCAGCACGAGGGCACCGGTCGAGTCGACCGCCTCAACGCAAAAGGTGTTCGGTGCGACGCGGGCGATGCGTGCTCGCAAGGCACCCACGCCGGACTGTGCCAGCTGGACACCGTCGAAGGCGAAGGGCAGTGGAACCCCTCCGTCCGGCCCGCCATCGGCAAGATTGTCGATGGCGGCGTGGAATACCGCGTCCAGCAGTGCCGGATGCAGCCCGAACGCGGTGGCGCGCGCTGCAGTTTCGGTGTCGAGTGCTAGGTCGGCGAATACTTCCTCCCCACACGACCACGCGGCGCGAACACCCTGGAACACCGGGCCGTACCCTAAGCCCACATCGTCTAGCGCTCGGTACACCTGCTGCACGTCGACCGGATCGCCCGTAACCGGAGGCCACGCCTGGGACCAGCTCGGCGGCGCGGTCGGCACGGCGGGCGAGAGTATGCCGCGGGCATGCAGCACCCAGGCGTCGGCGGCGCGGGCGTGGATGACCACGGCCCGGTGCCCATCGGCGTCAGGTTGATCCACGGCGAGCTGGATGTCCGCGGCAGCACCATCGGTGGTGAGAATCAGCGGCGTCGCGAGAACCAACTCCGCGAGGCGCGGCACGCCGAGCCGGGTACCAACGGCCAGAGCCAGTTCCACGAATCCGGTACCTGGCATCAAGATCGTGTCGAAGACAGCGTGGTCGGCGAGCCATGGGTGCGTACGCAGCGAGAGCCTGCCGGTGAACAGCCACTCGTCCTTACCTGCGAGCTGCACCTGGGAGTGCAGCAGCGGATGGGCGGCGGAGTCGGCACCGGCGAGTGGCGCGGCAGCATCCGCGGGCAACAGCCAAAATCGTTCGTGCTGAAAGGGATAGGTAGGCAACGCGATCCGTGTCTGCGGTCGAGATCCGAAGTAGGTCGCCCACCGCACCGGCCGACCCGCGCAGTGCGCGGTTGCCAGCGCGACGACCAGCTGCTCGGGTTCGGCAACTGTGCGACGGGATCCCGCGACCACAGAGGTGCCCGCTACGAGATCTGTCGCAAGAGTGGCGCGTGTAATGGTCGTCAGTGCCGCGTCCGGGCCCATTTCAACGAACAGGCGCACACCCGAATCGAGCAGTGACTGCACCGCCGGCGCGAAGCGTACTGCCTCGCGCACCTGCCGAACCCAATATTCAGGCGTACTCAAAGATTCGACGGCGAATTCGCCGGAAACCGTGGAGCACAGAGGTATTCGCGGATTGTGGTATGTCAGGCCTGCGGCGATCTCCGCGAACTCGGTCAGCATCGGATCCATCAAGGCGGAGTGGAACGCGTGGCTCACCCGCAGCCTGGTGGTCTTGACACCCTCGGCCACCAACCTCGACTCGAGCGCTGATACCGCTTGGGTGTCTCCGGAGAAGACCACCGCATCGGGAGCGTTCACCGCGGCAAGGGAGACCGCGACGACCGCCGAATCAGTATTACCCGCAGCCAGCAGTTCCACGGCCTGCTCCTCCGGCACCGCGGCGGCCAACATGCTTCCACCTGTCGGCAGAGCCCCCATCAATCGACCCCGGGCCGCAACGAGTCTGCATGCATCCGACAACGACCACACACCGGCCGCATACGCCGCGGTCAGCTCGCCGATCGAATGCCCGGCCACCGCATCCGGCGTCACGCCCAACGACTCGACAAGGCGATACATCGCCACCTCGAACGCGAACAAGGCGGGCTGGGTGTACTCGGTGCGGTCCAGCAGAGTCTCGGCAGTCTCGCCGAACATCACATCCCGCAGCGAATGCCCCAGGTATGCATCGAATTCCGCGCACACCTCGTCGAGGGCAGCCGCGAAAGTTGGGAATGCCCGATACAGCCCAGAGCCCATCCCGATCCGCTGCGCGCCCTGACCGGTGAACATGAACGCTGTCGTGCCTGTCTGACTAGTGCCGTTGACGATGCCGGGTCCCGGCTCGTCGGCTGCCAGGCGCGCCAAGGCCGCCAGCAATGTCTCCCGATCCGAGCCCACGACGGCGGCGTTCTTTTCAAGCCGCGCGCGGTGAAGCGCCAGCCTCACCGCAACGTCGGTCAGGTCTAGCTCCGGACGTTCGCGCAGCGTGTCGTACAGACGGCGCGCTTGGGCCCGCAGCGCAGGTGCTGTCCGCGCGGACAGCAGCAACGGCACGACCGCCGGGCGCGGTAGATCGACCGGCGGCGGCGGCGGGGCCGCGGGCGCCTCTTCGAGGATCACGTGCGCGTTGGTCCCGCTGATCCCGAACGACGACACTCCCGCCCGGCGGGGACGCGCCCCGATCGGCCACTGCTCGGCCTCGGTCAGGATCCGTACCGCGCCCGCCGACCAATCCACGTGCGGCGACGGCGCGTCAACATGCAAGGTGGACGGCAACATCTCATGCCGCAGCGCCTGCACCATCTTGATCACACCGCCGACACCGGCAGCCGCCTGCGTGTGCCCGATGTTCGACTTCAACGATCCGATCCGCAGCGGCTTGGCGCGATCCTGTCCGTAGACGTTGATCAGCGCCTGCGCCTCGATCGGGTCACCCAACGTGGTGCCCGTGCCGTGCGCCTCCACTGCATCCACCTCGGCCGCAGCTACCCCTGCGTTGACCAGCGCCTGCACGATCACCCGCTCTTGGGACGGACCGTTCGGGGCGGTCAAGCCATTGCTCGCACCGTCCTGATTGATTGCGCTACCGCGGATTACAGCCAGCACCGGGCGCCCATTACGCTGCGCGTCGGACAACCGTTCGAGGGCGAGCACGCCGACGCCCTCGGACCACGAGACACCGTCCGCGGCACTGGAGAACGCCTTACAGCGCCCATCCGGTGACAGCGCCCGTTGGCGGGAGAACTCCAAGAACAGCATCGGAGTCGACATGACTGTCACCCCACCGACCAGCACAAGCGACGTCTCCCCGGCGCGCAATGCCTGCACCGCCAGATGCAGGGCCACCAACGACGACGAGCACGCCGTGTCCACTGTCACCGCGGGTCCTTCCAGACCCAGGGTGTAGGACACCCGGCCGGAGACGACGCTGCCGGCCGATCCGGTCGCCAAGTAGCCTTCTGCAGCGCCGTCGGCTGCGTCGCGCGCCAAGTAGCCGTAGTCCTGATACATGACGCCCGCGTACACAGCGGTATCGCTCCCCCGCAGTGAGGTCGGATCGATACCGGCATCTTCGAGCGCTTCCCAGGACGCCTCAAGCAGCAGCCGCTGCTGCGGGTCCATCGCAGCCGCCTCACGGGGTCCGATTCCGAAGAAAGCGGCATCGAAATCACCTGCGGTCTGCAGGAATCCGCCTTCTCGGGTGTAGATCTTGCCAGGTTTTCCGGGGTCGGTGTCGTACAGGTGGTCGAGGTCCCAGCCGCGGTCGCCCGGGATCGGGGTGATCGCGTCGACGCGTCCGGCGATCAATTCCCAGAGCTGGTCAGGATTCTCGACGCCGCCGGGATACCGGCAGCTCATGCCAACGATCGCGATTGGCTCGTCAGCCGTGGCTTTGGCCCTGGTCGCGGCGGGGCGAGATCGCGTCGGCGCCGAACCGTCGACCCGGGTACGCAGGAAGCCCGCAACAGCGGCGGTGGTTGGATAGTCGAACACCAGCGTGGACGGAAGCTGAACACCGGTGATGGCAGTCACTCGGTTACGGAACTCGACTCCGCCGAGCGAGTCGAAGCCTAGTTCTGTGAACGGTGTTTCGGAGTCGATGGCGTCGGCCGACTCGTGGCCGAGGACCACGGCGGCGATCGCGCGGACCTCGTTACGGATCAGCTCCTCCCATTGATCGGCGGGGGCGTCGAGCAACCGCTGGCGCAATGGGCTGTCGGCGATCTGGCCGCGCGACGGGACATGAATCAGGCCACGCAGTACTGAAGGTAGCGTGCCGAGACGACCCAGAGAGGTGAGGGCGGGTGCATCGAGCAGCGCCGTCATCAGCATCGGTTCACCGGTGGCCAACGCATTGTCGAACATCTGCATGCCTGTGTCCGGCTCGATCGGGGACAAACCGAGACGCGTGCGGATCTGACGCACCAGATGATCGGCACCCGGGTCGTTCAATGACTCGGCCATGCCGAGCATCCACAGCCCCCAAGCCAGCGAATGCGCGGGAAGACCGGCACTGCGGCGCTTCTGGGCAAGCGCATCCAACGCCGAGTTCGCGGCCGCGTAATTGCCCTGGCCCTGCCCGCCGAGCAACGGCGCGGCAGAGGAGAACAGCACGAACGCGGACAGGTCCATGTCACGTGTGAGCTCGTGCAGATGCCAGGCTGCATCAACCTTCGGGGCGAGCACCCGATCCACCTGCTCGGCGGTCAAGGTCTCGATGGTGCCGTCGTCGACCACACCCGCGGTGTGCACGACCGCAGTCACCGATTCATGCGCCGGTACAGATTCCAGTAGCGCAGCGACCGCGGCACGGTCGCTGACATCGCACGCGGCGATGCGTACGGCAGCGCCCAGCCCGGTCAGCTCGGTGACCAGCTCCGCGACGCCCGGCGCGGCGAAGCCACGGCGGGAGACGAGCATCAGTCTGCGCACCCTGTGCCGGGTGACCAGGTGGCGTGCGGTGACGGCGCCCAATCCACCTGTACCGCCGGTGATCAGAACCGTGCCATCACCGAAGGGCTCGCCGGTCGATTCGACGGTGGTCGTACGAATCAGCCGTGGTGCCACCGTGGCGCCGGCACGGATCGCGAGCTGTGGTTCATCCGTGGCAACCGCGGCGGCGATCCGCTGGTGTAGGTCCACGAGGTCGTTGTCGTCAAGGTCGACGTTCACGATGCGCCCCGGATGTTCCGATTGCGCACTCCGTACCAGGCCGCGGACGGCGGCTGCCGCGAGGTCTGGTGTCTCACCGGGCAGACCCGCGCCATTGCGGGTCAGCACGATCAGCGTCGAGTCGGCGCAGCCCGGCTCGACGAGCCAGTCGCGCAGCACCGCGAGGGCGTTGTGCACGGCAGTGCGGATAGTCGCGGGGACATCGTCGCCGTCCGCCGACGCCGTTTCGGGCGACCAGACAACAGCCGCGCCTGCGTGGCCCCCGCCCGTCGCGAACGCCGCGACATCCCCGAACGTCACAGCGCAACCTGCGACTGGTCGACCCAGTGCGACCAATTGCTGGTCCGACGCCGCAGGTGCCGTCACCGGTGTCCAGTCGAGAGCGTAGAGCGGGCTGCGGGCACCGGCTAGAACGCGCGCGTCCGCGGGGCGGGCGAGCACGGCGTCGACCGACAGCACCGCGACGCCGGTGGCGTCACAGGCGTCGATGCGCACCTTCTCGGCATCCAAGCGGCTGATGCGGGCGCGGACCGCGGTGGCTCCGTGCCGGAACACCCGGACGCCGCCGAAGGAGAACGGAAGCGGCAACCTGCCGTCAGGTAAGTCGTCGGCGAGTCCATCGATGACAGCGTGGAAGATCGCGTCCAGTAGCGCCGGATGCACCACGAATCCCGCCGCCCGGCCCGCTGTCGTCTCGTCCAGGGCCACTTCGGCGAAAACGTCGTCACCAATGGTCCAGGCGGCGCGCGCGCCTCGGAAATTCGGGCCATAGCCGAATCCCAGGTCGGCGAGCCGGTCGTACAAATGCGTCCCGTCGATCGGCCTGCCGTCAGTGGGCGGCCAGTCAGGGTCGATCCAGTCCGGCGTCACGCCGTCGGCGGGGGCGAGGGTACCGGTGGCATGCAGCGTCCAGTCCTGCTCGCCCGCGTTGGACCGCGCGGTTCCGGTGACGGCACGCGAGTAGATCGACAGGCTGCGACGGCCGGTGTGGTCGAGCTCGGTCACCGAGACCTGCACGTCCACGGCAGCCGCACCGTCGAACAGCAGCGGCGTCGTCAGGACAAGTTCGTCCACGACGGGCAGTTCCAGGCGGCTACCCGCGGCCAACGCGAGATCCACGAACCCGGTGCCGGGCAAAAGCATCGCTCCGAAGGCCGTGTGGTCCGCGATCCACGGCTGGTCGGTGGTGGAGAGCCTGCCGCTGAACAGCCATTCGTCGCGACCGGCAAGCTGCGATACGACGCGCAGCATCGGATGATCGAGCGCGGCGAGGCCGGCGCGGCCCATGTCACCGAGCGCACCACCGTCGGGCTGCACCCAGTAGCGGCGATGCTGGAAAGCGTAGGCAGGCAGATCGAGGTGGGTGACCGGTCTTCCTTGTGACAGCGGCGCCCAATCAACGGTAACGCCCGAGCAATGGGCGGCGGCGAGTAATCGCAGGAACTGGTCGACCTCATCGACGCCGCGCCGTGAGGCCGCCACGACCAGCGAGCGGGATGCCATCTCGTCGCTCAGTGTCTGTCGAGTCAGCGCCGCCAGTACCGCGTCCGGGCCCACCTCGACGAACCGGCGCACGCCGACGTCCACGAGTGACTGCACAGCCGGGGCGAACCGCACGGCCTCGCGTACCTGCCGCACCCAATACTGCGGCGTCAGCAGTTCGGGACCGGCTGGTGCACCGGATACCGTGGAGCACACACCAATTCGTGGCGCCTGATACGCCACCGATCTGGCGACCTGCTCGTACTCGGCGAGCATCGGCTCCAACAACGCCGAATGGAAGGCGTGACTGACCGTCAGCCGTGTCGTCTTCACACCCTCGTCCGCCAGCCGGTCCTCCAGTGCGACGATCGCCCTCGTCTCTCCCGAGAACACCATCGCCGCAGGCGCATTCACCGCCGCCAAGGAGACCGTCCCCGTCGCGAGTAGTTCCAGCGCCCGCTCCTCCGACACCGTGGCGGCGAGCATCGCACCATCTGTCGGCAGCGCACCCATCAATCGACCACGGGAGGCAACCAGCCGACACGCGTCAGCCAGCGACCACACCTCGGCCACATAGGCCGCGGCCAGCTCACCGATCGAATGCCCGACTACCAAATCCGGGGTCACGCCGAACGACTCCAAGAGGCGATAAAGTGCCACCTCGAACGCGAACAGCGCAGGCTGCGTGAACTCCGTCCGGTCAAGCAGGGTCATGCGCTCGATGTTGCCAACACTGTTCCCGGCACCATCAGTGTCGCCGAACATAACCTCGCGTAGCGATACCCCTAGCAAGGCATCGAATTCCCCGCACACCTCGTCGAGGGCAGCGGCGAACACTGGGAACGCGGCAGCCAACCCCGCGCCCATACCTTCACGTTGCGCGCCCTGACCGGTGAACAGGAAAGCCGTCTCGCCGGTGGTGGCGACATCTGACACAACATGCGGAGATGCCGAGCCCGCGGCCAGGGCCGTGAGGCCAGCGCGCAGACTGACCCCGTCGGCGCCGAGCACCGCGCCGCGTCGATCCAGTTGAGCGCGCGCAGTGGTCAAGACCGCAGCGACATCGGCGTCATCTACCTCGGGATGGTCGGCGAGCCAGGTCAACAGCCGGCTCGCCTGTGCTCGGAGTGCGGTCTCCGACTTGGCCGAAAGCAACCACGGTGTGCGCAGCGTCGGCGGGCCCGACTCTGACTGTTGTACAACAGTATTCGGTCCAGTCACACGATCGACAGCACCTTCGCGCGGCGCCTCTTCGAGGATCACGTGCGCGTTGGTCCCACTGATCCCGAAGGACGACACCCCCGCTCGGCGCGGACGATCAAGCTCCGGCCACTGCTGAGCCTGCGTTAGCAGTTTCACCGTGCCCGCCGACCAATCGACCTCGGGAGTCGGCTTGTCCACGTGCAACGTCGAGGGCATGACCCCCTCACGTATCGCCATAACCATCTTGATCACGCCCGCGACACCCGCTGCGGCCTGGGTGTGACCAATATTCGACTTGACAGAACCCAACCACAACGGGTTGTCGTCCCCACGGGCCTGGCCGTAAGTTGACACCAGCGCCTGCGCCTCGATCGGATCACCAAGCCGCGTACCCGTACCGTGCGCCTCCACGACATCCACCTCGGACGCCGACAGGCGGGCGTTAGCCAACGCAGCCCGAATGACCCGCTCCTGAGAAGGCCCATTCGGCGCAGTGAGCCGGCTGCTCGCACCATCCTGATTCAACGCGGAACCACGAATCACCGCCAGCACCCGATGCCCACTGCGCTCGGCGTCCGACAGCCGCTCCAGCACTAACACACCCACGCCCTCGGCCCAACCCGTGCCATCCGCCGACGACGAGAACGCCTTACACCGCCCATCCGACGACAACCCACGCTGCCGAGAAAACTCCACGAACGTGCCTGGTGTCGCCATCACCGTCACACCACCAGCAAGCGCCATCGAACACTCACCCTGACGCAGCGACTGAACAGCAAGATGAAGACCGACCAACGAGGACGAACACGCGGTATCGACCGTCACCGCCGGCCCCTCCAACCCGAAGGTATAGGCCAAACGACCCGACGCGACACTGCCCGCGCTTCCGGTCAGCAGATAGCCTTCGAAACCCTCGGGCGCATCGGGGATCCGGGAGCCGTAGTCGTCGTACATGACGCCCACGTACACCCCGGTTCGAGTACCCCTCAGCGCGGCCGGGGGGATGCTTGCGTGCTCGAATGCCTCCCAGGCCGTCTCCAGCAGCAACCGCTGCTGGGGGTCCATCGCCGCAGCCTCGCGAGGACTGATGCCGAAGAACTCAGCATCAAACCGATCCGCCTCATACAGGAACCCACCTTCACGGGTGTACGAGGTCCCGAGGTGGTCGGGGTCTGGGTGGTACAGGTTTTCCAGGTCCCAGCCGCGGCCCTGGGGGAAGGGACCAACTGCGTCACGTTCGGAGCTCAGCAGGTCCCACAGGTCTTCCGGGGAGGCGATACCGCCCGGGAGTCGGCATGCCATACCCACGATCGCGATCGGCTCATGTGCGCAATCCTCCAGATCCTGCACACGCTGACGGCTCCCCCGCAGATCGACCATTGCCCGCTTGAGGTAGTCGCGAAGTTTCTGCTCGTTGTCCATGTCTACCTGCTCAGTTCGTTGTCAAATGCTGCGAAGAGTTCGTCGTCGGTTGCCAGGCCGAGATCGGTGCCGTCGGGTCCGGCGTCCACCGTCCGAAGCAGGCCGCGCAGTCGCGCGGCGTATGTTCCTGCTGAGCCGTCGCCGTCCGACGAAAGTCCGGCCGCGAGAGCGGTCTCAAGTGCGTCCAACGCTGCCTGGACCGGGTCTGCCACTTCGCCGACCAGCTCGCCGCGCAGGTATTCGGCGACAGCGTGAGTGGTCGGGTGGTCGAAGACGAGCGTGCTGGGCAACCGCAGTTCGGTGGTGGTGTTCAGCCTGTTGCGCAGTTCGACTGCGGTGAGGGAATCGAAGCCCAGGTCCAGCAGTCCGCGCTGGACGTCGATCGTCCGCGGGGCGGGGTGAGCCAGGACGATGCCGACCTGTTCCCTGACCAAATCGAGCAGCAGCAGCAGCTGCTCTTCCACAGTCAGGCCCGTGAGCCGCTGCGCCAGCGGAATCTCCGCAGGAGCGGAGGTGCCTCGGCCCGCTCGGCGCTGGGCGCTCACCAGGCCCCGGTACAGCTCGGGCAGTGCGTCCCCGAGGCTCCGAAGTACCGCGAGGTCGAGTGCCACCGGCGCGAGTACTGGTCGTGTCCCCGCCTCGCTGTCGGCCTGTGGCGCCTTGGCGCCGGCCAGGGCGCTGTCGAGGGCCGCAAGTGCCCGGTCAGTCGGCATCGGCAGGATCCCATTGCGTGCGAGCCTTGCCCGGTCGGCACCGTCGAGATCGCTCGCCATACCGTCCTGCCACATGCCCCAGGCGAGGGACACTGCGGGCAGGCCCTCAGCGCGTCGGTGTTTGGCGAGCGCGTCCAGAAAGGTGTTGGCGGCGGCGTAGTTGGCCTGTCCGGCGTTGCCAACTAGACCGGCGATGGAAGAGAAAAGGACGAAGTCCGTCAGCTCTAGTCCGGCGGTCAGCTCGTGCAGGTTCCAGGCGCCTTCCACCTTCGGCCGCATGACCCGGAAGAGGCTGTCGGGGCTCATAGCCTCTAGCGTGGCGTCCTCTACGACTCCGGCCGCGTGTACGACCGCAGTGAGCGGGTGCTCGTCCGGAATCGAGGCGAGCAGCCCGGCCAGCGCGTCGCGGTCGGCCGCGTCGCATGCCACGACCCGTACGTCGGCACCGAGCGCCGTCAGTTCGGCAACCAGGCCCTCCGCCCTACCTCGTCGACTGGTTAGAAGCAGACGACGGGCACCGCGGCCGGTCACCAGGTGCCGGGCGACCTGGGCTCCGAGTGCGCCCGTGCCACCGGTGATCAGCACCGTACGCTCCGGGTCGAACGCATCGTCGACGTCCGGGCTCCAGACCGGGTACGGGACCCTAGCGAGGCGGGTCACGTAAGCCTGTCCCCCGTGCAGCTCGAGCTGTGGTCGGGAGTCAGCCAGGGCTGCGGCCAGGAGCTCGCGGCCGGCCGACAGGTCCTCCATGATCACGTGCTGGAAACGTCCCGGGTGTTCCGACTCGGCGGTCCGCATCAGCCCAGTGAGTGCGCTGTGCGCCAGTTCCCCTGTACTGACCACGGTGAGCCGACCTCCGGCCGGCGCGTCGACCCCAAGCCACTGCCGCAGTACCGCCAGCACCTCCTCCGTGACCCGGCCGGTCTCCTGCGGAGTGGCTGGGCGTACCGGAAGGACGACCACGTCGGGTGCATCCGCACCGTCCGCCGTCGAGGCGGCCAGGTCGGCCAGGTCGGCGTGGTGCTCCCCGGCGAGTCCGAGGTCGGCCTCACCGAGGAACACGAAGGTCGTGTCGCCACCAGTGCGGAGTTCCACACGAGCCCGCTCCACCGCGTAAACGCGCTGGTCGGAGGGGCCGAGTCAGTGCGGTCCCCGCTGGTAGGGCCCGCAGGGCGAGCGATGCGACGGTGCCGACCGGCGCACCCGTCTCGTCAGCGATGCTGACCGCGACCGTTCCGTCAGGGCCGGCCGCCAGCTTGACCCGCAGGGTGCTGGCCTGAGACCCGGTCAGCTGGACACCGCCGAAGGAGAAGGGCAGCCGTAGTTCGGCCGACTCATTGAGTAGTAGCGCGTGCAGCGCGGCGTCGAATAGTGCCGGGTGCAGGGCGAATCCATCAGTTTCGACGGATAGCCGTACCTCGGCGTAGAGGTCTTCGCCAGAGCGCCATACCGCCTGGAGGCCCTGGAAGGTGGGACCATAGCCGTAGCCTTTGTCGGCGAGGCGGTCGTACAGGCCCTCGACAGGCTGGGCTTCAGCGCCGGCCGGCGGCCAGGACACGAGGTCGGGTTCGGGGCCGCCTGGAACGGGGGCCACCACGGTTCCGGTGGCATGCCGGTTCCAGACGTCGCCTACCTGGTCCCCGCGCGAGTGGATGGAGACAGGCCTGCGGCCGTCTCTGTCGGGGCCCCCGACGGTGATCTGGAGCTGGAGCGCACCCTCGTCGGGAAGGACCAAGGGTGTCTGAAGGACGAGTTCGTCCAGCCGCTCACAGCCGACTGCGGCGCCCGCGTGGAGCGCGAGGCCTACCAGGGCCGTGCCCGGGACCAGCAGGGTGCCGGCGATCGTATGGTCGGCGAACCAGGGATGGCTTCGGGCCGAGATCCGGCCGGTGAACAGGGCACCGTCGGAGTCGGCCAGCGGAACCGCGGCCCCGAGCAGCGGGTGCCTTGCGGAGTCCAATCCGGCCGAAGTGACATCGCCGCCGCGGGGCCCCTCCATGAGCCAGTAACGCTGGCGTTGGAAGGGGTAGGTCGGCAGGTCCGCAGCAGGTCCGGCGTTCTCGCCGAACAGTGCGCGCCAGTCCACCGGCACGCCCCGTACGTGGGCGTGGGCCAGAGCGGCGACTACGGAATGCGGCTCACGGCGCCCGACGCGCAGAACCGGGACCAGGAGCGATCCGTCGCCGAGGAAGTCCTGCCCCATTGCGCTGAGCACGCCGTCCGGGCCTAGCTCCAGGAAGGTCCGTACGCCTTCGGCCTCCAGGGCGCGTGCCGCGTCCAGGAAGCGCACGGGCCAGCGAACGTGCCGGACCCAGTAGTCAGGCGTGGTCAGTTCCTCGGCGCCGACCAGCTGCCCGGTCAGAGTGGAGACGATCGGGATGGTGGGCGAGGCGAACGTGAGCCCCGCCGCGACCGTTTCGAATTCGTCCAGTATCGCGTCCATTCGTGGGGAGTGGAAAGCGTGGCTGACCCGCAGTTGCTTGGTCCTGCGTCCCTGCGCGGCGAGTTCGGCTCCGATGGCCTCGACGGCTTCCTCGTCGCCCGAGAGCACCACGGAGGTGGGGCCATTGACGGCGGCGATGCCCACCAAGTCCTCCCGTCCAGCGAGCAGCGGCAGCACCTCCTGCTCCTCGGCCTGTACGGCAAGCATCGCGCCGCCGCCGGGCAATGCCTGCATCAGCCGGCCGCGGGCCGCGACAAGCTGCGCCGCGTCCGCCAGCGAGAGGACGCCAGCGACGTGTGCGGCGGCCAGCTCACCGATTGAGTGACCCGCGAGGAAGTCCGGCCTTATGCCCCAGCCTTCGAGGAGCCGGAAGAGCGCGACCTGGGTTGCGAACAGGGCAGCTTGCGTGAAGCCGGTCTGGTCGAGCAGCGCCGGGTCCTCACCGAAGAGGACGTCGAGCAGTGGCGTGTCCAGCCATTGGTCGAGCTCTTCGCATATGGCGTCCAGGGCATCGGCGTAGACGGGGTAGGCCGTGTACAGCTCCCGGCCCATGCCGAGTCGCTGGCTGCCCTGACCGGCGAAGAGGAAGGCCGTGCGCCCATCCACGGGTGTACCCCGCACGGTCAGGTCCGCGAGTCCGTCGACCGCTTCGGTGACGGTGGAGGCCACCACCACGGCGCGGTGCAGCAGTCTGGCCCGCCCGAAGGCTAGGGTCCGGCCCGTTGATGCCAGGACCTGCTGTCGGGTGTCGGTGAGGGCCGCACCCACCTGGTCGGCCTGTGCCATCAGGGCCGCGGCGTTGTGGGCGGACAGCAGCAGCGGCACGACCGGCATCCGCTCTGGCGGCGGGGCCGTAGCCTCGGTCGGCGGCTGCTCCACGATGACATGGGCATTGGTACCGCTGATGCCGAAGGAGGACACGCCCGCCCGACGCGGCCGCTCGGACTCGGGCCACGGCACCGCCTCGGTGAGCAGTTCCACCTCACCGGCGGCCCAGTCCACGTGCGGACTGGGCTCGTCGATGTGGAGGCTCTTGGGGAGCATCCCGTGCTGCATCGCCATGACCATCTTGATGACGCCGGCCACGCCGGCGGCGGCCTGGGAGTGCCCGATGTTGGACTTCAGAGAGCCCATCAGTAGGGGCGACGGGCGCTCCTGCCCATAGGTGGCGAGTACGGCCCGGGCCTCTATCGGGTCGCCCAGCGTGGTGCCGGTGCCGTGGGCCTCCAGCGCGTCGACGTCCGCGGTGGTCAGGCCCGCATTGGTCAAGGCTTGGCGGATCACCCGCTCCTGCGAGGGGCCATTGGGGGCGGTGAGGCCGTTGCTCGCGCCATCGTGGTTGACGGCGGATCCGCGGATCACGCCGAGGATCCGGCGGCCGTTGCGCTGTGCGTCGGCGAGCCGCTCCAGCAAGAGGATTCCGGCGCCTTCGGCCCAGGCCGCCCCGTCCGCCTGCGCGGAGAAGGACTTGCATCGGCCGTCAGGCGACAGGCCGCGCTGCCTGCTGAACTCGACGAACAGCGTGGGCGCGGCCAGTACGGTCACACCGCCGGCAAGGGCCAGCCCGCATTCGCCGTTTCGCAACGCCTGCGCGGCGAGGTGGATGGAGACGAGTGAGGAGGAGCAGGCGGTGTCGACAGTGATCGCCGGTCCCTGCAGGCCGAGGGTGTATGCGACGCGGCCGGAGGCGACACTGACCGTGCTGCCAACCGACAGGTAGCCCTCCAAGGCATCGGGAACGTCCTTCAAGCGTGCTGCGTAGTCGTTGGCCATGACACCGGCGAACACCCCGGTCTGGCTGCCTTTCAGAGATGTCGGGGCGATGCCCGCGCGCTCGAAGGCCTCCCAGCAGATTTCCAGCAGCAGGCGCTGCTGTGGATCCATGGCGGTGGCCTCCCGGGCACTCACCCCGAAGAGTTCGGGATCGAACTGCGGAGCCTCGTAGAGGAATCCGCCGTGCCGGGTGTACGAGGTGCCCACGTGGTCGGGGTCCGTGTCGTACAGGTTGTCCAGGTCCCAGCCGCGGTCGTTCGGGAACGGGCCGATGGCGTCCCGCTCGTCGGACAGCAGCGCCCACAGCTCCTCCGGGGAGTTGACTTCGCCCGGGTATCGGCAGGCCATCGCGACAATCGCGATCGGCTCGTCGGAGGCATGGACGACCGTTTCGGCCACAGCCACCGCGGCGTCCGAGCCGAGCAGTTCAGTCCTCAGGAAGCCTGCCAGCTCGACCATGTTCGGGTAGTCGAACACCAGCGTCGCGGGCAGCTTCAGACCTACGGCCGCGTTCAACCGGTTGCGTAGTTCCACTGCCTTGAGCGAGTCGAAGCCCAGCCCGTTGAAGGCCCGGTCGGGCTCGACCTGGTCGGCGTCGGCGTATCCCAGTACGGAGGCCACCACACCGCGGACCAGTTCCAGCAGTGCGCGCTCCTGGTCCTCGGGGGCCAGGGGCGCCAGGCGTTCTTGGAGGGAGTCCCCGCCCACCTGCTCGCCGACGGCGGCGCGCCGCGCCGGGCGCACCAGGCCGTGGAAGATCGCGGGCAGGGTGCCGTCCTCGCTCTGTGCCCGCAGTCCGGTGAGGTCCAGCAGCGCCGGAACAAGCACCGGCTGACGGGTTGCGAGGGCCGCGTCGAACAGCGCCAGCCCCTGCTCACTGCCGATGGGGGCGATGCCGCCCCGGGCCATACGGGCGAGGTCAGCTTCGGTCAGGTGACCGGTCATCCCGCTGCCCTTGGCCCACAGGCCCCAGGCCAGCGACGTACCGGGCAGGCCAAGGGCCTGTCGGTGGTGCGCGAGGCTGTCCAGATAAGTGTTGGCAGCAGCGTAGTTGGCCTGTCCTGCGGCGCCGACCGTACCGGCCAGCGAGGAGAACAGGACGAACGCATCCAATTCGAGATCGGACGTCAGCTCGTGCAGGTTCCAGGCAGCATCGACCTTGGGGCGCAGTACAGTGTCGAGCTGCTCGGCCGTGAGTGCGTGCAGCGTGCCGTCGTCGAGGACGCCGGCGGTGTGCAGGACCGCGGTGAGCGGGTGTTCCGAGGGGATCGCATCCAACATCGCCGCGACCTCCGTGCGATCGGCTGTGTCACAGGCAACCACGGACACGTCGGCTCCGAGGGCTGTGAGTTCGGCCTCCAACTCCGACATGCCCGGCGCATCCCTGCCGCGCCGGCTTACCAGCAGCAGATGCCGTACACCGTGTTCGGCGACAAGGTGGCGGGCGAACAGCTGGCCCAGGGTGCCGGTGGCACCCGTGACGAGCACGGTGCCCTCGGGATTCAGGGCGGGCAACGTGTCGTCCGTCGGAGGCGACTTGACCAGCCGGGGTACCAGCAGTTTCCCGTCCCGCAGACTCACCTGCGCGTCCGGTACGGCCAGCGCGCGGCCGAGGTCGGTCGCGGAGAGGTCCCAGTCTGTCAGGTCCAGCAGACCGAACCGGTCGGGGTTCTCGACCATGGCGGTACGCACCAACCCCCAGACAGGAGCCGACCCGAGTCCGGCCTCAGTACGGGCTGTGGTCGCGTCACGGGTCACGAAGACCAGGCGTGAGGCGGCGAACCTCTCCTCGGCGAGCCACTCCTGGGCCAGTCGCAGGGCCCGGTGTGCCTCGGCGCGGGGCCCGTCCTCGCCGGGGAAGGGGACCACGACGAGCGGAGTGGTTCCGACAATGTCGGCGAGGTCAGAGTAGCTGCCCAGGGGGGCGGGCAGACCGTAGCCGTACTCGTCGAGGACTGCCCATCCGGTGGCCGGGGTGGCCTCCGGAGCGATCGTCCACTCCACCTGAAGCAGCGGCTGGCTAGGTGTGGCCGAGGCGGCCAACTGCGCGGGGTCCACGGCCCGTAGGCTGAGCGTCTTCACTGACGCGATCGGCGCACCGCTCGCGTCGGAGAGGGACAGAGCAACGCCCGAGCCTTCTGGGGTGATCTGTACGCGTAGCACGCTGGCTTGCACGGCGTGCAGCCGAACGCCGTTCCAGGCGAACGGCAGCACCAGGGGACCATCGGCCGCGAGCGCCAGCGGGTGCAGGGCGGCGTCGAGGACTGCCGGGTGGATCCCAAACTCGCTCAGTGGGACGTCCTTCGGGAGCGCGACCTCGGCGAACATCTCCTCGCCGACGCGCCACAGTGCCCGCAGGCCCTGGAACGTGGGCCCGTACTGGAAGCCCCGTTCGGCCAAAATATCGTACGCCGTCGTCAGATCGACCGGCTCGGCGCCGGTCGGGGGCCAGGTGGTGTCGGCCGGTACGCCCGCACGTCCTTCAGCGTGACCCAGAATGCCGGTGGCGTTCAGAGTCCACAGGTGGCTCGCGTCGTCGTCGGACTCGGGCTCCGGGCGGGAGTGGACCGACAGCACACGCCGACCCTCCTCGTCCGGAGCGTCGACCATCACCTGGAGCTGGACTCCGTGACCATCGAGCACCAGCGGCGCCTGGAGTGTCAGCTCGTCGAGCTGGTCGAGGCCCGTATGGTCACCCGCCCGGATGGCGATGTCCACGAAGGCGCTACCGGGGAGCAGCACGGTGCCGGCCACGGCGTGGTCCGCCAGCCAGGGATGCGTGTTCAAGGCGATCCTGCTGCTCAGGATCAGCCTGTCCTCATCTGCCATCCAGAGCGCGGCGCCGATTAGCGGGTGCCGCTCGGCGGCCATTCCGAGCCCGCCCGCGTCCCCTGCCAGCGCCGGGCCCTCCAGCCAATGGCGCCGACGTTGGAAGGGGTAGGTCGGGAGGTCTACGACCTCGCCGGGTCCGCCGACCACGGCAGTCCAGTCGAGCGAGGCACCCGAGACGTGTGCCTTGGCCGCGGAGGCGAGGAAGTCGTCGAGTCCACCCTCGTCACGGTGAAGCGAGGGCACGGTGACTGCGGTGTCGTACGGCGTGCTGTCGATCGTCTCCTGGAGAGCGATGGTCAGCACCGGGTGGGCGCTGGCCTCGATGAAGACGTGGTGGCCCTGGTCGAGCAGGGTCCGGGTGGCCTCCTCGAGCTGGACGGTCTGACGGAGGTTGCGGAACCAGTAGGAGCCGTCGAGCTCTGTGCCGTCCAGCGGCTGCCCGGTTACGGTGGAAAGGAAGGGCACCGTGACGGCACGCGGGGTGAGCGAGGACAGGGCGTCGAGAAGCTCGTCTCGCACGCTTTCGACGTGCGCGGAGTGGGAGGCGTAGTCGACTGGGATGCGCTTGGCACGCATGTTGTTGTCCTCGCAGTAGGCGAGCATCTCCTCAAGAGCGGTCACCCCGCCGGCGACCACCACAGAACGCGGGCTGTTGTGTGCGGCGATACCGATGGCGCCGTTCCAACGGGCGATGAGCTCGCGGGCCTCGTCGGCAGGTAGAGCCACCGAGACCATCCCGCCCGTACCCGCCAACTTCACGATCGCCCGGCTGCGCAACGCCACGACCTTCGCCGCGTCGTCCAGCGACAGTGCCTCCGACACTGCGGCCGCCGCGATCTCACCCTGCGAGTGACCGATCACCGCATCCGGCTCGATACCCACCGAACGCCACAACGCGGCAAGGGACACCATCACCGCCCAGAGCGCTGGCTGCACCACCTCCACCCGATCGAAACTGGGCGCCCCCTCCACACCGCGCAGAACGTCCAGCAGCGACCAGTCTGTGAACGGCGCCAACGCCCGCCCACACTCCACCAACCGGGTGGCGAACACCGAGGAGGAGTCAAAGAGTTCCAGAGCCATGCCCTGCCACTGCGAACCCTGACCTGGGAACACGAACACCGTCTTGCCCGAGCCAGTAACTGCACCCTGCGCCAGGTTGGCCGCGGACCCACCCGCGGCCAGCGCGTCAAGACCCTCCAAGAGCTCATCCCTGCCGGCGCCCGAAACCATCGCTCGGAAGGGGAGGTGCGGAGCCCTGGTCGCGAGAGCAGAAGCCACCCGAGCCGAATCGACGATCTCCGAGGCCAGCAGCTCACGTATCTGGCGGGCACGCGCCGCCAAGGCCGCCTCACTCTTCGCAGAGACCACCAGAGGAAGCCCCGCCACCACCCGCTCATCGGGCACGACTGGCTCCGGGCCCTGTTCCAGGATCACATGCGCGTTCGTACCACTGATACCGAACGAGGAGACGGCCGCACGACGCGGACGTGCCACCTCCGGCCACGCCTGACGCTCGGTGATCAGCTCCACCGCACCCGTCGACCAGTCGACGTGCGGCGTCCGTTCGTCCACGTGCAGCGTCGCCGGGAGCTCACCGTTGCGCATCGCCATCAGCATCTTGATGATGCCCGCAACGCCCGCGGCAGCCTGCGTGTGACCGATGTTCGACTTGATCGATCCAAGAAACAGCGGCTCTTCGCGGTCCTGACCGTAGGTGGCCAGCAGCGCGTTGGCCTCGATCGGATCACCGAGCCGGGTGCCAGTGCCGTGCGCCTCGACTGCGTCCACCTCGTGTGGAGCGAGGCGGGCGTTGGCGAGGGCCTGGCGGATAACACGTTCCTGCGAGGGCCCGTTGGGGGCGGTGAGACCGTTGCTCGCACCGTCCTGGTTGACCGCGGAACCTCGGATCACACCAAGGATGTTGTGCCCGAGCCGCCGAGCGTCAGACAGACGCTCCAGCACCAGTAGGCCCGCGCCCTCGGCCCATCCCGTGCCGTCCGCCGAAGCCGCGAACGACTTGCAAGTCCCGTCCGGCGAGAGACCACGCTGACGCGAGAACTCGATAAAGGTCGTCGGCGTGGACATCACGGTGACACCGCCAGCGAGTGCCATCGAGCACTCGCCCAGTCGCAGCGCCTGAGCCGCCAGGTGCACCGCTACCAGCGACGAGGAACACGCCGTGTCCAGCGTCACCGCCGGCCCTTCAAGACCGAATGTGTAAGCCACCCGACCCGACAGGACACTCGCGATCGTGCCCGTCAGCAAATGCCCCTCGAAGCCATCCGGAGCACTTCCCAGTCGCGACCCGTAGTCGTTGTACATCACACCCGCGTAGACACCGGTCGCGGACCCGCGCAGAGAGGCGGGGTCGATTCCCGTACGTTCCAGGGCTTCCCAAGCGACCTCCAGCAAGACACGCTGCTGTGGGTCGGTCGCAATCGCCTCACGCGGACTCAGACCGAAGAATTCGGCATCGAACTCCGCGGCCTCGTAGAGGAACCCGCCCTTGCGCGTGTACGACTTGCCGATTTTCTCGGGGTCCGGGTCGAAGAGGCCTTCCACGTCCCAGCCACGGTCGGACGGGAACTCGTCGATCGCGTCCCTGCCCTCCGCCACGAGCCGCCACAGGTCCTCTGGCGAGGAGACCCCGCCCGGGTAACGGCAACCCATACCGACCACGGCGATCGGCTCGTCCAGTCCCGGGGCGTGGGCGATCACCGACCGGACGACGGCCGTTCCGGTCGCGTCGAGCCGGTTCAGCAGAAAGTCCGTCACCGCCTGGGGCGACGGGTGGTCGAACACGAGGGTGGTGGGTAGACGCAGACCGGTCACCGAGTTGAGCCGGTTGCGCAATTCGACGCCCGCGAGGGAGTCGAAGCCGGTCTCATTGAATGCCTTGGTCGGGTCGATGTCGGCGTTGGCCGCGTGCCCGAGAACCAGCCCCACCGTCTCCCGTACGGTCTTGAGTATGGCCTGCTCCCGCTCCTCCCTGGCCAGCGCACTCAGCCGTTGAACCCAGGACGAGTCGGCGCCGCGGTGCGCGTCGGCCGCCTGCCGGCGGCCGACGCGCACCAGGCCGCTGAATAGCGCGGGGAGCGCGTTCTCCTCGGCCTGGGCACGCAGGGCCCACAGGTCGAGTTGGGCGGGCACCAGCAGAGGCTCCGTCGAGGTGAGTGCTGCGTCGAACAGATCGAGACCCAGTTCCGGGTCCAGCGGGACGATTCCGCTCCGCTTCCACCGCGCGACATCGGCGTCGGTGAGGGTTCCGGCCATGCCGTCGGCGCTGTCCCACAGGCTCCACGCGAGGGAGGTGGCTGGCAGGTTCTGGGCGCGGCGGTGCTGTGCGAGTGCGTCGAGGAAGGTGTTCGCGGCCGCGTAGTTCGCCTGGCCGGCGTTGCCCATGAGACCCGCGATGGACGAAAACATGACGAACGAGGCGAGGCCGAGGGACTCGGTGAGGCGGTGAAGGTTCCAGGCCGCGTCCACCTTCGGACGCATTACCCGCTCCAGATGAGCAGCCGACAGCGACGCGACCGTCGCATCGTCCAGCACACCCGCCGTATGCACCACGGCAGTCAACGGACGGTCGACCGCGACGTCATCCAACAGGCCCACCAGCGCGTCAAAGTCCGCCACGTCACACGCCGCCACCACAGGCCGCGCGCCCAGCTCCACCAGCTCCGCCACGAACTCGGACGCACCCGGAGTCTCACTACCACGGCGCGACACCAACAGCAGGTGCCGTGCACCGTGATGCGTCACCAACCGACGCGCCACCCGACGGCCCAACGTACCCAGAGCGCCGGTCACCAGGACCGTACCCTCTGGATCCAGACCTTCCACCACACCCGCCACGACACCCGCAGCGCGCGCAAGACGCGGCACGAACAACCGGCCACCCCGCACCGCCACCTCGGGCTCACCGGAAGTCAACGCGGCTGGCAGCAGCTCCAGATCACCCTGTTCCACGTGGACGAGGACCAGTCGGCCTGGCTGCTCGGTCTGCGCAGTACGGATCAGGCCCACGAGCGGGGCCGTGTGCAGCGCGCCGTCCGGAACGACGAGGACGAGACGACTTTCCGCGAACTGCGGGGCGGCCAGCCATTCCTGCACCGCTTCCAGCCCGCGCACCGCCGTGGCGTGGGTCTGATCGAGTACATCGCCGGTGGTGTCGACGACGAACTCCCGCTCGCCGATCACCACGAACTCCGGTACGGAAGATCCGGCGTCGACTGCGGCGCTGAGCGCGGCAAGGTTGGCGTAGGGCGCCTCGCCCAGCCGGACCCATCGCTGGTCGGCGACCGGCTCGCCCGCCGGGACGTCTTCCCAGGCCACTCGGTACAGGGACTCCACGGCCGGGCCGACAACGGCCAGCCGATCGCGGGCGATAGGCCGCAGGGCTACCGACTCGATCGTCGCCACCGGAGCGCCGGCGCCGTCGGCGAGAGCGAGACGGGCCGTGTCCTGACCGGTACGGGTCCAGCGGACGCGCAGCACCGTAGCACCGACCGCGTGGAGCACGAAGCCGGAGAACGAGAACGGCAGAAGGATCGTGCTGTCGTCATGCGCCGAGGCCGCGGCTTCCAGCACGAGCGGGTGCAGAACCGCGTCGAGGAGAACGGGGTGCACACCGAAGCCGCGCGCTTCGGTGTGGAGCTGGTCGGGCAGGGCGATCTCAGCGAAGAGGTTGTCACCGGCGCTCCAGGCGGCGCGCAATCCGTGGAAAGCCGGCCCGTAGCTGTAGCCCAAGTCATCGAGGCGGTCGTAGACGCCGTCCATCGGGATAGGGGTGGCATCGGCCGGGGGCCACTGGTCCAGTGAAACGCCTGGCGAGGGGACGGAGGACGTGAGCCGGCCAGCCGCGTGGGCGGTCCACTGCTCTTCGCCGGTCCGCGAGTACACGGTGAACTGACGATCGCCGCGTACGTCGGCGCGGTCAACGGACAGCCGCAGCTGAGAGCCCACTTTTTCCGAGAGGATGAGGGGTGCTTGGAGGATGAGTTCCTCGACTGTGACGTAACCCAGCTGCTCTGCTGCGGTGCCCGCGAGCTCTAGGAAAACCGTCCCCGGAACCAGGACCGTCCCACCAATCGCATGATCAGTCAGCCACGGATGCGAAGACAATGACATCGACGCCGAGAACTGCACCGCATCACCATCGGGCTCCGTGATCAGCGCAGCCAACAACGGATGGTCCATAGCCGTCAGACCCAGACTGGCCACATCACCGGAACGCGGCACATCCAACCAGAAGCGCTCATGCTGGAACGCATACGTCGGCAGCTCCACCAGATCGGAACCCGGCACGAATCTCTCCCAGTCCACACCCACACCGTGTGCGTACACCATGCCCAGGGCTGCGAGGAGGGAACGCTTCTCAGCACGGTCCTTGCGTAGCACCGGAACCACGACGATGCCCTCGGTGTCGGCCAGGCATTCGCCTGTCAGACCCGCAAGCGTCCCGTCGGGCCCTATCTCCACGAACGTCGTCACACCCAGTCCTTCCAGGGTGGCGATGCCGTCGGCGAACCGGACCGCTAAGCGGGCCTGAACAGCCCAGTACTCGGCAGTGAACTCCTCGATCACCTCACCTGTGACATTCGAAACGACCGGGATCCGGGGAGACGAATGGGTCAGAGTCCGGGCTACCTCGGTGAGCTCCGCCAGCATTCCGTCCATGTGCGCGGAGTGGAAAGCATGGCTCACCTTCAGCCGCGTCGCCTTCACGCCCTCCTCGCGAGCCAGCTCGAGGACTTCGAGCACTGCCGTCTCGTCACCCGAAATCACGGTGCTGGCAGAGCTGTTGAACCCGGCCACATCCACACCGGGACGACCCTCAAGCCACCCGGCAACGCGCGCTTCACCTGCGTTCAGGGCAACCATTGCCCCACCTGTGGCAGCACCCTCCATCAGACGCGCCCGCGCACACACCAAATGCGCAGCGTCCTCAAGAGACAGCACACCCGCGACATGGGCCACCGCCAGCTCGCCCACCGAATGACCCACTAGATAATCGGGGGTCACCCCGTAATGAGACAGCAGATGGAACAGGGCCACCTCGACCGCGAACAACGCCGGTTGGGTGAACACCGTCCGCTGAAGCAGCTCCGGTTCACCCTGGATCACCCCAGCAAGCGAATGTTCCAAGTGGACGTCCAACGCCCCGACAACCTCGTCGAAAGCAGCCGCGAACACCGGCTCCGCCGCATACAACTCACGGCTCATACCCACACGCTGGCTACCCTGCCCGGAGAACAGGAACGCGACCGAACCCGTCGAGACACCCTTGCCCGGGGTCAGCGCCCGCAGCGCGTCCAGGAGTTCCTCACGGGTCTCCCCCACAACCACCGCCCGGTGATCGAAATGAGCACGCGATACAGCCAGCGAACGGCCCACAGCCGCGACGTCCAGCTCCGGGCGCTCCTCCAGGAATGACACCAACCGATCCGCCTGCTTCGACAGAGCAGCCCCCGACTTTCCCGACACCACCCACGGCACCGGACCCGACACCGAAAGCTCCTCAACCGGTGCTTCGATCTTCGTGATCTGCTCGACGATGAGGTGTGCGTTGGTACCGCTGATGCCGAAGGACGAAATACCTGCACGGCGCGGACGGTCGAGCTCCGGCCACTCCTGGGCCTGCGTTAGCAGCTCCACAGATCCGGCCGACCAATCGACGTGTGAGGTCGGCTCCCTTATGTGCAGTGTCGCCGGGAGAACCGCATTACGCATGGCCATGACCATCTTGATCACGCCCGCGACACCTGCCGCGGCCTGCGTGTGACCGATGTTCGACTTCAGAGAGCCGAGCCGAAGCGGAACTTTGCGGTCCTGGCCGTAGGTGGCCAGCAGCGCCTGCGCCTCGATCGGGTCGCCTAGCTTGGTGCCCGTGCCGTGTGCCTCCACCGCGTCCACCTCGGACGCCGACAGTCGGGCGTTGGCCAACGCGGCGCGGATGACCCGCTCCTGCGAAGGCCCGTTCGGGGCCGTCAGACCATTGCTCGCACCATCCTGGTTCACGGCGGAACCACGGATCACCGCGAGCACCTGGTGCCCGTTGCGCTCCGCGTCCGATAGCCGCTCCAGCACCAGCAGACCTACACCCTCGGCCCAGCCCGTACCGTCCGCCGACGAGGAGAACGCCTTGCAACGCCCGTCCGGTGACAGTCCACGCTGCCGGGAGAACTCAACGAACATGCCAGGCGTGGCCATGACGGATACACCGCCTGCGATGGCCATGGAGGACTCGCCCTGGCGCAGCGACTGCGCGGCGAGGTGGAGCGCGACGAGCGAGGACGAGCAGGCGGTGTCGACCGTCACCGCCGGGCCCTCCAGCCCGAAGATGTAGGCCAGCCGACCCGAGGCCACACTAGCGGTGTTGCCGGTCAGCCGGTAGCCGTCGTATCCGCCGGACGGCTCGTGCAGCCGCGGCCCGTATTCCTGTGCCGTCGCGCCCACATACACACTGGTGCGGGTGCCACGCAGCGCGGCGGGGTTGATTCCCGCCTGCTCGAAGGCCTCCCAGGCCGTCTCCAGCAGCAGCCGCTGCTGGGGATCCATCGCCGCCGCTTCGCGGGGGCTGATGCCGAAGAACTCTGCATCAAACCGGTCCGCATCGTGCAGGAAACCGCCTTTGGTGACATAGGTCTGGCCGGGGCTGCCCGGATCGGGGGCGAAGAGCGAATCAAGGTCCCAGCCTCTGTTGCTCGGGAATTCGTCGACTGCATCGACCTCGCTGCTAACCAGACGCCACAGGTCCTCGGGAGAGGCGACCCCGCCCGGCAGCCGACATGCCATGCCCACGATCGCGATCGGCTCCTCAACGGCTTTAGCCTCGTCCGCGCCGTCATCGTGGCCCTGGTCCAGGCCGAGGAGCTGATCACCGAGGTGTTCGGCGAGTCTGGCCGAGGTCGGGTAGTTGAAAAGGAGACCAGATGGCAACGAGAGCCCTGTGGCCGTATTCAGCGCGTTCCGAAGCTCGACGGCCGAGAGGGAGTCGAAGCCCAGGTCCTTAAAGGTCGTGTCGACATCCACGTCTCGCGCCGATCCGTAGCCGAGCACAGCTGCCACGTGGGCACGCACCAGCTCCAGCTCATCGCCTTGCGCCGCGGACCGCTTCGGACCGCTCTGCCTTGCCGCAACGGTCCGGATCTGGACCGGCCCGATCACTGACTCGTCGAGCCAGAAGCGCTGGCGCTGGAAGGCGTATGTCGGCAAATCCACCAATCCTGAACCTGGCAGGACCCGCTCCCACTCCACCCCGACACCATGCACATCCACCACGGACAAAGCGGTCAACAGAGAACGGCCCTCCGGACGTCCCCCACGCAACACCGGAACCACCACAACATCCTGGACACCCGTCAGGCACTCACCCGCCAGACCCGCCAACGTCGCATTCGGACCCAGCTCCACAAAAGCCGACACACCCAGACCTGTCAGCGTCGCGACACCGTCCGCGAACCGAACCGCCGACCGAGCCTGAACAGCCCAATACTCCGCCGAGAACTCCTCGACCAGCCCACCCGTCACGTTCGACACCACCGGAATCTGCGGAGCCGAATATGTCAATCCCTGCGCAACCTCCGTGAGCTCCTCCAACATCGCATCCAAATGCGCGGAATGGAAAGCGTGACTCACCTTTAAACGAGTCGCCTTCGTACCCTCCGCACGAGCCAGCTCCAACACCTCCAACACCGCCGCCTCGTCACCCGAAACCACCGTGCTCCCAGGACTGTTGACCGCAGCCACACCCACACCAGCCCGACCCTCAAGCCAGCCCGCGACCCGCACTTCACCCGCGTTGAGAGCAACCATTGCCCCACCCGCGGCCAAACCCTCCATCAACCGCGCCCGCGCACACACCAATCGCGCCGCATCCTCAAGCGACAACACACCCGACACATGAGCCGCAACCAATTCACCCACCGAGTGACCCAGCAGATAATCCGGCACCACCCCGTAATGAGCCAACAGACGAAACAACGCCACCTCAACCGCAAACAACGCCGGCTGGGTAAAAACAGTTCGCTCCAAAAGCTCTGACTCGCCCTCCATCACCGCAGCAAGAGAACGATCCAAATACGCATCAAGAGCCGCAACAACCTCATCGAATGCAGCCGCGAACACCGGCTCGCTCACATACAGCTCGCGACTCATACCCACACGCTGGCTACCCTGCCCGGAGAACAGGAACGCCACTGCACCACCCGCCACCACACGACCCGCCACCACACCAGCTGCAGGCGCACCCGCAGCCAACGCCCGAACACCCGCCAGAAGCTCCTGACGAGACTCCCCGACAACCACCGCACGATGATCGAAACGAGCACGCGACACCGCAAGCGAACGACCTACAGCCGCGACATCCAGCTCCGGCCGCTCCTCCAGAAACGACAACAACCGCTCCGCCTGACCAGCCACAGCCTCAACCGACTTACCCGACACGACCCACGGCACCACACCTGAGCCCAATTCAGCGCTAGGCAACTCATTCGCGGGCAACTCAGCGCGTATGTCCGAAAGCACGATGTGGCAGTTTGTGCCGCCCATACCGAATGAGCTGACACCTGCGTAGAGCGGCTCGTCCGGCCGAGGCCATGGCTCGACGCTTCGCTGTACGGCGAGCTTCAACTCGTAGAACGGAATGTCGGGGTTGGGGGTTTCGAAGTTGAGGCTCGGCACCAGCTCGCGATTACGGATGCAGAGCGCCGCTTTCAGCAAGCCGACGATGCCAGCGGCACCCTCGAGGTGTCCGACGTTGGTTTTGACCGATCCGACCCGCAGCTCGGCTCCGTCCGCGCGTCCGTTACCGAACACCGCGCCCAGAGCCGACGCTTCGATCGGGTCGCCCAGCTTGGTACCCGTGCCGTGCAGTTCGACGTATTGCACTTGCTCCGCGGACACCTTGGCACGTTCGTACGCTTGCCGTAGGACATCCTGCTGGCCAGCCGGACTCGGCACGGTAAGACCTTCGGTCGTCCCGTCGTTGTTCATCGCACTGCCATGTAGCACGCAGTAGACTGAGTCGCCGTCTGCTAGGGCGGCATGCAGCGGCTTGAGGACCACGAACGCGCCGCCCTCACCGCGTACATATCCATTCGCCCTCGCGTCGAAAGTGAAGCTGAGACCGTCTGGTGAAAGTGCGCCGAACCGCTCCGCGCCGATGGTGCTATCCGGCATCAAATTGAGGTTGACGCCGCCGGCGATGGCCATGGCGGACTCGCCGCGGCGAAGGCTCTCGACTGCCAGGTGCACAGCGACCAGCGAAGAGGACTGGCCGGTGTCTACTGCCGCACTGGGTCCGCGCAGACCCAAGGTGTAGGAGATCCGGTTGGCAACGATGCCGCGGTTGAGACCGGTCAGGGTGTGGCTGGTGATGCCGTCGAGTCCGTGCTGATGGGTGAGAGCGGCATAGTCGTCGGCGATAACACCGACGAAGACACCGGTCCGACTATCGGCAAGATCGGTTGGGAGGATCTTGGCGTCCTCCAGTGCCTCCCAGGCGAGCTCGAGCATGAGCCGCTGCTGCGGATCCATCGACGATGCCTCACGTGGACTGATGCCGAAAAAGGCTGCATCGAAACCGCTTACATCCTTCAGGTAGCCTCCCGGCCGAGAGGGCAGTTCCGGGCGGCTTGCCGGGGGCGCGCTAATCGCACTGCGGCCGTCGCGCAGCAGCTGCCACAGCTGAGCGGGGTTCTCCGCATGTGGCAGTCGACAGGAGATGCCGACGATGGCGATCGCCTCGGTCGATGTCGAGGTGTCCGTTCGGAATTCAACCATGATCGAGCTGCCCTACCTATTGTCAATTACGATGTTTGAGCGGATCCATTGCCAATTTGATTATGTGTCGGCCCGATTACCCGCATTTCTTCGAGAATCGCCGATCAGTAAATTATCGGCGACCTGAATACATGGTCTTTCCACTCAGAATAGAATCTTTCATTTTCGGCTACGCGCTGGCGTCCGACTCGTATTTCGAGACAAGCATCCGTTTGAGAACTTTTCCGCTGGTACCTATCGGTAGAGCATCGATGAACTCGACTCGACGAGGGTATTTATATGCGGCGAGACGCTGTTTACCCCATTCGATGATTTCCTTACCTAATCCAGAGGTAACGTCCTCCGGCCGGGCAGGAACAACAATTGCCCATACTTCCTCACCTAGAACAAGGTGCGGAACACCGATAACCGCCACTTGCGCCACTGCCGGATGCTCTACGAAGATCTCCTCGATTTCACGTGGATAAACATTGTAGCCGCCACGCAGAATCAAGTCTTTCTTCCGGCCCACGACCGATAGATAGCCGTCGCCATCCAGCCTGCCGAGATCGCCGGTGAGGAACCAGCCGTCGATCAAAACCTCGGCAGTGATAGCTGGGCGATCGAAATATCCCATCATGACGTTCGGGCCACGCACCACGATTTCGCCCACCTCACCGGCGGGCAGGAGATCGATGTCCTCGGCGTTCGGACGAGTTATTCCGACGGTGACGCCATTGATTGGAACACCGACAGTTCCAGATCGAAAAGGTAGGCCGGGATAATGGTAGGCAACGCTGCAGGAGGTCTCGGTCAACCCGTAGCCCTCATACACAGGACATCCGAAGGCATTTCGGACATCGTCGAGAGTCTTGACCGGAAGCGCCGATCCGCCGCTGTACACACGGTCGAGCTGGGGAACCTGATCTCCCTGTACCGCATCGAGCAACGCCAAGTACATTGTCGGCACCCCCATGAACACCGTGCATCGGTGGTTCGTCATCAGAGCGAGTGCCTCTCGCCCGGAGAACCTTGGCATCATGACAATGGATATGCCGGCACGGAAACCAGTCAGCATGACGCAAATCTGACCGAAGCTGTGTGATAGCGGCAAACACCCGAGCAATATGTCGTCACTCCTGAACGCAAACGGAGTGGCGACCATCCGGTCGACGTTGTACAGAATATTTCGGTGGGTGAGCATCACCCCCTTCGGGGCACCCGTCGTGCCAGACGTGTAGAACACGACAGCGACATCGTCGGGTTCCTGTAGCGCCAAATCGTCGATCGGCGCTGTGTCCTGCGCCGCATTCTCCAGATCAACAGTGCCCCCGGGGCCCCGGCCGACTGTGAGGAGCACAGTACCGAGCGGCTCCGCCGCCTCTGTCGCCTTCGCGAGTAACGAGGCAGCGCACACGAGAAAATGGGCAGCGGCATCGGTCAGTACATGCTCGATCTCCGAGGCGGTCGACATGACATTCAGCGGGATCGCGACGGCGCCGGCCGCCAAAATGCCGAAGTACACAACAGGAAACTGAGGGGTGTCGACCAGGAGCATAGCGACTCGGTCTCCTGGACGTACTCCGTTGGCTCGCAGCACGGATGAGTAGCGACGTGCCTGTTCCCACAGCCACCCGTAGGTGAAATGCTCGGAGTCGTAAATCACGGCAGAGTGGTTCGGTTGCCGCGCCGCCGTGTCGGCCAGCACGGCGGCAACTGACACGGTCATTGCGTCAGCAGTCCGTCTTTCGTCGCAGTGCGGGATCCACCGCAGAGCGGGGACGTGAACCAATCTCGGGCGCTCGCGGTCGGGATGTTCAATTCGTTCCAGATTCCAGAAAGAGCGCGGGCGAAGTCCTCGACTTCGTTCTGATTATGCACAGCAGACGGAGCGATCCGCAGGATCTCCTCGCCAGCCGGCACGCTCGGAGCGTTGATGGACTGGACGTAGATCCCGTGCCGCTCGAACAGCATCTGGGACGCCCGCTTGGAAATATCGTCGTCACCGACGAAGGCCGAAACGATATGGGAGTCAGTCGAAATGAACGGGATGTCGGCCGCGACCAGAAGGCTGTGCAGAAGCCGCGCATTCCCCGAAAGAGCCTTTCGTTCGACATCGGACGACCGCAGGTACTGAACCGACGCCAGCGCACCGGCTGCGATCGCCGGCGGCAACGAGGTGGTGAAGACGAACGAGCGCGAATAGGTCCTCACTGCATCTACGAGAGCCGCAGGTCCCGCGATGTAGCCGCCGACCGTTGCGTAACCTTTTGCCAAGGTACCCATCACGACTGTGAACCGATCAGCGATGCCTTCCTGCGCGGCGATACCGGCACCCTGCGGGCCGTACATGCCGACCGCGTGGACCTCGTCGATGAAGGTCGTGGCACCATATTTGTCCGCAATATCGGCAATCTCGGCGAGCGGAGCGATATTGCCCGACATGGAATAGACCGTTTCCACGACGATAAGCTTCGGGCAGTCAGCGGGAGCGGCCGCGATCAATTCTTCCAGATGAGCGACGTCGTTGTGTCTGAAGATGTGCTTCTTTGCGCCGCTATGTCGGAGACCGTCGATAATCGAGGCATGGTTCTTCGCATCGGAAAATACGATGGTATCTTTCGGCATCCCCGCCAACACGGAAAGAGAGCCATCGTTGGCCGTGTATCCCGATGTAAAAAGTAGCGCAGATTCCTTGCCGTGCAGATCCGCCAGTTCATTTTCCAGAAGCACATGATAATGGTTATTTCCACCGATATTCCGGGAACCTCCGGAGCCTACGCCATGGGTATCGATCGCAGCATGCATGGCCGCTATCACCTGAGGATTCTGGCCCATTCCCAGGTAGTCGTTGCTGCACCAGACACTTACTTCAGAAACCGTCCCATCGCGCCGTGCAGTGGCCATCGGATAATTACCGGAACGACGGCCGATCTCCAGGAAATCGCGTTTGCTTTCAGCTAGATCTTCAACGGTTTTCCCACTGAGATATGATTCCAGGTGAACGTTCATTTCATCTCTTTCTCGACGTAGCGGTTGGATTGAGATAGGAACTAAGAGGTCGACGCTAGATACATTTGGACCGTAGGAACACTTTGTCGGGCTTGCCGTTGCTATTCATCGGCAGCGCGGCCAAGATCTTTATCTTCTCGGGCACGTGAATCGGGGATAGCGTCTCAGCAATTCCGGCGCGAATATTTTCCACTTCGACCACTCCTGCCGGATCGCATTCGATCGCAGCGTGGATATGCTCGCTACCATCCTCGTCTCGCACGCCGTAGACGGCGGCGTGTCGGACGCCTGAGTGGGAAAGAATTTCCGCCTCGACAACAATTGGATGAACCTTGACGCCATCGACCTTGATGACGTCAGCCACTCGACCCAAGAGAGTCAGATATCCTCGCTCGTCGAGATAACCGATATCTCCGGTGAGATACCAGCCGTCATGAAGAACTTGTGCAGTTAATTCCGGGTTTCCGTTATAGCCGTCCATCATCTGAGGCGAGCGGACGCGGACCTCACCGATTTCCCCCGCCGCGGATTCCGCCCCCGAATCTGAGCTGTAGACAACGACCTCCGCCCCAGGGAACGGTCGACCGACAGTGGCTGAAAGCTCCATTGATGAGTGCTCCGAAGGTGCCAGGGTCGTGATTCGACCGGACTCAGTCGTGGCATACCCCTGCCACAGAACAGGGCCGAAAAGCCGAAATGCCTGTGTAGTTCTAGCGGGTGCCGCGGGGCTGCCGCCGTAGACAATCCGCTTCAGCGAAGACAAGCCCGCGGCCTCCACAGCGTCTCTGTCGCGAATTTCCCGCTCGAGCAGATGGTCGATGAGTTGGAAGACGTGGTTTGTAGCCATGAACGTCCACGAAATCTCTTCTTCTGTCGAGACGGTGTGCACGAATTTCTCGGCTTCGAATGTCTCGTGGAGATGGAGCGCTCCGCCCGCGGCGAGGACTGCGTCTGCCATTGCGGCAACGCCATGGCTCAGCGGGGTCGACACCAGCATCGACGCGCAGTTGGATTCACGACCGAGATCCATCCATCCACGCAGCGTGGCTTCCCACGCGCGACCCGCCAAACGGATTCCTTTGGGCCGTCCGGTGCTGCCACTCGTAAAGCTGATGACGGCCAGCGCATCCGGCTCCCACACCACGGCTTCCGGGGGATCGATAGGATCGACTCGGCCGGCCTCATTGCGGTCCCCATGTTGTAGTCGCGTTACAGGAATCCCGCTAGCATCAGCGAGCTCCATCCCGCGCTCCGAATATTCGGCATCGGCATAGACGGTCACTGCTTCTGTGTCACGCAAGATTTGAAGCTGGTGATCCAGTGGAAGGACCGTTGCCTTGGTACCAGGGTTAGTGGTTCGCAAATAGCACACGGCGCCACCGAGCAGATGTGTCGCGTACCGCACGGTGAGCATCTCAGGGCTGTTGGGCGCGACCAGAATGGCTACTACATCGCCCCTACCCACTCCGCGATTGCGCAGCGCAATGAATGTTTCAGTTACAGACCGAGTCAGGTCACCGCCAGAGAAGGCTTCGCCTCGCCAATGAGCGACATCGCGATCCGGCGCGGCCGCGAGCAGTGCGAGGATCTCCGAGACATAACTTCGACTCGAACTCCACCAATGGTTGGGCAGGCTCATGGGACCTTCCTTTGATTCGCCAACTATCGCGATGTTGTCCGATTGGGCAACTCAATCTTCGTCATGCAGTTGAAGTAAGTGGTAGATCGTTCGACTGGCTATAACGGTGCGTCGGACGAGGTCCCGATCTAGGTAGCCATTCGGCTACCTAGATGTCGGCGTTCTCGATTTAAGGGAATGACCTGCGATTTGGTGTGAGCGATACCGCTGCGGCGGCTGGGTAGTGGGGCACAGCGGTACTCGATGTCGGTTGCGTTCGCCCGCATCGGCGTCGTCTCGACGGATCCTCCGTGAACTGTCCGGTTACACTCGACAGACTGCCAAAACATGTCAAGCCGCGTTCGTGACCAAAAGCCAGCGTCGGTGTTCGGCCTTTGGCTGCTATCGGTCCGGTACAGATTCTTGCCAACCATCCTGTCCTGCCGAACTTGCCGATCGGTACGTCCAGGATCACCGCCGAATCTTTTCGATCCTCGCCCTACGACTCAGCCCGGGCGCGCTGCGGGTCACAGAAAGGACAGTACGAGCAATGACTGCCACCGAAACCACTAGCGACCTTTGGATACGCCGCTATCATCCGGCGGACCCCGGAGCGCCGAAGCTCGTAGTCCTGCCGCACGCGGGCGGCAGCGCGACGTTCTATTTCCCAATGGCGCGGGCCCTGTCACCCCTCGGTCGAGGTCCTCGCAATTCAGTATCCCGGCCGCCAGGACAGACGTACCGAGCCACTGCTCGACTCCATCGATGCGCTCGTCGATCGGCTCTTCCCGCTGCTTCGGCCGCACGCCGAGTCGGGCAGGCTGTCCTTGTTCGGACACAGCATGGGCGCGACCGTCTCGTTCGAACTCGCCCGACGCTTCGAGGCATCGGGCCTACCATTGCACGGGCTATTCGTCTCCGCCCGCCCGGCGCCCTCGCGGCACCGCGCCGGGCAAACCGCACACCTCAACGACGCTGATTTGATTACAAAAATGCGCTCTCTGAGTGGCACGGACCAGCAGTTTTTCGAGGATGAGGACTTGCTGCGCCTCACACTGCCGACGATACGCAACGACTACAAGGCTGCCGAGACCTATACGTACCAGGCCGGCTCGGAACTCGGCTGCCCGATTCACGCCTACATCGGCGACACCGACCCGATGGTGACCGAGGACGAAGCGCGCGACTGGTCAAAACACACCTCCGGCGAGTTCATCTTGCAGAAGTACACCGGCGGCCACTTCTATCTCGTCCAACACCAGGCGGCGGTGCTCAAAGACATTGGGCAGCAGCTGGCCCGATGACCTCCGCCGATCTTGACGAACACCCCGCCGAGATGCCACTTTGTTCCCGGCCTGTGGTGGATGTCGGCCTAGCCTGCGGGCCTATTCGGGACCGAACCTCGCACGCCAGGTGCGGATCGTCTCGTACGTCACTTCGATTCCAAGCTCGGCCATGAATAACTCGATCTCGCGGAACGAAAGTGTGAACCGGTGGTAGAGCCATACGCAAAGGGAAATGATCTCCCACGGTAACCGGAACCCTTACGTAGACAACATCATCGGATCATTCCCGATCTGGCATTCTCAACAACTTTAGTTGTTGTAGGCATGGACATTGCTGACGTGGGACTGAAGCAGACGGGCTGGTCCTCGGCGTAAGGATAGGAGTTGCGACACAACCGTTCTCGACCAAAAAGGACCAGCCCTGTGACACATCGTAATGCTCCGCTGACAGTGGGAGGAGGACGCCGCCTGATCGAGCGGTGCCAGAGTCGTCCGATCGCCCACGTAGCCGCCGAAATGGGTATCTCCCGCCAATGCGCCTCCACATGGGTCAACCGGTATCGCAAATACGGCGACCTGGGACTACAGGACCGATCCAGCACACCGAAACACCCACCGACCGCCACACCAGCGGAGACCATGGCCGAGATCGAAGCGATGCGGCGGACGCGGAAAATGGTCGGCCTCACGAATCACGTTCGAACTCCGAATGGATGGAACTGTCGTTGCCCGCCGAACCGTCACGAAAATCCTGCGAAACCTGGGATTGCACCGCCGCCGGTTCATCGACCCGAACGGCGAAACCAACCGTGACCCCCAGGTTATCGTCGCGATGCGACCAGGCCAGATGGTCCACGTCGATATCAAGAAAGTCGGGAAGATCCCCGACGGCGGTGGCTGCCGTGCCCACGGTCGCGGGTCCGAGCGGGCCAAACGATCCCAGCGCCGGAAAACGAAGAACAAGCATGCACGTGCCGGTTACACCTACCTGCATTCCGCGATCGACGGGAACACCTGGCGTACACCGAGGCACGCGACAACGAAACCGCAGCAACAGCAATCGATTTCATGAACAACGCCCGCGTGTACTTCGCCGCACATGGCATCACTCGTATCGAGCGCGTGATTACCGACACCGGATCATGTTATCGATCAGCCGATTTCACGTCTTCACTCCGCGAGGCTCGGCACTACCGCATCAAGCCGTACACCCCGAAACACAATGGGAAAGTTGAACGCTACAACCGCATCCTCGCCGAAGAACTACTGTACTCCCGCGAATACACCAGCGAGCAACAACGGCGCCCCGCCGTCGAGGTGTGAAATGTTCACTACAATTACCACCGACCGCATTCAACACGCGGAGGACGACCGCCTGCCGCGTACCGCCGGCACCGCGCAACTAACGTCACCGCCTCATACAACTGGACAGTGCAACAACTAGCCGCGCCGACGGACAGGACTTCGCCAATTGGCCGATACCTCACACATGGAGGAGCCCCGACTCTATGGCCCGAACAACCGCAAGAGTCCGATTTGGGCAGTTTAGCTTGGCCAATATGATGCCGACCGCGCGTTTAACTCCATGTTCAGAAATACTCAGCGAGCGAGCGACTTGTCGGTTACTTAGCCCTTCGGCAATCAGGCGCAATACCTGGTTTTCACGTGCTGTCAATGCAATCATGGATGCGCGCTTCGAGGTGGCGCCATCACGGGCATGGCCGAGTGCCGCCACGGATCGTCGGATCAGAGTGTCCGATACATGAAATCGTCCAGCCTCTATGCCCACGATCGCTTCGCGCAGGGTCTCGGGACGGAGATCTGCCCAATCCATGAAACCGTTTGCATGGTCGACCCATGATTGATCAACAACGTCTGCCGAATCTACCATGATCAGTACATATATTTTGTGGATACGCAGCTTTTCAGCGATCTCGTCAGGTACTGGCTCCAATGCATTTTTGGATGAAATGATCAGGTGGCCGTTGCGGAATGTCGAGAGATCTTCGATATCCGTCCTGAATTTCGCTGTCAACCGGATGTCGAGTGAACGAAGCATTCCCTCGATACTGTATCGACGAATGTTGTCTTGGATTATCAGCATCGTCTGAAGATTTGCATCGAGGGTGCCGACCTGCACCTCGATCTCAGTTTGTAGCGGCGATCGTCCAGCCTTCGGAGAAGCTCGTCTGTCACGCATATGAGGTAACGAGTAGTCCGCCTGATGATGGGTGTAGCGTTCGTAATTTTCGCTGCTCGAGTTCGGTTGCCACGTCAGTCTATCGTTCACGCTATCCATATCAGCGATCCTCTGCAAATATTCCGGCATGGGTCCGAGACAGTGCGCTTCTGGAGATACTGGCTGGACTATCGTCGCGCCAAGTCCGAACGGCATGACCGGCGGTGTCAACCTCTTCGCGGAAGCCACCGAATACGTTGACGACGTCCGATCGATTTGTTGTATCGCAGCTCATCAATAAATTTCTGGAGTTGATTCGACGAATCGCCTGCTCCCAGGAATCGAATGCAGCTAATTTTCGAATATGCAGACCAGTGAATACATGCCCCAATAGAGATGCTACTTCAACAATCGTGGCATTAATTCCTCGAAATAAACGGGACGCAACTGTCATTAGATCTACCACCTTGCCCCTATCTAGCCCAGTCGACGCATAGACATAAATTTGAATGCGAACCCAAAATACTCACGTCAGAATTATCTGATATCCCTCCATCTGCATGACACATTTTTTGAGTAGAAATCGAAGGTCCTCCCCGCAAAATAAGCATGGCACGATTCGCAGGAACCGTCCAGTTCGGGGGTGGATCGGCGGCCCATTGCTGCCTCTACTTGGCCAATGTCCGCTTATCAGCTCGCAAGATGCAGCGCTACAGCTCGCCGGAGACATGAAACCCTTCAATTCGCAACTCTCCGAATTGTGAAGCCCTTCGGGTCGTAAGTCGCCAGAGACACAGAAATGTTCAGTCCGCAAATCCGACCCAGAGGCATGTAATCTGCTCGGCCGCTACATTATTTGACAATAAACTCTAAGATTGACTGCGCCGTGGGGTTTGCTTATTGTCTAGTCGTTCAGGTTCTTACCGATTCGATATACGAAGGTGTTCATGACCATGCCTCCGACATTGCCGAAGTTCAAGCAGCAATTAATTCTTGCCGTTCTCATGTTGTGTTCGCTGCTGATTTGGCTGGACAATACTGTTCTGAGTACCACGCTGGAGACCCTTGCAGACCCGGTCCGCGGACTGGGGGCTAATCCCGGTCAACTGCAATGGGCGACAGGTTCGTACACTCTGGCCTTCGCCGCATTGATGTTCACTGCAGGCGCATTGGGCGATCGCTTCGGTCACCGGACCGTGTTTTCCATGGGATTGGTGATCTTCGCCGGATCCTCGCTCTGGGCGGCGTACGCAAGCGATGCGGGCCAGCTGATTACAGCGCGAGCTGTGATGGGGGTGGGCAGCGCACTGATCACGCCCGCCATGTTGGCCATCCTCATGTGGACCTTCACCGGCCCCGCGCGGACTGCCGCGATCAGCATTTTCTCGACATCGGCCGGCGTCGGAATGGCTGCCGGCCCAGTGCTGGCGGGATTCCTACTCAATCATTTCTGGTGGGGCTCGGTCTTTTTGATCAATGTTCCGTTCGCAGTATTGGCGTTGATCGGGCTCGCCTTGCTGGTCCCGAATTTCCGCAGCCCCACTCTGCGGCCACTGGACCCCGCTGGAATGTTGCTGTCGGTCAGTGGACTCGTGGCGTTGGCCTACGGGCTGATCCGGGCAGGACAAGTGACTGCGTGGACTCGTACCGATGTCTGGGGCCCGATCGTTGTCGGTCTGGTTCTCTTGGCCGTTTTTGTACTCGTCGAACTGCGTCTCAAGGTGCCCAGCTTTGATCCGCGACTGCTCGCACAACGCACATTCGGTGGAGGAAATTTGGCGCTTGGTTTACTGCTCTTCGGTGTGGCTGCCATCACTTTCTACAATGCGTTCTACTTGCAGGGCGCGCTCGGATTTTCGCCGATGGAGGCGGGTTTGGCCAATGTCCCGACCGCAGTCGGCGCGCTCGCGGGGGCGCCCCTTGGCTCGCGTTTGGTTCGGCGCCTGTCGCTACGCCCCGTCGCCGTGCCGGCGCTAACCGTGGCTGCGCTGACCATGGGCGGGTACGGGTTCCTCGGACTGCACACTCCACTCGTCTGGATCGAGATCCTTTTGTTGGTACAGGGTCTCGCGATCGGCATGGTGATCGGTCCCGTTACTGCCGCACTGATCAGCGACCTGCCGTTGGAACAGGCCGGTGCAGGATCGGCCGTCACCAACACCGTGCGACAAACCGGCAGCGTGATCGGAATCGCGATAGGCGGCACGATCATGTCGATCGTGTACCGACGTGCGATCGAACCTTCGCTGGAGAGTGCACCCGGTGCGGTGCAGGATCAGGCGCGAGTTTCCGCCGAACAGGCCCGCCATGTCGCCACCGCTATCGACCGGCCCACTCTCGCTCAGGCCGCTGATGATGCGTTTATCCATGCCATGCATGTCGGCGCAGGTTGGATCGCGGTCATCGCACTCCTCGGAGCAGGTGTGCTGCTGATTACTCTGCCTGCCGTCAGAAAAGAGGAGGGTCCGATGCCGGAGCCGGACTACGACAAGGCCGGCAGTTCCGACACTGGGGCAGCCCAGGTCGATGTCGGCAGCCATTGACGCCATGGAAATCAGACAACACCTACATGATGTCCGGGCTGACAGCCAAGCCACGTACCTCCTCGACCGTCATATGTTCGCCCTATGGACCTGGTTCTGCGGCAAGGTGGGGACGGCCCCACCCGTTGGTGACGTCGAGACGGTTGCCTTGGTTGTCCCTACGCCGAACCTCTCCAAATTCGAGGTGTCCGACGTCGAATGCGCACTTATCGAGCCGCGCGGGCTCGACGGCGCGCTTCTCGAATCAACCGGTCGGTCGGTCGAAGCTTGGCGGGAGCTGGTTTCAGGCAGCGACTCGGCCCTGCCGATCGCCGGGCATGCCATTCCCGATGCCACTGGTACCGCCGTGATATCAGCGGAGCATGCCGTAAAAGTCTTTCGCCACACTAGTGCTGTTGGAGCCGAACTTCGCACAACACTGACCGCCGAGCTGCGGCCTTATCAGGTCCGCGGGGTGAGTTGGCTACGCGAGACTGTCGGCGCGCACGGCGGTGCGGTACTTGCCGACGAGATGGGGCTCGGTAAGACGCTGCAGGCAATCGGTTATCTCGTCGGGTGCGCCGATGCGGGGCCACAGGTGGTGGTTTGCCCCACATCACTGGTCGGGAACTGGGCACACGAGATCGCGCAGTTTGCACCTGATCTAAGGACGATGATCTGGCGTGGCGGCCCGCTGGAGACGATAGATGACAGAACTGTAGTGCTCACCGGCTATCCGACGCTCCGCATACATAGCTCTGCCCTCATGGAGCATCGCTGGGCCACGGCGGTTTTCGACGAGGCGCAAGTGCTGAAGAACCCCCGCACACAAGTATCGAAGGCCGCGCGAACCATCTCGGCCGATGCGAAAATCGCGCTGACCGGAACGCCCGTGGAGAATCGCCTTGAGGAACTTTGGGCACTGATCAATTTGGTCGCACCGCAGCTGTTCGGACATAAGGCGCAGTTCCGTCGGCGCTATATCCGGCCGATCGCGGACGGTTCCATCGCCGCCGCTACCCGACTGCGCGGAGCGATCGAGCCAGTTGTGTTGATGCGGAAAAAGTCTCAGGTTGCAGCATCGCTCCCACCTAAGATCCACGCCAACCTGATCTGCGACCTCACCATGGAACAGCAGCAACTATACGACCAACTACTGGAAAAGGCGATCAGCGATGGCTTCGGTAGCGGCGCACAGCGCCAGGCCCGTGTGCTTGCAGCTTTGACCGCACTCAAGCAGGTCTGTAATCACCCGAGACTGGTCTCCCCCGACGACTCAGGCGAACTATCTGGGAGGTCGGGCAAGCTTGACCTGTGCACCGACATTGTCGCCAATAACCTCGAAACTGGTTCGCCAACACTGATCTTCACCCAGTATCGGAAGACGGGCGAGCTGCTCGTCCGGCACTTCGGCGAGCAGTTCGATCTGCCTGTCCCGTTCTTCCATGGCAGCTTGAATCAAGAACAGCGAGCGGACATCGTCCGACGCTTCCAGACCGACCACGGCCCGAAAGTGCTAATACTCAGCCTGAAAGCTGGGGGCACCGGGCTCACCCTTACCCGCGCAGCCGATGTCATTCACTTCGATCGTTGGTGGAATCCGGCAGTGGAAGCGCAGGCCTCCGATCGAGTCCATCGGATCGGCCAAACCCGCACTGTGACCGTGACCACACTGACTACCAATACCACCGTGGAGGAGCACATTGCGGCCATGCATTCGCGCAAATCCGCACTATCCGATATTGCCGATATGTCAGGAGTTGTCGAATTGGCCCGATTGGATGACGACCGGCTTATTGCCACCCTGCGACGGAAGCGAGCCAGTTGATATGGCGGACGATGACTTTGGCTACACCGCGTGGGGGCGGGACTGGGTTCGGCTCGCCCAGCCGTTACGCCAGACCCGACCCGACCCGGCGTTGCCGCGAGCCCGCAAGCTGGCGCGCGTCGGAGGAGTACACGTCACGATCGACGGCCGCATCGTGCGCGGCGTGGTCCAGCGTGGCCGCAACACATTAGCGGCCTGCATCGAGGTGGCACCGATGCCCCGGGAGACGATTGTGAGAATCTCTGGCCAGTTATACGGCGCTCAGTCATACGGTGCTCAACCTATCCTCACCGATGAGGTACACCGCACGGTAACCGAGGCAGGCCACGGGCCTGCACCGAAACTCGCGGGCGTCGACTGCTCCTGCTCGAATGGCACTGGGCGCTGTATCCACATTCTCGCCGTGTTTTACGAAATGGCACGACGTGTCGATGACGATCCTCGAATTGCGCTCGATATCCAGGACTTCTTCCGCGCCCCATCGGGTAGCACCCGAGTATCTACCGTGGCGCTAACACAGCGGTGGATCGCACTCAATACCCTTGATCCGTCCGACTACTTCACAGTGTCGAAGTAGTCGGTAATCACACGACATATCGACAGCTGATGACACTCATTCTCGGTAAGCCCAGCGGACATGGAGCGCGATCCGCGCGGCTGCGTCGCGATCTACCAAGCCGCCGCGCGCCTCTCGCAAGCGCTCTAGTGGTTCCACGATCATCAGTGGCCACACTGGACACTCGCCGAATAACGAAAAAGCCCTCACCGTTGCGGTGAAAGCCCTTTCAGGTGACGCCTGGGGTGGAGATCAGGTGCGCGCGCCTGGTGTTCGTCCGTGTGCGGCGATCTCTGCGAGCGCCCAGTCCCAGTCCGCGAAGCCCCATCGATCCTCATCTGATGGGCGGCGCGCTCGAAGTAGCTCGGTGGCATGCCGGATAGTGGCTTTCCGATGTCTCTGCGATCGCAGGTAGGTGGCCAGTTTCCAGCCGCCGAACACGACCGCTGCGGTCAGGGATGTCAGCACTCCGGCCTGCGCGACGGTGCCGAGGCTCAGCAGAAATAGGGTCAACATTCGCATTCTCCTAGTCGCCTGTTTGCTGGTCGGACGGTATGCGCCACAGGATCCAGCCGATGAAGGTCAGGAAGGCCACCTCTCCGGTGATGAGCATGATGCGGATCCTCAAGGGGCCGTGGGAGATGATTGCGCCGCCGAGGATGAGTAGCGCACCCATGATGCCGAGTGCGATCTGCCAGTTCCGCCAAGGTGCAGCTTCTTTCGGAGGTTTGCGTTCGGTGACCGAGATGAGCGTGGCACTTGCCACCATCAACGCGAGACCGACGTAAAACGGGGCAGCGTAGATGTCGAGCAAGGTGTCGAACATGGGTTTGGTGGCTCTTCCGGTTTTAGAGTGCATTGATTCGTTCCCGGAGCTGACCCGAGTGGATCAGTGACCGCAAGATGTAGTGCTCGAGGTTGCGGAAGCCGAGGGCGATACCGCGGAGGTGTTCGAGCCGGCCGTTGATCGCTTCGACCGGACCGTTCGATGCGCCGGTGTCGAAATAGGCCAGGATCTCTTTCCTGCGTTTCCACAGGCTGCGGCCGAGTTGCGCCAGTTCTGCAAGCTCTGTGGGGACACCGGATTTGATGTGTCCCAGGACCTTGAACATCGCCAACTTCCCCGCCCGCTTGTCCGAATCGGCGTACGCGGCAACAAGATCCTGATAGACGCGTTCGGTGACCTCGACATCGATGTGCTGCTCGTCGGCGAATACGGCCTCGAGTCGCGCTTTCTGCTTGTCGGTACGCAATACCTTGCGGGTCAGTAGGACCCGTTTGATGCCGTACAACGGGTCACCGAAACGGCCTCGAGTCGCGCTTTCTGCTTGTCGGTACGCAATACCTTGCGGGTCAGTAGGACCCGTTTGATGCCGTACAACGGGTCACCGGAACGGCCGCGGTGACCGAGCGTGACCTGCTGGACTCGTTGCCGGCACCCAGTGAGCTTTTCCGCAGCCAAATGCACGACGTGGAAGGGATCCATTACCGTCCTGGCCTGCGGTAATACGTCCTTCGCTGCCTTATGGTAGCCGGCGAATCCATCCATCGCGACGACCTTCACCCGATCCCGAAACGCCTGATCACGCTCACGGAGCCAGTCTGTGAGCGCGGCGGAGGTTCGGCCGGGAACCATGTCGAGCAACCGGGCAGGACCGGTACCGTCGATGACCGGGGTCAGGTCCACGATCACGGTAACGAAGCTCGGATCACCCTGTCCGCGTACATGTTTCCACTTGTGTTCATCCACCCCGAGGACCCGCACCCTGTCGAAGTGGCCGGGCTGGTCATAGACCAGGTGCCGGACCGTCGACAAGGCGAGGGAGTTGACCACGTCCCAACCCAAACCCAACGCCGTGGCCACCGCGGAGACCGGCATTTTGTCGCAGGCGAGGCGCCCGAGAATCCATCCGGCAGTACGGCGAGTGGTCGAGGCTTTCGGCGCGGCAACCCGGTCGAGGCGCTGGCGGAACACCGCCACCTCGCAGCCGGGATTCTCACAGGTGAAGCGCGGTAACCGGATGTGAAGGCGGGTGGGGTGGCCGACGACGGGGAGGTCGGTGAGGGTGCGAGTGACGTGGTCGCGGAGCCTGCCGGACTGACCGCATGTTCGGCAGGTCGGGTCGTGTTCGACGGGTCGGCATTCGATGTGGGTGAGCTGTTCCGCGATGGCGGCGCCGGTGATTGTCACACCGAGTTCGACGGTTCGGCAGATGGTGTCGGCAACAAGGTCGATAGGCTGCAAGGTGGGTCCTGGGCTGTGAGGGGACTGGCGTGAGAACCTTCATCCTCACATTCCAGGGCCCTCTGTATGCCTCTACATCTTGTGTCTCATCGGATCATCGCCGTATCGACCTCATGCACTCCAGATCCGGAAGAGCCGGTTTATTCCGTGCATTCCTGTTTGAGATCGTCGATTCCGAGACCACTTCTGTGATGGTGATAGCGCGTGGAATAGTCGGCCAACGCCTTGTCGAGATGGGCATAGTCGGCTATCCACCGGGGATCGTCGGGGTCCTCGCCGAGTTCACGTAGCAGGGCACGATCGTCATCGGTCACACCTGGTTAGACGCACAGTGCGCTCTGTCGGTTCCCGGCAATCTCAAAGTGCGCGATTCGCACGGTCCGGAGCTGCTCGCCAACACGATCGACAGGCGTAGTACCGATTTCGGTTGGTAGGGTTTCCCAATCACCGAAGGAACATCGATTCTAAGGACAGTCTATGGCAGAGATAATGATTCGACAGCTGATCGACGATCTCGACGGAAACGTAATCGAAGACGGCTACGAGGATAGGATCGAATTCTCTTACCAGGGAATCGATTACGTAATCGATTTGCGTGCAACGAATTCAGCCAAGCTCGACGCCGCCATGGCGCCCTACGTGAAAGCCGCGATGAAGGTCGGATCCCGGCGCGCACGCAAAGAGCCCGTGACGAAGAAGGTGACCGGGTCCGGTCGGTCAGCAGAACAACTGGGGGCGGTGCGCGACTGGGCGACCATCAACGGATACGAAGTATCCCCGCGAGGGAGGATCAAAACAGAGATCATCGCGGCTTTCGACGCCGCCCACTGATCAGAGGCCTCGGGCGCAGTGTCACGGCAGTAGATTTGCCACCCGCTCTTTCGAATCCACATCTGGAGTGCCCCCAATAACTGTCCGCCGGCAGATCACCCTCTGCAATCCGACTTTGTGGCGCACGTCCTCCAGTAGCGGCACTCGACCCTTCTGCCCTTCTCTGGACCAGGTCGAGTGCCGCTACCTTTTGCTCGATCCGGATCTACTTCCGAACATGCCGAAACGCTCCGAAATGGCAGCAAGTGGACGTGAGCAAACTTGTTCATGTTTCAAATATGTTGCGCTACTTACGCTCCCACCAGGCATCTTGCCTTCTCGCGCAGTAGGATAGTCGAGTCCGTTACGCCGCAGAATGCGCGTTCGGTCACTGCGGGGAATAGGGCCGTGAATACACGCAACTGCGTTTTCTTTCAGGGGGACACATGTACGCCGACACTGATCGATTACCCCATCGCACGGTGATCGTCTGCGATGTGCCGACCTGCTCGAACAACTTGCCGACGGGCCAACAATGCTGATCACTGCCGCCGCCGCTCTTTTCGTGTTCGCTGCAGGCGTCGGCACTGGGTGGATGCTGCGCTGGCAGCGTCGCCGCACGCTGGACCTCGACCGGGTATTCATTGAATCGTTCACTGAGTTCACCGACGCCGTCCCCTCCCCGTCGGGCGATGCAGGGGCCTTACGCGACCTCACGCACACATTGATCGACATTTACAACGATATCGGCGAAGGCGCCATTCGCGACCGGATAGTCGAGGATCTCGACCACGCTGGTATCCATCCCGTCGCCGTCCGTCCCGGCGTCCGGTTCCACTCGTCGTATCACCTCGCCGTCGAACACGTACGGGCCACCGATCCGTATCAGGTCGGAACCATCGCCGCGGTCCTGCGCCCGGGTTGGAAGACCCCTGACGGCGTCATCAGGCACCCGGAAGTAGCTGTATACGAGGCAGGCACACCACTCAATTCATGGCAGCGCTACTAGATGTCGACCCAGGGGGTGCGTGCTGCCTCGGCCGTGGGGTGTTCGACATCGCAGTAATTTCGATGGTTTCCATGCACTCACCTGACAATGTCACATTGCCCAAATGCAGAATCTGTGGCGCCTCATGCAGAACACCGACGAGGCCAGGCACGCTCTAATCTTGTGGCTCACATTGATAGGAAATTTGAACTTTGCATCAACTCTGCGATCGGCAGGTCAACGATCGCGACATTGTTCGGCCGAGTTAGTTCGCCTACACGCCAAGATAACTCCATCGAAGAAAGAAGATCCGCAGCGTCGACGGTTTCCACCGGTGTCTGACCCAGGACGAGGGCCCAGTCCTCCATGTCATAGTCGACAATCCTGCCCGTTGGCAGCTCACACACCATCGTCAGGAGCATCAGCAGACGATGCGCGTCGTCGATAATCTTGTCAGTGTCAGTGCCAAACATTTGCCTCTCGCGCATCCATACGGGAAACCGGGCGTCTCGATCACGCGCCCAGCTCATTGCGGCCCACCTCAACCGCTCTTTTTCGCCGACGATAGCTCGGTCGGGCGATGTTTCGTCAAAATTTTTGCTCACTACTTGCCACCCTCCATTACGAGAGCCGAATCTCGTTGTGGCCCAAATGGACGCACTCGAAAGCGCTGTCGCAGCTGTGACAGCGATGCCCTTAATGCAACCATGTGGTGAATAGTAGTGCGGAAAAGCGTATTTCATGCCCTCCACCTGGACATTCCCCACTTCACAACATTACAATGTCAAGTTGCGTTGCTTTGTTGCAAGTCGTCCATCGTCTACGGATTCCGTTGCTTCTCGTAAGTGCTGCCGACAACCGCCGCTGGGACGCACCGACAGGAAACCCGACCTCTCCGCATTGTCGATCATTCCGGGTCAGGGAAAACGGCGTCGGCAGTGACCCAGAGCCACATATCGAGTCCGGAGTGCTCGCCGGCGGTTGTCGCGTGGATCCGGACGCACGCGAGCTTGTGTACCGTCGGTCATTGACCGCAGAGGGGAAACCGTCATGTCGTTGTCTTCCTGGCGAGTGTGTATCACCGAAATGCGTGTCTCCCGTCCCCCGGACTGCGGCGTACCGGAGGGCGTCGAGAGAAGTTTCTTTCCGGACGACCCATTTACAGGTTCACCGTTTTTGTTGTCTCCGTTGTTCGAGTACGACGTGGACCTCAATTCGTACTTCCGAAGCCCGAGTTTCGTCACGATGTCGCTGATCAGCCAACAGGGATATGCGCGCAACATTGCAGCGTTCCTGTCATTTCTGACCTCGGCGCGGAGCGGTAGTTCATGGCGTGATGCGAATGAGGACGACCACGTCGCTTACCTGGTTTGGCGTCGGCGGGATGTTTTCGGGCCACGAGTGTCCGGAGCTACGTGGAATCGAGAAGTCGCGGCCGTCAACAACTTCTATCGCTGGGCAGTGCGAAAGGGTTTCGTCGCCGCGAGCCCGGTCCCGCACCATGCACCCAGCGGACGATCTCGCACCCCGAGTCGTATCGACCATCACGTAAGTAGTCCCACGACATATTCGCGAGATGTCAACAGGGACAACATCGAGTGGATTCCGCAAGCCTCGTACCGGCAATGGAGAGATGCTGGAATGAAGGGCATGACCGCGGATGGTCTGCCTCGCCCTGCGTTCCGCGGACGCTGGGCGGCACGCAACGCGGCGTTCTGCGACCTCATGGTCCGAACCGGATTGCGCCTCGCCGAGCAGTCCGCACTGACGGTCTTCGACCTGCCCACTGAGCCCCGGCCCGTGTCCTATCAGCGCTTCCGACTCCCGTTGTCCATCGCAAAAGGCTCTTCAACCAGATGGGTGTACGTACCGGAATCGATTGTCAGAGAACTGATCAACTACCGCGATATCGATCGCCGGCAGATTATCGACGATGCTCGAGCACGGGGGCAGTACGACAAAATCGTTCGTCCACTCGTGATCGAGAACCCTGCACGACCTGTCGCAGTCGACTACACCAGCGCCGGCGTCAAGGTGAGTGTAAAGCTCTCCAACCTGGATCACGCGGACCGGCGGCGTCTGTACATCGCCGGTGATCTCGGTTTGGAACCCGCCTCGTTCTGGTTGACCGAACGAGGGATGCCGGTGTCGTTGTCGAGGTGGAAAGGACTGTTCCATGAGGCGAATGTTCGGTGTGCCGATGTTGGAGTTCCGTTGCGCGTGCACCCTCATATGCTGCGTCACACGTTCGCGGTGGTGACTCTCGAACAACTTCAACGAGGCCATATTGCGGCGTTGAGTGAACAAACTTCGGAACAACGTGGCCACTACACGCGTGTGTTCGGCGATCCCCTCGACTGGGTGCGCCGCAGGATGGGTCATCGCTCGGTCACCACCACGATGATCTATCTTCACACACTGGCCGAGTTGGAAATGGAGACCCGGATGGCGCTGGTGCCTGACGACTGGGGTGAACTACCAGCTCCATGGACGCCACTTGCCGAGACCGCGGACTTTTCGCAGTGACGCCCCGCAAAGGTGCTGGAACACATACAGGTCGACCAGCGGAAACACCCTCAGGGAACTATGAAATTTCGCAACGCCGCGAACCGCTGGACCCGGCTGCTGTGATCGACGTTGAGATCACCCCTCCGGTCCGGTTCATCGGAGACGACGGGCGAACGCGGACATTTTCGGCCGCCCGGTGGCCCATGCCCGGCTGGCACGGACCTACCCTCGCTGCATTCGCTCGACGTACGGGTCCCACCGGGACTTTGCGGACGGAGAGATCAGCACAAGGGAGCTGGCTTTTCCTGGGCTCATTCCTGAGGTACCTCGACTCCCTTCGGCATCCACCCCACGACCCTGCAGCACTGACGCTGCACCATGTCCAGGGCTATCTCCGACAGCGAGCCTCCACGGCGAGTATCAACCGTTCGCTCGAATGCCAGACAATTCTTCGGAGACTTCTGATCGAACCTCCGTTACGCGAGATGATCTCACCCGATATTCACGCTGCGCTGGCTCGTTCGGTCCCGAAATTCAGAAAGCTGAATGCATCCGGCTACTCGGACGGAGAGTTCGCGCGAATCCTCGGCGCTGCACGCGCTGACGTCTCGTCAATTCGATCGCGAATCGAATCATCGGAACGAACCCTCTCCGACAACGATGCCAAGACCACGGAAAAGTCCTCTTCGGCTGTAGATGTGCCGAGTCTGCGAACGCTCGCCGCTACCGGAGTGATCCCACGGCAGCAGACCGGAACGCCTCTGACATGGCGACGCCGACTCGCGCAGGCAGAGCAACTATTCCTTCTGAAGAGAGATCTGGTTCCGATCCTCATTCTCCTGATCACGCTGACCGGCCGGAATGTGGAAACCCTCAAAGACTTACCTGCCGAACACAAAATCCTCGAAGGAAAGGCTGTACAACTACGACTGACGAAACGTCGGCGAGGAGAACAACACTGGTATGAAACCGTCACCTGGGAAATCGGTCCACCACACCGCGAACTTGAGACCCCGGGAGGGTTGTACCTGCTTCTGCACCGGTTGATGGCGAGAGGCAGAACTTACACGGAATCGACTGCGCTGTGGTCAATCTGGCGCAACGGAATCGCAGGCGGCATCTCCGGTACGGCCGAACACATGGCTCCGTTTCGCAGATCGTTGTCCGATCCACCCCTGCTACCCAGCACATGGGCGGCCGGGCATTCGCTGTTGACCGACCCGCAGGGCGATACCGAGGTGGGAGCCCCGCTGACGGTGACATTCAGCCGTATCCGTACCACGATCGAAGTCGCCAGAGTCAAAAAGTTCGGTGGCCATTTGCCCTCCGCCGCGCGCTCGAACAGCGTGGGCGTGTTGTTTGCGAATTATCTTCGTGGCGATGCTTCGGCAGCAGAATGGAGCGCCGAAACCGTCACCGCTGCCATCGCCGACGCCGAGAGGGCGGCACTCGATACTCACGCTCGCGCGCTTGCGGCCGCGGGCGGATCCCTGAACGTCGTGCCACACGCGACAGTGCCCGCAGATAAGGAGGCGCCGTGGAATGGTTGCGCTGACCCCGACGCTCACCCTGCCACTGGGCGAATATGCCGTCGGACAACATTTCTCGACTGTTTTCACTGCGGCAATTGCGTCATCTCGTCGAGTCACCTTCCTGCCGTGCTGGCCTTACGACAGGCACTCGACGAACGGCGATCGGTGCTCGCAGAGTCCGACTGGTGGGGCCGCTATGGACCCGTGTGGGCGACCATCGATCACGAGATTCTGCCCAAATTCACACCGGGACAAGTCTCGCACGCCGAGTCGATCAAGCCAGCCGATGCTCTTCTCGACCTCGTCGAACAACCCTGGGACCTTCCATGACCGAACCACAACCCCACTTCAGTACCGGCCCCCATGTACTCACAGGACGGCCGCTGCGCCCCGACATCCGCGACGATCGCCTTCCCCGATACACGGACATGGTGTGGCAACTCGACGCCGCCCAGCTGCAATCGCATCTGAGTTCAGAGCGCTTGGACTTCACCACCATCCCCACCCGCCATCAGAGCGCCGCGAAAGAGCTCTTCGCGGCCATCCTGTCCGGTCCACTACCGCCAGGAGAGCAGCGTCTGGCCGTGGGCACCGTCACGGCCCTGTTTCCGCAGATCAAACGGTTCCTGATCTGGGCCGATGACACTCGACCCGGAACCTCGTTGGCCGCCCTGACTCCCGAGATGCTCGGGGACTACGCCATCTTCTTGCTCTCCGATGTGCCCAACACCGGCCACCGCGAGAATGCCCGACGGGCGGTTCGCATGCTGTGGCGGTATCGAAGCGCCGTTACCGAGCCCCTCACCTTCGACCCTCAATACGCGGCCGAGGGGTGGTCTCGGCAATCGCGCTCACGCGCGGAGAACATCACCCCGCGCATCCCCGAGCAGGTGCTCGGTCCTCTGATTTCCTGGTCATTGAGATTCGTCGACGATTTCGCGCCCGACATTCTGACCTCGCTCGAACTCAGAGGGCCGATCAAGAACCGGCCAAAGCCTTCTGCTCTCGGCCGAAACTCCGGAGCACACGCAGCCCTGACGGAGGTCCTCGATCAGTACATCCGAACCAGGCAACCCCTACCCGGCACAAGGCGAGGAGTGAACCGATCACTCCTCGCCGCGCAGGCCGGCATCAGCGGCATCCGGCAGCCTGAACAGTGGGAATCGATCGCCGCTGCCGAGAAGCTGGTCGGCGTCGATCCGCACACATGGTTTCCCATCACTATCTCGGGAAAACTCGACGGAGAACCGTGGACCAGCGGGATCTGCGCGAACAACCATCCGAGCAGGTCCGCACGAGTGCTCTCGCGGATGCTCCTCACTGCCTGCTACGTCCTCGTTGCCTATCTGTCCGGCATGCGCGAGAGTGAGGTCAAAAGCCTGCGACCCGGCTGCGTCACAATTCGTCGCAGATCCGACGGAACCCCGCACCGATGGACAGTTTCCGGCACCGCTTTCAAGGGCGCCAAGGATCCCCACGGCGTCGACGCTACGTGGACAGTCGGCGCGCCAGTGGCCCGCGCCATCGACGTTCTCACCGAACTACGCAGGCCAGGCGCCGAGTACTTGTTCACCTTTCTCACCCAGTCGCGCGACGAAGCCAGCGGTTTCCGCCCGAATCGGGTTTTCACTACCTGCGCCACCAATGTGCAACTCAACGATCTGTGCAACTGGATCAACAACTACTGCACCGAACACGGACGCATCGATGGCATCCCCACGGTGAACGGCGCACCATGGATACTGTCCACCCGACAGTTCCGACGAACCCTTGCGTGGTTCATTGCCCGACAACCTGGCGGAGCCGTGGCGGGCGCGATCGCATACCGTCACTTGAGCATCCAGATGTTCGAAGGCTATGCAGGAACTTCAGATTCGGGTTTCCGCGCGGAAGTCGAAGCCGAGCAAGCACTACTACGAGGCAACGATCTGATGACCATGATCGATCAACACGAGCACACCCGATTGACCGGTCCAGCCGCAGTGGAAGGAGCATCGCGACTCGCAGCGCTGGCCAGCCATCCGCAGTTCGCCGGGGCTGTGATCACCGACCCCAAACGGCTCACCCGTGTACTGAAAAGCAAGGCCGGAGACATCTACCCTGGAAAATACGCAACGTGCATCTTCGATGCCCGAAAAGCCCTGTGTCTGAACAGCAACACCGCCAAGAGCGCAGTTCCGCAGCTCAATCACTGCCAACCACTCAACTGCCCCAACGTCGCACTCACCGTCGGTAAACCTCACGAAGCTGAGCGCAGAAGCCAAGGAAATCGCCGAGACACTCCGTGAGCGCCCCACGCTCCCGCCACTCTTACGAAGCCAGCTCTCCGAACTAGCGGCACAGATTCACGCATTCGTCGACCGCCACAGCGGGGACTCGCAGTGACCCAACCCGGAAAAATGCCCACTGCGGCAGCGGTATCGGCTGAGCTGGCCGAGCTGGTGGCTGAATCAGCCGAACGTGGAGTCCTGCCCAGCGTGCTTGCTCTCGCCCGACGCCTCGGTATCGCAAACACCACGCTGAGGCGAAATTTCCCAGAGGCAGTAGAGGTGCTGACGAAGCACCGGCAAGCCGACCGCGGTACTCCCACCCCCGCAGAGCCAACCAGCCACCTCCAGAATCTCGAACTCGAAAATCGGAAGCTGCGCACGCGCAATCGCGAACTCACCGAACAGATCGCTCTAGCTTCGTCACAAATTCAGCAACTCAGCCTCGAAGCACACCACCTTCGCGTAGAACTCCATCAACGCACAGCCATCACCACCATCGCCACGCCCCGCAAATAGACCTGCCAGGACCGATTCCGCGCTCCTACGCAGCCTTACTCAACGCCGTCAATGCACCAGCGCCGATGGGTTCTACGGCGAGCATCGGTATGCCAGAGTGTTGGGACGACGTCTCGAGTAGGTTCGACCGGTGGCGGAATTGGGAGGGCCTGATCCTGCATCCTCCGACCCGGAAACGGGCGACCGAGTCGACGATGGTCAGCGTGAGACGACGGAATCGGCTGCTCCGAAACCGCGGCGCCGCTACGACCTCGGTGGCGCGGCCCCGGTGTCTAACATCCTCGGGGGAGGTGCGGCTCATTGTCCTTCCCCCATTACGGTGGGAGTCGGCCTTCCTCGGATTCCTGTGTCGCCACCGTAGTTGGCCGGAGTACCGGATTAGAAGACCGCTGTAAGAATCAGCACCCGACCGGACACTTCTTCATATGAGAGAGAAACCGCACCGGTCACCACCGCCGGGAGACAGGGAACGCTTTACCGAGCTGTGGAATGCCTACGCAGGCCGGGTGTTCGCGTACACCTGCAGGTATGTCGATCACCACACTGCCCAGGAAGTGGTGTCCGAGACGTTTCTCGTTGCATGGCGGCGCCTTGCTGAGGTACCCGAACCGGGGTTGCCCTGGCTGCTGGTGGTCGCCCGAAACACCATGAGCAACAACCGTCGAACCGTCCGCCGCCATGATGCGTTGGCTGCGAATATGGCACGTATCGGCGAAATGACGGCATCGATGCCGGGCGCGGACGTCGCAGTCACCGACCGCGCTGAAGTACTCGAAGCACTGGCAACACTCACACCCACCGAGCGCGAGGCTCTGCTGCTGAGCGCATGGGACGGATTGAACGCCACCGAGGCGGCCCGTGTCGCAGGATGTTCCGTCCCCGCCATGCACGTCCGACTCTTCCGTGCCCGACGCCGTCTACACACCGGCCTTCGCACCGAACCTGTCACCTCGATCGCGCTGCGCGCCACCGCCGAACCCAGGAGTGCCCGATGACCAGAAACCTGCTGACCACTCTTGAACAGATGCGGCCAGATGACCACATGGACGAGTTGTGGCCGAACTATCTGCAAGTAACCGCGCGCGATCGCATTATGGCAACCTCCAACGACCGCGTGGTTCCTGTAGCGCGTCGCCGGAGAGTAGGCGCGATCGCCGTCGTCGCGGTGATCGCCGCGGCGGGAGGCGTCGGAGTCGCCGCTGCCACAGATTTAATGCCGAAGGCCTTCACCGATGCATACTCGAACTGGTTGACCTACCCAGACAGCAGCGGGGTCAACCCCGCCGCCGCCGAGCGGATCGCCGCCATCCCAGGCCCGGATGGAACCGTCATGAGCGTTTTCGTCGCACAAGGTACCGATGGCACGCGATGTGTCGCTCCTGTATTCGAATCGGCCGCCGATTCCGAGCAGGCGGGGCCGGCGGACTTCACCAAACTCATGAACTACTGCCGCGAGGCTGTCGACACTGGCCCGTTCGGCCAGGGCGCCGGAGGTGAGGTGGGGAGGTCAGGCAGTCTTACCTATTTCACCTACGATGCCGCCGCAGGCGAGGCCGTCCGAGCCGAACTCCACACCAAGAGCGGCGAAGTGTTCCCTACGATGCTGGTAGAAGGTCGCTTCTTCGGATGGTTCCCAATGCCGGACGGAATGCCGATGGCGACTCTTGTCGGGTACGACGCCAGCGGGAACGTCATCGGTCGAACCGGGTGATCTCACCAAACACGCATAGCGGGTCAGATGGTCAGTCGGGGGCCTTTGCGGCCGGCGACCAGCCCTGGAGCCTACGTAGGCGGGGCCGAAGTTGGTCGCCGGCGACTGAACAGTTGCCGCCTACGTTGACCACGACTGCGCGGAATGGTCATCCGGACCCTACTGATCCGACACCAGGGAACAGGACTAGTGTCGTCAACTCTCATCCGGTCGGGATGAAACAGAATCCAGGTTGTCAGGTGGCTCTGACGATGTCGGAGCCTCGCTGGCGTTTCCATCGTTGGACTCGGCGTCCATCGATCAACCCCAGGAAATTGGGTTCCCACTACTGTCGATGAGCTTTACCAACCCACTGACAGATGTGGTCTATGGTCAATTACGAAGTCTGTCTACAACCGAGCCATTGACCGTCACTGAGGAGCGCCCACGCGTAAAGCTTTCCCGGCATGGTGCCTTCGAGGCGGAGTCCTCCGGCGAGTACTCGCAGAGGGAACTTGTCGGGGCGCGTGGCGTTCTTCGCCAAGGGCAGGGCGCGGTTCGTTTCTACGATGACCGGTTTGGGCTGTGGGAAGGGGCGCAGAGTCGGGGTCAGTGGCCACGGCTCCTGCCAGCCGGTGAAGTCCGGGGCGGTCATAGCGCCTGCGGAAGTGGAAGCGGAGCCGATTGTTCGGGAGCGTGCGCCGTCCATCCCACTACCCCGCCTGCGGCGCTCAGATCGAACCTGCCGGGCCGGGGACGTATCCCCCGGCCAAATTTGACCTCGATATCGACGGAGAAGCCTGTGATGCGCCCGTAGCCCTGCCCGATCCCCGTGTAATTGGCGACGTGGGAGTCGATGCGGATGTCCGCCCCGTCCCATCGCCCTTCGGTGACAACCAGGCACGACCCTTTGCTGCGCGCACGAGCAACCACCGCGCGCGCCCTGCTCGGCGGAACGGCGGCACCGGCCAGCCCGAGAACAACCAAATCCATCCCGTCGAGCAGGATCGCCGCCACGTCTATCGCCGCAGATCCCGGAGTAGGGATCAGGGCGCAGCGGGTGAGGTCGGCTCCCATTTCGGTGGCCGCGAGGAGTCCGAGCTTCGGCAGTCCGATGATCGCGGCGTGTTTACCGCTGCCGGTGACGGAGGCGAGCAGGCTGAGCAGCACCGACGATGCGCCGTCCACCGAGACGACCGAACCGCGTGCGAGTCCGCCTCTGGGGAGCAGGGAAGCGAGTGCCGGAGGTACCTCGAGAACGCTGATGGCGGATTCGGTGATCGTCTCGGGCCGTGTCTCGAACCGCGCTTCTGCTCGCTCGGTGGGGACGGCCGGGGCAGCGGCCCCATCGGTGCGTGCGGGGATCGAGGCCATACGTCGGCGCAGTGCCTCGATGCGGTCACCGGGAGTCAGTGCCGCGAGAGTGTTCGGGTCGGCGGTCATAGGTGCTGACCTCCTCCGTCATCGCCTTACCGCTCACACCCTAGTCGAACATATATTCGAAATCGAGTGGTGGGCTTGCGGGCCGCTCACCCTCCGAGGGCGACGATCGAATGGTTCTCATCGCGCTGCGACGGCAGCCAGGTGAACGGTGAGTAGGTCGTCGATGCGGGTTGCGAGGTCGATGTCTTCTCGGAGGGTTGCTGATGCATGTGCGGCTCCGAGGGTGCCAGAGCACAGGTTCCATGCGAGTCGGTGTGTGGTGGGGGTGTCGGTGTGTGGTGGGGGTGTCGGTGTGTGGTGGGGGTGTCGGTGAGTTCGCCTTCGGTGATGGCGGTCTCGATGATGTTGCTGATGACGTCGACCCAGTGTGCGAAGGCTGCGCCGTTGTCGATGGTGGGTTCGAGGGTGAGTTTCATTCCGCCCGCAGGTTGGTGTCTTCGCCGATGCGCTGTGCGAGCGACATGAAGATCGCTGCCAGCTTTTGGCTTACCGTGCTGCTCGCCCCTGCCGCCAGTGCTTCGCTGATGGTTTCGTCGAGGATGTGGTTCCAGTCCGAGATGAGGTGTTCGGCGATCGCTTCTTTGGATGGGAAATGGTAGTACATAGCGCCTTTGGCGAATTTCCCAGCGTGGGCGATGGTGTTCATGCTGGTGTTGCCGTATCCGTCGGTGTCGAAATGTTGGGCTGCGACGGCGATGATCGCTTCTCGTGTTCGTACTACGGTTATGCGTCGGTGTCGACATGCACACCGACATGGACACCGACCTTGCTACCAAGATTGACCAGGGCATCGAGAGAGAACTTACTCAACTTTCCCCGATAGAGATCCGACAAACGCGGCTGAGTGACACCGAGATTCTCGGCAGCGACAAGCTGCGACCACCCGAAACGGTCGATCTGCCCACGGATCGCAGTCATCAGATCCGCGCGCAGCCGGCGGTTGTACGCCTCACCCTCAGTGTCGCTCACCGCCTCCCACACGGATGCCGTCTCGACAATATCGTTGCTGCTCATCACTTCTCCTTCGCATGTGCCGACGCCGCCTTGTACCGCTGCCGACCCAACTCGATGTCGGACTTCGAAGTCTTCTGGGCCTTCTTCTGAAAACAGTGCAGCACGTAAATCACCCCGCCGAAGCTCGCGACGTAGAACGTGCGGAACGCCCCGTCGGACGTCCGGACTCGGATTTCGCGGCAACCCGACCCGACGTCCTTCATCGGCTTCCAGTCGTCCGGATCCAACCCCTGCTGAACCCGCCCTATCTGGTACCCGAGATCGTCCTGAACGTCGGCCGGCAGATCACGCAAGTCGTCGAGCGCACTGCCCACCCACCGGATCGGTTTCTCGTCGCCTCGCTCCACCCCACCACCATATATCAATATCGATATATGCCGCAGTCCCGCCGACATGGTTACTGTGCGCACTTGTAGACACTCACCCCGCCCCCAACCGACATGCCCACGGATTGCGGAGTGATTCGTGGCGGCGGACGAAGCGAATCAACGAGGCACGGTCCAGCGAGGCTTCGGTTTCCATCCACTCCTGGCATTCGTCGACCACGGTGAACACGGCACCGGAGAACCCGTGAGTTTCCTGCTGCGGCCCGGAAACGCCGGATCGAATACCGCCGCCGACCACATCCACGTGACCCGACAAGCATTGGCGCAGTTGCCACTGCGAACATCCGGCGCGGCCGGAAGGAAAGTACTGATCCGCACGGACGGCGGCGTCGGGACAGATCAACCACTGTCTCGGCGCGGGGAGCGGTCGGCCGCGGGGGCACCGTGATGGTGCTCGCGATGTCGTCGTCAGGATGCTCGAAGACTTTCTCGTAGGCGGCAGCGACGATCTCTCGATTGATCTCGTAGGTCTCGGCCGCGTCGAGAACGAACGGCAGCTGCGGCGAAATGTCCGGGCGAAAGAACGCGAGCAGCCGGTTGCGGTCGATGGGGTAGATCCACACGGCAGCATCGGCATTGCCGGGCTTCACACGCCGATCAGTGGACGGACCTCCGATACCGATAACAACGACCGGGTCGTCACTAGTCAACAGAGGGGTCTCCGAGCGGTAGACTGCCCAGTTCCGCGTGATAAGGGGAACAACCAGCTTCGTCAGATTCTGCATCATCAGCTGGATTGCCCTAGGTTTATGGTCTTGGCTGATCCACGACCGACGGTCCTTCTCCCGCATCTGCGCTGCGGTTACCTCTATCGTCTCGTCATCCAGGCTTTGACCGGTCGACGAAAGCCACATACGAGCTGCGACCTTCGAGTGTTCGATCGGATCTTGTCGGGATGCATACTCGAGGAGATCGAACTGTTCCTGACGGAACGATTGGCCACGACTCATCTGCGCGGCCACCACCATCGCAAGATCGGCCTTCATCTCGACATCGGCGACAGGTCCGGGCTCGCCCGCGAGAAGTTCGTCGGATCCGAACCCTCGCGAGGCTATCGAACACTCCGAGTAGAACCTCGACAACCAGCGGAGGTGTCGAGTTCTCGTCGATGTCGTCGGCTTCGAGTCGATAGAAATCGTCTATCCCGCCAACCTTCTTGGGTCCCACGAGCTTCCCACGACCATCATCGACGCGAACGGACCGCACCGAGCCCTTTCGGCCGGGGGTCCAGCGTCTGATGTAGGACTGAGGGACCACATGGTGATACTTCGGAGCATCCGGACTGTTGGTCAGGTTGGCTGCAACCTCAGCAACACTTTCGATCCTCGCCCACAAGCTGTCGTTCGACATGTCGGCGAGCATAGTTTCGGCGTGCAGGAGGGCGGATCGACTACAGGGGCATGCTCGGATCAACCGTGACAGCTCACCTACGCCCGCCAGCCTGGTAGATCGGTGCTGCCAGCAGGAAGAACGACACCGAACACCGCCCATTTACGCGTTTGAACAGGGAAAACGACAGTCCCCTCGTGTCCCGATGGCGACGTCCTCAACTACTTGGATCCGGCAGTGCCATCAGGTAGCCAGCATGAGATTAGCCGGGTATTGATGCAGGGGGTTACTCACCACGGGCGGGAAATCGCTGCCAGCCTGGAGTTGTGGTATCGACCGCAGAGCCGGGTGTCCAAGCGTGTACTTGGGAGCGGGTCAGCTCGCCTGGATGGGAGGCTCTTGCTGCGCCGACGTCGCGTAATACATCCCGACCTGTGTTCTCAATCCAGATCAGAGATTTCTTTTCAGTGGTGAGCCAAGTTTCGAGCCAGGTGCGTTCGATGAGGAGTTCGTTTCGGCCGGCATTGACGGTGTGGCCCAGGGACGCGACGAGTTGACCAATGTTGGTGTCGGTCCAGCCGTTACGTCCGTTCCAACGGAGGTTTCCGGGGGCAGGTCCGAAGAACTCGGGGGCCGGGACATCGACAGAGATGGTCTCGTAGTTTCCGGGGGCGTACTCGTACTCGCCCAGAATGTGCCAAGATGCGGGCCGGGTGGGAACGCTGAGCGGTTTGGGCTCGTTGCTGACGTTGTGGATCATTGCACCGTGGTGGTGACCATATGGAAATTCACCGACGTACCCATTGGTCTCTGGCGATATTGAGATGTCACGGCCGCCGGTCAAGTCCTTGCCTTTGAGTTCGGCGACTGCTGCGGGTAAATCTGTGGTGTCGACGAGGTGGGAATAGATGTGGGCCCACATGCCACGTGATCGTTTCCCACGGTCGTCCGCGTCGCTCCATTCGTAGGAACCCGACAAAACGATGAACAGGCGCTCGTCGAACTCGGCTTCGGCGACGTTGATGGTGGGTAGGTCAGTGTCGTCGGCGACCCACTGGGAGCGAGACCGGCCGACTGTGGCAGTCCAGTCGTAAGTGGGCACCCATGGTCGCGAGCTATCGTCGGCAGGTGCAAATTCGTGAATGGTCGGATCGATCTGTCGAGAGATTGTGGTCACGGGGCCGGGCACGGGCGGTGGTGGTGGGTCCCACTTTCCGGGCGTCTTGGGGGCGTTGTCGGAGACATGACCGACGAGCCGGTTGAGTGCAATCCACTGGTATTTCTTGCCGATGCGCTCGATCCATTTGGGTTTGCCGCGCCCACCGCCGTAGGTGGCGATGACGTACCCGTCGAACGAGCTGTGCCATTCCGGCCGGTAGCCGAGACGGATGACCTCTGTGACAACCCACCTTGCTCCAGCGGGGACCTCGACGTCGGGCCTGTCCCTCAGTTCATGCTCGATGTAGTAGCGGCAGAAGTCGTCGTCAGTGCTGGAACGCACGAGCTTGGGGTAGTCGATATTGTCGTAGGGTTCGATGTCAGCTTCGGTAGGCCAGTCGAGAGGCCAGAGGCTCTTATACGGCGGTCTAAACTGGTCGACGGTAACGCCGGCGGGAAGCGCGCTGCGGTCTGCTGCGGCTTCGAGGATGCTGCGGGCAGCGTCGCGAACGGCCGCATTCGGCGTGAGGTCCGCTGGGCGTTCGAAGAAGTGAGTCCACACAATCGCGGCCGCATCTGTCCAATCTGCGATGGCTCCGTTCGCCAATAGGCCGGCGTAAGCGACCACAAGGGCGCGCTCTACGACCCACTCGTCATCGACGGTGGCGAATTGTTGCAGCAGCCTCGTCGCCTGGCTCGGGTGGCGGGCGAGTAGGCGTGCTGCCGCGACGGTTGCGGGTTCGCGAACGCGGCGGTCGGTGGCGCTGGTAGTCCACAACAGAGCGGTAGCCCACAGGCGGGTGGTATCTTCGCTGACCTCGTTCAGAGGTTTCTCACATGCCCAACGGATGAGGCGATCGACCGCGCCGTTGGTTCCATGGGCGATGTGGAGCCAGGTGGCCAGAAAACGGTCGCGGGCACCCATGCTGAATTGACTGAGAAAGTCGTGGAGAAAGTCGGCATTCAGCGGGCGTTTGGGTCGTGCCGCGAGGCGGAACAGCATGGTGAGGGCAGCCTCGAAGGTGGCTTCGCGGCGGAGGGCGCCGACAACGATGTAGGCGGTTTTCTCGGTAATGGAGGCTGTGGAGCGCCAGCCGATCCCTGCGATGACGGCGGCGGCGAGCGCGTCGTTGTCGTCGATCTCGTCGCGGAGTTCCGTCAGTTCAATCCCGAGTCGGTCGGCGAGGACGACGGAAGTTGCTTCGAGAATGCCGCAAGGCGTGCGAGCTGATCACACCAGATGCGTGGGTAGTCGACGACACCGGCTTCGGCAAGGACGGCGACTCCTCGCCGTGTGTAGCCCGGCAGTATTCCGGCACGTTGGGCAAGGTCGGCAACTGCCAGATCGCGGTCAGTGTGCATGCCGCGTCCGATGACGCCTCATGCCCGTTGAACTGGCGGTTGTTCGTGCCGCAGAGCTGGGACGAGAACTACATCGATGACGCTAATGCCGTGGGCGTCGTCGCGGCGCGTCGGAAGAAATCGGCGATCCCTGACGGTGAGCGGCATCGACCGAAATGGGAAATGGCGGTGGAGATGATCGACGAACTCCTCGCCTGGGGCCGGCCACGACCCGATGTGGTGGTCGCGGACGCCGGCTACGGTGAGGGTGCGCAGTTCCGTGCCGCGCTCACCGACCGCGACATCGCCTACATGGTGGCGGTCAAGGCCGCTACCAGCGTCTATCCGGCTGACGCGGTGCCCGAGACGCCACCGCGCATCGGCCGAGGACGCCCGTTCACCGCCCGTTACAGGGCCCCGAAGTCCAGCTGCGCAGACATGGTGCTCGCTGCCGGACCGGACGCGGCGCAGGAGGTGGCGTGGCGGCGCGGTACCTCCTGCGCCGGGCAATCCTGATGCCGTCATGCGTTCGAGGTTCGTCGCCCTGCGAGCCCTGCCCGCAGGTCATCGGGTGCCCCGCGCCGACGACGGAACAGTCGAACAGGTGTGGTTGCTGGCCGAATGGCCAACCGGCGCAGCGCAGCCCACCGACTACTGGCTATCCACCATGCCTGCCGACACTGCGATCGACGAACTCGTCCGACTCGCGAAACTGCGCTGGCGCATCGAACATGACTACAGAGAACTGAAAGTCGCACTCGGTCTCGATCACTTCGAGGGCCGCTCCTGGCTCGGCTGGCACCACCACGCCACCCTCGTCACCGCCGCCCACCTGTTCCTCACGACCCTGCGGCTGACCGACCCAAAAGCCGATGGACAGGGCTGACCTCTACGGCATCGTCCGCGATATCCAACGCGCACTTGCCATCTGGATCGGCACCTGCCCACTGTGTCACCACAGCTTCCCGACCTAACAAAGTCCTACTAGGCCCTGTCTGGTTCGAGCTGGGGCAATGGCCCCGTCGCCATCCGGTCCGTCTCGCTACTGTGGGGTTGTGAGAATAGGACGTTGGATCGCCACCGTTGTCGTCCTGCTATGCGCGGGGGTGGCCGCTGTCTACTTCACGGTGGAGTCTCGCACTCTGCCGAGTCCCCCTGACGCGATCGCCACGCGCGACATCACATGTGAGGCACCGAATGTCCTCGGGGCAATCACGACTGATCCTGTCCGAGAGATTCCGGGAATCCCACCAGCTCCTGAGGCAGGTGCCGTGCCGGAGGACTTCACACCCGTACGGGTTGTCACGTGCAGCGAGAGCGCCGAGGTCGAGGGCAACGACCCGTTGTCACGACGGGTCGACGAGACGGTTCGTGACGGTGACCTTTCCGAGATCATGGCGGCGTTGTCGCAACCTTCTCGGCCGAAGTCCCCGTTCAGTTGGAGTGATTGCAACTTCAGTCTCGGGCGCCAGCCTGTCGTGTGGCTGGTTGACGCGCAGGGCAATGGGATCCGGCCCGCAATCCCTAGTGATCGGTCGTGCGGGATGCCCAGTGCCGCACCGTTGGCCGCTATCTACGATCTGCCCGTCGTCGATCACTCGACCTACACGGTCCAGGCGTACTGAACCATGTAGGTCGACGTGTCGCGAGACCTGAGGGAGGAGTCAGTTCGGGGTAACTTCGTTCTCGCTCGGGACAACCTCGTTCTCGATAGCGATGCGCATGTCGGTGACGGATTGCGGCTCAGGAGGGGCGGCCCGCCCCCTCCCTGCCCCTTCCAATTGAGAGGCAGTGTCGACCGGAATGTCTTGATGGCCGGTCACCGGAGTAATCGTGTAGGCACTGTCACGTTAATCGAAAAATATAGTGGCACATCTAGTTTGGGTCATCCTGCTACGGGACACCGCCGGGTCGTTCACTTTCAGGCGGCGGCGGTCGCGGTGACTTCCTGCCAGACCGCGAAGCGGTCGGCCATCTCGGTACGCCATTGGGGTGCCGAGAGCTTGTGCCGGTTGGGCCGGAAGTGCGGTGAGATGTCACCGAATGCGGACAGGAACCGCTGCGCATGCCCAGGTGATGTGAAGCGTTTCATCGCCCGCTCCCGCTGTCGGGTCGGTTGGTGCGAGTTCTCGGCTCGATTGTTCAAATACTTCGACCTGCGATGCTCGACCGAGGCCAGCATCTCGCGGTGCGCCACCTGGTAGCTGGCGAGCTTGTCGGTGACGATCACTCGCGGCACATACTCCAGCCTTTTGAGCAGCTTGCGGAAGAACCGTTTGGCCGCCAACGTATTTCGGCGGGACTGGACCAGCACGTCGAGCACGTTGCCTTCCTGGTCGACCGCCCGCCACAGGTAATGCAGTGTGCCGTTGATTTTGATGAAGACCTCGTCGAGGTACCACTTGTCACCGGGCCGCGCCCGCCGCCGGCGCAACTGGTTGGCGTAGGCCTGCCCGAACTTGGCGCACCACCGGCGAATCGTCTCGTAACTCACCACGACACCGCGTTCGAGCATAAGTTCCTCGACTTCACGGAAGCTGAGCGGGAACCGGAAGTACAACCACACACAGTGGTTGATGATCTCGACCGGGTAGCGGTGCCCTTTGTACGACAGCGTTGGAGTGGTCACGCCGCATTCTCCCAGTTCGCCGCGTTCAACAACGTGACAGTGCCGATAGGAGTCACCGCTGAGGGTGAGCACTTCGGCGTGATGGACGAGTCGGTCGATCATCGCTGCGGCGACGACGTCGTCGGAAAATGTCTCGCCCCATCGCCCGAACGGGAGGTTGGAGGTGACCATGACCGAGCCTTGCTCGTATCGCGATGCGAGCAGCTGGAAGAACAAGTTCGCCGCGTCCTGATCGAACGGGATGTACCCGACCTCATCGATGATGATCAACTTGTAACGGCGGATCTTCTTGAGTTCGGTCTCAAGCTGCCCGGCATGATGTGCAGTGCTCAACCGCGTGATCTAGTTGCTGGCAGTATCGAACAGGACGGAATATCCGGCGTAAGCGGCCTTGACTCCGAGTCCGATCGCGATGTGTGTCTTGCCGATACCAGGAGGGCCGAGCAGGATGACGTTTTCCGCTTTGGGAACGAACATTCCAGTCGCCAAGTGCGCCAGCACATCACGTCGCAAGCTCGGCAGGTGGTCGAGGTTGAAGTCCTCGAGAGTCTTTACTGCCGGGAACGTCGTCCCGAGCATCCGGCGGAGCGCTCCTGATCACGCTTCTGATCGCCGGATGCGGGTCGACTGCTCCACACGATCCCGCGTCCGATCAGGCATCTTCTGCAAGTTCTGCGATGAAGACTGTCAGTGTCGAGGCCAGTTGGGCATACGACATCGAAGATCAAACCTTGGTCGCCGGCGCATCGGACAGCATTTTCGTCGGCACAGTCCTCGAAAAACTCGACTCGACATCGCGGATGGCAGATCTACCCGAAACCCAGTACACAGTCCACGTCAATTCGGTTCTGAAAGGCGATGTCTCAGGCGACATCACGATCAGCCAGCAAGGCGGAATCGACGCTGAGAAAAACACTCTGCTGCTTCTGGAAAACGATCCGTTGGTCGAGGCCGGATCCGCATATCTGTTCACTGCCGTGCTCGACCCGAAAGTTGGGTGGTACACGATGGCACTGTCACGTTGTTGAACGCGGCGAACTGGGAGAATGCGGCGTGACCACTCCAACGCTGTCGTACAAAGGGCACCGCTACCCGGTCGAGATCATCAACCACTGTGTGTGGTTGTACTTCCGGTTCCCGCTCAGCTTCCGTGAAGTCGAGGAACTTATGCTCGAACGCGGTGTCGTGGTGAGTTACGAGACGATTCGCCGGTGGTGCGCCAAGTTCGGGCAGGCCTACGCCAACCAGTTGCGCCGGCGGCGGGCGCGGCCCGGTGACAAGTGGTACCTCGACGAGGTCTTCATCAAAATCAACGGCACACTGCATTACCTGTGGCGGGCGGTCGACCAGGAAGGCAACGTGCTCGACGTGCTGGTCCAGTCCCGCCGAAATACGTTGGCGGCCAAACGGTTCTTCCGCAAGCTGCTCAAAAGGCTGGAGTATGTGCCGCGAGTGATCGTCACCGACAAGCTCGCCAGCTACCAGGTGGCGCACCGCGAGATGCTGGCCTCGGTCGAGCATCGCAGGTCGAAGTATTTGAACAATCGAGCCGAGAACTCGCACCAACCGACCCGACAGCGGGAGCGGGCGATGAAACGCTTCACATCACCTGGGCATGCGCAGCGGTTCCTGTCCGCATTCGGTGACATCTCACCGCACTTCCGGCCCAACCGGCACAAGCTCTCGGCACCCCAATGGCGTACCGAGATGGCCGACCGCTTCGCGGTCTGGCAGGAAGTCACCGCGACCGCCGCCGCCTGAAAGTGAACGACCCGGCGGTGTCCCGTAGCAGGATGACCCAAACTAGATGTGCCACTATATTTTTCGATTAACGTGACAGTGCCGTCGTAGCGGATACTGCAGGTCAAACATCGGTGACGCTGAACTGTCCAAGCTGACGCTATCGGTTGCCGACGAGGTCATTCGTTGCTGCGACAGCGCGTTCCACGTCCTGCGCGAGCAAGTAGTGGTTGAGCCCGATCGCGGCCTTGGATCCGGCGCCGGCAGCGGTGATCAACTGTGCCGGGGAGTCGACGATATTGCCCGCAGCCCAGAGACCAGGGATGCTGGTTTCCCCGGCGGGATCGACGGCAACCCAGCCATTCTCGCCGACGGTGCACCCCAGTTCCGTCAGCAATTCGTCGTTCGGGATGAAACGTGGCCCGACGAAAACAGTCTCGCGTTTCTCCACCCGACCATCTGCAAGTTCGATCCCCGATACCTGGCCGTCTGTGGCCACCACCCGTGCGACATCGCCTTCGATAATGCGAATTCCACGCGCGGTCAATCGCTCTCGTTCCGCATCGTCGAGGACAATCTGATTCGGGAAGAACGTTACATCGCCTGACCATTGCCGGATCAGCAACGCCTGATGCATTGTGAACGGTCGATTGTCTCCACCGAGTACGGCGATCGCCGTGTTTTTCACTTCGTATCCGTGGCAGTACGGGCAGTGCAGGACATCGATGCCCCACTGCTCGCGTAGCCCTGCAATATCGGGTAATTCGTCGCGCAGACCGGTCGCTACCAGGACGGTTCTTGTCTCGATGACGGTTCCATCTTCGCAGTGCACGACGAAACTGTCGTCGTCGGAGCTTCGGACCATGTTCGCGACTCTGTTCTGTACTATTTCGCCGCCGTAGGAGAGGACTTCGTCGCGTCCTGCTGCAAGTAGCGCCTCCGGTGTCATTCCGTCTCGCGACAGGAATCCGTGTAGATGAGATGCGGGGGCATTGCGGGGTTCGTGGGTATCGATCACGAGTACCTTGCGGAGCGCTCGGGCCAAGACGGTGGCTCCACTCAATCCGGCGGCGCTGCCGCCGACGACCACTGCGTCGTACTTGTTCATGGTTCCCCCGTTGATGTCTGTGTTCGTTTGTGTGGCAATGCGATTCTCAGTCGCAGTTCCCGGTGCGGAGATCACGCCGCAGGACCTGTCGAAGCGTGATGGGTGCTGGTTTATGGCATTCGAGTTCGTTCCCTGCTGATGCTGGGCGAAAGCGGTGTGGCAGGCAATAGGCTAGGCTGAGAAAGTATCAGATTGTTCGCTAGTTAACAAAATTTGGTGGTTATGTCCGAACCCTCACTCAGAGAACGCACATGCACGCTCTGGGGCAGCTTCAACCCTGATCTCGACATCGCGGCCATGGAGATGGTCGCCCAACTCAAGCGCATCACAGGGTTGCTGGAACTGGCAGTCGAGCCCATTTATGCCGATGCCGAACTGACCGTCGCAGAGGTGGAACTGCTTGTCCCTCTGCGTTACGCGGAGGAGCAGGTAACCGCCATACGGCTCGCGGAACTCTTGAGCATGTCCCGGGCCGGTGTGAGTAAAGCGCTAGCCAAACTCGAGAAACGCAATCTCATTGCGCGTGTCCAGAATCCTTCGGATAAGCGTTCGGCGCTGATCCTGATGACCGAGTCGGGCAAGGCCGCGATTGATCAAATTTTCCCTCGCGAACTCGACGCACACGGCAAGCTCTTTGCCGGACTCGGCGAGACCCGGGCAGACATTCTCGATGCTCTGGACCGTCTCGCTGAGGCGATGGAATCCGGCCTCGAGGGGTTTTCCCGACCGGCCAATTAGGCCTCGGAGTCACGCCGCCACGTGATGTAATCCAGGCCGAGTAGTTGAAGGCTGCAGCAACCGGTGCGAGTGCGATCGCGAACCTCCCCGGCTCGTTCACCACGATTACCGACTCATTTCTCAAGAATTGGTTTTCTGCGGCACAGGCAACTCTAGATCCGACACGCAACCGGAATCCGATATCGTGAACCGGAACTTACGCCAACTATCTAATCTCTAGCGGTAAGTGACCAGCGGTACCTTTTGCACCGCACCCACCATTCGCGCAGTTAGCGGGCAGGTTCAACTCCGTGTGTCGCTCGAACGAGCGGGTAGTCGCCCCATCGCCCGCCACTGAGGCTTGCGTACTTGGCGATGGTGCTGATGTCGAAGTCGAGGCTGTCGGCGAGGATTTTCGCAGGAACCGCACCCGCGAGACGGTAGCGTGCTGCGGTTTGAAGCTGGCTGATGGTGACGTCGTAGGGTTCCAGTGCGCGCCGGAATTGCTGGTCGCTCATGTGTTGGCCGGGACGGCGGCCGGGGAACAGCCAGCTTGTCCGGGAGTCCGAGATGCTCTGCAGGTGGACCCTGCTGATGTCAGCGACCGGCGGCGGGAGTAAGAGTTGATGTTCGCCAAAGGTGAGAGCGGCGTCGTGAGCACCAACTTTGATGATCTGTGTTCGCTCTAACCTGACGATCCGTCTTGCGGGTAGACCGTACATCGCAATGAGGAGTACGCCGAGTCGCAGGCTAGGGCGAAGTGACGTGTCCTTGAGTACCGCGTCGACGATGCGATCCAAGCGGTCCTCGGTGAGCGTGACCGCCGGCTGTCGGATCGACAAAGATGTTGCTACCACATCGAATTCGATGTGACCATTGGTCGTTGCCCAACGGAGTAATTGCGGTAACCAGCGCCCAGCATTGACGCTCAGTGTGTAGCGATCGATCTGTTCTTGGGTGATGTTGCGGAGTGAGGTTTGCTGGTCTGTGTCGAGCCAGGCTATGAGGTTGACGATTCCGCGGATCACAGCTTGGACGTGGCTGGCCGCACCCTCGAGGATGTCGCCGCCTGTGTTATTTCGCTTCGCTCGTCGGAGTAGTTCCCAGTGGAGGTACTGGTTGACGATGATCCGCTCCGCCGGTCGCAGAACCGCGAGTTGCTGATCGCACCACGTATGGAGTCTCGCCAACGCAGGCTGTTCGTATGCAAGCGCTCCGCTGTCAGCGAGGAGTGACCGCAGGTGGAGTAACCCTTTTCCTCCTTCTGCCGTCGCGAATGTTTGCTCGGTTAGTGGTCGGACGCCGATAGCGACTTCGTGAAGAAGGTCAGTGTGTGGTCCCATGTGGAGCCATTTGATGATCTGCTCTGGACGGGGTAGCTGCGTGAGGTAGTTGAAGAGCGCTTGCATCGGTTCGCTGATTTGGCCGGAGTCGGGATTGCTGAGGACTACGGTGAGCCGGTCATGGAGGGTGCATTTCCCACAGAACCGGCCGTAGGCATTTTCTTCGCTGCCACATCTGCGGCATGCGTACCGGGCTGGTTGACCGGCGCATTCGGCGCAGATCGGTGTCTGGATTTCGTTGGTGAACGCCAAGATTCGCTTATCTCTGCAGATCGGGCATGGTTGCGGGTTTCGGAGTATGCGGTTGTGGCAGGCGAAGCAGTGGGGCGTCGACCGGATATGGCTGGCGACTTTCTTCTCCTTGCCACATGCTGAGCAGGTGCTCGGTTTGCGTGGGTAGCAGCTCAGGCAAACGTCTTGTCCGTCGATCTTGGTGGCTGCGGTGACGTTCTTCCCACAAGCAGAGCAGGTGATTTGGGTGGCGCCTCGCGGTGAGCACCGTTGGCATAGTCGCCGGCCCTGACCGTCGGTTTCTGATGTCAGTTTTTTCATGCGCTGGCATGTAGGACACTCGCCATAGTGTTGCCGCTCGTAACAGCGGTAGCAAACGCGCCGTCCTTCCGGATCTCGGCGTCGCAGGACGCGGCGTTGGTGACAACTCGGACATGCAGGTAGGCCGATGGTGGTGACGCCTCGTCGGATCAACCGTGCAAGAAAGATTTGGGCTGCAATTGGTGTCTCGGGGTCAACCGATGCGAGATCGACATCAGAGCGGGAGAGATATCTGAGAAGTGTGGTGTGCCGCGTGGGGTCCACCCGGGCGATCTCCTCGGCCACTACGTGGTCTAGTGCCTGAATCTTCTTGATTGCAAGCAGTTTTGTGATGGCGTCGGTTAGATCTCGGCCGGTGCGGGTTGTCGTCATTTCCGGTGCTGTGGCCGGTTTATTCGCGCTCGCACTGGGCGGGCATCGCCGATGTCATCGATTGGGCCGCCGGTCCCAGTTCGGCGCGGTGTGTCCTGGACGGCCGCGGCGACGTGAATGAGGTCGTTGGGTTCGCAGTCGAAGATTGTGCATAACGCGGCGAAGACTTCCATATTCATTCGTTGCGGGGTCTGTGTGACCAGGCGGAAGACCTGTTCACGCGAAAGTGCGATGCCAGCGTCGCGCAGAGGTTCCAGAAGGTCAGTGGTTTGGAACATGCCGCGCTCGGCCATCAACGATCGCAGTCGCCAGTCAATTGTGGAGCGCATTGCTATCCGTCCTTGGTTGGGAAGTAGAAGCGATTGATTGCGTCGGAGACCACGCTGTTGCGGTAGTCGTCGCTGACGGAGGTGTAGATGGCGGTCGTTGAGGCGTAGGCGTGTCCGACCTGGATCTGAATGAACTGTTCGGAGTATCCGAATTCCACCAGGTGGGTCACATATGAGTGGCGCAGCGAGTGCGGCGTGAGATTTTCGTCGAGGCCCGCCTCGTCGCGCAACTCGGCGAAGCGCAGATTGAAGTACTTGCCACCCACCCGCGTCCCGCGTTCGGTCGGCCACAATGCGGGGCTCTCACCCGGGTGGAACTTCTCTCGTATCTCTTCGAGGTAGAAGTCCAAACCTTCGACGATCCAATCGAACTCGGGCAATGTCAGAACAGACCGGCGCTTCGGCGGTGTGCCGCGTGAAGCTTTGCCGTATCGCACATGGAGGAGACCGAAGCGACCGAACCGATCTGCCTTGGCGTTGGAACGTAGATCGGCAACGTCGAGTTGCAGTGCCTCGGTCCGCCTGAGCCCGTAGGCATAGATCGTCTTAAACAACTGTGCGTCGCGTAGTGCGGCGAGAGCCCCTTTACGTCCGCTGCTGCGTATGCGGTCTACGCGGGCATCGGCGACGTCGAAGAACTTCTCGAGCTCGTCGTAATCGAACGGCCGTCGCCCGGGTTTTCCTTCAAATGCTGCCAGATGCGCGATCGTGTTCCATTCGAAACAAATCTGGGTGGGGACTTCTCCGAACCGCTGGCGGCACTCGCTGACCCAGTTGTAGCGCTGGTCAGTCAGATACGCGCAGAACAGTCGCAACGTCACTTGATAGCCGCGCAGTGTCGAGTGTGAACGAGGCTTGTCACCCGAGAGCAGGCTCGTGGTGAAGTCCTCCAGATCTCCGGGCAGCCACTGCCAAGGGTAAGTGTCTGTGAAGTGCCGAAACCGCTGGATCTGCGATCTCCGGACCTCGACCGTAGCCTTCGCTAGGCCCCGACTTGCCTGCTGCTGCGAGAAGCCCTCGACCATCTCGTCGAATACAAAAGCTGGCTCATCGATGGGCACAATGCCGCGCCGCCGGAACTCCGCAATGACAGATTCAGAAGGCGTACTCACAGCAACAATGTTGCATCAAACGTAGACCCGTCCGCAAGAGTCCCGGACAGAAGATGGGCCGCATTCGTCGCGAATTCGTCTGTCTAGCAACAGTGCACCAACATCGTGAGTTAGGTATCTTCCATGAAGTGTCCTTGGCAGCGCTCGCGCTCACATTCGTGCCGGATCAGTGCAGGTCACCGCGATGTTGCATCTGATGGAATAGGTGGCGGTTCGTCCTGCACCCATTCCGAGACGGCAACTCCCGCACACAACGAGTCTTCTTCGACGAACTCCTCAAATCCTCCGGCTGGAGCATCGACTGGCAAAAAGTCCACGCCTCCGCAGTACAAGCAGCCCGCTACGTCGCCATGGAAGCAACCCACACACCGCTCCGCGATGTCCTCGCCGCCGGCGTACACCGCAACAACACCGAACCACCCACCCTCGCGGCCACACAAGACACAGCCATTCACCTCCAGGTAGCCGAGCACCACAAAGCGATGATCGAGCACCTCCGCAGCGGAAACCGCGCACCGTACAACCCCAACGAACTCAGCGACCTCATGCGCAGCCGCCTACTCGACTACCCGGCACAGCCACCGACAAGTTCACGGGAATCAGGGACGACCGGGCCGGAAACCCCGCGGACCCAGACACCGAAACGCGCCCACGACCTCGGCCGCGACTGAAAACTTCCAAACAAAAATCGGACTGACCAGAACAAATGTGGCGGTGAACTGCTCCTACTCGAATTTTTCGGCGTGATCGCTCAACAGCCGAGCAAGAGCCCGAACCGTTTTCGGGTCACTCACATCGCCGCAAGGAGCGCAACCGATCCGGGCTGTCGACGGCGGCTTAATAACGACCCTGTAGCCACGATCAATCGCCGCCTCCGCAGCCTGCAACTCTGCATACGCGGCAACAAGCTCAGCGCTGGGATTCTCCAAATGAACTCCGCTGCGCTACGTCCTGATGAAGAACATCCTTGCGTTGACGCGCCGAGGGTGGAATCCGGATTGCGTCAGGCTCGGGCAGCAGGCGCCGCTTACGCACCGAAACCTGCTCGACCGATGCGCGGGGAAACGCCCGCTCGAGATCTTTACGGGCACGGGTCAGAGCGGCGAGTTCGACCATCTCGTCCAATGCCCGCGCCGACGAGCGTTCCGCCGCACGATCGGCGAGATCTTCGATCGTGCGGTACCCGCCCGGTTTGACCGTCGGCGCACCGGACTGACCTACCTCCGGGTCGAACGCGGCCACCACCGTGGAACCGTCCGGACTGGCGCTGTACGACACATCATCCCCCCACCCACACCGAGAAAAAAGGGGGGCGTAGCAGCAAAAACCCTGTCAGAAGTCGGTCACTGCCACGCCCCGGCAAAGGAACCACAACCGGCGACCAAACCAGCAGAAAAACTGGTCCCCCTACCACCTGACACATCCTACCCGACACCAACAGGACACCGAAAGACACTGCTATGCAACAGATTCGCATCCGGCTATCTTGTCGATGAGTGTGTCGACCGAGGCCAGTAACTCGGCTGGTACCATCCATCCTCGACGCGACAGCCGCACACTCCTGCGGACGTTCACACCGGCATTCCTCGGTCAGCGGACCATAATCGTCGTAATCCGAATACAACGGCTCACCAAACGACACCGGATCGATCACCCACCCATCCACACCCCAGATCACGTATCAGATACACCCGCACCGCCTCCTCGACGTAATGTGTACCCGCGCGCTGCGCCCGCTCCGAACAACTCACATACCCCGCCGGGGCGCTCATACCGGCCCACCAACACGCAGGGCGCACAATTCACGCACCGCATCCACCAACGCCGCACGATCAGCCCCGGCAAACTCACCGTCTCCCCCTCTGCATCAGACAACGCGAGCACCACCAGGTCCTTCTGCCACACCCGGCATCGCCGAACTATCGACCGAGTTCGTACTTACCGACTCAGCGAGTACCCCACCACCAGAGACATGTCATCGCCCCAGTTCACAGATCGATACCGTGATACAAAATTCTTTAGTCAAGATTCGGAGGTCGAAAATGTCACGGGTTCCCTGGAGTCGATACGAAGGTGACGACATCGAAGCATTTGCAGCCATGTGCATCTGCCGCGAGCGTCCTTCAGCCCGGCGGATTCGCCCATCACGGGGCGACGGCGGCATTGACGTATACGTACCGCTCGGGGACAACCATGTCGAGGTTTACCAGGTCAAAAAGTTCGCAGCGAACCTCACGCCGAACCAGTTGGTGCAAATCCTCAAGTCCTACAACCGGATCAAGGCGTATGCAGCCAAGCGCGGATGGACCATCGACACTTGGCATCTGACGCTGCCCCTCAACCCGACACCAGAGAACGACACATGGTTCGACGAGATGACCGAGTCAGACCCGTTCGAAGCCACGTGGAAAGGCTTCGAAGTGTTCGACAACTGGGCAGCTGACTTCCCACAGGTCATCGACTACTACCTCGAAGGTGGCCGAGACCAATTGGCACAGGAATTGAGCAGGTTCCATGCGACCACAAAGATCATGCTTCCCGAAGTCGACCCCGAGACTGCCTTGAAGGCATACCGCGGACTCGAGCCCGCAGCAGTTGTCGATCGAATCGCACTACTCAACGTCACGCTGAATGACGCAGACCCCCACTACATATACGACTTCGCGGTAGGAACCGCTCAGTCAGCGCCCCCTAATCTCCCTGACGGATACCCCGCCCTTGTCACATCGGTGTCCAATCAGGTCGAAGGCCGGGTCGTGACCGTCCACATCCTCGCCCGCTGCGCCGAATCCCTCTACGAGCGACCCATCACCCACAAGGGAACGATCGTCGTCGACAAAGACAGCGACGAAGAACGCGAATGGCGCAAATTCCTCGACTACGGCCTCGCACCATCCCGACCACTCAGGATCCGTGAACTCGTTGCAGACCTGCCCGGGGGGCTCGGCGGAACCACCGACGAAGGTCTTCTCTTCATCTACGAGCTCGAGAACCCCGAAGCAGAGTACGACCGTGTCATGAGCGTGTTCAGCCCGGACGAGGTAAAGCTCGGAGAAGTACCGATCCACTTCTCCGCGCCCAGCAGCAACCACGACGGCACCGGACTGTCGACGCGCGGAACAGATCCCTCGGGGATACTCACCGTCGAGATCCTGTCGAAAAAGCGCGAACGCGACTGGGACATAACCTACAACTTCACGATCGGTGACGTGACCGGACACTTCGCCGCAGACATCGCGCCAGCGCTCGCCCTCGTGCACCACGCCGTCGCGCCGAACACGTTCCGGATCTCAAACCCTAGAGCGCTGCGGCGCAAACACAATCAGCGCCTCACCCACAGCAAACCCCGCAACCGTGAAACCCGTGCCGCCGGAATTCGCCACGACTACATCCAAGCCCTGGCCACAATCCAGCAGTACGCCGACAACGAAATCAAAATCCCCGACCTCGACTCGATTACCGCCGACGAAGCATCCGAGACCATCCGCATCGGCCGCCTACTCCGGGACACCGATATCACCATCGGATGGGACAAACTATCCGTCGACATTCACAAAGGCATCGAAGCACCCGAACCCGAAGTACCCCACGCATGGGTTGCAGACGTTCCACTCCAAATCTCCATCGCAGGAACAACCATCCCGCTCGGGTGGATGCGAGCTGTGTTCGAAGCGGGTCACGTCGCCGAACGAAAAATCGGCAACGACGGAAGAATCACAGCCGTCATCCGCCCCGCACTGGGCAAAAACACCGCCCGACTCATGTGGGCCGGCCCCGACTCGATCAACGACTAAGCAAACCGTCCGCGATGCCACAGACAACCTCGCCACCGAAATCCCTAGATGCGAATCCCCTCCGTTGGTGAAATTCGGTCGACCAGCGCAATCGAGTGCGGGTGGTATATTTTTTGGTATGAATTCATACCCGGATCGGCAGAAAGTCGTCGACGACTTGGGCGAGAAGTTCCTTGACGCGTTCGTAGCGTCCGTGGACAAGGCACGTGCCGATCTGGAAGAGTTTCGCGACTTCCGACCTGAATGGTTCGTCAACTTCTCTAAACGGTTCGTCGCCGGTTTCATCCACGAACGCATCTGGGACTCGATGCTGCGCACAGCAGACGAGGGCGACATCCACTTCAAGGACGACGAACCGACTCGGGAAATCCACATCGGCACCAACTACGTGGTCCGAATCAAGCGCCACACCGAAAACTTGAAGATTACGAGCTACCCGACCACCGGTGCACTCGCATTTTGGACGAACAGTGCCACCGCGCAACTGCCGGACCTCGAATTGTGGAGCCTGGCAATGGGATACATATGGAACCCTGAAGAGGCCGCGATCGGCGACACAATCTTGTCGTTCCGCGACAGCAAAGACACACCTATCTGGTCGATTCTGCTGCACTCGGGCCAGTCCGGACAGGCCACCGGCATCACCTGGACACCTGTGGACCCGCAGCTGCCCCAGCTCGATCTCAGCGATGTTGTCGCTACGAGCGAAGACACAGTAGAAGGATCATGAACCAAATCGGCGACGTAATCCTGACATCGCGGCGCGCAGCCGGGATGACTCAGGAGGACCTGGCTGAGCAGCTCGGCATCACACAAGCAGCGCTGTCCCGCTACGAGAACAACCTTCGAGAACCCGACAGCGAGATCCTCGAACGCATGAGTCGTGCCCTCGACGTGTCGGTACCGTTCTTGACTCATGCATTCAGGTTGCAGGGGGCAATCGCTGCCGACGCCCACATGCGTCGGCAGAAGACAACCAAGGCTTCCGATTGGAAACTGGCAGAGGCGAAGCTGAACCTGTATCGGATGCGTGCAGCATTTCTACTGCAGCGCGTCCCGATGACGCCGCAAAATCATGTACCGACATTCGACCCGGACGACACGACACCGGCCGACGCGGCACGGATACTTCGCGCGCAATGGAAAATGCCGATCGGGGCAGTCCGCAATCTCACCAGATGGGTCGAGTCAGCCGGAGTCATCGTCGTCGAACAAGACTTCGGTACGCACCGCATGGACGGGTTGTCGCAATGGGCAAGCGACTATCCCATCATCATGCTCAACAGCGCACTGCCTGCCGATCGCAAGCGAATGACACTCGCACACGAACTCGGGCACCTGGTTCTGCACAACACGTACATCGATGCCGACATGGAAGTTCAGGCGAACGAATTCGCGGCCGAACTCTTGATGCCGGCGCACATCATCGAGTCCGAATTCAGAAATCTCACACCAGCGAAACTGCTTGCAATGAAACAGGTGTGGGGAGTTTCGATGCAGGCCCTCTACGATCGCGCATACCGCATGGGCAAGGTCAGCACAGACGATCGCCAACGCTTCTACCGTTCATTGAACGCCCGAGGATGGAAGGTGAACGAACCAGGATCCGAGAAAATCCCGCCAGAAACCCCTGAATTGGCACGAAGCATCGGAGAGATGCTGATATCGAAAGCCGGCCTGTCACGAGAGGAAGCAGCCGCCCTCATCGGCCACCGGGTAGCGGCCAACGAAACGGTCTTCCTCTCCCCCGAAAAACGCTTGCGTGCCGTTTGACCGAGATCGAGGAACATCTCGCCAATAACAAGCACGGAATCCCGCCCGGCACACGCTTGGGTGGGTTTTCCGCGATTGCAGTTGGCCCCTTCAGTTCGAGTCGGAATCCGGCAGACTTTCACTGACAGTCCCTCTGATGGATACGGAAGGCAGGTCTTGTGTTGTTGTCCTGGTAGGACCCCGTTTGGTGAGCCACTCGCTATCAGAGAATCAATACGTGTGAATACAGCTGGCAGCGTACTCATTCGGAGTTCGGTACGCCAGCGATGAATGACGGTGTCGATTGTTGTAGTCCTCCTTCCAATCCTCGATGACCACCCTTGCTTCGAGGAGGCTGTGGAATTCGTTCATGTTCAAGCACTCGTCGCGGACACGATTGTTGAAGGATTCGATGTACCCGTTCTTCCACGGCTGACCAGGGGGAACATAACCGATACCGACCTGGTCCTCGCAGAACGTCCTCAACGCCTCTTCAGATGAACTCGGGCCCGTTGTCGCACCGCAGGACCTGCGGTGGGCCGCCCCAGAGCGCGAACGCCTTCGCCAGCGCTGCGACGAGATCCTCTGCTGGTATGGATCGTTCGACGATGCCCCGCACAGAGGGTCTGGGCTGGAAGTGCGCTTTCGGTACGGGCAAGGTGGCGACACCATCACCATCCTCTCAATACTGAGAGTCACTGTCCAAGATTATTGGGACACCGCAGCCGCCTCTCATGAAGGCGCGGTGATCGTGCGAGCGGAAAACATGATCAGTCCGGACAGAAGACATGATCCTGCGCCGACGGCCAGCGCCGCCGAACCGTAGCTCCATCCCAGACCCGTTGCAGCTGAAAGCAACAGGCCACCGAAGATAGCGCCTGGCTGGCTCATGGCGAATGCAAAAGCGCCACCAGTGGCTCGACATTCAGTCGGGTAGCACTCGGACTGGAAGACCAAGACGGCTGCGTAGGGACCGAGGAGGAAGAACAATCCCGCCATGTAGGTGACGAGCACAAATGCAGTATCATCGGGGCCAGCCAGCATCGCGGTGAAGAGTGCAGCACCGATTAGCCAGCCGAAGCTGATGATTTTGACACGGCTGATTCGGTCACCAAGCCATCCGAAAGCAAGGTAGCCGAGCATCGCAACCAAGTTGGATACGACTACTATCATCAGACTATTGTTGGCGCTGAACCCTTTTCCGACCTCGAGTACGGTTGTACCCAGGACACTGAAAGTCTGGATCGCCATCCAGTTGAACAGCCATGCCAACGAAAGCACGATCGTATTCCGAAGATATGTCCGTTTGAAGATCGTCGAGATCGATCCTTCACCACCCACACCGGTCTCTCGTGCAGCATTCTGGACGAGGAACTGCGGACTCTCTCTCAGCGATCGACACCAGTAGGCGACGATCAACGCTGGAACCGTTGCAATCAAGAAGATCCATCGCCACTGGTCAAGGCCGAGAAGTGAGCCGACGACGGCAACGAAACCGGCAGCGGTGAGCGCGCCCAGTGGCCAAGCGGTCTGGACGGCTGAAAATATGAACCCTCTATTGCGAGTGACCTTTTCATCCTCAGCAGCGTTGTATAGTTCGTTCAGATACGTGGCATTGACCGACTGCTCGGCTAGACTCAGTCCACTGACCGACCTCACAGCGACCATGCTCACACCACCAGTTACTGCCGCGGTCGCCGCCGATGAAACGGCCGTGCCGAGTACCGTAGAAATCATGCCCCTTCTACGGCCAAGTCGGTCAACGAGAGGACCAATGCCGAACAGCACAACGGCGGTACCAACACTCACCAATGTCGAGACCAACAGTGCTTGCGATGTTGACCAGGAAAAACTTTCGGAAATTCGTGGTAGTAGAGTGCCGAATAAGATGAAGTCGAAAACTGCCACGATTCCCGCAATCATGCAGATGATTGTCGATCGTCGAATATCTCGTGTAGAAACCTTATCGTGCACCATATGAGTGTTGGTCATGACAATTCTGGTTCTTTCGGGGCAGGAGGGATAGCAGGAAGACTTTAGTCAGCCTCATGACGCTGCGCCTGATGTCGCAAAAAATGTGGACCAGACTAGATGTGCAACTGAAAGAGGCTTATGACAGCGGGTCTTGTGCTTTTTGCTTGAGACGTTCGTAGGGTGTTTGGCCACCGAGTGCGCCAAGGGGTCGATCGTAGTTGTAGTGATCTTCCCATTGTTGGAGTCGCTCGGCGAAGAGGTTCGCATCGTCGATGACTTCACCTTCGAGCAGGCGGTAGAACTCGTCGGAATCGATACGATACGAGCGCTCGACCTTGCCGTTCAGGCGTGAAGTTCGGGGACGGATCTTGACATGCCCGATACTCAAGTCGAGCAGGTGCCAGTAGAACGCCGAGCCGAATTCCTGGCCGTTGTCCGTTTGGACCTTCTCGACCTGGAACGGCAGCTTCGAGAGGACATGGTCGACGAATTGGATCGCGACCTTCTGATCGTTGCGCGGATAGGCGCGCAGGACCCGCAATCGAGTGCAATCGTCGATCGCGGTGCAGAAGGTAGTAACGCTTCTTCTTTCCTTTTTGGCCAAGTGGCTCAATGAATTTGACGTCCACGTGCAGTTGGTGGCCGGGGCGTTGTTTCTCGCACCAGTTTCCACCGGGTCTGTGTGCGTGTGCAGCGCCCACGAGGCCGGTAGCCTGTTGAGGCCCAGTTTGCGAAGGATGCGCCACACACCGGACGGGCTGATGGTCACCTCGTGGTAGCGGGCGAGGTACATCAAGATCCTTTGAGGCCCGAAGTGGTACTGCTGGCGAAGCCAGAGGATCTTCTCTGTTCCCTTCCGGATCGGTTGTGGTCGGCTGATGGTGCGGCACTCTCGATCGATCGTTCAGCCCCTCGAACCCTTCTTCGTCGAACCGTCGCCGCTACACGTAGTAGCACTGCCCGGCTGATGCCGTAGTAGCGGCAGGTCGCGGCGACACTGCCACTGACTTCCTCCATCATGGCGCAACACTGCGAGTTTGTGTTTTGCCCGGCGTTCGAACTCTCGTGGTGACATGGAATCTTCCTCTCATCGGAAGACTCAACTGTCAACAACCTCCATCAGTTTTAGAACTAGGCTGCGATCGAATTGACTGCGCTTCGAATGTGCAGTGACTTAACGATTACCGTGAGTAGACGGACATTAAGATTGTATGCACTCAGGACCGGGGAAGGAGGGTGGGGCAGCGTCCGAACGCCGAACAATTGAAACGCCAAACAACGTTGAGCCTTGAAGGATCTGGTTGTTGTACGTGCCGGCGGTACCTAACTGGATAGGATCGGCACCGCCGACGCGTAGAAGTAGGAAGTCCTCGTCAGATGCTTGTGCCACCGTCGATCGTGAGTTCTGCGCCGTTGACGTAGGAACTTGCGTCCGAAGCTAGCCACAAGGTCGCCTCGGCAAGCTCGTCGACTGTGCCCTTGCGTCCGAGCGGCGTCACATCGGGGATACCCCCATTGACCTCGGCGCTGTTCTCTTCGAGCATGACGGTATCGATGAAACCCGGATGAGTTGAGTTGACACGGATTCCGTGTCGGCCGAACTCAGTGGCTGCATATTTGGTTAGACCACGCACGGCCCACTTGGTGGTGCCATATGCTGCGTGCCCGGGCAGCGCTCGCATACCCGAGATCGACGAAACATTGATGATCGATCCTGCTCCCCGCTCGCGCATTGGCGCGTAGACCGCGCGCAGGCCTAAAAACACACCGAGCTGGTTGACTCGGTAGTGCAGGTCGATCAGCTCAGGTGTCAGTTCCTCGAACGTTGCTCTCCGGTAGACACCGGCGTTGTTTACCAGAACGTCGATCCCGCCGAACTCGGCGAGAGTGGTCGCAACTGCGGCTTCCCAATCGGATTCGTTGCCCACATCAAGATGTACATAAATCGCGGAGTCACCAAGCTTGTCGGCGAGCTGCTCGCCTTCGTCGTCCAGGATGTCGGCGATCACCACTTTGGCGCCCTCTGCCACGAACAACTCGGCCTGAGCTGCGCCCATGCTGCGAGCAGCTCCGGTGAGGATGGCAACTTTTCCTACGAGTCGATCACTCATGATTGTCACTTTTCTCTTTGCATATTGACTGGGTGCGAAAGGATTTCGGGTGCAGAAGTATCGCGCGGCCCGTTCGATGAACAGGCCGCGCGATAGACAGTGAGCCGAGTGCCTAGAAGTCGGGGTAGTAACTCGGACGAGTCGCAGTGGTTCGGATGTCAGGAAGCTCCATGTTCCGCTTATCCTCCTCGTCGTCCACCCAACAGTCAGCAATCTCGTCGGTCGTGGCGAACCAGACACCGTTACGCGAGACCATGTGGTTGATCAGCTTCTCGTACCACATCATGTGGTGGGCCTGTCCGACGGTCTGCGGATGCACACACGAAATGAATGCAGCGCCTTCGACGTTCTCGTAGCCGTAGTCGAAAATGTCACGCCACCGTTCAAAGATGGTCCTGCTGTCCTGCTGCCCGGCCTGCACTCCGGTAATGCAAGCCAGCGGGGGGAAGTCATCAAGGTACCAACTCACCGGCAGTTCGATGACATGGCTTGCCTTACCCGGCGTGTTACCGTTCTCCCAGTCGATAGCCCAACGCCGGGGACGGTATGCCTCGAGATCACGCCCCATCAGCGAGGAGTCGTACTTGAATCCCATCTTCTCGACAATGTCCAAGGTGTTATCGGAGTAGTCCCAGTACGGAGACCGATATCCGGTCGGCCGAACACCAAGTCGCCTGTCGAACGTGGCGAAAGCACGTTGAACAAGCTCTTCCTCGGTCCCTGCGTCGATCAGACTGGGATTTTCGTGAAAGTAGCCGTGGTGGCCAAACTCATGGCCTTTCTCGGCCACCATCTCACATTCCTTGGTGAATGTGTCCACCGTGTGCCCCGGGGTAAACCAGGTGGTCTTTATATCGTATCGGCTGTAAAGGTCAAGCAGGCGCGGTACTCCGACCTTCGCGCAGAACTCGCCACGAGACATGTAGGACGGGCTTGGCTTGTTAAAACCACCCATCCAGAGCGACTGCGCATCAAAGTCCGTTCCAAGATTGACGGCAATCTTCTTACCCTCAGGTAACTTAAGATGACCCATGATTCTTTCTCTCCTTATTCTTGTTGTATTTCTTCGAATACGGGCAGGTTTAGGAAATGCGTCTATTCGTCAGGTCACCGTGGATTCAGAGGAACACCGGTGACCTGATAAGTACGAAATGTAGCGAGGCCGGCGCTTATGTGGATTTCCCTTTCCTAGCTAGCTTCTCTGCAATGCTGCGGTGTGCGATGGCCAACTACGATAGGTGTCCGCACGCCGACGACGATCCTTATAGGTCGTGGCTGCACCGTCGAGCCGATTCCGACGCAAAGCGTCGAGATCAACGGTGCTCGTGATTACGTTCTCGGTATTTACTTCTGACGCTTGCGCAACTATTCCGTCCGGATTCCACGGGAAATCACAAGGCGAGAGGATTGTGCTCTGCGTCCATCCGTTCGGGATCGGGCCGCCTGGCATACCGCCTGTTGCGCAATGCACGAAGTATACCTGGTTCTCGATAGCCCGTGCCTGTGCGCAATGACGGACTCGCCAGTACCCGTGCTCAGTGAAGGTATATGACGGGCAAAGGATAATCTCGGCGCCTTGCTCTGTCAGCGATGTCGCACACTCAGGGATTTCGGATTCGTAACAGATGTTCAGCCCAACCTTGGCGAAGGGAAGTTCGATGACATCCATGTCCGATCCTTCCAGTGTTGACCAACCCGACTCCGCCGGAAAGATATGCGTCTTCCGGTGCTCGTATCGTTCACCGTCTGGTCCAAAAATGTACGCAACATTGTAGAATCCATCTTCGCGGCTCTCGAGATGTGAACCAGCCGCGATGAATTGATTACGGGTCCGCGCCTCTGAGCTGAACAACTCACGGTATTGATGGGTGTACTCGTCGATACGCGTCAGTGCAGACACAGGATCGTTTTGCCATGAGTCGGCGATGGTGAACAGTTCCAACGTGAACAGCTCGGGAAAAAGAACTAGGTCACTACCGACAGTCTGATTGAGGAGATCCCGAGAATGGTCAGCGAACTCGTCGAAACTGCTTACCGGGCGAATCGCGAAGCTTGCCGCAGAAAGCGTGACAGTATTTGACATTAATGAACCCTTTTCAGATGTGATCACCATTACGATGTGTTAACGCTAACAGTGAATGAAAGCCAAAGCGGCTAGACTTTGATTAGCCGAATGGCTAGCCGCCACCTCTATATCCACGACACAGGACCGAGGAAGGGGGCCCGTAGAGACTCCTTAAATCCGATTGGCTCGAATCTCCGTAGACTCTGGTGGCATGTCCTGTCCTCAAGAGCTTTCACCTCGATGGCGACTCTCGATGCTCGCTGACGAGCTCGCCGAACCACTCCGTCTCTTACGGATCTCGATGCAAGCACGGGAGGCCGTTATCGTCTACGAGCCTCGTAACGGAGTGCAACGAGTGATCGCAGCCGAACCACTGGCAAGTTTCATCCCCGAAGAACCTGTGAGAAGCAATATCCGGTGGTCACCGGTCGCTTCGACCGGCCGCCACGTACGGCTTACCTCGCTCATGCGTCCAATCACGCTTGATTTCGACCGCGCACTCACTCTCCCGTTCGCCGACAACCGTGGGCGTTTCGTAGTTGTCATGGGTTCCGCAACGGAAGTAACCGGCGCCGAGAGCCATGCGGAGATCCGCCATTTCGCACGGGAAGTCGGTGCCATCCGGGCTCGAATCCATGAGACCCGGCATCGCGAGATCGATCACGCTTATCGTATCGTCGCCCGAGCGGCAACCTCCGATATATCTCTCGAACGTATCTTCGATATAACCCTTGCTGCTGCCCGCAATTTGGTTGACGGAGACGTGGCATACCTTTCGCTACCAGTCGATGATGATCACTTCGCTTTCGTACGGACCCTTGGAATCAATACCAATCGATTTCGTCATTTGCGGGTTGGTCCAGGTGAAGGACTCGGTGGGATGGCACGTGAAACCGGTAGTCCCGCACGGACGCTGAATCACGAGGAATATTGCAAATTTCATGCAGCCATGAGTGAAGAGACATACGAAGAAGGAATCAACTCAGCGTTAGCAGTTCCCGTTCACGACAATGACAATGACAACTTAGAGGCGATACTTTACGTCGCAAGTAGACGAATGCGCGCCTACAGCGATGCAGACGAACAGGTTCTCGTTGCCTTTGCCAATGCGGCACTACTCGGGCTTGATCGATCAAATCTGGACGAGAGCCGTCGTGAGGCCGTCCGAGATCAGGAGCGAGCGCGGCTAGCGCAAACCCTGCATGATGACTTGGTTCGACGGCTGACACAAATCGGTTTCGCAGCTGAAGAAATAGGAACTAGTTTGACAGGAAAAAATAAATCAGCTGCAGCAACTATTAGTGCAAGCGTTAGTGAATGCATGTCTATAGTTCGTGATGAGCTGCACAATCTGCTTCAAAGCGACCAAACTGGTGGAAGCACCCTCGGTGAAGTTGCCGAGAAAATTTTCTCAGTCCCGTCCTTATCAGGAATGAAAAGAAGCGTCGATTATTTACCACACATGGGGCGAGAATATGTGAACATTCGGATTTCCGAGGACATTGCTGACGCGATGTGCAAAGTGGGACAGGAAGCTGTTTTTAATGCCGAGACTCATTCTGGCGGAAATAGCTGCAAATTAACTTTCGGCATTCGAAATGGAATGTGTGAAATGACGGTTACTGATAATGGAAACTCTCACGATACGGCGATATCGCCAAAAGGCCATTATGGAATTGAATTTATCAGGCGTGAAGTTCGCAGAGTCGGAGGTGAAGTGCAATTTACTAATAGTTATCTCGGAGGATTAGAGGTTCGATCAAGATTCCCATATACATAGATAGCGGAAAGATGCAAAGATGAAGACAAATGCCGACCCACAGATAATCCGAATATTCTCTATCGACGATCATGAGGTAATTCACGCCGGATTGGCACGGATGGCGGAGCGAGAATCAGACTTGATTTTCCTTGGCGCAGCAAAAGACGTAGTAGTCGCGAGGAGGGAATCCCTCCTGCTTTCTCCTGACATCATCATGTTAGATCTATTTCTCAGAGAGGAGCAGAGCTGGTCACTTTGCCTTTACTTACTGACCGTTTCGCCCAAAACCAAGGTCGTGTTCTACACCGGTTACGGAAACGCTCAGCTGGTGGACAGGGCTCTGCATATGGGAGCTTCGGGATTTATCCTCAAAGCAGCCAGCATGTCAGCACTTCCAGATATGATACGAACTGTTGCTCGCTCTGGTCAGTATATAGATCCAGAACTGCTGAAAGAATGGGTAGACTCACGTAGAGTACCCGCGGGTGTATCTTTCAACGACCAGGAACTCCTGATCGTTTCTATGATTTCCGATGGAATGGATAACTATGCCATCGCGGAGCGTATGAATTTGTCATTCCACACAGTGAAGTTCCATATAGGTAAATTACTTAAGCGCACTGGTGAAAACAATAGGGCCGGCCTTGTCCGTTTCGCCAAAGATAGATTTCTCATAGAGTAGAGTTCAGTTAGGGCAAGGGAAGGTCGTTAGCCTCAATCTTGCATTCGGGTGCTGCTGGTCTGATCGGTTCACCGATCAGACCAGCAGCACCCGAATGCGAATCCGGGCATGACCGGTCGACCCGTGTGCAGTCGGGATGCTGCCGGATTCCACTTCTCCGAGGTCGTGTTCTTTCCTTTCGTGCCAACAAGATTCACCGTGATTTAGGTCGGTGCCGGCAACGCCTCCAGCCTGGCCAGCGCTGCCGTGATCAGTCCGGACCACGGTGCCCGCTCCGATAGGCGCAGGCGTGTTTTCCGAGCATGGCGGGCGATACGGCCGGCGATCGAGAACAGTGGCAAACGTAGTCGTTTCGGTTCCCATCGGCGTGCGTCACTGCTGGTCAATGCCAGCATTTGCATCCACGTGGTCAGCTCGGAAGCGAGGGCGACGATCGCCAACCAGATCTGATTCTGCGAAAATCCGTGCAATGGCAGGTTCGTCAAACCAGTGTCCTTGGCTGTACGGATTCGGTCTTCGCAACGGGCCCGGCGGCGATGTCGTAGCTCCAAGGTTTGCAGGCTCCCGACCATTGTGTTGGTCACGAAGGCGGTCAGTCGCAGACCGTCGCGGTCGGTCAAGCGCAGTTGAGCGCCGGGATGCGGTCGTTCTTTGCGGACGATGAGCCGCGTCCCTGCAGGCCAACCCGACAGGTGAACGAGTCCGGTCAGTTCCGCGAGCGACGCGCCATCACGGATGCCACCACCCGAATCCAGGGCCGGCATCCACAGATCTTCGGGAATTTCGCCGCCTGTTTCGGCCATCGCGTCGGTCAGGGTGAATCCGACCGAGTACGACAGCTTCCGGGCGGTCAAATATTCAAGGAAAGCGTGGGTGCTGCCGGCGCCGTCAGTGCGGATCAGCACCTTCTTTCCGACCACGCCGCTGGTTCGGAACGGCAACTGTCCCAATGCTTGCCTGGTCACGCTGATGTGGTCGGCGGCGGTATTGGAGCCGGCGTTTCCCGGTCGTAGCAGGAAACACGACGGTTCGCCGGTGCCGCGGTCGCCGTGGTCAACGAACGCCAACAATGGGTGACAACCAAAGCCTCGCTTGAAATTCGGTGCAGTTTTCTCTTTCTCGCTGTGTGCAGTCACCAATGTCGCGTCGAGGTCGATGATCAGTGGTTGCTGCGCATCGATGTGGTGATCGGGTGAGTGTTCACCCGCGTGGGACCACGCGGCTTTTCGGGCGACGGCGCGAGCTGAGTTGATGGCAGACAATGCGGTCGGTCCGTCGGCGGCGAGGGTGCCGATCAGGCGCGATACCGTTGCATCGGATGCGACCGGACCGAATACTCCGGGTTGTTCACGCACGGTCGCGATGTCTGCGAGGCAGTCTCCGCCGAGCGAGAGGGAGAGCGCGAGGTCGAGAATGATCTTGCCTGGATCGTGGTGGGCGGTGGGTTTGCGCCACGGCGACAGCGCTTCGGATAATGCAGTGGTCAGGCCGGTTTTTTCGGCGGTGCGAATCAAGGTGATCGCTCCCGATTGCGACACGAGAGCGTTGCCTGTGGTGTCGACGGAGAGTTTCGGGTAGCAGGAAGTAGACTTGTGCACCTGAAAGGTGATCCTTCTGTTTGGATGAATACGGGCCTCAATAATCCGCATTCTTCCAGGTCGGGTCGCCTTTCTTTATGTCCGACTCAGGGTTTCGAAGCGCTCACCGTGAAAGCGCGAGGCTAAACGGGAACTACTCGCCGACGGGCCGTCACAGGTGTGGACCTGGGATATAACCAAGCTCCGTGGACCGACGAAGGTCGTCTGGTTTCACCTGTACGTGTTGATCGATATCTACTCCCGATACAACCCGTCCTGGATCGTCTCGACACACGAAAGCGCCAAACTGGCAGAACAATTCATCGCTGAGGCAATTGAACGCAACGGCACCACTCCGCACACCGTCCACGCTGATGGGACTGCCCCCACTTCAGTTGACTCGTGGGGTTGATAGTTTCAAGCCGCGTATGCGGCTTGGTTGATTGTCTCAAACTCGATCGGGGTGAGCTTCCCGAGGCGCCGTTGCCTGCGTTTGCGATGGTAGATCTTCTCGATCCAGGTCACGATCGCAAGCCGCAGCTGTTCCTGAGTCGATCACCGTTGTCGGTCGAGGACGTTCTTTTGCATCAGTGAGAAGAAAGATTCCATTGCGGCATTGTCACCGCATGCCCCGACCCTGCCCATGGAACCTTGTAAACCGTTGTTGGACAATGTATGAACGAACTTCCTCGACCGAAATTGGCTGCCCCGATCGGAATGTACGATCGTCCCGGCTGCGCCGCGAAGAGCGAGGGCATTAGTCAGGGCGTTCACAGCTAGCGACGCCTTCATTCGGGAGTCGATCGAATAGCCGACGATCCTGTTCGAATACACGTGGCGGTTTCAAGAACCCAGCGCAACACTGCTGATGAGTTCGTTCAGTTTCTCACGAGGGGTATGGAATCCGTGAATCTTCCGGGGGCGGTTGTTGAGCTGCTCTACCATTGCCTCGATCGCGTCGTCGGTGACGTTGTTGAAGTTAGTGCCCTTCGGGTAGTAGTCGCGGATCAAACCGTTCAGGTTCTCGTTCGAGCCTCGTTGCCAGGGCGAATGCGGGTCACAAAAGAACACGGGGCATCGGGTAGCGATCGTGAAGTCTTTGTGTCTCGACATCTCCTGCCCCTGATCCCAGGTCAGAGTTTTCCTGAGATGTTCTGGGAGGCGCATGATTTGGTTGCGGATGACGTCGATCACGGTGGCCGAGTCGCGGACGCCGGGTAGGCGTTCTACCAACGCGAAGCGTGTGTTCCGCTCGACGAGCGTGACGATCCCGGAGCTTGCGGGACCGACAACGAGATCGCCTTCCCAATTCCCAGGTACAGCACGATCGGCTGCGGAAGCGGGCCGGTCCGTGAGCCGGGCCCCCGCTAACCACGGTCGGACATCGCGCGATGGCAACCGTGAGGCAGGTGTCCTGCGAGAACGGCCTGAACGCAACGCCTTGGCGACGGTCAATTCGTGCCGTAACGATCCCCGGCCTTGGACATAGAGGGCTTGGTAGATTGTTTCGTGGGACACCCACAACTGCGGCTGGTTGGGGAACATCATCCGTTGTCTCCCTGCGATCTGCTGCGGAGAGTGCTTCTCGTTCAAGCCTGTGACGATGAGTGACCGCAGCTCATGGCAATCAAGTTTGCGCGGCCTTGTTCTCACGCGCGAGCGCATCGTGTGGTGATGCGCGACCCCGGCATGGTATCTCGTCTCCCGCGACCCGCCGCGTCTTCGCCCGGTCTCGACTCTGTGACGTCCAAGCTCCCGTGAAATTGTGGACGCGGCAACGTCCAGATGCCGGCCGATCGCTCGCATCGACCACGCGGGCGTGCTGTTGATCGCCATCTCGATGAAGACACGGTCCTCGTGAGTCAAGCGACGGTATGCGCGTTGAGGATTCAACGCTGACGTTGACGTAGTGACAGGCTCGATACCGCCTCGGGCTCCCATACGGATCACCATGCCCGCCAGCCTGGGCCCACTCGACGACCGCTCCCGTGTTCACACCGAATCGCCTCGCCGTTTCCTGAGCTGACACACCCACAAGAAGCATCGAATACGCGATGCACCGATCGTTCCACGAAACCGCCACGACAACCTCCGAATGAAGGTGTTGCGTTAGCTCCTTGAAACCGCCCGTCCTTGATCGCACACAAGTACAGCTTTCCGGTATCGGTCCAATGTTCGGTGATATCGTTGAGCCACAACTTGTTCGGTTTCTGTGCGGTGAATTTCCGGGTAACGAAGTCGTCGTGAACCGGTGGGCCCGATTTCCTGTTCAGTCCTCGTTTCTTCGCGAACACCGACCAGATGCGTTGCTGCGAGCACAACCGAGCGACGCGGTTCTCGCCGGCGATGATGCCTCGCCCAGGTAATTCGTCAGCGATGAACCGATAGCCAAAAGCCGGATCGTCGGCGTGAATGTCGTACGCAGCGTTGATCAGATGCGCATTATCCCAATCACGCTGCGTAACTGGGTTTCTCTTCCATGTGTAGAACCCTTGCGTCGAGAAGCCGAGCACCCGGCAGGCCACCGTGACGGGAATTCCGTCGTCGGCAAGGTCGCGGACCAGCGGGAACATCATTTTGGGTTAACGTCCCGGGACAAGTAGGCGACGGCGCGGCGCATCACTTCCGCTTCCTGCTCAAGAAGTCGGATGCGCTTCTTCGCTTCGCGCAGCTCTGCGGATTCGTCCTTGGTCATTCCAGGCCGGTTGCCGTCTTCGATATCGGCCTTTTTGAGCCAGTTGTGCAGGGTCGGCTCGGAGATCCCGAAGTCCTTCGCGATCTGGGTCAGCGGGGCTTCGCGTTTGCGGGCGACCGCGACCACATCGCGGCGGAACTCCTCGGGGAACGGTTTCGGCATGGCAGCATCCTTTCATCGTGAAGAGTGATCTTCACAGGTCAGATGTCAACCAAACCGGGTGCAGTCCCTACCGGCAGCAAGCACCATGTGATCGTCGACCGGCACGGCACTCCCTTGGCGGTGTCGTTGACCGGCGGAAACCGTCACGATGTCACCCAGCTGATGCCTCTGGTCGAGGCGATTCCACGTATCCGTGGCTACCGTGGTCGGCCGCGGAATCGGCCCCGAAGGTTGTTCGCCGACCGTGGATACGACTACGACAAGTATCGGAACTTGCTCCGCGCCAAGGGGATCACACCGATGATCGCCCGCCGCGGTGCCGCACACGGTTCCGGACTCGGCAAGGTTCGCTGGGTGGTCGAACGGACCTTCGCCTGGCTCCACCAATTCAAACGCCTACGAACACGTTCCGAGATGCGCGCGGACCTTCACCAAGGACTACTCGAACTCGCATGCAGCATCATCTGCTTGAGGCGACTACGGAAATCATTCTGAAACGGTCAGTAAGTGTTCGCGACGATCCAGCGCCCCACAGCGGCGTTTGTGTGGGCGTCGATGTCCGACGCTGATACGGCGAGCACGAGGACCGATTCCTCGTCGACGTGGTGGTGGTAGATGCGGGTTTCGCCGACGAGGACGCGCTCTGCCGAAGCCACCTTCGGGCACCGCCAGTTCAACGTCTGCCTATCGGCGGCGGTCTTCGACCACCATTCGAGTTTCGGCAACAGTGATGGAGAAACTCGAACTACCCATAGCCTTTCCTCCCAATCGACAATGCGATCACCAACTACCACAACCGAATGCGTCACGCCCTTCGCGGCAAAGGTACGGTGCCGGCCCGGAGGCGTTGCTGGCAAATAGTTTTCAGCTCTTCTCGAAGAGGTTCAGGTAGGTCAGCGGCCGACCCGGTGCGCTCGCCAAGCACCTTGTGCAGTCTGCGAAAGAACTCGGATTGGGAGAGTCCAAATTCGATGAGGATCTCCTCCCCTGAGCCTCCACTCCAGTGCCTCCATTTTTTGGCGAATGTCACCATATAGTTATAGTTCTGATCGTCCATTGGCGAGATCCTTTCGACTTCAAGGTCCGGGTTAAACAACGACCGACAGGGTTGGGCGACTCTGAATCGACCACGATCGAACCCGCGAGCTCGATACAGAGTCGCTCTGTCGAGAGGTCGGCATGTCAAACAGATCGATCGAGTGGAACGAATCGGATGACTGCGGACTACGTTTCGCGTGCACAGGGCGGCAGCTCTTCTCCGGGAACAGTTCGCCAAAGCGGTTTGCAAACAACCACTTACACTGCACTGGGACTATTTTCCCTTAAGGAAGGGGTGCGGCTGACGGCCTGAGGTCGGCGACTGCGCTCTCGATGGCGCCGACAGCCTCCATCAGTGTGCTGTCGGAGGTGGCGCATGAGATTCGAAAGTATGGCGAGGCGCCAAATGCCGATCCCGGAATAGTTGCGACACCTGCGCTTTCGAGGAGGTAGTCCGTGACATCTCGATCTGTGGACAAGACCCTTCCGAAAGTCGTCGTACTGCCGAGAATGCCTGCGCAATTGACGAAGAGGTAGAAGGCTCCTGCAGGTCTCACGGGTGCCAGACCTTCGACATTGGAAAACAATCGATACGCAATGTCTCTGCGATTGCGGTATCGGTCGAGTGCCGTCGCAACGAAGGCCTGGTCACCGGTCAATGCTTCTACAGCGGCGGCTTGAGAGATGGATGAAGGGCAGGAGGAACTTTGGGACTGGACGGTGTTGATCGCACGTATCAAATCAGGACTGCCGAGACCGTACCCGAGTCGCCAACCGGTCATCGCGTAGGTCTTGGAGACCCCATTCACCACGAGAATGCGATCTCGTAGTTGGGGCGCGACGCCGACAATACTGGGCGTGGGACCGTTGAAGGAGATTTCGTCGTAGATTTCATCCCACAAGATGCTGACGTGGGGGTGCTGTTCGAGAACCTCCGCGAGGGAAGCGAGCTGATGTTCCGAGTAGACGGCGCCGGTGGGGTTTGAGGGTGAGTTGAGGATTACCCATTTCGTGGACGGGGTGATCGCTGCGGCGAGACGTTCGGCCGTGAGAACGAATCCCTCCGATTCTGGACATTCCACGATGACGGGTGTGCCGCCGTGGATTTCGACGATATCCGGGTAGGACACCCAATAGGGGGCTGGAACGATCACTTCGACGCCCGTTTCCACGGTAGCCATCAAAGCGTTGAAGATGACTTGCTTCGCCCCGCCACCGACCGTGATGTGGGTGTCAGTGTAGGAGAGCCCGGTCCGATGGTAGGCCCTCTGTGCGATGGCTCTTCGGAGCTCGGGGGTTCCGTTCACAGGCGTGTATTTGGTCGCACCGCCGGCCATCGCACTTACTGCAGCGGCCGTGATATTGGCCGGGGTGTCAAAGTCCGGTTCCCCAGCGGTCAGGTCCAGGATCCGGCGTCCGGACGCTCTCAGCTCGCGAACATGTTGCGCTGCAGCCATACTCGGAGACTGGCGCATGCCAGCAACTCGCTTGGCTGGGACGAAGTTTGACATTGCTCTCCTGCCCGACTGTTACGAACCGTCTCAGTTCGTTGGGCCGTTACTCGGTGGAAGATTCCGGGCGCGCCGCCCCACTATTATAGCCGACTGTCCCATTATGGGACAATTTGCGTGATGCGGGGGCCATCCCCACATCTGAGCGGTAACGAGGCTGACGGGTGACACCTTGGATACGCTTTAGACAGCCCGCGAGGGAACTGCATCGCTAACTGCGTTTCCTTGTTGACGTTCTCAAGGAACTGAAAAGACCCCGACCTGGTGGGGTGGGGTCTTTCCAGCAGGCCCGCCGGTTCTTGCGGGCAGTCTCACCTTCTGAGTGAGGAGGCTAGGCGGTATGTGGTAGACGATTGAGGGTGGTGTCGCTGCTAGCAGCTTGTGCCGGGGGTGCAGATCGCCCGCTGAGCGAGTCATTTCTCCTGCCTTGCGGCTGACCAGCGGGCAGGAAGGTCTATACCAACGCTTTTCCTTTGGTTTCCGGTGACAGCAGTGTGGTCGTGAGGCCGACGATGAGAAGGATGACCATGTAGAGAGAGAACATCCATGCCGTTCCGCGTCCTTCGAGCCAGGTCAGCGTGTAGGGGGCAGTGCCTCCGAATATTGCCACCATCAAGGAGTAAGGCACCCCGATCCCCGAAGCGCGCACTTCGGTGGGGAAGAGCTCCGCGAAGTACGCAGGCATGATTCCGACAAAGGCGCCGAGGAAGAACAGTGCGACCGCCATCACGAGTCCCAGACGTAAGGCTGAACCGCCCGCAAGCGCCATCAGCGGGAAAGTCAGGATGAGCATCGCGATGAAGTAGGTAAGGAATATGGGTTTACGGCCGACTCGGTCTGAAAGTTTGCCCCAGAAGGGCAGGGTGAGCATGAAAAAGATGTTGGCGATGACGCTCGCCCAAAGGCCGTCGGTTGCGTCGACGCCTCGGTTGGCAATTGCGAAACCCGGAATTCCGACTGCCCAGGTGTAATAGACGACGGTGACGCCGGCGCTCATCCCTAGGACGCGGATCAAGCTCGACTTGTTCTTACCAAGACCACGAAGGATGTCGAGTGCGGTTCGTCGAGTGCTTGTGCTGTTTTCTGCTTCGAATGCGTCGGTCTCTTCGAGGGTTCGACGGATGTACATTCCGGCGAAAGCGAGGAGGCCGCCGAAAATGAAAGGAACTCGCCATACCCAGTCTCGGAGTGCGCCTTCGCCGACAAGTGATGATCCGGCGGCGCCGATCAGGGATGCCAGGACGATTCCGGCAGTCACCGAGACATACACGCTCGTCGACCACAGGCCCCGCTTTGCGCGAGGGGCTATTTCGGCGACATACGTGTAGGAAGCGGCAATTTCACCGCCATGTGCAAGACCCTGTACAAGTCTGGCAATGAGAAGTATCAGCCCGGCGAAAATGCCGATACTCGCATGTGTCGGCGCCACGCCGATGATGAGGCTGCCACCGGCCATCATCATCATCGACGTGGTGAGCGAGAACTTACGGCCGTAGCGGTCTGCCAACCAGCCAAAGAAGAAGCCGCCGATCGGTCGCATGAAAAACCCTGCAGCGAATATGGCAAGAGTTGCAAGCAACGCGCTCGTTCGGTTCTCGCTGACGAAGAACTGACTTGCGAAGAACGGTGCAAATATCGCGTAGACACTCCAGTCATACCATTCCAAAGTATTACCCACACCAGCGCCCGCCAGTGTTCTCAGGCTGGGCTTCCCGCTCGGTGAGGGATCTTGCATATTCGTGGGTGGAGATGTGTGCTCTGTATCAGGTGTGGACATGACTGTGACTCCGGGAGTGGGTGCGATACTACGCTTTTGGATAGTTGCGGCAGGAAGAAGAGATCCTGCCTACGCCTGGGATGAGCGGGTGTCTTCGACTGAGAGCGACGATCGGCGGACCGCAGCTTGACCGGCAAGACGACCGAAAATCATGCCGCGCAGCACAGACGTACCGCCGGGATATTTCCCGTGGTAGATGCCCGTGCACTCACCGGCAGCGTACAAGCCGGGAATCGCGTTTCCTTGCTCGTCGAGGACCTCCGCATCGGCGTTGGTCGACAGCCCCCCGAACGTGAAGACGATTCCACATTTGATGGGGTACGCGATGTACGGCGCTTCGGAGATGGTCCGTGCCCAATTCGATTTGGCCGGTTCGATCCCATGAGTCTTCTTGCCATCGAGGCTCTTCCAGTCGAAAGTCCCCTCGCCTACTGCGGCGTTGAACTGTTGGACGGTCGCCGTCAGAGCGTCGACGGGCAGTTCCAACGAGGCGGCCAGTTGCTCGATCGTGTCAGCGACGATGGGTTTGACGCTCGTCAGAATTCCGCGAGCACGCGCCTCGATCGAGGTGAATTGCTGGTCGGTGATGAAGTACGCGATTCCGTCTCGTTCTGCCCAGATGGCTCGGGCAGTGCTCTCGTAGATCTCGTCCACGGTGTTGCTGCCTTCGTCGACGAACCGCAGTGCGTCTTTGTTGACGAGGATCCCGTAGGGGAACACCATGACCAGTGATTCCGGTGTGGCACTTCGCGGATCCACCGGTTCGGCGTGGAATCCGTCCCATTCGCCTGAGCGGGCAGCCCCGACGTCGAGAGCCATTTGAATTCCCTCACCTCGGTTGAAGGCGACCCCGGGAGCGATGGGGATCAAAGGTTCTGCGGTTCCTAGTTCGCGGGTCAGGAATTCAGTGTCTCCTTCGAACCCGCCGGAGGCGATGATCACCGAGCTGGCTGAGAGAGTCGAATGACCTGCCGGGCCGATGACGTGGAGCCCGCGTACCTCGCCACTCGCGGTCATGTCCAAGCTTGTGGCGGTGGTGTCGTATCGGAATTCGACGCCCAGTTTTTCCGCAGCAGGGACCAGCGCACCGAGCATTCCTTCACCACCCCCGACCGGCTGGAGACGCTTCCGCGAGCTGTTGATGAAATACGTTGGCAGTCTCTTGAATCGAACACCGAGCCCCTGGATCCATTCCATGGATTCAGGAATCTGCTCGGCAAGTTTTTCGACATACCACCGCGGGGTGCGACCGTCTGAAAAGTCCATGATGTCGGAGACGAATGTCTCGCCTGGATCGTAGACGTCATCGAGCCGGAAGTAGGCTGAGGTCCATTTCGTCAGGCCCCCAGCCTCCTCCCTAGGAGCGCGATCGACCAGAATGACGCGACCCTGTCCTTCGCGCATCTGTTCGGCGGCTGTGATCGCTGCCGAGAGTCCGGCGATACCGGATCCGATAACGATGATGTTGTCAGGACGTTCTTTAGTCGTCGTCATTGACGTTCCCTTCCGGGGTGAAGCGGAGCGAACAATTCACTCACTCTGGTCGAGGTGGGCTGTTCGGCACCTGCTGTTGCTGTTGTGCACGAACATGAGTACTGCAGTTGTCGTCAGGCCCGCGGGTTGAAGGGATCCTTGACGCCCTGTCCGGTATCGACCCACACGCTCTTCTCTTCGGTGTACTCGAGCAACGCGTTGGGTCCGTTTTCGCGACCGACTCCGCTCTGCTTGAACCCGCCGAACGGGGTTGAATACCCGGTCTTGCGGTAGTTGTTGATCCACACCGTTCCGGCCTGCAGTTTTCCTGCCACGCGATGTGCACGTTGGATATTGGTACTCCACACGCCGGCAGCGAGACCGAACTCCGTATCGTTGGCAATGCGAATCGCGTCTGCTTCATCGGTGAAGGGGATGACCGCAGCGATCGGGCCGAACACCTCTTCCCTGGCGATGGTCATGTCGTTGTTGACATCTGCAAACACCGTCGGACGCATGAACAGTCCGTTCTCGAATCCCTCGACGACGGCCGGGACCCCACCCGCAACCAGCTTGGCGCCTTCGTTCTTCGCGACCTCGATGTAGTGCCGGACTTTGTCGTACTGAGCCTGGCAGGCGATCGTGCCCATTTCACTGTCGGAGCTCTGCGGGTCTCCGACCTTGATGCGTTCGGTTCGGGTGACCAGTTCGGCAACTACCTTGTCGTAGATGCTCTCCTGCACCAGAATTCGCGAGCCAGCCATGCAAGTCTGCCCGCTTGCTCCGAAGATTCCGGCGATCAGACCGTTGAGAGCGCTGTCGAGATCAGCGTCCTCGAAGACGATGTTCGGGGATTTTCCACCCAGTTCCAGAGAAACGCTCTTGAGTGACTTCCCGGCGGCCGAAGCGATCGCCTGCCCCGTCGAGGTGGACCCCGTGAACGCGACTTTGTCGACTCCTTCATGAGTGGTCAACGCTGCACCGGGTGCGCCGAGGCCGGTCAACACGTTGAAGACGCCGGCCGGCAAACCTGCCTCAGCAGCGAGTTCGGCGATGCGCAAAGTCGACACCGGGGTGATCTCCGAGGGCTTGGCGATCAGCGTGTTGCCAGCGGCGAGGGCGGGGCCGAGCTTCCACACCAAGAGAAGCAGAGGAGAATTCCACGGCGTGATCGCAGCCACTACACCGAGCGGCTCACGAACGGTGTAATTGATGATGTCTTTGAGATGCAAGGGATTTGTGTTACCTGTCGGCATCTGAGCCAAGCCGGCATAGTAGTTGAAGTACTCGGGCATGAGCCTCGCCTGCCCGGCCATCTCCCGGATGAGCTTGCCGTTCTCGTCAACCTGGAGTTGAGCGATCTCGTCTGCGTTGTCTGCGATCGCCTGCCCGAAACGGATGAGGAACTTCGCGCGATCAGCAGCACGCCAACCGGCCCACTCGCCCTCGAAGGCGCGGCGGGCGCTGGCTACTGCGAGGTCGACATCTTCAGCGCCGGCATCGGGCACCTGGGCCCAGACTTCGCCGGTGGCCGGATTGGTGACATCGATGTACTTCTCTGTCTGGGGGGTGACAAATTTGTTGTCGATGAACAAACCGTACCGAGTCACTCCGATAGGCGTTTCGACGAGCGAGGACAGTGTCTGTGACATGAGTGGCCTTTCTTTCCGAGAACATGCTGAGCGAGGTTGACAACCTCTGGACGGCCGTGTGGTCTGGCTCACCACCACCATATCTAATTGTCCCACAATAGGTCAATAACCTGTTCGCTGTTCGTGTACGGTAGCGAATTGGGGCGGTATCCGACCATCTGATACCTGAGGTGGCGCTCCAGAAGTGCGTGGCGAGATACCGGCCGGACGATCGCGGGACGGTCTGCGCCGTCATCTATCGGGATGGATCAGCTGGAAGCGCGATCGAGAATTTGTCGGGCCCGTGCAGCGACAGGTGCGTCCACGAACTCTCCGCCGGGCAGTGTCGTTGCGCCCTGGTGTGCGCGCGCGAATGCATCGAGCACGTTTTTCGCCCACTTAATTTCACTTTGGGTTGGGGTGAAAGCTTTTGCGATAATGGGTAATTGACGAGGGTGGATCGCGGATTTGCCGAAGAATCCCACCGACCGGGCGTGTTCCGCTTCGTCTTGCAGGCCGGCGTCGTCGTCGAGTTGCCCATAGACACTGTCGATCGGCGGAGCAATGCCTGCTGCACGCGCAGCGAGAACAAGTTGGCTCCGGGCATGCAGAAGGGGGGTCGTTCCCATCCCCACCGACAGATCGCGACGCAGATCCAATCCGCCGAGTGCGAGATAGGTAGATGCTGAAGCATCGGCAATTTCGGGTGCTGCAAGGATGCCGCGGGCAGTTTCGATAGCACAAATGATCGGAAGACCTGGGCAGCGGGACGCCACCCATTCGACGTCTTCAGCAGATTCGACTTTGGGGATCCGTATCCCGTGTGCGTTCTCGGCTACGGCGTCGAGGTCCGCCCTACACGCGTCCGTTCCCACCTCATTCACGCGAACCCAGGCGCGATGCTGCTCCAGTGCCTGAGCGACAAATGTTCGAGCCGCGGTCTTGTCTTGCGGGGGCACTGCATCTTCGAGGTCGAGAATCACTGCATCGGCGCCGGTCTCGAAAGCTTTCCGAACGATACGAGGATTGTTTCCGGGAGCGAACAGGTACGTGCGATGCATGCTCAAACCACCCCGTCGGCGCGAAGGCTAGCCAGTTCGTCCTCGTCCACTCCTGAGAACTGGCCGAAGATTTCGGAGTTGTCCTGCCCGAGTCGACGACCGCCGAACTTGATCTCACCTGGCGTCTTCGACAATCGGAAGAAGAGATTCTGCATGCGAATCGGTCCGAGGTCCTCGTCGGGGCACAGTGTGATTGACTCGCGTTCGGTCACGTGCTCATCTGCGAGCAACTGCTCGACATCGTATATCGGTGCAATTGCGGCACCTGCGGCCGTAAATGCTTCCATCACCTGGTCGAAATCTCGCTCACCTATCCATTTGCCGACGCAGTCGTCCAGGAGATCGGCTCGTGCTGCACGTTCGCCGGCGAAAGAGAACCAGGGTTCAGTCGCGATGTCCGGTCGTCCGACCAGGGTCAGCACTCGTACGGCGACGCTCGTGGCACTCGCCGAGATTGCCACCCAACGGTCGTCAGCGGTCTGATAAGCATTTCTTGGTGCATTGTTCGGTGATCGATTGCCGTGCCTTCCAGGAACAATGCCGAGTTGGTCGTAGACAGTAGGTGCCGGACCCAGAATTCCCAGAAGCGGTTCCAGAAGAGCAAGGTCGATGATTTGACCTTGCCCCGCACGTGCATCCCTGTGATAGAGCGCCATCATGACAGCCAGCGCCCCGGTGACACCGGCGACTCCGTCTGCGAGACCAAATGGGGGCAAGGTCGGAGGGCCGTCTTCTTCGCCAGTTTGGTGAGCGAAGCCGCTCATGGCTTCGGCTAGGGTGCCGAATGCTCGTCGTTTCGAGTAGGGCCCGGTTTGCCCAAAGCCAGTGACACGCAAAATGATTAGATTCGGGTTGATCTCGTGCATGACCTCCGGGCCGAGCCCCCACTCCTCGAGGACGCCGGGTCGAAAATTTTCGACGAAGACATCAGCTTCCTTCAGCAGATCACAAACCAGCTCGCGTCCGCGCGGGGAGCGAAAGTTGAGCGTGATGGTCTTCTTATTGCGCGAAATTACTTTCCACCACAGTCCATGGCCGTCTTTCTGCCAACCGTGGCTGCGTGCCGGATCACCACGGGGATGCTCGACTTTGATGACGTCAGCGCCGTAGTCGCCGAGCAGCATCGCGGCGATCGGCGCAGCGTAAACGAAACCGGCATCGAGAACTCGCAGGCCTGATAACGGCCCGTGAGCAGGCTTTGGAGCGTCGCCGAGTCGCGGAAAATCTGGTGATGAGTCAGTTGGTGGCATAGGACACATTGAAGTGCCGCACAGCCCTCCTTGTCAACCAATTGTCCCACAATAGGGCAATCTAACTGGGTATCAGGTCTTCAGTCAGGGCGGTGGCGGCCGCGTTCCGTATGTGTTGACGCCATAGTCCCGCAGCTCCGGAAGAGTCTCCCGCCTGGATGGCTGCGAGGACTTCTTTGATTTCGTCTCGACTCTTGTCGGGTCGAGATCCGCGCGAAAGCGATCGGGCGCGAAGCCCAGCTAAACGTCCATGGAGCAGCTTTGCCTGTCCGGCGAGTATGCGATTTCCGGTGCCGCGGTACAGCACGTCGTAGAAGTGGTTTTTTGCCAGGATCATCTCCCGGATGTCCCCGGAGTTATGGGCAGCGAACAATACCTCGCCAGCCATGAACAACGCCGTTCGAGTCTCTGAATCGGCCTTGTCGACGAAAAGCTCTACGGCAAAACATTCCAGAGCTTCCCTGAACTCGTAGAGATCCTTCGCGTCTTGATCGGTGATGATCGTGACCATAGGGCCTTTGTGTGGAGGTATTTCGATGAAGCCCTCAGCTTCGAGCTGCCTGCACGCCTCCCGGATCGTATTGCGGGAAACGTCAAGTTCCTCACACAATTCCCGCTCGCTCAACTTTTGTCCAGGGAGCATCCTGCCGCTGATAATCTCCTCCCGAATCGCTTCCACTGCCTGAGCGCGCACCGGGGCCGCCATTCGCGAGATCTGCATCATGCCTCCACTGGTTTTGAACTGCAACACAATTCGTGCGATAGAGAAAGTGTCTTACAGCCGGTCAAGGAATTAGGTCTAATAAGACTATTGTAGGACAACAGACTGGTGGCCGTTCGCAGATGCGGAACCTCAGGGGCCGACGTGGTACGGCGACCCATCGGCTATGTTCCATTGTAGGACAATGCTAGGTTGCAAGCTGGACTGCTTGCGCGATCCTGGCTCCCAAGCGGTCAAGTTCGGACAGTGCGGACCGTGCGGTAATCGCTTGGCCAGGGTCTGCTTACTGTCGGGACGCTTCTCATACGAGGCGAACTTTGACGGCCAGCGCTGACGTTTCGGGGTCGTCGAACAAAGGCAATAGGAGATAATCGTGTTGACCATCGGGCTTTGCGGTGACGGATTCGCCGATATTCGGCGTGTGTTGGGCGTGGCACTGCCCCATGCGAACCTCGTCGAGGTTCAGACAGAGGGTCGCGCATCCTCGCTTCCTCAAGTAGACGTGTTGGTACCTCTCGGGGCGAGGATCAGCGCGGAAATCATGGACACCACCCGGCCTCGACTAATTCAGCAATTCGGTGTGGGCTTACAAGGCGTCGACCTGTCAGCGGCAAAGCAGCGGGGAATACCCGTCGCGAACGTGCCCGCAGCAGACACAGGTAACGCCGACGCGGTAGCAGAGATTGCCATCTTCCACGTGCTAGCACTCCTACGCGACTACAAGTCCTCCCAGCGAAGTGTGATCGAGGGCAAGGTAGGGCAACCGTGCGGCGCAAGTCTTGTGGGCAAGACGGTCACGTTGCTGGGCCTCGGCGCAATTGGCGCCGCACTACTCGCCCGGCTTGACCCGTTCGGAGTACGCACCCTTGCGATAGGCAGGCGCAAATATGCCGATCTTCCCACTCTGTCAACAACTCTGACACCCGAACGCTATTTTCGAATCGATGCCATGAACGAAGCACTGCAACAGACCGATGTGTTGATCGTCTGTTGCCCGCTGACGGAGACGACATGGGGACTCATCAGCACCGACCAACTGGCAGCTATGCCCCCTGGAAGTTATCTGATCAATGTTGGTCGAGGCCACGTTGTTGACTACAACGCACTAAAGCATGCGCTGTGAAGACCCGTCATTTGGCCGGCGCCGGCCTCGATGTTGCATGGACCGAACCTATTGACCCAGACGACCCAATCCTTGCCGAGAACGTCACCGTCACACCTCATATCGGCGGAGTGACCAACGAATCCTATGACGCGATGGCCGAGGCGTTCACCGCAAACGTCCGCAACCTGACGACGGGCAAACCGCTGCAACACTGCACAGTCCGGTAATCGGTGCCGACCAGAAAGCGACTGACCAGGCCCGTTCGACAATGAGATGCCTGGATCTCTGATAGAGCCCTGGCCCAAGCCACCTCGCAGTCCGAGGGGGTGGTCGAGCAATGCTGCGCCACTCTTTCCGTGGCCGACGGGCGTGGGATACCCGATCGACGAGTGCAGTCGCCTTCCGTCGAACCCATGCACTCAAGAGACGGCCGCGTTCGCCTGCAGAGCCGCCCTGCCCTGTTCGTGACTTCCGGTCGAAACGCCCGGCCGGTTCGTACATACTGCGGCGCAGCCATTCCAACCCGCGGGTCTGATTCGATAAGGCGGCGGCGAGGGACAAGAGTGTAAATACAACCGGTCGACACACCACCTCGATGGGGGAAGTGCCATCCATAGGACGATCGACGGCCAAGAATAATTCGCATCGAGGGAGATCTGACCGCGGCACCCATCAACCTCGTTGCTCAACACCACACTGGCAGCACCCATAATCGAGGCTCGATATTCCGCGCGGGCCGGCACACCCGACAGCAACGCCGAAGTGAACCGCCTTGGATCTGATGGAGGCCTAGTTCAAGCCACGTCGCGGTCGGAGGTGGCTGTCGAGCATTGTCGACGGAACTCGTTTTCGTACTCGATGGGCGGTTGGTAGCCGATCGAGGAGTGCAGTCGGCTGGTGTTGAACCAATGAACCCAGGACGCTGTTTCACGTTCGACTTCGGAGCGCCCGGTCCACGACTTCTGCCGGTCGATCAGCTCGGTCTTGTACAGCCCGATCGTCGATTCCATCAACGCATTATCGAGTGCATCGCCGACACTGCCGATCGATCCGGCGATGCCGGAGTCGATCAACGTCTCGGTGAACGCCAGCGAGGTATATTGGCCAGGTTCAACCGGTGGACGCAACACCTCGACAATGGAGGTGTTAGATGGGACGACCATCAGGATGGGCGGCAGCGTTGACCGGGCGAGCGGTGATGCGGTCACCGGGACGTCCCCCGGTACGCAGGGACCTCGAACGGGCATTCTGGTCGCAGATCGTCAAGGGGCTCACCAGCGAGGATGCTGCTATCGCATGCGGCGTGTCGGCACCGGTTGGCACACGGTGGTTCCGGCACGCTGGGGGTATGCCGCCCATTGAGCTGACCCCGGTCTCGGGGAGATACCTTTCCTTCACCGAGCGCGAGGAAATTGCGATGTTGCGAGCCCAGAAGATCGGCGTACGGGAAATTGCGCGCCACATCGGGCGGTCGCCGTCGACGATCTCGCGAGAGCTGCGACGCAACGCCGCCACCCGAAGCGGGCAGATCGAGTACCGCGCCTCTACCGCGCAATGGAAGGCCGACCTCGCAGCGAGGCGCCCGAAGCCGGCGAAGCTCGCAGAGCACGAACGGTTGCGAGAGTACGTGCAAGACAAGCTTTCCGGATACGTCTATGCCAAAGACGGAACAGTGGTCGCCGGACCGGACGTCGCGGGATGGAAAGGTCGAAATAAGCCTTGGCGTCGTGATCGTCGGTGGGCGACTGCCTGGAGTCCGCAGCAGATCTCGAATCGGTTACGTATCGACTTTCCTGACGATACGTCGATGCGTATCTCGCACGAGGCGATCTACCAATCGCTCTATATCGAAGGGCGCGGCGGATTGGAGCGGGAGTTGGTGACCTGTTTGCGGACAGGGCGAGCGTTGCGTAGGCCTCGCGCCCGGGCGCGGCAGCGACCGGCCGGGTTCATCACCGACGAAGTCACCATCAACGCGCGGCCCGAGGAAGTCGCCAGTCGCGACATTGCGGGACATTGGGAGGGGGACTTGATAATTGGATTGAATCGTTCGGCGATCGGCACGGTGGTCGAGCGGACCAGCAGATTCACGGTGCTGCTGCACCTGCCGCGCAAGATCGGATATGGAACGATACCACCCGTGAAGAACGGGCCGGCACTGTCCGGGTACGGGTCGGAGGCTGTCCGTGATGCTCTGACCAAGGCGTTGTTGCCTCTACCGGAGCATCTCCGGCGATCGTTGACCTGGGACCGAGGGAAGGAAATGGCGCGACACGCGGACCTCACCGCGGCCACCGGGATCAGTGTCTACTTCTGCGAACCTTACAGTCCGTGGCAGCGTGGGACGAACGAAAATACGAATGGTCTTCTTCGGCAATATTTTCCGAAGGGCACCGACCTGTCCCGATACGATCGACGTGAAGTTGATGCAATCGCTGACGCGCTCAACAATCGGCCTCGCAAAGAACTCAAATGGCTAACGCCCGCGGAAGTCCTTGCTGAACAAGTATACTCACTCCCACTGGACGGTGTTGCGACGATCAGTTGAATCCGCCTTGCGACCCTGCATCCGAGTGATGGACCAAACCTGTTGCAGTGAAGGCGAAATCACTTATCCTTCGAGTGAAGAGGGCTTGCTCGAGTACACCCGAAACCAGTGGAGTCGCCTTCGTCGTCATCACCCTCCACCCGAGAATCCGTCGGGAGAACACGTCGACGACAAACGAGGTGTACACGAAACCGGCCAACGTCCAGCAATACGTGAAATCAGCAACCCACCACTGATCCGGCCGGGTCGGCGCTCCCCACTGTCGGGCAATCAAGTCCGGGTGTCGAGGGGCACGATCATCGCGTTCGGTGGTCACCGTACGCCGACGGCCACGAATGACCCCGGACGCGCCGCACATCGTCATCAACCGAGCGACCTGATCGCGCCCGATCTCGTGACCAGCGCGTTTCATCGCATGCCAGACTTTTTTCGCTCCGTAGAGGCGTCTGTTTGCCACGAAGAACCCGTGGACGGTGTTCGTGGCGTACGCCTGCTCCAGGGCCGCCGCGGAGATGATGCCGCGTTTCTTGGCGGCGTAGTAGGTGGACGGGGCGATCTTGATGCCGTGCTCTTTGAGTACGGTGCAGATCGGGTCGACCCCGAAGAGGTGGCGGTATTCGTCGATGTACTCAACGATCACCGAAGTCGGCGGTCGACCTCCGCCGCCGCGAAAAACGCCGATGCGGTCTTGAGAATCTCGTTGGCTCTGCGTAATTCGGAGTTCTCGCGTCGTAGCGCTTTCAGCTCCTCGTCGCGGTCAGCCCCCGATGCGGGCACGCTGGAATCGGTGACCGGATCGTTCTTCTCGATCCAGTTTCGGATCGTGGCCGGGTTGATATCGAGCAGGGCCCCGACGTGCTTGCGGGCCGTTACTTTCGGCTCGCCGTACTCCTCGAGCCGGTCGAGATACATCCGAACTGCTCGCTCCCGCGTCTCGGCATCGAACTTCCTTGGTGCACCCATATCTGCATTCTCCTGGTGAGATCACAGTCTCCACCAGTCCCAGGGTGGTTTAACGTAGCCTGTACGCGTGGTGGACAGACAACACGAGAGGTGTTCGCAGCTTCCCTGCCCCGCACTCCGCTGAACATCGCTGACGCCACGGAAGACCTGTTCGCGACATCGGCATCGCCGCTCACACCGCCTACAGCAGGGCTTCCCGGCTAGAGGTGATCGGTGGTGCGTTTGCCGATAGTGGTGCTCAGAGCATCGAGTTCAGCGAGCACAGCGGTGGCTGCCCAAATCTGGTTGCGCTTACTCTCCGAGAGCACTTCGAGCACCCCGACCGCAGTGAGCCGGCCCAGTGCACGATATGTACTCGCGTCGGTGGTTCCTGTGATCTGCTGCGCAGTATCGGCACTGAAAATAGGGGTCTCGAGCAAGGCGTCGATGATCTTCTCATCCGCCGAGTTGCTGCGTGGGCGTGCGAGATCGCGCCAATATCCGGGCAGTTCCGCCAGAGCGCGGGCGGAGTCCTGCGCGGCCTCACTCGAGACGACCGCTGCGCGGGCGACGTACTCGATGAACCCCTCGGCATCACCGGCGCGGTAGCGGGTCAGCTGGTCGAAGTAGCGGCGAGTGTCCGCAAGCATCACCGACGCCAACGGGACCGTGACCCGGCCGGTCAAACCCCGGCGTCGCAGAATGGCGCTGATCAAGGCTCGACCGATACGGCCGTTGCCGTCGGTGAACGGGTGAATGGACTCGAACTGGGCGTGCGCGATCGCGGCCTGCGCGAGAATCGGCAGGTCGGTGCGGTGGACGAACTCCAGCAGATCCGCCATCAGCTCAACGACGAGTTCCGGGGGTGGAGGCACGAATAACGCGTCAATCGGGGTGTAGTCGCTGCCACCGATCCAGTTCTGCACATCACGAACCTCACCGGCATCGCGGGCGGTATAAAAGTCTGGGGCCATCAGCAGCCGGTGCGCGCCGAGCAGCGTATCGAGCGTGATCGGGCCATCACCAGCGGCGTCGACCATCGCAATCAACGCTGTGACGGCAGCGAGCTGAGACTTGGCCTCGTCACTGGCCTTACCTCCCGCCAGGGCCTTGCCGAATGCCCTCCACCCAGCGTCGATATGTTCGATCTTCGACGACGCCACCGACTCGCTACGCAACAGAAAGTCCGACAGCGGCGCCAGGTGCTCACCGAAGCCAGCTTCGAGGCGCACCACGGCGATGACCGCCTCCTCATGAGCCCGAGCAACAACGCCACCCAGATCGCAATCAAGGTCGGCGATCATCGGCGGAATCGACACCTCGACGCTCTCGAGGGTGCGATCAGCACGCGAGCCCTGCCGATGACGCGGATTCCAGTCCCGCGTCTCGGTGCGGTGCGGCGGCCACAACACAGAACTCACTCCTAGGTCGGTAACAAAACGCGAACACCAACCACCTTAACGTACTTTTAACCAACCAAACGTAGTCAAACCGGTCAGTGGAGTACCGGAGCGATGTGCACGCATCCCTTCCAGCCGGCACCGGAAAACACGCCGAACAACACCAAAGAAGACCGCCACCCTGCAGGTTCGGCTTCGGTCATGCAGCAGAATTCACTAGGCGCTTCTCGCGCACCCACACCCGAACTCACTGTCGCTGTTGACAACTCGCCCCACTTTATCGACTGGCCACCACTTACGGCGGTCGGCGTCGCGTCACCTACGTTGATAACCAGCGGGGAATCCGGTCAACAGGGTTTCCGTTCAGCTCATTTCTCCATTGGGCTTGTTTTGGAAGGGACCGGAGTTCCAGAGCACTCGACCAGGCGAGATGCAGCAGATGAATCTCCAGCCCGGCGAGAACGACGCCGAAAATGCGGTCATTCAGTGCCGCAACGGCATTCAACACAGCGGAAATGCAGCCGCTCACAACTAGCAGTCCGGCAAGGACACCGACCGTGATGTGAAGTTTCAGGACACCGCGTCTGTCGACTCGCACCTCACAGCCATCAATCCGATACTTCTCCAGTTCACGCCGACTGTGTTGTTTCGTGCCGAACATCAAGATTGCAAACGCGACAAGTCCACCGGCGAACACCCGCTGCCAGAAACCGGAACCCATAACCATACCGGTGAGGCCGACCAGCAGTGCGCCGTAGCCAACGGCACCAGAAAGTATGAGGGCACAGCGCATCCCGATGACATCGTCATAACTGTCTGCCCGATAGCCGGTGCGTGCAGTGAATCGTCGCCGCTTTTCTGCGGCAGCCGCCGCCGCTCGGTCGGCTTTCAGGCTCTTCTCTGCGGCCCTCAGTTCCGCCTGCGCTCGATCGAGCTCCTCCGCAGCGCGCAGGCGATCCTGGGACTGGTTGAGCAGACCAAGAGCGTGGTCATTGCACGCCGAGACAGTGCCGTCGAGCGAGTACGTGAACAGTGCCATCCCGACTTGATTGGCATACTCGACGGCAGCTGCAGAGTATCCAGCCAACGTGAAAAACAACATCACCTTCGCATGACTGCCTCCACGCGCACCGTATAGCCGTTGAAGATCGGGGCGCCCCGTGGGTTTGCCGTGCAATTTGACTTGCGCCACCGCGTTTACCGCGTCAACGTCGATACCTCCGTCCGCGCCGGGCGCAGTCACGGTGGCGTCCACAAAACCCATCACCCGCATCTGGGTCGCAGCATTCACCTCGGCGTCATACGGCGTCGCGATTGACAATGTGGTCCTCCGGTCTGGCTGGGCATTTGCGCTGACGCTATATCGCAACTCCGACGGGCTCGACACCTGCCCACGCATATACACGGACGTGTAGACCCGAATCGGCTCTCCAAAGCCCGGCACCGGAAGGCCGAGGGTTCATTCGATCAGATGGTCCCAGGCCCCTGTGGGAAACCCCCCGAGCGATCTGCCCGTTACGTCGGAAGTTCGGTGTCACGCAGCGGATCCGTTTCGTAGGCAACGGATTTCCTCGCAGTTCCTGTCCGCACCTCACGTCCTTCTGCCATCTGTTTCAATACCGTCATGACCGATACTCGACGTGACACAAAAACCGAACGCACCGTTGGTGAGAAGGTCCAAGTTCGACGCGACGACAGCGTGGTCGGTGGAACGATTGTCGAGGACTTCGCGGACTCGCTGATTCCCGGCGATCGACTGGGTCGGGACTGGGCGCAACCACATCGGTGGGCGATCGCCCTCGATACGGGTGTTCTGGTATTCGTCGACGACAGCGACCTCGACGACAGCGACACTGCCGCGGCGCGGTGACAGCAATGTCCACGAAGAAGTCGGGGATGCCCTGGTGGATTTCGCCGCGATGTGGGGACCGTTCGACGGCGCACCGTTCGACGAGGTATTCGTCGAATTCGGTGTGGACATGAACGAATACAAGCGTCGACTGTTCGCCCGATTGACCGATCCGGACCGCGCCGGGCTGATCGATCCTGCACTCCGCAGCCGCCTCATCGACTACTCCGTCCACCCGACCGGCACCACACAGCGCCCTCATCGGTAGGGCACCTGCACTTGTCCGCAACCGGCTCGGGAAAGCCGGCTACTGCCCAGCATGGAGTGTCGATCACAGTCTCGGCGCGAGCGCGGGGGCCGTGCGGCTTGGCTAGCTCGAACGCGGAGATCACCCAAGACACTGAGGGCCCGTTCAGCGAGGAACAAGCAAGGCAACAGCACCCATCTCCTTGGCGATGCTCCCCTCGGAGGACACCGACCGTCACTACCCGGCCGCCAATGACCCACATCAGTCAGAACGGCCAGACACCTTGACGCTGCGGTAGCTGCGCAAATACGCGAGCCGGGGCGAAATCGACGATTCTCACCCGTGCAGCAAGTCACCGCTCAGACCAGACATGCACTTGATTTTCGACATCGGGACCCCAGACGTCGACCAGCTGTCATACAAGTCCATCTGGCGCTTGCGACGATCGTCTCGTCGGTACCTCCCAAGATTCTCCAAAAGGTGCACGAAGCCTAACCGCGTGCGGTGCGATCAAATCGTTACTTGAAGCTAACGTTACGTAAGGTTCTAGAGTAGGAAGCGCACATCGATGGGAGGGCATCTTGACCAAGCGGGTATGGCGAGTTGGAGAGTTGGCCCGGGAGTCCGGCGTCACGGTACGGGCGTTGCATCATTATGAGGGGCTCGGGTTGCTAGTCGCGTCGTCGCGAACGTCTGGCGGCCATCGGTGCTATTCGCAGGCCGATGTTCGGCGGCTACATCGCATTGTGGCGTTGCGGAGCTTGGGGTTTCCACTTGAAGACATCGCTGCGGCCTTGCGCGCCGAACCCGACTTGGATCCAGGAGACCTAATTCGGGAGCAATTGGTCCTGATCGAGGAACGCATCGGTCGGGCCACGGTTCTACGGAAACGTTTGCTCGTTGTGCTCGATGGTCTTGACAACGCGGTCGAGCCATCGACATCAGAATTCCTACGATTGATAGAGGAGACCATGACCACTCACCAACCCTTGACCTCAGAAGAATTCGAAAGCCTCAAGCAGAAGCGTGACGAGATCGCGCAGCGGATGGGTTCAGAAGAACTTGAGGAACTCTCGAAACGACGAAAATCCAGCGCCGCGGAAATGAGCCGTGCCGAACACGAGAGGTTAAGTCGCAACCGCGCGCGGATCACTCCGCCCGACATCGAAAACCGCCGCGATCGCAGATAAGTAGGAACCTAACTACTGTCGCCTCGAATTTATGACTGGCAGGACTTTAACGAGTCCTGCCGAGGGCGTTCCCGGGGGCGCCACGGAGGGCCGCCCGGAAGTTTCTGTCGTACAGCAACATCAGGGCGGCATCTCCAATCACTGCCTTCTGTACCCGAGGGTTGCGGATGCCGTCACTGTAGTCGCCAATGGTTTCGATGCACTTGGTAGTTGCTAAGAATCACCGCGCGCACAGTGCTGTGCGCCGTCGACGGAATCTATGTAGAAATTCCCTAATCTCCACTTACCCGTTTACGACGGAATCTTGGGGCAGAATATGGATGGCTGTTCACAGCCGACCTAAGAGCGAGAGCGGATCTGCAAGTGTCGCCGCGACGTCGGCGAGAAATTTGGACCCTTCCTCGCCGTCTACGATTCTGTGGTCGAACGACAATCCGATCGTCGTGACCCATCGTATCGCCAGCTCGTCGCGAATCACCCACGGCTGCTTGCGGACGGATCCGAGACAGAGGATCGCCGCTTCTCCGGGATTTATTATCGGTGTTCCAGAATCAACTCCGAATATACCAATATTCGTAATCGTGAAAGTGCCACCACGTAGGTCGGTTGGTGTCACTGTGCCGTGGCGCGCGCTATGGGCAATATCTCGAATCCCGCGGCACAGTTCACGTAGATCCATTTCCTGCGCGTCTTTTACATTAGGCACAATCAATCCGCGTGGTGTAGCGACCGCTATTCCGAGATTAATATGGTGTTTGGTCACAATTTCTTGCCTGGAGTCGTCCCAGCTAGTGTCCTGCGTTAGAAATTACACCAATTAGTTTATAATCTGTTTCATGTCGCATCGTGGACCTTCGGCTGTTGAAATCACGTTGTCCGTGGCTGAACGTGCCGAGCTGACGCGCAGGGTCGAATCGGGTGGCCGGCGGCAGGCGGAGCGGGCGCGCATCGTGTTGGCCTGCGCCGAAGGTGCGTCGAACGCGGGTGTTGCACGCGAACTCGATCTCACGGTAGCGACATGGCGGCGAAAGTTCGCCGCCGAGCGGCTCGAGGGACTGGCCGATGCCGGGCGAAGTGGGCGCCCGAAGGCGGAATTGGTGTTGAGCGAGGACGAACGAACGCAGCTGACGTCGTGGGCGAGGAGAGCGAAAACCGCTCAGTACCTTGCGATGCGGGCAACGATCGTACTGCGCTGCGCCGAAGGCGGGACGAACAAGCAGGCGGCGGCCGATCTCGGTGTCGACGAGTCGACCGTGAACCGGTGGCGTCAGCGTTTCATTACACACCGGCTCGACGGGTTGGTCGACGAGCCCCGGTCAGGCCGGCCGCCGTCGATCCTGCTCGATCAGGTCGAGGACGTGATCATCGCGACCTTGGAGTCGACGCCCAGCAAGGACACCCACTGGTCCCGGACGTCGATGGCTGCGCACACCGGACTGTCCAAATCAACGATCGGGCGGATCTGGCGCAAGTTCGATCTCAAACCGCACCTGCAGGACTCGTTCAAGCTGTCCACCGACCCGCTGTTCGTCGAGAAAGTGGTCGATGTTGTTGGCTTGTACCACAATCCACCTGAGAAGGCGATCGTGCTCTGCGTCGATGAGAAGTCTCAGATCCAAGCCCTCGACAGGTCACAACCGATCCTGCCGATCGTGCCCGGCACTCCCGAACGGCGCACCCACGATTATCTTCGTCACGGTATTACCAGCCTCTTCGCGGCATTCAACATCGCCGACGGCACCGTCATTTCCGCACTGCACCGTAGGCATCGAGCCGTCGAGTTCCGCAAGTTCCTGATCACCATCGACAAAGCCGTACCCCGTGACCTCGACGTGCACCTGGTGTGCGACAACTACGCCACCCACAACACCGCCGAGATCAAGGCATGGTTGGCCAGGCATCCCCGCTTCCATATTCACTTCACCCCAACAGGTTCGAGTTGGATGAATCAAGTCGAACGCTGGTTCGGACTGCTCACCGACAAGCTCATCCGCCGCGGTGTCCATACCTCGGTCAAAGCCCTCGAAGGCGAGATCACCGAGTGGATCGATACCTGGAACGACAATCCGCGTCCTTTCCGCTGGACCAAGACTGCTGACGAGATCCTCAGATCCCTCGCCGACTACCTCGCCAAGTTCAACCCAACCACGACGAAAACAATCAATAACTAACATGCTTAATTTCTAACGCAGAACACTAGAATTCAGACCAGGAAATTCGTCGAGCGCTGTAAGTGCAGCCTTTGCGGTGAGCGTAAGCGGGGTCAACTTGAGGTCAGAGAATCGAGCGGTTTCTTGTAGATAATCGATCGCCGCCATCGACTCAGTGAGATCGACGGTGACAAAGACGGTCGCATGAGGCGTCGACCGCCAACTGTTCGTCATGGCCTCGGCCGTCCGTCTTCGGTGTCCGCTAGCCCTTAAACGCGATTCGCGTGAAGGGCCAGTTGGTGCGGAGCCGTTATGCTCCGCGTCGCCTCCCGAAGGGGTGACTGCATCCCTACGCGGCGTCGTCCGGAGCTGAAGGCGGCCTATATGAGAATCCTGTTCCCCGACAGTGGATGTAGGTGTGCCCTCAGTCGCGATGTCTCCTACAGAGGGAGGACGGCGTTTGCGTCGTCGCGTCTGCGGGGTAGCGTCTGTTCCGTAGCCGACCAGGACGGCTGCTTTGGGATCGTGGTCTGAATGCATGTCGGTGGAAATCCGAATAATCGGCGAGCCGACGGGAACCGTATCCCCGGGCTCGAAAAGCAGGGCAATCACAGTTCCAGCCAGTGGAGATGGCAGTTCGACTACCGCCTTCGCTGTTTCGACTTCGACGAGGATTTGGTTCAGTCTTACAACGTCCCCGACGGCAACCGACCAGGACACCAACTCGGCATCGTGGAGCCCCTCTCCAAGATCTGGAAGTCGGAACTCTGCTTCCTCTGCCATGTGGATTGTTTCCGCCTCTCAATTCTTGATAAATATTTGATCGACCGCATCCAAGATCCGATCTGGGTCTGGTAGCTGATGGGCTTCGAGCCGCGCAGGCGGGTAAGGGATGTCGTGTCCTCCCACTCGATGCACAGGTGCCAGCAACTGGTGGAAGCAGTGGTGGGCCACATGAGCCGCGATCTCGGCTCCAACACCGAAAGAGACCGGTGCTTCGTGTACGATGATTAGTCGGCCGGTTTTACGGACTGATGTTTCGATCGTGGCGAAGTCGATCGGTGAGATCGATCGTATGTCGATGACTTCGACTGAACGACCTTCTTGTGCGGCAAGGGTTGCAGCCGTAACTGCAGTTGCGACCGATGCACCGTAGGCGACGATGGTGACGTCGAACCCTGGAGTGACGACTCGTGCACTGTTTAGCTGCAGATCGGGATCGGCTCGCAAATCGACTAGCCCCTTGCCCCAGTATAGGCGTTTTGGCTCAAGAAACACCACGGGGTCGTCGAGCTCGATCACTTGGCGGATCATTGTGTAAGCATCCGAGGGGGTGCTCGGCGATAGGACTCGTAGGCCAGCGGTGTGGGCGAAGTACGCTTCGGGGGATTCCGAGTGGTGTTCTACGGCACCGATTCCCCCACCGTATGGGATACGAATTGTCAAGCCCGCTTTGACCATTCCTCGTGTGCGGTAATGAATTTTGGCAACTTGGGATACGATCTGATCGAATGCCGGATAAACGAATCCATCGAATTGGATCTCGCACACTGGCCGATAGCCACGCAGCGCCATACCGAAAGCCGTTCCGATGATTCCAGATTCAGCCAGCGGAGTATCAATGACGCGGTTGGACCCGAAGTCTTTCTGCAGGTCGTTGGTGACACGGAACACCCCGCCTAGGCGCCCCACGTCTTGCCCCATCACCAGCACTTTGGAGTCGCCTTCAAGAGCGTGTCGCAGGCCCAAGTTGAGAGCGGCGGCCATGGTGATCAGCATGGTGAGTCCTCCAGCGTGTCAAGGTAAGACGAATAGCCTTCGCGCTGGCTGTCGAGTTTGGAATGCGTTGTGGCGTAAACGTTGTCGAATATGCTCAAGGGGGCTGGATCTGGCATGCCGATCGTCTCAGACCGGACCCGTTCTGCCACCTCATCCGACCGCATCTGCACACGCGCGACGAACTCGTCATCGAAGAATCCGTTCCTTTCGAGCAGTCGGCGGATCCGGTCGAGCGGATCGCGGACCCTCCACGCATCTACTTCCACATTCGACCTGTATCGAGTCGGATCATCCGCAGTGGTATGTGGACCCATGCGGTAAGTAATCGCCTCGATAAACGCCGGCCCAGCCCCTTCGCGGGACCGTCTGATCGCTTGTCGGGCTACGGCCAGCACAGCCAATACATCGTTGCCGTCGACCTGGATGGACGGAATACCGTAGCCTGCGGCGCGCTGAGCAATCGGACTCGGACTTTGTATGTGCACTGGCTCACTGATGGCCCACTGATTATTCTGGCAGAAGAACACAACAGGGGCGCTCCACGTGCTGGCAAAAACCAGTGCTTCGGCGATGTCACCCTGGCTAGTTGCACCGTCACCGAAGTAGACGATGGTGGCAATATCATCGCCGTCCATCTGCGCTGCGTAGGCGAACCCGACGGCGTGCAAGCCCTGCGATCCGACGACGATCGAAGGATTGGTCATATTGACCGTGTTCGGATCCCACCCTGAATGGGCGCATCCGCGCCAAGGGGCTGTTATCAATCCAGGATCGACACCTCTACAGTAGGCCACTCCGTGTTCACGATAGCTGTTAAAGACATAGTCGTCGGAATGCAATGCACGCGCCGAACCGACTTGCGCGGCCTCCTGCCCATGCAGCGGCGTCCACAATGCAAGTTCACCCTGTCGTTGCAGGGCCGTAGCCTCGGTATCGATGCGACGGACTACGACCAGATCCTCGTAAAGGGCCTGTAGCTGGGTCGGCCCGATGTCGGAGACATCCGGTGTGTATCGGGGGTCGTAAACTCGTTGGCCGTCTGGTTGAACTGATCTGCCGCGGGGATTTCGGACAATGGAGATGACTAATTCAGGCCGTGATCGCGAGCTGCTTGTAACTGTAGTGGACATCGTTCGGGAACCGGTATCCGAGTGCTGAATGTCGACGCCTCGAATTGTAAAAGCCTTCGATGTACTTGATGATGTCTTGTCGCGCTTTGTCTTTGGTGGGATAGACTGTTCGGTAGATGCGCTCGTTCTTCAGTGCCGCAAAGAAACTTTCGGCCATACTGTTGTCCCAACACACCCCAGTCCGTCCCATCGACGACCGTATGCCCAGAGAGCTCACCAGAGTCCGGTAGGCCCGAGAGGTGTAGACACTGCCGCGATCGGAGTGAAAGATCGCGTCCGGCTCGATGAGGGTCGTTGCCGCTGCGTTCGTCAACGCAGTCGCGACGAGCTCGGTGCGCATGTGATCTGCGATAGACCACCCCACGACTTTGCGAGAAAAGCAATCGATGACCGTCGCGAGATAGACGAACCCCTGCCAAGTGTGAACGTAGGTGATGTCGCCGACGAACGTGATCCCCGGACGGTCCGCGGTGAAGTCCCGCAGCAGCAAATCCGGAACGACCGGTTCACCGTCCGGGGCGGAATCGGTGGTGACCCGAAACGGACGCAGCTGGCACGGGATCAGGTCGTGTTCTCGCATGATCGAACGCACCAATTCCGGGGAACACTCGACGCCGGCTGCGGCGAGATCTGCATGGATGCGGCGGTAGCCGTAGGTTCCGTTCGATGCACCGAAGAACGATCGAATCTGTTCTGCAAGAACATCTCTGCGGATGGAAGTGGCGGACTGTGGTCGGCTGCGCCAGTGGTAGAAACCGGACGTCGACACCTCGAGCCAGCGGCATCGGTCGACTATCGAGACGGTCGTGGAGTCGTCGGTGACGTAGGAGTCGACGAACTCGTACTTCGCCACTACCGTGGCTCCCGCGCGAAGTACGAGGCCGCTTTTTTCAGGAAGGCCGCTTCTGCCCGAAGCTCACGGTTCTCGCGTTCGAGCTGGTTGAGGCGGGCGCGTTCGGTGAGCGTGAGATCCCCGTCGGCAGCACCGCCGTGGGTTTCGCGGTACTTGACGAGCCAGCGCCGCAGGCTGTCGTCACCGACCCCGTAGGCCTTGGCGACTTCGCTGACCAGCTTGGACGACTCGATGACCTCTCGGCACAGTTCGTCCTTGAACTCTGTCGAGAACGATCTCCGTGATCTGCTCATGCTGGTCGGACTCATTTCAGTAGATCCCTATCGTAAGCGGGTCCAGTGTCCGAAATCCGTGGGCCGATCACAACGTGACAGCGCCCCTCTGCAAGGTGTCCACGCGGGGCGAAGGTTATAAATTCGTGCTCATGGGGATAGGAGTAGTTCATTGACGTCCCGCGTCCGCCCTGGTGTTCAGTTATGCGCTCGGATTCGGCCAGTCTGTCCCAGATTCCGTAGGGTTCACTGTGAATGCATGCTGACTGCACTGGTTGATGACGGGGCATTGCTGGGAGCTGAATTTGGCGACTCGGATCCGTCGTTTGCGGGCTTGACCCCGTTCGAGGTCTGGATGGGAGAAGATCGAGGAACTCATGCGGCAGCGGCCCTTTGCCAGTCCCACCATTCGGCGACCGGGTTGAACGATCGAACGTCGAGTATCGACAACGACGTGGCCATGGGTCTTCTTTCTCACTCACGATTGACCGGAATCGGCGGACTTACTGCGAGATGCTGCGCCCGGCGGATCCGAGGTCCTGGCAGGCTTCGAGCACTCGAGCGGACATCGACGCCTCGGCGAGTTTGAGGTAAGTGCGCGGGTCGTAGACCTTCTTGTTGCCGACCTCGCCGTCAACCTTGAGCACGCCGTCGTAGTTGCTGAAGAAGTGACCGGCAATCGGACGGGTGAAGGCGTATTGGGTGTCGGTGTCGACGTTCATCTTCACCACACCGTGGTGGAGGGATTCGGCGATCTCGGACTTGAGAGAGCCGGAGCCGCCGTGGAAGACGAAGTCGAACGGCTTCGCTCCGTCGGGCAGTCCCAGTTTGGTGGCCGCGATCCGTTGCCCTTGACCGAGAACCGATGGCTCGAGCGTGACGTTGCCGGGCTTGTAAACGCCGTGAACATTCCCGAAGGTCGCGGCCAGCAGATAGCGGGAATCGGGGGTGCTCGCGCCGAGGGCGTCGATGGTCTTAGCGAAGTCGTCGTCCGAGGTGTAGAGCTTGTCGTTGATTTCAGCCTCAACCCCGTCTTCTTCTCCACCGACCACGCCGATTTCGAGTTCGAGGATGATCCGGGCTGCGGCGGCCCTTTTCAGGAGCTCTTTGGCGATGGTGAGGTTTTCGTCGATGGGGATGGCGGATCCGTCCCACATGTGGGAGTTGAACAGTGGATTCTTGCCGGCGTTGACCCGTTCTTGCGAGATGTCCAGCAGTGGCCGGACGTAGCTGTCGAGTTTGTCCTTGGGGCAGTGGTCGGTGTGCAGGGCGATGGTGACGTCGTACCGAGCGGCGACGACGTGCGCGAATTCGGCGAGGGCTACGGCGCCGGTGACCATGTCCTTGACGCCGAGTCCGGATCCGAATTCGGCTCCTCCGGTGGAGAACTGGACGATTCCGTCGCTACCTGCGTCGGCGAATCCCTTGATCGCCGCGTTGATCGCTTCCGATCCGACACAGTTGATCGCAGGGAAGGCGAAGGCGTGGTTTTTGGCGCGGTCGAGCATTTCAGCGTAGGCGTCGGGGGTGGCGATGGGCATGGGTGATGCTCCTGGCTTTTGTGCGTTCCGTGTCGCCATTTTCGGGGCAGCACGGAACGCTGTCGGGCGTCGAACGGCATGGAAGAGCTGCCGGTGAGGGTCGGGGTTAGCTGATGGTTACGGTGATCGATGCGACTGTGCCCGCGACGGCGTCGCGGGCGGGGGCGAGGTACTTACGGGGGTCGATGAGGGTGCCATCGGCGGCCAGAATGGAGCGGACGGAGCCGGTGAAGGCGACGTTCAAGATGGTGCCGACGTTGATCTTGGTGATGCCGGCACTGACGGCCTTGCGGAGGTCTTCGTCGGCAACGCCGGAGGAGCCGTGCAGCACCAGCGGCACTGGTACCGCCGAGTGAAGTCGTGCGATCAGGTCGAAGTCAAGGCTAGCGGTGCGGGTGGCCATGGCGTGTGAGCTTCCGACGGCGACGGCGAGAGCATCCACCCCGGTGGCGGCGGCGAATGCTGCTGCTTCTTGCGGGTCGGTCCGCACGCCGGGGGCGTGGGCTCCGTCCTTGCCGCCGACCTCGCCGAGCTCGGCCTCGAGGAACAGGCCCCGCTCGTGCGCCCAGTCGGCGGCGGCCTTGGTGGCGGCGACGTTGGCGTCGTAATCGAGTTTGGAGGCGTCGAACATCACCGAACTTGCGCCGGCATCGGCGCTGGCGTGTAGCAGCGTCTCGTCTTCGACGTGGTCGAGGTGCACGGAGACTGCGATCTCGGCCTCGCGGGCGACTGCCGTGACAGCGGCGACGATGGGCTTGACCTGGCCGCGGTGGAACTTGACGGCGTTCTCGCTGATCTGCAGGATCACCGGCCTGCTGGCCCGTTCGGCGCCCGCGACTATCGCCTCGGCGTGCTCGAGAGTGATCACGTTGTAAGCGGCCAGCCCGGATCCTGCGCTGTGCGCAGACGCAACGAGTTCGGCGGTGGTGGCGAGTGGCATATGTGGTCCTCCCACAGTTACGGCACTGGGTCGTGCCAGGTGATTTCGGTTGTCGTACCTGCGCTGGGGATGTCTTGCCGGGTTTCATCCACTTGACATTTATCCAACGAAAGACAACTATATCCATTAACTTCCAAGTGAGCAACATCACACGCAAAGGGTCCTTAGATGAGCAGCACGTTTTTTGTCGGGCTCGACGTCGGAACCACGACGAGCAAGGCTGTCGTGTTCACCGAGGCCGGGGATGCTGTGGCAACCGGTCGAGCCGACACTCCGTGGACCTTCACCGCCACCGGCACCGAACTCGACGCCCAGGCACTCTTGGATTCCGCGATCGCCGCACTCTCCGAGGCCCTCGAGCAATGCCCCGCCGGAGAGATCGCAGGAATCGGAGTCGCGAGCCTCGCCGAGTCCGGGGTCCTTCTCGACCGGCACGGGCAGCCGGTCGCACCGGTCATCGCCTGGCACGACACCCGAGACCACGCGGAGTTGGCCGATCTCCAGCGGCAGCTCCCCGGCCAGGAATTCTCCGCGGTCACGGGATTGCCGCTGCGCCAGCAGTGGTCGCTGACCAAGCATCGCTGGCTCGTCGACCATGTCCCGGCTGTACGAAGCGCCGTTCGGCGGCTCAACGTCGCCGAGTGGATCGTGCGGGGCCTCGGCGGCGAAGAAGCGACCGAACAATCGCTGGCATCGCGGACAGGGTGGCTTCGCCTCGCCGACCGATCCTGGTGGACGGACACCCTCGAATGGTCCGGCGCCCGGGCCGATCTGATGCCGCCGATCGTCTCCGCCGGCACGCCCCTCGGCCGAGTCGGCGCGGACGCCGGATTAGCTCGCCTGACCGGAGCGGTGCTGACGGTGGCCGGTCACGACCATCAGGCCGCGGCCATCGGCGCCGGCGCCGACGGACCAGGCGACGAACTCGACTCCTGTGGCACCGCCGAGGCCCTCGTGCGCACCGTGACGCCGGGGCTCTCACCGCTGGTGGTTGCCGACCTCGCGCATGCCGGGATCACCACCGGGTGGCACGCGGTGACCGATCACTGGTGCCTACTTGGGGCCACCCAGGGTGGCCTTGCACTGCAGCGGATCTTGGCGCTGCTCGGCAAAGACCGCAACGACCTCCCCCAACTCGATGCCACTGCCACCTCGATTCCAAAACCCTCAGTCCAGGTCGTCGCCCCGCCATTCGGCAGGGTCGACATCCTCGGAGCCGGCGACGGAGACGGTCCCCCCCAGATCTGGCGGGCTGCGCTCGAGACGGTAACCGATCAGGTGGCCGAAATTCACGACGCGATGAGCGCGGTCGCCGGTCCGCATCGGGCGCTTGTGGTTACCGGTGGCTGGTCCCGCAGCGAAGCATTGATCGAGGTCAAGCGTCGCCGGTTCGGTGACCTGGTGCGCCCGGACATCACCGAGGCCGGTGCCCGCGGGGCGGCGCTAGTGGCCAGCATGGCCGCCGGAGCGACGGCCACCCCCGGCTTCCCGGCGTGTGTGTGATGGCAACTCCCCAAGCAGCACGCGACACGTCCCTGTGCGCCGCCCCTGCCGGCCCGATCCGCGGCCGGGACGGCGGTGAGCCATTCCGCCTTCCCGGCCGACTTCCAACGACGCGTGCGGAAGGATCAGCTGCTATGAGCATTCACAACGCCGAAGCCCGCGCCCTCTACGCCGACGAGCGCAAGGTCCGCATCATCGCGGTGATGCGCAGCCGCGGGCGTATCGACGCCAACGAGATCGCCGAGCAGCTGGGCGTCACCAACGAAACGATCCGCAAGGACCTTATCCAACTCGAACGGCAAGGCCTGCTGCGCCGGGTGCACGGCGGCGCCGTCCCCGTGCAGTCACTCTCGTTCGAACCTGCGGTGGAGGCGCGCACCGAATTCACCACCGAGAAGACACGCATCGCCAAGGCCGCGCTCGCGCACCTGCCAGAGCAGGGATCGGTACTGATCGACGCCGGATCCACGACATCTCAGCTGGTCGAAATCTTCCCCGGGGACCGGGAGCTGACCGTTTACACCAACACATTGCCGCTCGCGGTGGCGCTGCTGAACCGACCGATGCTGACCGTGATCACCCTCGGCGGACGCCTGCGCACCAAAACCCTGGCCGAGGTGGGGGATTGGGCATCGAGAGCACTGGCCGAGATCAACGTCGACGTCGCATTTCTGGGCACCAACGGCATCTCGGTCACCCGCGGGCTGACCACCCCGGACCCGGAGGAAGCGGCGATCAAACGACAGATGCTCGGCTGCGCCCAGCGCCGCATCCTGCTCGCCGACCACAGCAAGGTCGGCGCGATCAGCGGCACCAAACACGGAGACCTCACGGACATCGACCTGTTGATCACCGACACCGGACTGACCGACACCCAACTCACCGAACTGGAGAAAACCGGAATGAGTGTGGAACGCACATGATCGTCACCTTGACCCCCAACCCGAGCGTGGACCGGACAGTGTTTCTCGACGACATCGTCCTCGGCTCGGTCAACCGCAGTCGCCGCAGCTGGAGCGAGCCCAGCGGCAAAGGCGTCAACGTCGCGCTAGCCCTACACACCCACGGTGAGCCGGTCCGTGCCATCGTCACCGCCGGCGGCTCGGTCGGCGCGCAGCTGCGCCAGATGCTCGAGACCGCCGGCCTGGACACCGTCTTCGTCCCCGTCACCGGCGAAATCCGCGCCAACGTCAGCCTCACCCGCCCGGACGGGGCCGTCACCAAGATCAACGAACCGGGCCCGGTCCTGACCTCAGACGAGGTCAACCGCCTCGTCCAGGCGATCGCCGCCGCCACCAACGATGCGTCCCTGCTGGTGTGCGGGGGGAGCCTTCCCGCTGGCGCCCCCATCGACCTCTACGCCCGCATTATCGAAACCGCAGCACGCCAAGGAATTCCGGTGGTCATCGACAGCTCCGGAGCCCCGCTCGCCGCCAGCATTGTCGCAGGACCCGACCTGATCAAACCGAACACCCACGAACTCGCCGAACTGACCGGCCAGGCCCTGCACACCCTCGGTGACGTCATCGACGCCGCCGACGAGGTCCGTGCCCGCGGCGCCGGAGCGGTACTGGCCAGCCTCGGAGCCGACGGAGCCGTCCTCGTCGACGACGGGGGCACCCTCTACGGCCGCGCCCCCGTCGACCGGGTCGTCAGCACCGTCGGTGCCGGCGACGCCATGCTCGCCGGATATCTCGCCGGCCGCCGCGATCGCCGCACCGCCTTGGCCACCGCCCTGGAATGGGGTGCAGCTGCCGTGCAACACGAGGGAACCCTGTTCTCGCCGGCCACCGCGCCGCAGGTGACCGTCACCCTCTACGACGACGTCGACCGCCGCCGCATCCTGCATGACGACGAACCCGCACCCACCGCGGCGACCGCCACCCCTGCCGAACCCGGCCTGCGCACAGGTGCCTGAGCTGCAGCCTGATGTCTCCTCGATTACTCTCCAGCGACGAAGGACCGACCCAATGACGAACACCATGCAAGCAGTTGTGATCTACGGCCGCGAGGACTACCGCCTCGAACAGCTCCCGATCCCAGTGCCCGGCCCCGGCGAGGCACTGGTCAAAGTTCAGGCCGTCGGCATCTGTGCCAGCGACCTCAAGTGTTACCACGGCGCGCACATGTACTGGGGCGACGGCCCGGTGCCCCCGAACGTCGACCTGCAGGTGACGCCAGGCCACGAGTTTGTCGGCGAGATCGTCGCGATCGACGACCAGGGCCGCGAGCGGTGGGGCGTCGACGCAGGTGACCGGGTGGTCTCCGAGCAGATCGTGCCGTGCTGGAAGTGCCGGTACTGCCAGCGCGGTCAGTACTGGATGTGCGCCCCGCACCGTATCTACGGATTTCGGCGAGTGGTCAACGGGGCCATGGCCGAATACATGATCTACCCGGCCGACGCGATCGTGCACAAGGTGTCCAAGGACATTCCCGCCGCGCATGCCGCGTTCGCCGAACCGCTCTCCTGCGCCTTGCATGCCGTCGAGCGTGCCCAGATCAGCTTCGGTGACGTCGTGGTGGTCGCCGGCTGCGGCCCCATCGGTCTCGGCATGATCGCCGGAGCCCGCGCCAAGAGCCCGGCTCACGTCATCGCCCTCGATCTGGCCCCGGCCAAGCTCGATCTCGCCCGCGCCTGCGGCGCCGACATCGTCGTAAACATCACCGAGGAGAACGCCGAACAGATCGTGCGCGATCTGACCGACGGATACGGTGCCGACGTCTACCTCGAAGCCACCGGACACCCCTCGGCAGTGTCGCAGGGATTGAACCTGCTCCGCAAGCTCGGCCGCTACGTCGAATACGGCATCTTCGCCAACGAGGTCTCGGTCGACTGGTCCATCATCAGCGACGTCAAAGAGCTCGACGTCCTCGGCGCCCACCTGGGTCCGCACTGCTGGCCGACGGCCATCAAGATGATCGAATCCGGCACCCTGCCGATGGATCGCATCTGCACCCACCAGCTGCCCCTGAACGAGTTCCAGAAGGGACTCGACCTCGTCGGCAGCGGCAGCGAATCGGTCAAGGTGTCGCTGCTGCCGCCGAGCAGCGCACCGGAATGAGAACTTCGCCTATGCGTATCGTCAAATAATTTTCGCTGCACAGAATTCACCGCACCAAGGTAACGACGCGGCCGGTGTGCTCGAGGGCCGAAATCTCCGTTGTTGCACATGAGAAGCATCAGTAGTAATTCACGTCTGTCTACAGGCAGCCTTCTGTCTCGAGAAAGTCCTCCCATGCGACGCAAACTCTTCGCCGCCAGCATCTGCTGTGCCGCGACGACCCTGACACTGTCCGGATGTGCCGGAGCGGGATCGCTCGGCAGCTCCAGCGGTGACACAGTCACCATCGCCATGGTGTCCAACCCCCAGATGCAGGACGCCATCAAGTTGTCCGAACAGTTCGAAGCCGAAAACCCGGGCATTCACCTGAAGTTCGTCACGCTGCCCGAAAACGAGGCCCGCGCGAAGATCACCGCCTCCACCGCGACCGGCGGCGGCGAGTTCGACGTCACGATGATCAGCAACTACGAAACCCCACAGTGGGCAGAGAACGGCTGGCTGACCAACCTCGAGCCGTACATCGCCGCGACCGAGGGCTACGACCAGGACGACTTCATCCCCTCTATCAAGGACGCCCTGTCCTATGAAGGGGACATGTACTCGGTCCCGTTCTACGGCGAATCGTCGTTCCTGATGTACCGCAAGGACCTGTTCGACAAGGCCGGGATCACCGTCCCCAACGACCCGACCTGGGATCAGGTTGCCAGCTGGGCGCAGCAGTTCGACAACTCTGCCGAGGACATGACCGGAATCTGCCTGCGCGGCAAACCTGGCTGGGGCGAGGTCCTCGCCCCACTGGACACGGTGATCAACACCTTCGGCGGCCGCTGGTTCGACAAGAACTGGAACGCCCAACTCAACAGCCCCGAGGTGAAGAAGGCAGTCCAGTTCTACGTCGACCTCGTCCGCGAGCACGGTGAACCCGGACCTGCGACAAGCGGGTTCAGCGAGTGCGCCACTCAGTTCTCGCAGGGACACACCGCGATGTGGTACGACGCCACCTCCGCCGTAAACACCGTCGAGAGTCCCGAATCGAGCCAGGTCGTCGGCAAGGTCGGCTATGCCAAGGCCCCGATGGTGGAGAAGGAGAACCCCGGCTGGCTCTACACCTGGTCGCTCGGCATCCCCGAATCCAGTCACCAGAAGGACGCCGCCTGGAAGTTCGTGTCCTGGATGACGAACAAGCAGTACATCGAGAAGGTCGGAAACGATCTCGGCTGGGAACGAGTCCCGCCCGGCAGCCGGAACTCGACCTACCGGATTCCGCAGTACGACGAGATCAGCGCCGCCTACGGCCCGATCACCCTCGAGTCGATCAAGAACGCCGACTCCCAGCACCCCACCGTGCAGCCGGTGCCCTACACCGGGGTTCAGTTCCTCACCATCCCCGAGTTCCAGGATCTCGGCACCCGGGTCAGCCAGCAGATTAGCTCTGCGATCGCCGGCCGCACCAGCGTCGACGACGCACTCGACCAGGCGCAGCAATACGCCGAAGTGGTCGGCAAAACCTACCAGGAGGAGGGACGATGACCACGATTACCACACCCCGCCCCGATGCCTCACCGGTCCGGGCGCCGCAGAAGCCGAGAGTGAGCCGCGCCGAAGGGTGGCGCCGCCGCGGCCCCTTGCTGCCCGCGCTGATCTTCATGATCGTCGTCACTCAGGTGCCGTTCCTGTTCACCCTGTACTACTCGACGCAGTCGTGGAACCTGGTCCGTCCCGGTTCTCGGGAGTTCAACTGGCTCAACAACTATGTCGACGTCTTCCGGGACACGCAGTTTCGGACGGTGGCGGTCAACACCGTCATCATGATCGTCGGTACCGTGATCATCTCGGTGGTTCTCGGGTTGCTGTTGGCGCTACTGCTCGACCGTTCCTTCTTCGGCCGGGGCGTCGTCCGCACTCTGTTGATCACCCCGTTCCTGGTCACCCCGGTCGCCGCCGCGCTGGTGTGGAAGACCTCGATGTTCGACCCGGTCTTCGGTATCGTCAACTTCGTTCTATCCCCGCTGGGAGTCGGGCAGATCGACTGGGTCAGCCGGTTCCCGATGGCCGCGGTGATGACAGACCTCGTCTGGCAGTGGACCCCGTTCATGATGCTGCTGATCCTCGCGGGACTGCAGTCGATGCCTCGCGACATCCTCGAAGCGGGCCGGGTCGACGGCGCCAGCGCCTTCCAGCTGTTCCGAGAGATCACCCTTCCGCACCTGCGGCGGTTCATCGAACTCGGAGCCGTCCTCGGGGCGATCTACCTGGTCAACACCTTCGACGCGGTCTACATGATGACGCAGGGCGGCCCCGGCGTGGCGAGCTCGAACCTGCCGTTCTACATCTACCAGCGCGCCTTCCTAGGATTCGACATCGGCCAGGCCGCCGCCATGGGCGTGGTCACCGTCATCGCCACCATCGCCGTATCCACCCTGGCGCTGCGCCTGATTTTCACCAGTTTCAGCGGAAAAGAAGAGACAGCTTGATGAGCACTGATCCGACCCGACCCGGCGCCATGATCACCCGCGGGTCCACCGCCCCCGGTACCGCAACGAAAGCACCGAAGAAACGTGCCCGGTTCAGTCCGTGGGGTGTCGTAGCCTGGATCGCCGCACTCGGATTCTTCTTCCCGGTCTTCTGGATGGCGCTGACGGCGTTCAAGCAGGAAGGCGACGCCTACACCGACCCACCCAAGTTGTTCTTCACTCCCACCCTGGACCAGTTCAAGGCCGTCTTCGACAGCGGCCTCGGCACCGCAGTGCTGAACTCCGTGTTCGCCACCGCCGTCTCCACCATTGTTGTTCTGTTGCTGAGTGTCCCGGCCGCGTTCGCCCTGTCGCTGCGACCGGTCAAGGGCACCAAGGACGCCCTGTTCTTCTTCATCAGCACCAAAATGCTGCCCGCTGTCGCCGCCATCGTGCCGTTGTACGTGATTGTCAACAAGGTCGGTCTCCTCGACAACATCTGGGCACTGATCATCATGTACACCGCCATGAACCTGCCCATTGCCGTGTGGATGATGCGCTCGTTCTTCCTCGAGGTACCCGGCGAGTTGCTCGAAGCCGCCAGCATGGACGGTGCCAGCTTGTGGACGTCGGTGCGCGAGGTGATTTTGCCACTTGTCTCCCCAGGCATCGCCGCTACCGCGCTGATCTGCGTGATCTTCTCATGGAACGAATTTTTCTTCGCCCTCAACCTCACCGCCGTGCAAGCACAGACGGTGCCTGTATTCCTGGTCGGCTTCATCACCGGCGAAGGCCTGTACTGGGCGCGACTGTCCGCCGCCGCGACCATGGCAGCCCTCCCCGTCATCCTCGCCGGATGGTTCGCGCAGAACAAACTCGTGCGCGGCCTATCCTTCGGCGCCATCAAATAGCCCATACACCTTTTCCTTTCAGGAGTAACTCTCATGGCCACCATCGACTACAAGCAGGCCTCCTGCATCTACGAAGGCGCAGGCACCCTCGCCGTCGACAACCTCGACCTGCAGATCGAAGACGGTGAATTCGTCGTCCTGGTCGGCCCCTCCGGATCCGGCAAGTCCACCGCGTTGCGGATGCTCGCTGGCCTCGAAGACATCGACTCGGGCAACATCGCCATCAACGGCAACGACATGCTCGGCGTCGCCCCCAAGGACCGCGACATCGCCATGGTCTTCCAGAACTACGCCCTCTACCCCAACAAGACCGTCGGGGAGAACATGGGCTTCGCACTGAAAATGCGCGGCATCGGCGCCGAGGAACGCAAGAAGCGGGTTGCCGATGCCGCCCGCATGCTCGACCTGACGGAGTACCTCGACCGCAAACCCGCCAAACTGTCCGGCGGACAGCGCCAGCGCGTCGCTATGGGGCGGGCCATCGTCCGCGAACCGCAGGTGTTCTGCATGGACGAACCGCTCTCGAACCTGGACGCGAAACTGCGGGTGCAGACCCGCACCCAGATCGCCGCCCTGCAACAGCGCTTGGGCACCACCACCGTCTACGTCACCCACGACCAGGTCGAGGCGATGACCATGGGGGACCGCGTTGCGGTTCTCAAGAACGGTGTGCTGCAGCAGTTCTCGTCCCCGACCGAGCTGTATGACAAACCGGTCAACGCGTTCGTCGCCGGGTTCATCGGCTCGCCGGCGATGAATCTGATCACCGCGCCCGTGACGGCGGACGGTGTCCAGATCGGCACGTCGGTCCTGAAGGTCGAACGTGATCAGCTCGCCGAGGTAAGCAAGCTGGGCCTCGACACCGTCACCGTCGGGATCCGCCCCGAGCAGCTCGAGCTCGCCGGCGAGGCCGACGGTATCCGTGCCGTGGTCGATCTGGTCGAGGAACTCGGCAGCGAGTCCTACGTGTACACCCACGTCGGAGCCGGCCACGATTCACTCTCCTTGGTCGCCCGCGCCCCCGGCCGTGCGCCGGCACGCCTCGCCGACACCGTCGGCCTGCGCACCGGTGCCGGACCCGTGCACCTGTTCCACCCGGTCAGCGGCGACCGCATCGGCAACTGACCCCGACCCCCTTCAGACAGGAGACACGATCATGCGGGCAGCCATCGCGGACGGCACCGGAACATTGACCCTGACCACCGTCGACGACCCCACCCCGGGACCGTCCGACGTCATCATCCAGGTCGACAGCTGCGGTGTCTGCGGCACCGACCTGCACATCATCGACGGAGACTACCCCGCCGCGCGGACGTCGATAGTGCCCGGTCACGAAATCGCCGGGACGGTCGTCGCCCGCGGCCGCGACGCACAGCACCTCGAGGAGGGCGATTTCGTCGTCGTCGACCCGGTCGTCGAGTGCGGCCACTGCCTTCAGTGCCGCTCCGGACGGACGAATCTGTGCGCGAATTGGCAGGGATACGGGGTCACCCTGCCCGGTGGTTTCGCCGACTACGTCCACGTGCGGGCGGTCGACGCCCAACTGCTGCCCCCTTCCGTCCCCCGCAAGTGGGCCACGCTGGTCGAGCCGCTGTCCTGCGTCCTGCACGCACTCGACCGGATGGGGCCCGTCTACCCGGGCGACACCGCCCTGGTCATCGGAGCAGGCACGACCGGACTGATCCTCAGCCAACTCCTCACCGCATCCGGGGCACGCGTCGACGTCGTCGACCGCAATCCCGAGCGCTACTCGCGTGCCGGGCATTTCGGTGCACACCGTGCCGCCGGCGACATCGACGCCCTCGAACAACCGTTGGGCTGGGACTTGGTTGTCGAGGCCACCGGATCGGTCGGCGGTTTCCAGGCCGGTCTGAACGCCGTGCGGCAGGCGGGCCGGTTCCACGTGTTCGGGGTCTCGAGCCCCGACGCGACCGCGCAGGTGTCCCCGTACGATATCTTCGCCAAGGAACTGGCCATCACCGGATCCCAGTCGCTGCAACATACCTTCGGCCGAGCCGCGCATGCCCTCGCCGCCGGCGTGCTCGACGGCGAAGCCCTGGTCACCGCTCAAGTCCCGCTGCCCGACATCGAGAAGGCCATCGATCTGGTCCGCCGCGGCGAAGGCGTCAAGACGCAGATCACTCGATCCTGACGAGCCGTCCCTCTCCCGATGCCCACGGGCTGAACCAGCACGCCTTCAGTCCCCGCTCTGCATCCGACTAAGGAAACCCAGCATGACTCTCGCCGAGAGGCCCGTCATCGGACTGATCCCGGACCGCAACCCCGCAATGGAACTCGTCCGCGTCACCGAGACAGGCGCCCTCGCCTCCGGGCGCTGGGTGAGGCGAGGGGAGAAGGAACTCGGCGACGGTGCCGCCGACGACGCCATGCGCCAACTCCTCTCCACCGTCTCGATGACTGGCGTCGTGGTGATCGGGGAAGGCGAAAAGGACGAAGCCCCGATGCTGTTCAACGGGGAAACCGTGGGAAATGAATCCGGGCCCGCCAGCGATGTCGCGGTCGGCCCGGTCGAGGGACCCCCTGATGGCCAAGGATCTACCCAACGCCATCTCGGCCCTCGCCGAACGCGGCGCCATGCTCGAACCCTCTGCGATGTTCTACATGGACAAACTCGTGGTCGGCTCCGACGCCGCCAATGTCGTCGATATCACCGCACCGGTGGAGGAGAAACTTCGACGACTGGCCGCAGTCCGCGACGCCCGAGCGTCGGATCTGACCGTGTGCATCCTCGACCGCCCCCGGCATCAGACACTCATTGCCCGTGTACGCGCCTCCGGCGCCCGCATCCGACTCGTCGCCGATGGTGACGTCGCCGGCGCGATCGCAGCCTGCCGCCCCGAATCCGGGACCGACATGATGATCGGCATCGGCGGCACCCCAGAGGGCGGCATCATCCAGGCACGCCTGGCACCGACCGATGCCGAACGAAGCAAAGCCCTCGACGCCGGACACGACCTGGACCGTGTCCTCACCACCGAAAACCTCGTCGCTGGGGACAACGTCTTCTTCGCTGCCACCGGCGTCACCGACGGTGACCTCCTCCGTGGAGTGCATTACACACACGACACCGCCACCACTCAATCGATCGTCATGAAGAGCAAATCCGGCACCGTCCGCACCATCGACTCCCAATACCGACTCTCCGACGTACCCACCCCTCATAAGCCGAAGGAACACCATGCCCCTCACGGATCCCATCTCGTCAAGTAGAGCCGGCGACCCGATCGGCCTCGTCGAGTCGTCGCGAAGAGCGAAGATCGTGTGCACCCTCGGTCCCGCGACCGCTTCCGGCGACCGCATTCGAGAACTTGTCGAGGCGGGGATGGATGTGGCGCGCCTGAACTTCAGCCACGGCGATCACGCCGATCACGAGGCCAACTTCCGGTACGTCCGGGAGACCTCGGAGCTGTCGGGTTGGCCGGTAGGTGTTATCGCCGACCTGCAGGGTCCGAAGATCCGGCGCGGGAGGCTCACTGACGGCGCAACGGTGTGGGCGACAGGAGAACAGGTTAGCATCACCGCCGACGACGCCCGTCCCGGCGACCAGTTTTTGATCGACGACGGCAAGGTGGCCTTGACCTTCCTTGAGGTGGACGGCCCCGACGTAATCTGCCGAGTCGTCGCCGACGGCCCGGTCAGCAACGATAAAAGCCTGTCCCTGCCGGGGACGAGTGTGTCGGTGCCAGCGTTGTCCAACAAGGACATCGCCGACCTCGAGTTCGCGTTGCGTCTCGGGGTTGATCTCGTCGCGCTGTCGTTCGTACGGTCCGCGTCGGACATCGACTTGGTTCATCAGGTGATGGACCAAGTCGGTCACCGGGTGCCGGTGATCGCCAAGATCGAAAAGCCCGAAGCTGTCGACGACCTCGAAGCGATCGTCCTGGCCTTCGACGCGATCATGGTCGCGCGCGGAAACCTAGGCGTCGAGTTGCCACTCGAACGAGTACCACTAGTACAGAAGCGTGCGGTGCAGATCGCCCGGGAGAACGCGAAACCGGTGATCGTCGCGACCCAGATGCTCGAGTCGATGATCGACAACTCCCGACCCACCCGAGCCGAAGCGTCCGACGTCGCCAACGCCGTCCTCGACGGTGCCGATGCGGTGATGCTCTCCGGTGAGACATCGGTCGGGCGGTTCCCAATCGAAGCCGTCGGCACGATGTCTCGGATCATCGAGGCGGTTGAAAGCGAGTCCACGCACGTGCCACCGCTGACGCACGTGCCGCGAACCAAGGCAGGCGTGATCTCCTATGCCGCACGCGATATCGGCGAGCGGTTACATGCCAAAGCCTTGGTGGCATTCACCCAGTCCGGGGACACGGTCCGGCGATTGGCGCGCCTGCACAGCCCGCTTCCCGTGCTGGCATTCACCCCGGCGCCAGAAGTGCGTCAGCAGCTGGCCCTGACCTGGGGGACTGAAACATCCGTCGTAAACCCGGTGAAATCGACCGACGAGATGATCCGTCAGATGGACCGGGCACTCCTTCGGCTCGGCAGATACCAGTGCGGGGATCTCGTCGTCATCGTCGCCGGCTCACCCCCGCACACGGTCGGGTCCACCAACCTGATTCACATCCACCGCATCGGAGAGGACGACTTCGGTGGACCTGTAGAGCCCATCCCGGAGCGATAGTCGCCCATCTGAGACCAACGGCCCCCGTTCGCGCCTGAACCGACATTCACCGCGCCCGCCCCGCCGGGTGGCACACACTATTCGCTCACCGGCTGAGCAGTCCCGAGCCGCAGAGACCAGCCAGGAGAGGAACGCGGGTGGTGGGCGTAGTCACAGCGCCTGTCTCACCCTGGCCCTTCCGCCCCGCGGGCAGTCGAACTGACTGACATCGGTGCCGTTACCGCCGGCAGTCGAGCACTAGGAGCAGGGAATAGTCATGTTTGCGAACAGGTTCCATGAATAGGACTCTGTGATCGGCCCACGGATTTCGGACACTGGACCCGCTTACGATAGGGATCTACTGAAATGAGTCCGACCAGCATGAGCAGATCACGGAGATCGTTCTCGACAGAGTTCAAGGACGAACTGTGCCGAGAGGTCATCGAGTCGTCCAAGCTGGTCAGCGAAGTCGCCAAGGCCTACGGGGTCGGTGACGACAGCCTGCGGCGCTGGCTCGTCAAGTACCGCGAAACCCACGGCGGTGCTGCCGACGGGGATCTCACGCTCACCGAACGCGCCCGCCTCAACCAGCTCGAACGCGAGAACCGTGAGCTTCGGGCAGAAGCGGCCTTCCTGAAAAAAGCGGCCTCGTACTTCGCGCGGGAGCCACGGTAGTGGCGAAGTACGAGTTCGTCGACTCCTACGTCACCGACGACTCCACGACCGTCTCGATAGTCGACCGATGCCGCTGGCTCGAGGTGTCGACGTCCGGTTTCTACCACTGGCGCAGCCGACCACAGTCCGCCACTTCCATCCGCAGAGATGTTCTTGCAGAACAGATTCGATCGTTCTTCGGTGCATCGAACGGAACCTACGGCTACCGCCGCATCCATGCAGATCTCGCCGCAGCCGGCGTCGAGTGTTCCCCGGAATTGGTGCGTTCGATCATGCGAGAACACGACCTGATCCCGTGCCAGCTGCGTCCGTTTCGGGTCACCACCGATTCCGCCCCGGACGGTGAACCGGTCGTTCCGGATTTGCTGCTGCGGGACTTCACCGCGGACCGTCCGGGGATCACGTTCGTCGGCGACATCACCTACGTTCACACTTGGCAGGGGTTCGTCTATCTCGCGACGGTCATCGATTGCTTTTCTCGCAAAGTCGTGGGGTGGTCTATCGCAGATCACATGCGCACCGAGCTCGTCGCGACTGCGTTGACGAACGCAGCGGCAACGACCCTCATCGAGCCGGACGCGATCTTTCACTCCGATCGCGGCAGTGTCTACACCTCTCGGGCCTACCGGACTCTGGTGAGCTCTCTGGGCATACGGTCGTCGATGGGACGGACTGGGGTGTGTTGGGACAACAGTATGGCCGAAAGTTTCTTTGCGGCACTGAAGAACGAGCGCATCTACCGAACAGTCTATCCCACCAAAGACAAAGCGCGACAAGACATCATCAAGTACATCGAAGGCTTTTACAATTCGAGGCGTCGACATTCAGCACTCGGATACCGGTTCCCGAACGATGTCCACTACAGTTACAAGCAGCTCGCGATCACGGCCTGAATTAGTCATCTCCATTGTCCGAAATCCCCGCGGCAGATCACCTGGGCCAATCGGTGGGCTATGCCCAGGTTGCGGCGGGCATGTCCAAGTCCAACGGAGTCATGCGAGTAGAGGACTATTTTGAGCCGGCTCATCGAATCTTCCTCTCATTTCTCGTCGGCGGCTTCGGCAGCCAGCCATGTATGCGGATTGAAAAGATTCTCAGGATCAAAAACACGTTTCACCTCGCGTTGTAATGCCAGCCCGAGCGGTCCGATTTCTTTACTAATCCACGCCCGTTTGACTAACCCGACACCGTGCTCACCCGTGATAGTGCCGCCGATCGACAAGGCCCAGTCGAAAAGCTCGCCGGACGCTCCGGTGACGATGGATGGTGGCGAGAGCTCTTCGGACTTTGCAAGAGTGAAGCTAGGATGGAGATTGCCATCCGCGGCGTGGGCGACTACCGAGAACTCCAGTCCGCGGGCGCGCGCGATAGCCTTGCCTTGGCGTACCCCGGCGACAACCTGGGATCGCGGTACTGCAATATCCCCTCCTGAGGACCACCGATCTGCGGGTACCGACCGACCGCAGCGCCGCAATTCAGAATACCTATGCGCTTCGGCATCATTGAGAACATCGACAGCGCCACCCACCGTCCGGAGATGCTCCGCGAGCACCGCGAGCTCGGCATCGGCGGCGAGTCCATCGGTTTGCGCAAGAACCAGTGCCGCGCCGCGTATGGCGAGCGCAGTGCCGCTGTCTCGGTCGATCTCACGCAGTGCTCCGCTATCGAGAAGCTCGAGTGCCGCCGGCCGAATCTCTGAGCGTGCGACCGCATTGAGAGCAGCCTCAGCGGCACCGAGGTCTCGGAAGTAGGCGGTCGCCCAACGGGTCCTGGCAGGGCGTGGGTAAAGTCGTACTGTCACTTCGGCGACCACCCCCAGCGTGCCTTCGGATCCCACGAAGAGGCTGGTTAGGTCAAATCCGGCAACTCCTTTTAGTGTGCGGTGACCGGTTTCAAGCAACCGCCCACCAGTCAGCACAACTCTCAGTGCCAACACAGATTCGCGGGTCACTCCGTACTTTGCGCAACGCAGACCACCTGCATTTGTGGCCACGTTCCCGCCGATGGTGGAGTACCGCGCGCTGGATGGGTCAGGGGCGTACATCAGGCCATGCTTTGCCGCTGCGGCATCAAGATCGGCGGTGCGCACTCCGGCACCGACGACTGTTGTATGGTCGATTGGATCGATTGGGCCGATGTGTCGCAGCCGCGTCGTCGAGACCACGAGAGATCCAGCAGGAGCGCTCACGCCTCCGGCGAGTCCGGTCCCCGCCCCACGTGGAACCATAATGATGCCCTCGACTGTCGCCGTTTTGACAATGTCTCTCAATTCCGCAACTGAACCAGGGCGGACTTCGGCCAGTGGCATACCGGGGAGCCTTACGTTGGCGCGGTCGACCGAAACATCGTTAAGTGCGTTCAGGCTGGTTAGCACGTTCTCATCTCCGACGATGCTGCACAGTCTCTTTCGCAAGTGCTCTTTCATTTCCAAGTCGTCACCAGGGTGGAAACGCAAGTCAGCAGTGCCGCCGCATCCGCGTCGCACAGCGCGTTGGTCTCGACGGACAAATTGAGAGCTCCCGGTAGGTCTCCCTTGTCTGCAAAGAATTTCAGCACCGGCTGGTCTCGTTGGTCGAAACCTGTAGGTGGGGCAACGTAGTGGTAAATCGACAGTGTCTGCCTGCGATCTTCGAACTGAATAAATTCCGGCGGTAGCAGCCGACGCGCTGCGGCGGGATCAATTCGGGCGTGTTCGTAGGCACGTAACGATGCGAGAAAGACCCGGCGAAGATAGTTGTCTCCGCCGAACGTAAATGCAACGAAACCGAAGGTCTTCAAACGGGTTACGGAGACGCGTTCAGATTCGGTGTAGCGATTTGCGCTACCCAGACGCGCAGCGAATACTTGTTGCCCCAACCAACGGTTACTCGCCTCAGCAAAGTAGGCTAATAGCACGGAGGACGAGGACACTCGATAAGCGGCGGCGATGCGTAGAGTGTCTGTCTCGCCGGATGGGACGACCGCTAGCGTCCGACGCAGCACTCCCCCGTCCACAACGGACAGCTGTGGCGCAGAGTCTGCGATTGCCGATACTTGTCTGAGATGGACGGCGGCACGCTCGCTAGCCATTGCTCCCTCAGACGATGATTCCCAGCGAGCTTGGTCAAGCTGATCGAATGCAGTTCTTCCTGCAACCCGAGATCCGGCCAAGAGCGCGCCGAGATTATCTGCACCGGCTGCGTCGACGAGTACCCGAGGGACTGCGGCAAACAACCGTGTCACCCAACCGTTCGTCACGATGGCCCCCAACTTCACCGGCACGCCTGTCGTGATGTCCACAGGTTTACGACTGATCATCCTGAAGAGTTCGGCGACGGCGGGGTCACTCGGACCCAGACTCTCTACGCACACCACGTCGACCGCTCCCCCATCTCGTACTCGTTGCCAGCTCGAAGTGCACCCGTAGCCTGAAAATTGAGTTCGCAGACTCGAAGTCTGTGAAAATACGGAGGCGATGACTGCCGGGGCAGTTGTCTAATGCAAATGGGGTGCGCAGGGGGACGTCGAGGTAGACATCAGGACTTGCCCCCCAGCCTGGAGTATCGACTCGGTTATTTCGGAGAAAGTCCCAGGTCTGCTGCTGTGCCCAACTGAGGTCAGCGAATTCACCACCGTTGCCTTGAAAATGAACCGTCACGACGTTCGCGGGCATGCGAACTCCTGTCCCTCACTAAGTGATGATCGTGCCCTCATTGTGCGGAATCGATTCCCGTTGGGGCAACGGTGTTCGTGTGCACTTCGGTGAAGTTTGGTGTGGATCAGCTGGCCGAAACGCCGAATTCGATCAGGGTTCGTCGGTCTGCCACCGGACCGATCGAAAGCAAAACAAGTCCACAATCCGTGGCGAGTTCTCTCAGTTCTCCCGATGTGCGTTCCCGTCCTCCGAAGCACATCAGCATGAACAGATCGAGTGCAGTATTCGCGACCAGGTCATGCGCATTGGTACGTAGCGCCTCGACCACCAGCACCCGGCCATCGGAACCTGCCGCTTGTGCACACCGACGTAATATCGAGCGGCTTTCCTCATCTCCCCAGTCGTGCAGGACGTCCGAAAGCAGGTAAGCATCAGCGTTTGCTGGCAAGGGGTCGAAGAAACTTCCAGGAATCGTCTCCGCCCGGCTAGTCAGACCTTCTCGACCGAAACGCATGCGAGCGCGCTGAGCCGTCGGAGGTAAATCGAGAACCGCTCCCCTCACACTTGGATGGTCGCTGAGGATTGCGGATAGAAGGGTGCCGTCACCACCGCCGACATCGACCACTGAACCGAACCTGCTCCAGTCGAAACGCTGGGCAATCTGACGGGCCTGAATCTGGAACCTTCGACTCATCTTGGCGTCGAAGGATTCCTGCAGGTTCGGGTTCGCTTCAAGATCGGTCCAAAAATCGACGCCATAGCGACGGGGATACGCCGGTTTGCCGGTGACAATTGTTTCCAATAGATCCGCGAACGCCAATTCCGCACGGCCAATCGCGGAGTACGCGTCCAAGTCGGCGCGTGTACCGCTGGGGTGGTCTTCGCGTAGCTGCCGACCCCACTCGGATGGAGTGTAACGCCCAGTCTGGTCGTCGTATTCGAAAGCGCCGACGGTTACCAGATGGTCGAGCAACCGACGGAGTGCTGTTGCCGATGTTTTCGTCGGTGTCGCAAGTTCATCGGCGGTAGCTCCTGAATCACCTGTGAGATCCGCAAGCCGTAAGGTCGCCGCGACCCGAAGGACCATGGGTGTGGCAAGATTCGCCGCCGCCAAGAGCGAGGGCTTCGATACTTCGGTCACAATTCCTCCTGGTTAGACCGTGAAGCCTGACAGTGGTTAACTGAATTAGCTGTGCAGAAAGGCCATGCTCTGCTTGCATTGCTCTGTGCGAAACGAAGTGTTGCGCTGGTTTCACCAGACCACCAAAAGCCTGCGTTATGCAGACTACCGACGGTATTTTTCACTGCAAGCACTTTCCCTCACCGGCAACTGGATCCAAGTCGTTGCGGCGAACTGGCTCGTTCTACAAATTACCGGTTCGGCTGTTGCGGTGGGCTTCACGAGCGCACTTGAGTTTCTACCCTGCCTACTCTTAGGGCTTCACGCTGGTGCAGTCGTCGACTCCCTGCGTGTCAGGGTGAGTTGAGTCCAACGGTTCACAGCAACCCCGCCTGCAGGGCGAGATACGGATCAACTCTTCTATGACAATGTCCAGCCTGGCCGTGGCCGGGGACAATGCCCGCATGGACTCCTCGCAGCCGCGTTCCGACGGCGCACGCCGACGCCGCGCGTTCACCCCGGCGGACAAGCTCGCGCATCTGGCCGCCTACGAACAGGCCTGCGAAAGCAACGAGGGCGGCGCCTACCTGCGCCGTGAGGGCCTGTACTCGTCGCTGATCAGCGAGTGGCGCAAGCAGCGCGACGCCGGTGTCCTCGACGGCAAACCAGCCGGCGCGAAGGTCGGCAAGCTCACCGCCGAGCAGGTCGAGATCGCCCGCCTGCGTGCCGAACTCGATCGCACCAACAAGCGGCTCGCGACGACCGAGGTCGCTCTCGAGATCATGGGAAAAGCACACGCGCTCTTGGAACAGATCTCCGAGAGCGCGGACACCGACGAGCCGCGCAGGAAGCGTTGATGACCGCCCACCACGACCTCACCGATGCCGGTGTGACCACCAGGGCAGCAACAATATTGACGTCGGTGACCCGGTCGACCGCAGCCCGGAACAGGACGCGTTCGCTGGTGCCGGTGCGGTCGGCAGCAGCGGTGAAGCAGGTTCCGGCGAACAAGCTCACCCCGGCCGAACGCCAGGCGGTGCTCACGATGCTCGACTGCGACCGGTTCGTCGACCAGGCCCCACTCGAGGTTTATACCCAGCTCCTCGACGAGGGCACCTATCTGTGTTCGGTGTCGACGATGTACCGAATCCTGCGGGAAAACATGCAGGTCACCGACCGCCGCCGGCAGGCCCGACATCCCGCCAAAGCCTGCCCCGAGTTGGTGGCCGAAGCGCCACGGCAGGTCTACACCTGGGACATCACCAAACTTCCCGGCCCGACCAAGGGCGTCTACTTCGACGCCTATGTGATGGTCGACATCTACTCCCGCTACGTCGTCGGAGTGCACGTCCAGACCCGCGAATCCGGACTCCTTGCCGTCGAGTTCATGACGGAAATCTTTGCCGTGCACGGCATCCCGAACGTTGTGCATGCGGACCGGGGAACGTCGATGACCAGCAAGCCGGTCGCCACCCTGCTCGCGGATCTCGAGGTGACCCGCTCGCACTCGCGGCCGAAGGTCTCCAACGACAACCCGTATTCCGAATCGCTGTTCAAGACCCTCAAATACGGGCCGGGGTTCCCGGAGCGGTTCGGGTCGATCCACCACGCCCGACAGTTCATGGAAACGTTCGTGACCTGGTACAACCACGAACACCGTCACACCGGAATCGGCCTGCACACCCCCGCCGACGTCCACTTCGGACTCGCCGCGCAGAAAGCCGCTGAACGCTCCGCCGTCCTGGCTGAGGCTCGGCGCAGCCATCCGGAGCGATTCGGGGCCTCGGATCGAGGCCCGAAGATCCTGAATTTGCCCACCGAAGCGTGGATCAACAAACCCGCGGTCATCGACGGCACCGAACCCGTGGCAGATCAGGCCGCCGCGTAACACCCATTGGACTCAATCACCTTGACAAGTTCCGACTGGCTGGGTGCCCGTCGCGTTCTTCGAGCGACCCAGGTAGCGGGAGCAGTTGTCACCGCGGCGACAGGGATCGCACTGCTAATGGGAAACGCAGGTTTGATCCTGGTGTGGTGTATGACTGCGATCCTTGGTGCAGTGCGTGCCTTCGAGCGTCCTGCCGCTCAGGCTTATCTCCCATCCCTGGTACCGACCGAAGCATTGGTCAACGCCGTTGCCTTCACTGGTCTGCTCACTACTTCGACACGATTCTTTGGACCGGCGATGGGGGCGCTGCTGCTGGTGAGCGGCGGTCCTTGGCTTTGCTTCGTCGTGAATAGCGTCGGCTTCGCCGTTGTGGCTGCTTTCTTACCTCGTGAGCGGAAAGAGCGTGGCTCCCGAAACTGGGTTTCGGTGCGCGCTGGGTTGCACTACATCCGGACAGATCGTGTGCTGGGTCCAGTCGTTGGCATTGCATTTGTTGTGTTCATGGCAGCTTTCAATTTCCCAACTTCGCTAACGCTGTTCGCGAACGGAACCCTCCACGGCGGGAACGCAGCATACGGCCGCTTGATGTCTGCAACGGGTTTGGGCGCCTTGGTCGTGGTGGTTGCCTTAGCTGGACGCCCGCCGACCGGGACGCGTGCTGTCGGTGTTGCCGCAATCGCGCTCGGAGGCGCCCTGGCAGTGCTCGGGACGGCTCGGACGGAACTTCCAGCGCTAGGGGCGGCGGTCCTAGTTGGGGCAAGCTCAACAGGTTTCGCAGTGATTGTGGCAAGCGTCCTGCAAATGCGGACCGGCGACGACGTAAGAGGCCGAGTTATGTCTGTTTACACACTGGCCCTGTTCGGCACGTCTGCCATTGGCGGTCCGATGACGGGGGTGCTTGTCGACCTGACGAATCCCGCCGCGGAACTTGTCAAGGTGATTGAGTCCAATGGGTGTTACGCGGCGGCCTGATCTGCCACGGGTTCGGTGCCGTCGATGACCGCGGGTTTGTTGATCCACGCTTCGGTGGGCAAATTCAGGATCTTCGGGCCTCGATCCGAGGCCCCGAATCGCTCCGGATGGCTGCGCCGAGCCTCAGCCAGGACGGCGGAGCGTTCAGCGGCTTTCTGCGCGGCGAGTCCGAAGTGGACGTCGGCGGGGGTGTGCAGGCCGATTCCGGTGTGACGGTGTTCGTGGTTGTACCAGGTCACGAACGTTTCCATGAACTGTCGGGCGTGGTGGATCGACCCGAACCGCTCCGGGAACCCCGGCCCGTATTTGAGGGTCTTGAACAGCGATTCGGAATACGGGTTGTCGTTGGAGACCTTCGGCCGCGAGTGCGAGCGGGTCACCTCGAGATCCGCGAGCAGGGTGGCGACCGGCTTGCTGGTCATCGACGTTCCCCGGTCCGCATGCACAACGTTCGGGATGCCGTGCACGGCAAAGATTTCCGTCATGAACTCGACGGCAAGGAGTCCGGATTCGCGGGTCTGGACGTGCACTCCGACGACGTAGCGGGAGTAGATGTCGACCATCACATAGGCGTCGAAGTAGACGCCCTTGGTCGGGCCGGGAAGTTTGGTGATGTCCCAGGTGTAGACCTGCCGTGGCGCTTCGGCCACCAACTCGGGGCAGGCTTTGGCGGGATGTCGGGCCTGCCGGCGGCGGTCGGTGACCTGCATGTTTTCCCGCAGGATTCGGTACATCGTCGACACCGAACACAGATAGGTGCCCTCGTCGAGGAGCTGGGTATAAACCTCGAGTGGGGCCTGGTCGACGAACCGGTCGCAGTCGAGCATCGTGAGCACCGCCTGGCGTTCGGCCGGGGTGAGCTTGTTCGCCGGAACCTGCTTCACCGCTGCTGCCGACCGCACCGGCACCAGCGAACGCGTCCTGTTCCGGGCTGCGGTCGACCGGGTCACCGACGTCAATATTGTTGCTGCCCTGGTGGTCACACCGGCATCGGTGAGGTCGTGGTGGGCGGTCATCAACGCTTCCTGCGCGGCTCGTCGGTGTCCGCGCTCTCGGAGATCTGTTCCAAGAGCGCGTGTGCTTTTCCCATGATCTCGAGAGCGACCTCGGTCGTCGCGAGCCGCTTGTTGGTGCGATCGAGTTCGGCACGCAGGCGGGCGATCTCGACCTGCTCGGCGGTGAGCTTGCCGACCTTCGCGCCGGCTGGTTTGCCGTCGAGGACACCGGCGTCGCGCTGCTTGCGCCACTCGCTGATCAGCGACGAGTACAGGCCCTCACGGCGCAGGTAGGCGCCGCCCTCGTTGCTTTCGCAGGCCTGTTCGTAGGCGGCCAGATGCGCGAGCTTGTCCGCCGGGGTGAACGCGCGGCGTCGGCGTGCGCCGTCGGAACGCGGCTGCGAGGAGTCCATGCGGGCATTGTCCCCGGCCACGGCCAGGCTGGACATTGTCATAGAAGAGTTGATCCGTATCTCGCCCTGCAGGCGGGGTTGCTGTGAACCGTTGGACTCAACTCACCCTGACACGCAGGGCCGCGACGCTATGGGCTGCGGCAGCAGCGTGCGCCCTGGCTGGAGTACTGCTCCTACTACTTCGACCTGACCGACCGTAGTGGGCCGATAAGTGACCACCAGGCCGCCACCGTCGGTTCTTCGGCGAGGTCAACCGGCGCGACGTTCACACCGAGTCGCCGCCAGCGCTCGACGAGAGTCATTAGACGTAATGAGTCCATCCCCTGCGCCATAAGGTCGCCAGATTGGGCTACGTTGTCGACGGACTCGCCTAAGATCTCAGCGACATCGGCCAACATCGTGTCCCACGTCAGCGGCAGGGCAAGCCCCTCAAGTACATTGGCAGTGGTCGTTGCGACTCCACAGCGGCCTGCAACGTAGCGAAGCGCGTCCTCGTGCTCACCCCTGGAAAAATCTGCGACAGCGTCGGCGACGATGAACGGCTGGACCTCGGTCATGAAGGCATGGGCAGCCGTTATGAGGCAACCAATATGGGCGTACACGCCGGTCACAATCAGCTGGTCACGCCCGAACCGATTCAAGAGTAAGGCAAGATCTGTACCCAGGAATGCGTTGTAACGAGTCTTCGTAAGCAGAACATCGCCAGGGGCAGGTGCTAGCTCGGCGATAATTGCGGTCTGGTCGTCGCTGTCCGGCACACCAGGTCCCCAGAGATCTCCCAGCAGACCTCGTTGTTGACGATCCTGACTGCCGGGCTGGGCGGTGTAGATGACCGGTATACCCAATTCCGCTGCTCTCGTGCGTATTTCGTTGATGTGGTCGACCAGTTCGACGACGGGTGACTGCCCCGAGGTGAAAGCACTGAGGAAATAGTGTTGTACGTCATGAATCAACAGGGCTGCTCGCTGCGGCTCCAGTTTCCATTTCAATCGATGCGGGGGCAACTCCTCGAAGGTCGGCATGGCGTATGGCTGAATACGGGGGATGCTCACGATTGATTGTCCTTATCTTTGTCAAGACCGGTTCGAAGGTCCATTCGGCGGACTTTGCCGATCGCGGTTTCTGGGAAACGGGAAACAAATTCGAACCGATCCGGGATCTTGTAAGCTGCGAGTCCGCGCTGTCGTAGAAACTCTCTGAGCTCGGTTGCTGCCGGGCTGGGCGTCCGAGAAATCACATAAGCGCAACTCCGCTCACCTAGGTGTTGTGGGTATGGACGTTGCTGACGCGGGAGTGAAGTAGACGGGCTGGTCCTTCGCGGCAGGATGGAAGTTGCGAAACTGACCATCAACAGCAAAGGGACCAGCCCTGTGACACACCGTAATGCCCCACTCACCGTCGAGGGAAGACGACGCCTGATCGAGCGCTGCCAGAGTCGTCCGATCGCCCACGTCGCCGCCGAAATGGGTATCTCCCGCCAATGCGCCTCCACCTGGGTCAATCGGTATCGCAAGTTCGGTGACCTGGGATTACAGGACCGCTCCAGCACACCGCACCATCAACCGACTGCCACAGCGGCAGGGCTTGTCGCCGAGATCGAATTCATGCGACGGACCCGGAAATGGTCTTCCTTCACGGATCACGTTCGAACTGGGCACCGACGGCATCGTCATTGCTCGCCGGACGGTCACGAAAATCCTGCGGGATCTCGGGCTGAATCGTCGCCGGTTCATCGACCCGAACGGCGAAACCAACCGAAAAACGCAGGTTATCGCCGCGAAACGGCCTGGTCAGATGGTGCATGTCGACGTCAAGAAAGTCGGCCGCATCCCTGACGGCGGCGGGTGGCGCGTTCATGGCCGCGGGTCCGAGCAGGCCAAACGATCACAACGCCGGAAAACGAAGAACAAGCAGGCCCGGATCGGTTACACCTACCTGCATTCCGCGATCGACGGCAACACCCGCCTGGCGTACACCGAAGCCCGCGACAACGAAACCGCTGCAACAGCCATCGATTTCATGAACAACGCCCGCGTCTTCTTCGCCGCCCACGGCATCACCCGAATCGAGCGCGTGATCACTGACAACGGATCATGCTACCGGGCAGCAGATTTCACCGCTTCACTTCGCGAAGCGCGGCACTACCGCATCAAGCCCTACACCCCGAAACACAACGGGAAAGTCGAACGCTACAACCGCATCCTCGCCGAAGAACTGCTGTACTCCCGCGAGTACACCAGCGAAGCCGAGCGGCGCACTGCCGTCGAAATCTGGAATGTTCACTACAATTACCACCGACCGCATTCAGCACGCGGAGGACGACCGCCCGCCGCTTACCGCCGGCACCGCGTAACTAACGTCCGTGCCTCATACAACTAGCCCGCCTGCTTCCACTGCACCTTGCCTTCGACGCAGTTGGTTCGGTAATGTTCGCGCCTCGAATCATGATGGGCCCGTTCGAGGATGTCAGCGGTGCCCAACTCGATGATGCCGTGCAAGCACTTGTCGAAGCTGACAAGGCGCTCGGCGAGAATAGCGAAGCACGGTTCTGGCACGCCGTGTTGCTGGCACGGGCCGGCCGCCCGGAGGAGGCCAGACGGGCCTTCGGTGTGGTGTTCGACCGGGCGCCGCATTTACGCGCTTACCTGCGGAGCATCGCTGCGGTGGGCTTTCTCGACGATCCGGAGCAATACCTGTGACAGAGCATGCAGATCCCATCGCCCACTCGCTCGACACCTATGTGTCGGCTTCGCGTGTCGCGGACCTGACGGCAGCGCTGATTCGCTGCGATACTTCCAACCCGCCAGGTGACGAACGAGCAGTCATCGCGCTACTCGTCGACACACTGACCGAGACAGGTTTTACGACAACGATTTTCGATGCGTCACCCGCGCGACCGTCGGTGCTCGCTACCGCCGGCCCGGTCGACGGATCAGCGCCGATCATCCTGGTGAACGGTCACATCGACGTGGTCCCTGCCCGCAGCGAGGAATGGCAGGCAGATCCGTTCGAAGGGGTGATCGAGACTGATCGCGTCGTCGGACGCGGCGCGTGCGACATGAAAGGTGGAATTGCCGCGGCGATCGAAGGTTTCCGGGCATGCCGCGACGCCGACGTCGCGATCGACTGTGGCATCGTCTTCCATCTCGTTGCGGACGAGGAAACCGGTGGCCAGTTTGGCACGATCGCCTTGGCAGATGCCGGTTTGATCGTCGCCGATGCGTGCATCATTCCCGAACCCAACGAACTTCACGTCGGAATCGCCGAGCGGGGCACTCTGATTGCCGAGATCGAAGTCGAGGGACGTGCAGCGCACGGTAGCGATCCTGCTCGCGGCCACTCGGCCATCGCGGACGCCGCCCGCATCGTGACGGACTTGCATCTAGCCGATTTCAGTGGCCCGGTTCATCCCTTGCTTGGTCAACCGTCGTGCAACGTCGGAACGATCGTGGGCGGGACAGCTGCCAATGTCGTTGCAAGCCGATGCACCGTGACGGTGGACAGAAGAACTCTCCCCGGACAAGGTCCCACACAGGTGACGGAGTCCCTCACCGACAAGATCAACCGTCTCGATCCTCCCGTCAATTACCGGATTCGAACCCGAACTTTTGTCGAAGCATCCGAACTGCCGTCCGACCATCCCTTTACCGAGTACATGACAAGAACTGCTCTCGGGCGTTCGGGAAGTGCCTCTATCGCAGGCTCTCTGCTGGGAAGCGATGCACGGATTCTACGGAACCGACTGGGTATTCCGACGGTGATCTACGGACCAGGGTCGATGACGGATGCGCACACAGCCGGTGAATGGGTCGGCATAGACGATCTGGTGCGCGCAGCCAAGACATTCGCACGCGTCTTCGCATCGTTCGGGATGCACCCTCTCACCCGAGTACTCACCGATTCCCTCAATCCCGACACGTATCCTTGTCACACCGCCGACTGAAATGAGGTGACCGCTCCGCCCATGAGGTATGTGACAGTCGACAACGTCGAACACCTCGCCCGCGGTGCATCCTTTCTCGCCTCAGGCGGTGGCGGTGACCCCTTTCTTCCGCTGCAGATGCTGCGATGCGCGCTCGAAAAGCACGGGCCAGTTCAACTCGTCGATGCGGATGCGTTGAATCCCGAAGCCACACTTCTCCCCGTTGCGATCGGCGGCAGCCCCAGCGCCGTCGTCGAGGCATTTCCGGGCAACCCCGAGATCACGCTGCTGCGTGAGATCGTCGAAAAACACCTCGGCCGTGTATGTGAGGCGGTACTACCCATACAGATCGGTCCGGTTAACGGGTTGTTCCCCATTGTCGTCGCCGCGGAACTCGGGCTTCCGTGTATCGACTCCGATCTCATGGCCCGCTGCTTCCCCGCTCTGGAGATGTCGTTCCTCACCCTGGCTGGGTTTCCGTTGTCGCCGATCTTCATGGTGGGAGCGATGGGCGCCTATTCCATCGTGCGTGCGGGCGGCGATCGCACCGGAAGCAAGCTCCTTCGTGCAACACTGACCGAGATGGGAATGGTAGCTGTCACAAGCGCCTACCGGGTCACTGCGCAGGATTGCGTCGTGCACGGAGCCTTTCGGTCGCTTTCGCGAATCGTCGATCTCGGAAAGCTCGTCCACGCAATGGAATCGGGCGAACTCGTGGACCTCGACCGCACCTTGGATGTATGTGGTGGGCTCGTGATCTTCGAGGGAACAGTTGTCGAAGTCATTCACGAAGTGACGTCGGGGATTCCGCGCGGAGTCGTTACAGTCCTCGGCGACGACGTATCGGGGGGCATTGGAAGTGTCGATGTACTGCGAATAGACCAACAGAGCGAGAACCTGATCGCATCGATCAACGGTGTCACGATTTCCACTGTTCCAGACATCATCACCGCCCTCGACGGAGAAACCGGAACAGTAGTACAGATAACGTCCTTGTCGAGGGGACAGCACATTCGAGTAGTGGCGCTGCCGGGCGACCCCAGGTGGCACACGCCGCACGCTGCCACACTGGTGGGGCCGCGGGCTTTCGGATTCGACATCGACCCGGTGTCGGTGGGATTTCGACAATGACCGCGACCTCGATGGGCATCTCCCTCAGCACACGTCCGGCAGCGGTGCTGTTGGACGCAAACGGCGACACGGTTGACGACGCCGAGGCGGTAGACAGCAAAGCGTCATCCATCGCGGAGATGCTGCGCACGCTATTACACGAACACCAAGCGAACCGGATAACAGCGGTCATGGTTGCCGGACTGGGCGAAGTCTCGACTTCGCGTTTACCGATCGACGCGGAGAAGGTGGGAGTTCTTCGAATAGCAGGCCCGACAACGACATCCGTCCCGCCGATGTTCGGTTGGCCGGACTCACTCACGCGCGCAGTAGGTGGTCCGGCAACCGTGGTGGCCGGCGGACACGAGTACGACGGAACTGAGCGGTGCGACCTCGACACCGGCGCGGTCGTAGATTTTGCGCGTTCCTGCAAGACGTTGAGTATCAGAGCTTTTGCCATTGTAGGAACCAATTCGCAGTCGATGCCCACGCATGAATCCGCAGCTGCCGCGATCGTCACGGACATCGTCGGCCCACAGGCCACTGTCACGTTCGGCAGCGCAGCGAGTGGAATCGGGTTGATCGAACGCGAGAACGTCACAATCCTCGACTCCGCCTTCTCAGCTCGCTCCGCACGGGTCGCCGCCGAGATGACGCACATACTGCGCACGCTGGGCGTGGACGCTCAGATGCACGTCGTCAGCGGGGACGGAACACTCATGTCCGTCGCGGACATGATCCGGCACCCGCTTCGGGTCCGGGAATCGACCCGTGCCGGCGTCATCGGCGGCATCCGGCACGAGCATGATCTTGCGGACGCTCTTGTAGTGCACGCGTCGCCGACCCACAGCTACGTCACCGCCATCACGGACGGCCTTCCATGGGAAAGTCATCACACCGCAACGATGTTCGGCGTTCCCACTTCGTCCACCGGGCTGTGGAAGACACGAATCCCACGGGAGCTACTCGAAGCGAAACTGCCTCGCTTGGTAAATCGGATGAGATCCTGGCTCGGCGACGCTCCGGTCGTCTTTCTGACAGCTTCAGGAAATCCTCAACCCCTCTGCCCCGGAACCGTTCTCGCTTCCCGGCTGGGCCACCTGGCCGGGGCGTTGGGCGCGGCGACCGCATTTGCCGGCGGAACAATCGATCGGGTCTATCCGTTCAGAGACAGCACGTATGCCGAGTGTGTAGCCGCTGCCCGAGCAGATGCCGTCGACGCAGCGGTGCGGGCGGGTGCCGATCCAGCGAAAATCGAGATCGCGCGCTTCCGCGACACCCCCCTTACCTACGTCAACAGCACCTGCATAAGGCTCAGGGCCACAGCCATGGGGCCTTTGAAATGAAATTCCTGCCGGTGACCGTCAGCCAACTGTTGTCTGTCGACGCCATACCCGAGCATCGCGTCGTAGGAGGGCAGTCGGGGCTGAACCGAAGAGTGATGCGAGTGATGCCGTGCGCGGACGTCCACTGGATTCAGAAGCTTCCCCCGGAGACCTTGGTCGTCTTCACTCGAGGTGCCATTCGAGCCGAACACCTCTCCACCGACCTCGCAATCCGGCTCGCACACAGCGTCGGCGCATCTGCTCTGGTCATGGAAGCGCGCGCAGGCGATTCCCCTCGCAACGGAGATACTGGCGGACAGACTCTCCATTCCACTGATCAGCGTCGAATCGATGGATGCCGCTGTAATAGTTGCGGCTTGCGACGAGTATGTTCGCGCCCCCGAGACTTCAGCCCTACGCATCGTCACCGACGCCGTCAACTACTTCCGGACACCACCCGGCACTGCGCAGCAACTGATCTCAGCGCTCAACCGCACCATCCATGCGGAGACGGCAATGATCGATGCGGAGGGGCGTCTGCTAGCCGGATCAGAACACTGCCATGCACTGGCAGGTATGAACGAAGGACGTAGCCTCATGTCAGCAACGCAGCCACGTCCGGGTTCGTTCGTCACAGATGGTCACGAATCCGTTGTTCTGCAACCAATTCAGATTACACACGGATCAGCCAATATCTGGCTCGTCGCGGTCAAGGCTACTTGCCCGTCGTTTCTTCTCGACGCGATCGCGCAGGCGATGTCGGTTGCCGCCTTGTCGTACAGCGTCCTACTCGCCTCGCGAACTGCGCACATCGAGCGCGAGAGTCGCCACCGATCCATGCTCCTAGGGGAAATCCTCGACCAAGCCGACGATGTATCGCCGCGAACGCTCGAGAAGAGCAGCGCGTTGCGCTGGCGACTCGGCGGTTGGCACACCGCCGTCTACGTCACCTGGAGAACCACCGAAATCTCGTATCCCAGTGAGACATTGACCGCACTAGAGCGTCTGCTGGCCACCCAAGGCATCGAAACCGCCGTCATCGAACAATCCGACGGCTATGTGTTTTGGACTACGTCGGACGAGAATTCTTCGGATACCGGGCCTGATTCGAATTCCGGAGATGATCTGGGTCGAACAGTGTCAAGGATCCTCTCCAACATCGACAGTTCAGACCACTTCCGATTCTGCGGTGGGATCGGCGGAACAGAATTCGGTGCTGCCGGCATCAAGAAGTCACTCATGCAAGCAAAACAGGCCGCAATGATCGCACGCGGCGCGTCGACGCCGTTTGCCATCGAACACGCCACGTCTGTGAGCACCGCGCGCTTGCTCTCAGGTTGGTTCGAAGCCCAATCAATGCGGGACGCAGCACTGGGGCTTCTCGAACCTCTAACCCTCGTCGATCCCAGCGGAGACCTCGTGAAAACCCTCAGCTGCTATCTCGACAACGAATCGTCGGCAACGGCAACGGCCCAATCACTCGGACTGCACCGCAACACTGTCCTGCAACGATTGGAGAGAGTTCGCACCGCTCTCGGTCTCGACCTGACCGATCCGGACGATCGATTGATCCTGCACTTATCAACCAGAGTGTTGGGCATGGACCAGCCCTCACTGCCGCGCAAAAGCACAGAAGTGAGCGGAAACTGACGCCAACGTGCAGGAGCAATGGCGCACTCTACCCAACGCACCAAGCCAGCGCAGGATCAGCGGAAATCTGTCCTGTGGCATCCGTAGCTGGCCAGGTCAAGACTATACAGGTCCATACCCACTTGTTCGGATCATCCTCGGGCAGTTCGGGATCGGGCCACAACCCGTAGAAACCGGCCATCGCGAGAACGTCGACCTTGTCGTGAATAAACCATCAAATATTCTACCCTGCTCCACTTTCATCCACTTGCAGTATCCGGTGTCCGGGATGATGGCTCGTTGTTTGGGGACGCGACTTCTGAATGATGTCTTATCCGTTATCTACTCTTGATTACCTGGTCGAGGCACGTTGGCCGGCAAGTGTTCGTGCAATGTTCCTTTCCGTTATCAGGGTCTTTGCTGGCGCATTGGTTAGCTTTGTCAGGTGGACGTTTTCGTGGCGGCGCGGGGCAGTGTCGCCGTCAGATGGTCAGCCCGGTATGTCGTGATCGATGGCGCGTACCGTGTGCACACGAAAGCGGCGGCGTATTTAGCGACGCTGCGCGCGTTGGACCGAACTCCAAACACCGAACGGGTATACGCGGGCCGTATTGCGTTGTTTCTGAGCTGCTGCGGGGCGGTCCGGATTCGATTGTCAGGAAATATAGTTCAGCGATTTGGCGTGGTTTTGCGGTGGCTCGCGGCTGAGCCGTTGCCCCCTCGTAGGCCGGGTACGCCATCGCGGTTTCGCGGAGCGGGCACAGCGAACACGGTGATGACGTCGGTGCGCGAGTGCCTACGGTTCGTCGCAGCACACGGTTGGGTCTCGTCAGAACTGATACCACGGTTGTCACGTCGAAAGGATCGACCTGGTTGTAACGTTCAACTGACGACGGACACTCGATCTGTTGAGTTGCTATTCATTCCTCTCTCAGCAACATCTGATCACCGGATCGGTGCGCGTCTCGACCGCCGGTCGCTGTGCGAATGGCGAAAGCCGCTAGCTGCGACGCAATCCCGAACAGCGATCCGAGTACTGCAGCGCCCACCGCAACTGCAATGGGACCGTGAACCGTCACGTTATCAATCGGCAGCGCCGTGGTCTGAACCGCAGCGGCGATCATGGCGAAGCCCACGAACGAGCCGGGTGATTGCGACAAGAATCTCACGCGGGCAGACTGCGCGATCGTAAACGCCGAAACCGCAATGACCAGCATCGCTATAAATATCTGGTCAGGGAGACGCGAAAGCGCGTAGAGCGCAATGGCACCAACAAATATTCCCCAAAGATTGCTCGAAAGCTGAAGTATCAGACCCGATTTACCTAGCCCACAGAAGAAGAAGGTCAACCAAGCGAGGAAAACCAGCCACGTAGGCAAACTGAGAAGACCGGTCACCCACACCGAAACACCCGCAAGTACACCAACACTGATGGCTAGGCTGTTCGTTTCGTTCATGTTCATGGACTTTCTGTGCATGGAGCATCGGTCTTTCGGACTGGCGCGACGGCGGGCCGCACATGCAATGGAAAGCGACCCGCGATCGCGAAATGTTCCGTACGCTGTTCCGCTTCACCCGATACGACGAGCAAAGAGATGCTCGTACGCTCAGTTGTCCACGGACATCTTCTCCGCTTCGACGAGAATCACAGCGGCACGTTTGGCGCGTTGAGCCGCTTGATGGTCGTCCTCGACGAGCGCGGTAATAATCGCGCCTTCCATCAGCAACATCAAATGGTCGGCCAGTTCGCGCGACGATCCTGCGCGAATACCCGAGTCCTCGACCAGTTCCAGAAGCCAAGTACGAGTGCGATCCTTATGTCTAAAGACCGCCAGCTGGGCATCAGGGTTTGTCTTTCCGACCTGCACCGAGGCGTTGATGAAGGTGCATCCGTGGAAGCTTCGCGAATTGATCCACTTGTCGAGCACATCAAACACGGCCACCGCTGGAAGTTCCGTGTTGGATTCTGCGTGGCCGAGTTGGTCGACGAACCACCGGAAGTGCTTTTCGTCGACCGAGGACAGGCACTCGGAAACGACGAGTTCCTTTGTCGAAAAGTGTTTGTACAGCGTTGGTTTGCTCACGCCGGCTGCGGCAGCAATCTCTTCCATGCTGACCGAAGCGATACCCTCCCGGTAGAAGGTATCGGCGGCTGCTTGCAGAATAGTGCTCCGGGTTTCCTCCTTACGGCGCCGACGAGCAGCGTAGTTGGGTTCTATGGCGCTCATCATCGTCCTCCGTGGCCCGTCATGGAACATCGCGGTGCTCGATGAGGGTTGGTACCTTGTATTTCGCCAGTCTCGCGGACATTCTCTGCCGAAACTCATCATTGTTGGGTGCTTGGTCGATATCAGTCCACACCATGATCGCCGTGACTGCTTCGCCCCACCGTTCGTCAGGTCGCCCTTCAACCTCGACTGCGACGGCGCCAGGGAACTCAGCGGTGATCGCGGCGGCAACCTCGGCTGGGTAGACGTGAAAAGCACCTGTGTTGATCATTCCATCGAGCCGGCCGAGCAAGAATACGTGCCCCTCATCGTCTACTGTCACCAAATCTCCCAACGCGCACCACCCGTCAGCATCGGTGAACAATGGTGCCGTGCAATCGCTGCGCACGCGTAGCTCAGCCCTCGGGTCATCTGCGACGCGGTGGGCGAGGTCTACTTCAATTCCTGGAACGACGCATCCGCAGCTGCTCGCAAGGCCATGCTCGCCCGCAGCTATCCTTTGGTGGTCGGCACCGTCCAGAACTGTTATGGGCCATCCTCCCTCGAAGCGCCCGTAAAGTTGATTCAACCTATGTGGTCCGAGGACGGCAGCAGCACGCAACATATCGGCGAGCACAAATGGCGCCCCACCGTAGAGCACATTGAGCGTCCAACTCGACATGTCATAGTTCTCAAGAGTGTCGCAGAGGCGCTTCACCATTCCCGGCACCATGAAAGTGGTCGTCACTCGGTGTCGTTTGACTGCCGCGACTACCTCTGCGGCGTCGAACTTCCTCAAGATCACTTGCGGCAGCCCCATACGAATGAACGGGAACGTGCCTAGGAGTCCGGTGCCGTACTGCAATTGTTGGACTGTCAGGTAGGTCGACTCTGGACCAACGGTATGTCCGTATAGATCACTGCGCAGGAACGACTCGGATTGCCGCATATGCGCGTCCCAGTTGTCCTGGGTTAAAGGGATATTGATGAGGCCCCCCCCATCGATTCCTCGGACGATGCGAATCGCGATGTGTTGTCCATCGCGCTCCGACGGCGAGAAATCACTCCCCTGTACGGTCCACACATCGGGTGTCAAGGTGTGGGAAGCCCGCCCGCCGTCGAGGGAGTGCTCGTCGTCGACGAGCACCAAATCGGCGCCGACGGCATCGAGGATTGCTTGCGCTTCTGCCTGAGGCGCTTCGGGGTCGATCGGCACACGGGTGAGGCCCGCGCGCTCAGCCGCTAGATGGGCCACAAGGAGCTCTGGGGAGTTCCAGGACCAGATACCTACTACGCCGCCATGGTTGATCAAGCTACGGAGTCGAGCGGCAAGTCCGTCGACCGCCGTGTCGATCTCAGCTCCGCTGAAGGATTCGTCTCGGTAGTACAGCAACGGCCGGTCGGCGGCGGCCTGCAACGCATTCCGCGTTGCTGTTCCGTTCTTCATCGCTGTGCCTCGATCGTTTCTCGGAGTACGTTGCGCTGAACCTTGGCGCCACCGAGGACTGTTGGCAACGTTTCTACGAACAGGATCTCGACACCAACGCTCAAGCCGGGCAGCGCCGACGCTGAGAGGGTCTGCAGTGTTTCGCGAATTCTAGAATCAGTATCCACACCGTCTTTGAGACACACCGCTGCGACCACCGTGGCTCGGCCACCTTGTTCGACTCTCACCACACCACAATTCGACACTGATTCATGTGCGAGCAAGGACGCTTCGACTACATGGGGATAGATGACGTCGTCCCCGATTTCGATAGTGTCCACGGCCCGATCGCCGTAGTACAAAAATCCGTCCTCGTCCAGTTGACCCACGTCACCACTGCGGAACCAATTGTTTTTCAAAAACGCGGCCTCGGTGGCTTCGGGAAATCCCCAGTAGTAGCCGATCGACATCGCCGACCGGACGACAATCTCGCCGACGTGATTACTGGGCAACTGTTGTCCATCGCTGTCGACGACGGCGACCTCGAAGTTGAATGATGCTGGTCGTCCTACGCTGTCCAGCCGCCGTGGGCAATCCGGGGTGACATCGCTGGGCAGGAGTCGTGTGGCTGCAGCGCCTTGTTCGGTCGAACCAAACGCGTGGGCCCAGACGGCTCCGATCAGCCGCGTCGTGCGTGTGAGCAATTCTGGGGTCGCAAAGAAGACAACGAGCCGCTTGATCGACAAGTTGACGTCAGCGCGACGCTCGATGGCATCTAGGATCGGCGAAAGCAGCGGTCCAGGAGCAAATGATCCGGTGACCTGCTCTTTCAGTAAGGTGTCAAGTACGACGTCGGCGTCAAAGTCCGCGTCCGAGAGCAGTACCGTGCGTGCGCCTCGGATGAAGTAGGGATAGAACGTCTGAAAACCGGTGGCCCACTGCAGAGGGTGAAAGTGCAAGTTGACGTCGTGCTTGTCGATAGCAGGCTGATCGTCGAACGTATCGAGATGAATGGCGTTCTGGTTGATCACGGCAAGCCAGGATCGGTACGACTTGACCCAAGGCTTCGACATGCCTGTAGTACCCGAAGTCAATTGCATGAAGCACGGGTCGTCTTCGTCGACATCGATCCGAGGATCTTCGGGGGAACCACTGATGAGCGAACGGGCGAAAGGAATTGCCCACGAAGGACACTCGTCACCGAGTCCGATGAACACTGTCGAGTCGGGAAGCTGCGTCCTGATCTCGGAGACGTCGTCTTTAAAAGCCGTGTCAAATACCAGCGCAGCCGCTCCTACGTGTCGCAGTAGGTCGATGTGATGTTGCAAAGGGTTATGCGTGTGCATTCCGACGCGGACTAACCCGAATTTCTCACAGCCCAGCCATGTATAAACGACTTCTGGTCTGTTCCAGGAGAGCACCGCGACACGGTCGCCCTTCCCAAGCCCAAGTCGTGCAAGCCCCGATCCGAATCTGTTGGCGGTTGCATTGACCTCGCGGAACGTGATGTCACTATCTTCATAAGTGAGGGCAATCCGGTCGGGGTAGCTCTGTGCAGCTCTCCGTGCAAGGAGGCCAGCCTCATACTTCATGTCTTCACTTTCCTCGAAATCACGGATGGACGATGATTTTTATGTGCTCATCTTTGTTGCGCACCAACTCGTCGAAGCCGGCATCCACGATGTCCTCTAACGCGATCCGCGCAGTGATCATGTCCGCTGGTTTGATACGGCCATCCCCCAGAGCCGAAATGACGCTGGGATGCACCCCCGCAAAGCCCAGAGTCGAAGCCAATTTCTTGCCCCCAGTCACGAGCGAATTCACGTCGAGAGTAGTGGGGCCTTCCCAGATGGCCACATTGAAAGCAGTGCCCTTAGGGCGCACACTTGCGATTGCCGTCCGCAACGTACTCTCGAGGCCGGAACAATCGAAGGACACGTGAGCACCCAGCCCTTGCGTGCGTTCGCGGACCCGCTCAGCAACATCGTCGGTCGTAGGATCGAACACGTCGTCCGCGCCGAAAGCTTCGGCCTGAGCCTTCCGGGCTGGCGACACTTCGCTTACACCGACCCAACAAGCACCGCTAGCCTTCAAGACCAGAATCAACGCCAGTCCGATAGGTCCCGCGCCGATAACAACCGCGCTCTGACCTGGAGCGTACCCAGAGTCCAGCATTGCCTGCCATGCCACTACGAGCGGGTCGATAAGCACACCCACGTCCGTGGGGACGCTTGGTGGCAATACGTATACGTTGCGCGCGTCGATGACCGCGTATTCGGCTAGCCCACCCCCCCACCCGGAGAGGCCGTAGAAGCCACCTTGAGGACAAAGGTTGTAGTCTCCGTGTGTGCATTGATGGCAAGTGTTGTCACGGATGTTCGGTTCGACAATGACAGGGTCACCGACTCTGAAACCTTTGACATCCGAGGCGATCTCAGTGATCCGGCCGGTAAACTCATGGCCCATCGTAATGGGTAGCGTTTCACCTGTGAGGGGATGAGGATGCCCCTTGTCTGGAATCAGAATCGGGCCACCGAGATACTCGTGCAAGTCAGTGCCACAGATCCCACACCACTCAACCTGAATCTTCACATGCCCAGGCTTCAATTCGGGCTCGGGGATGTCCTCCACACGTAGGTCACCTTTTCCGTAGAAACGTAATGCCCTCATGGCGTAGCGCTCACTCTCAGTAAGTTAACGGTCACGGTAAGTTTCCGACGCCGTAAGCTTACTGTGCCGGCCGCATTGTGACAACGGTCAATTTGAGTACCGAATTTGACCCAATTCACATTCTGCACGGTCTGCTTCGTCCAACCGGCTCACCGCGATTCAGCCACCCACACCTCGCTACAGACTTCGCTCACAGCCGTCCGCAACAATGTCGGCCAGCACATAGGCACGGCCCGAGCGCTCAGGCCGCTTCTCTTTCGTGTTGGCGCCGATCAACAGTCGAACAAGTACTCTCTCGCGGACGCGTCAATCGCCTCAATCCCCGATAGCGTTGGTTCAATGAATTACTCACTAGCGCATAGACTTTCACGCGCTCTGCATCAAAACACGCGAACACCCTAGTACGGTTCACGAACAGCGCCGTGCGCAACCGCCGAAACTCAATACGCACACGGTGTGCCGAAATCTACTGAAATTCAACCGTATTCAAATGGCCCCAAATCGGGCCTCGTAGATTCTCCTCGACCGGCCGCTGATCGTCACCGCCCAAGTCGCGGGCTGAATCCCACTGGAAACCTGTAATCCGGTTACGCAATAATGGCCTGACGGTATCTCGTAGCATCCGGTCCCGAACTAAATGTGCCGCTACGCTTTTCGATTAACATGACAGTGCTATTTTTACAAAGATTCGGAAGTTCGTCAGAAGACCGAGTTCGATATCGACGAACTCAACGACCCACTCGGCGGTCGCTGCGTACGAGTCCGGGTCATCGTCTCTTTCGTCTCTTTCGTCTCTTTCGTCTCTTTCGATGATCCACAGCCAGCAGGCTTGCGCCTCCCGGGTTTGCCATCTGTCATCGCGAGATGCGTCGGCAAGGTCGACGGGGTTCGGATGCAAGCGTGTAATGACTTCCGCACTTTCCTCGGACTGTCACCACGATCCGATATCACCCGGTTCAACCTCGATCACCCGAAAGTACTGTTACGTCAAAGCTCACGAATCCCTTTCGTCGACACTGTTCTGCACCAGGACCTGAAGGCTCAAATTCATAGCTGACTCGAGTGCATCCTCGGCGCCGACGCGGGCGGCGTCGATTGCAATGCCGGCTTCCGTTCGTTTCCGGGTTCTGCTCGATGAGACCGAACGAAAGTACTTCTGCGCCATTGATGCCTCCGATGCGCCGGGTGGAATTGCCTCCGCTATGTCGGTCGGCGCCCGACGTTCAGAAGTTTTGCTGTCATCGCGGAGATCGGCTGGCTGCGCTCAAATCGGCTTGGCCGTTGTTTGTGCGTACCGGACAATCAACTGCCCACTGGCCTCGACAGCCATTCGCGTGCGATCTGATCGCACCAGCCATGTGCGCATCGGGAACGTGGGTTCGACGAGAGGGATCCACCGCCAACCTGGCAGGAGGCGGTGTGCGCTGGCTTCGCTGAGCAACACCGCATGTGATTCGGTGGCTTCGGCGTACGCGTAGGCATTTTCGACGAACGCGGCGAATTGCCATATCGGGGCGATGCCTGCCTCATAGGCGGCGGAAATGAGCCGATCGTGCTCGTCCGGGACCTGCTCACGTGCGTGTGCCAGCACCCGCAGGTTGTCGAGTTCGACGAGACGGCAGGTGCCACGTTCGGACAATTGGTGATTCGGCCGGACGGCGACACCGAACGGCTCCTCGAAGAGCTTGACGGAGTTCAGACTGGATGGCGGATTCTGGTGGACGATGCCGAGGTCGAGCTGCCCTTCCTGGACTCTTCTCAGTTGTGTGCTGCTCGGCGCATCTGAGAAATCTATTCGTGTAGTTGGCGATTCATCTCGAAAGGTATGGACGAGGCCGGTTAACCAGGGAGTGGGAAGGCCTGGCGGTAGTCCGATGGACACGATCTCGCGGAACGACGACGCCGATCTAGCAACCTCCCGGGTAGCGGCTGCCAATCCGAGAAGCTGTGCTGCATGCTGGTAGAGGGCCGTGCCGGACGGTGTTGGCTCGACACCCCGCGGCACTCGGTCCAGAAGGCTGATGCCGCATTCCCGCTCGAGTTCTTTGATCTGCCTGGTGAGCGCGGGCTGCGACATCATGAGTCGTTCCGCCGCACCGGAAATCGAGCGTTCCTCCACGACGGCTACGAAGTATCGGAGATGACGTAGTTCCACCCCCCTAGCGTGCCATACTCTCCGGCTATGCCTGGTTGCCGAAACGGGTATTGGACGCCGGTCTCGGTATGGGTAACAGTGTGACTCAGCACATAGGATGCCCCGGTTCTTCGGAGGGCATGGATAGGAGTCCCAGGTGACGCTCACAGAGCATGTTGATGTCGTAGTGATCGGAGGCGGCGCCGGTGGTATCGCGGCGGCGGTTGGTGCCGCGCGGTCCGGCGCACGCGTTCGGCTGATCGAGCAGTACCCGTTCCTCGGCGGCGCTGCGACGAATAGTTCGGTCCTCGCACTTTGTGGTTTCTTCGACCAGACCCACGAGACCGTTGTCGCCGGGGTTGGTGGAGAAGTACTCGACCGCCTACGGGCGCGCGGGGTGTATGCCGAGAAGGTGATGGGCTGGACCGGAAACCGGATCGTCCTTCTGGACGCGGAAGCGACCAAGATCGTGTGCGATGAGATCGTGGCGGACGCTGGCGTCGAAACTCGGCTGCACACCACACTGGTCGGCGCAACTCGGCACGAGGGATTGATCACCGGAATCGAGTTGGCCCACAGAGGGGGAACGGAGCGCATCACCGCCGACGCCTTCATCGATGCGAGTGGGGACGGTGCGCTGCTGGCGTTGTCCGGGTCAGCCGTGCGGACGGTGGAGCTGCCAGACCGTCAGACGAATACCCTCGCATGTCGTTTCGGCGGGGTGGCAGAGGACGCCGACCTGTCGACCGACGGTATGCGCGCCGCCGTCGCCGAGTATGTGCAGGAAACGGGCGCCGAGATGCCTCGGGACCACGGCATCGCGGTGCGGTTGCCGGTGACTGGTGACGTTATGGCGCTGCTGATCGACGAGCACTTCGACACTCTCGATTCAACACAGATCAGTGCTGCGGAGGCCAGTGCCCGGGCTCAGACCTGGCGGTACCTCGACGCGATGCGCAAGGGAATGGCCGGGTGGCAGCAGGCATACCTGGTCACCACCGGCCCGCAGATCGGCATTCGGGGAGAGTCGGCGACTGGTCGGCACGACCATGGTCACCTCCGACGACGTCTTGCACGCCCGAAAGCGGCCGACCGAATCCATTGGACGCTGTGGTTGGCCGATCGAAGACCACGCCGCCCCAGGTGTCACGCGCTACGAGGAAATTGAAGGTGGCAGCTGGTATGACGTCCCCTACGACGCCATCCGGTGCTCCGACACCGATAACGTGTGGGGGGTCGGCCGGTTGACAAGCTCGGACGACCAGGCGTTCGCCTCGGTACGTGTGATGGGCACCGCGTTCGCTACCGGGCACGCCGCCGGAATCGCCGCGGCGCAACTGAGTGGCGGCCGTCCCCACGACCTGCCGTCCATTCGCCGAACTCTGCTCAAGCAGGGGGCGATCGTATGACCGAACACCTCCGCTTCCCCTGGCGTCCTGCACGAATATCAATTTTCGGATTGCCCCTGGAGCCACGATGATGAGCGTTCAGCATTCCTCCAGCTATAGGTGGGTCGTCCTGGCAATGTGCTGGGCCGCCTTCACCATGACCTCGGTCGATCGCTCAACCTGGGGTCCTGCCTCCGCGTCGGTGAGTGAGTCCCTCGCCGTACCGATAGCGGCCATCGGCATCTTCGCGACCTGCTACTACATCGGCTATGTCGCATCTAACGCCTTCGGTGGATTTCTCACCGACTGGCTCGGCGGGAGAATGATCCTATCGATCACCGGACTGGTCGCGGGGTCGTTCATGATCGTGTTCGGCGAGATCGAATCCATCAGCGCAGGCTTGATCGTGCAGGGCGTCGTCGGGTTGTTCGCCGGCGCGGACTTCGCGGGTGGCCTCAAACTGATCGCGACCTGGTTCCGACCCACTCAACGTGGGTTCGCGATGGGCGTGTTCATGACCGCCACCTCCCTCGGAACCGTCATCGCCAATGCCGTCGTCCCACGGATGATCGCCGCATCGGGATGGCGCGAGTCATACCATCTCTTCGGTATCGTAACCATCGTCATCAGCGTCCTGTGTTTCGTCCTGCTCCGAGACCGGACCCCAGGGCAAGAGCATGAGCGCTTGCCTGTCCGCACGAGTTCATTGCCGAATTTGCGTCCGCTACTACGCAATCGCGACCTAGTATTACTCGGAATTACGGGCTTTGGCGGCCTCTGGGGGACCTACGGTTTCGTCACCTGGTCGAATACGCTGATGGTTAAAGCGAATGGTATCGACCCGGTCGACGCCGGCACCGTCCTGGTCATCTTCGCCGCCGTCGCCGTCGCAGCGAAACCGATGATGGGATGGATCACGGACCGTCTCCGGCTGGGCCAGAAACTGCCGATCATCGTCATTCTCACGGTCTTCGGATGCACCCTCTTGGTGTTCGGAAGTTTCTCCACCCTCACGCAGTTCCTCTGGTGCGCACCGCTGCTCGGATTGGGCGCGTACGCATACGCGCCGCTGACCGCAGCCCTGACCCCCGTGCTCGCTGGAAGTAACCTGGTCGGCTCCGCCGCCGGTAGCGTCAACGCGGTCTGGCAACTCGGCAGCGTTGCAGTACCCGCGGTCTTAGGGTTCGTCTTCCACACCACCGGCTCGTTCTATTCCGCATTCATCGTCCTCGCGATCGGCCCGTTCATCGGCGCGGTAACGTGCTGCTTCATCCGACCGGACCGGCCGCATTACAGAACCCAGGGCCGAGATGGCGCGACGTCGATACCGACAGCCGGCCACACCATCTAGGCGTAAATCCGATGGCCCGCTCTGCTTGCAGAGTGGGCCATCCCGCTTCCCCGAGGTGCGCGGTGGGTCACCGCCCGGCGGACCTGCTCAGGTGACAGTCACTGTCATCTGCATCGCCACATGCACCGACGCGTTGACGGTCGCGTACCTCCCTGAACCAGCCGAGCCCCTCTGCAACGCTCTGACCTGTTCGGGAGTACGTAATAGACCGCAGCGTCAGATCGGCCCGGGAGACCAACACTTTCTCAGGTTCTTATTCGAAAGCTTCCGATTTAATGACATTTTCAATCATTTCGAAATTTATTCTCTAAGCTCAATCTCGAATATCAGCAGCTAATTAATGCGCCCTAACTAACAACTCCTTCGCCCCTAAGTTAGTGCCGATATTCTGATCTCAGCGGGTGTAGGTCAGCGAGAGCACCAAGATACACCGGTATCGAACCCAGACCGATGCTGGAGCCTTGCACGCTTCTAGTCACCGCTACAATCGAACATGATCTTGTCTGATCTTGTCCGAGTCGACGTTGGAATTGTCGTACGGAACAGGTATCGACAGAGAATGGTAGTCGCCCTACGTGGTACAAAATTGCAGATTACGCATCCACTGCCCTCTCATATCTGATGGGCAGGTAGTGGCTGTTGACCCCGTCCGGTGACCGGCTCGTAGTCGAAATGTTGAACGTCCACAGATAGAGACAACCGCCCCAACCGACGACGTCGTATGGGACGGCTGGATACACAACTCGGATACCGTCAATTCCCGACAACATCCGGTGCTTCACCACCACCTACGCAGCTGTACCCACCGCGAGCATGGGCGCCTGAGGTCCGTGTAGGTCTTGTTCGCAGAATGGTGCGTTTTCGAGCAGTACCCGAACGGGATAGATGGCGATTCGGCGGCGATTCGTCGCCGGCTACAACATTCGTGCAGACGGACGTCGGCGTTGCCGATTATCAAACGTCGACCGATAACGACGTCCGTCTGCAATCAGATGCCGTCGGGTAACAGCGACGGGAGCAGCAGGTGACGAGGTTTAGATGGCTAGTTGGCCGTGGTGCCGTCATCGCGAAAGATCCCAGACCGTGGCATCTGACTATCACTTAAGTAATTTCATGTTGGTGGCGCGATAAGGAGTCGGAGGAGAACCTCATTCTCCGGTCAGCTCTTTGTAGTAGAAGCGGCCGCTGCTACCGGCACCACTATCGTCGCGACACGGGGTGTGACATTGAAGTGGGACGAGGCCGATTGTCGGTAGACGCCATGACCGCGCACCTCCTGTCCGTGATGGGTTCTTCGAACGACGTGAATTAGAAGTTTCCGCGGGTTTCTTGTTCACGCTCGATGGCCTCGAAAAGAGCTTTGAAATTGCCCAAGCCGAAACCCAGCGAACCGTGGCGTTCGATGAGCTCGAAGAACACAGTCGGTCGATCACCGATCGGCTTGGTGAAGATTTGCAGCAGGTATCCATCCTCGTCACGGTCGACCAGGATGCCGCGCTTTTGCAACTCTTCGATCGGGACACGAACCTCGCCAATGCGCGCGCGAAGTTCGGGATCCTCGTAGTAGGAATCCGGTGTAGCCAAGAACTCGATGCCCTCGGTGGTCAGGATGTCCACTGCGGTGAGAATGTCGTTGGTGGCCAACGCCAAATGCTGGGCACCTGGTCCTTGGTAGAACTCGAGATACTCGTCGATCTGTGACCGCTTCTTGGCGATGGCGGGTTCGTTCAGGGGAAACTTCACGCGGTGATTTCCGCTTGAGACGACCTTGCTCATCAATGCCGAGTAGTCGGTAGCGATGTCACCGCCGACGAACTCGGCCATGTTGGTGAAACCCATGACACGGTTGTAGAAGTCGACCCAACCGTCCATCTTGCCGAGCTCGACGTTTCCGACGACGTGGTCAAGCGCTTGGAAGATGCGTTTGGGTGCACCGTCTCGTTTGGTGTAGGTCGACGTTCTAGCAACGTATCCGGGCAGATAGGGTCCGGAGTACCGCGATCGATCGATCAAGGTGTGGCGCGTATCGCCATATGTGGCGATGCTCGCGATGCGGACTGTACCGTTCGCGTCGCTAACGTCATGGGGTTCGATGAGCACGATGGCGCCCTGTGTGATGGCATGTGCAATGCAGCGGTCGACATCGGGAACAGTCAACGCGATGTCTCGGATGCCGTCGCCGTGTGTGCGGTGATGTTCGATGAGTGGACTGGCGGGGTCCACGGCTCCCTTGACCACAAAGCGCACCGCACCGCTCTTGAGGACAAAAGCGTGATGATCGCGATTGCCAGTCGACGGTCCGGAGTACGCGACCAATTCCATTCCGAATGCAGACTGGAAGAAATGCGAAGTCTGCGTAGCATTTCCGACGATCCATTCCAGAGCGTCCCAACCGCTTACAGGAAATGGATCGAGTGTGTCGTTGTATTCGACTAGCCCTACCAGTTGACGAAGCTGATCGAGATCGAGTCCCGCGAGTTTTTCTTCGTCGGTGAGAGTCTGTTCGACGGTCATTGTGAGCCCTCTCTGAGTACGCGATGAAAGATTCTGGTGTCAAGGAAGTTTGGAACCAGAAGTACTCCCAGAGAATCACCCCGGGCAAATCCTGGTCAACAGGGTCAGGTTATGCTGTACATTTCGACGGAATCAGTAACCGGTTCGGGAATTTTATGCACATTCTGCCTAGAATACTTTCCGAGTCGATGTAATGGGAGACCTGACGTGAATTTGGATGCGGTTGATCTGGCTTTGCTCGAAGCGATGAACGCTCACCCCGGTGCCGGGCCACTCGAGCTTTCCCGGCACGCCAAAGTCGCCAGGGCGACAGTGACTGCCCGGCTGAAGAAGATGGAAGATGCCGGAGTCATCGCTGGATACGTTCCGCACATCGATTTGTCCGCAGCTGGTTTCGGTGTTCAAGCGTTCGTGACGCTTGAGATCGCACAGGGCGCGCTCGACCGGGTGACGGCAGAACTTGAGGCGGTACCTGGTGTGCTCGAAGCGTTCGCAACGACTGGATCCGGAGATGTGCTGTGTCGCATAGCTGCTGCGTCACATCAAGACCTGCAGGCGACGTTGCTCCAACTCAATCGAGCGGGAATTGCCAACCGATCGACGAGTGTCATGGTTCTGTCGGTCGTTACACCTTTTCGGTCGATGCCGCTCATGCGGACCCTTGAGGCCGGACAGCGGACCAAGGCGCCGGCGTACCGGGGTGGAGAACGATGACAAGTCTTGATAGCAGGCGAAGTGCATCGAGATTCATCGTGACCCGAAGTGGTGGTGCTGGCGGAGCCAGCGGATCTTCTCGGTTACCTTAGGGCCGGGCTTGACGGGCTGATGTGCGGAACAGCAGAGCGGTCCGCCGCACCCTCGAATGTCGTACCTCGAAGTCTAGTAGCACCGTCAACGGTGCCGTATGAGAGACGGGGCCAGCGACGTTGCCACTAACTTTCGTCGACGTACGACAGACGCGTTTACGACTTCCTCGGCGTTCGATCTCTTGTCGTCGCAGGGAGTCTTCCCTCATCGGAAGGCCAACTGTCCACAACCTCAATCAGTCTTAGAGCTAGCCAGGGATGGCGAGCCGCGGGTGTCGGTGTCAGCCGATTCGCAGTAAAGCGGGAGGCACCTCTCATCACCTGCCCAGCCACGTGGTACAAAGGCGAATGTCCGTGGCATCTCTCGTGCAGGCTAGCCAGTTGTGACTTTTCGGTCCACGTCAGCCCTTTCCTCCTTCGGCTCAAAACCGTCAAGCAATACGCTTCTGATTTTTATGCCCATCTCGCTGGCATTCACCAGTACAGATGGGACGCTAACCCACAGATCCTTCTCCGCCTGCCAACAACGCCAATGCTCCTGCTGCCAAGAGACCGAAGATGGGAATTGCGATAGCCATCGGTACTGCATTGTGGTCTCCTGCGATCCCCACCAGCGGAGACACTATTGCTGCCAAACCGAACTGGCCCGCGCCCAGCAGCGCAGAACCGGTGCCGGCAGAGTTAACTACTTCGTTCTGTGCGAGTGCGGTCGCGTTTCCCAGAATGAACCCAACACTCGAAACAGCCAAGAACAAGGGGACCAAGATCAACCCGGAACCAACAGGAGCGGGGAGCGCACTGGTGCACAAGAGCACGACTCCGCTGATCACGAGCATCTTTATACCGAACCGCAGTAGTACACGCGCCCCAACGCGCTCGACCAGGCGCGCGGCAAGCATCGCGGTCGTCACCATCCCCGCAGCATTGGCGGCAAAGATGGCTGAAAACTGCGACGGAGTGAAGGCCAGTACGTTTTGAATCACAAATGGCGACGCGGAAATATACGCGAACAACGCGCCGAACCCGAAGATGAACGAACATGCGTACCCGACATAGCGTCGATTGCAGGCCACGATACGAACGTGCGATGACATTGCCCTGAGCCCGCCGCTGTGTCGACGCTCAAGGGTAAGAGTTTCTGGCACGAAAAATGTTGCACCGCAAACCATGACCATGCCTGCAACTGACAGAACAAAGAAAATGCCGCGCCAACCAAGGGGACCGAGCAATACCCCCCCGATAAGCGGCGCGACCACCGGAGCGATACTGCCAATTATCATCATGAGGCTGAAGAGCTTCGCCGCGTTGTCACCCCGTGCGCGGTCGGAAATACAAGCGCGGGCGAGCACTATGGCGGATCCGCCACTCAGTCCTTGAACCAATCGGGCAGCAACAAGAAACCCGATGCTTGGAGCAATCGCACACGCCACGCTACTCAAGGTCATGATAACCGCCGCAACGACCATCATCTTTCGTCTGCCAATCCCGTCCGAGATCGGGCCGACGACCAGTTGTCCCACTCCAAGCCCGACCATGAACGTAGTGAGTGTCAGTTGAACACTCGCGGTGGACGCGCCCATGGCTTCGGCCATTGAAGGCAACGCGGGGAGGTACATGTCGATGGACAAGGGTGCGATTGCGGAGATTAGCGCGAGCGTGCACACCATCGTTACTGAAACAGTTCGATTCACCGGTCAACCTTCCGAAATGACGTCTACATGGCACGAATTGCATTGCACTCAAGGCACGTCGTGGCCCAGCACTTCGACACGAGAGTCGTTTCGACCTGACCTGCGCCAACGGAGGTCATCGAGAATGAAGGCAATGCAGAAAGCGAGATTGAAAGCGCGTCGAGCTGTTCACATTGCACGCACCTGATCTTCTACTCGGCACCCACCGAGGTGTGCACCTCACAATCGAACTGAGGTCTACGCACCAACTGCCTTGGCACGAAAGCGATCCGCCTACACTGCCATGCAGACTGTACAGAAAAGTCAAGGTTCGGGGCGATGATCCTAGGCGACATGGACATGTTACGTTGTCTAACTTGTCAAGTCTCACGACATAATTCAGAGTACTGATGTTCAGCCAGCAGCTAGCAAGCACTGAGAGAAGATATGAAATCCTTACTTGCCCAGTTCGAGAGCAAAGCCCCCGAAATCGTATTCGAATGGAACGACAGCGAAACAACTGCTCGCGGGTGGACTGTCATCAATTCCTTGCGGGGTGGCGCCGCCGGCGGCGGAACCAGAATGCGCAGGGGACTCGACCAGCGAGAGGTCGAATCACTCGCCAAGACAATGGAAGTGAAATTCACGGTATCCGGACCTGCGATCGGAGGGGCTAAATCGGGTATCGATTTCGATCCCTCCGATCCTCGTAAGAACGAGGTTCTCGATCGATGGTTCAGAGCAGTAATGCCCCTACTGAAATCGTATTACGGCACAGGCGGCGACCTCAATGTAGACGAAATGCTCGATGTGGTTCCGGCAACCGAACGACACGGACTCTGGCATCCACAGGAAGGCGTGGTCACCGGGCATTTCCCGCGGATCAATCTTGATCACGTACGGCGTATCGGCCAGCTGCGACTGGGTGTCGCCAAGCCTGTAGACGATCCACGGTATGCCCCAACTTCACGTGGAGCGCACTCGATAGCTGACCTCGTGACTGGTTGGGGCGTCGCCGAATCCGTAAGGCACTATTATCGAATCTACGGCGGCGACGTGACGGGAAAGCGAGTACTTGTTCAAGGCTGGGGAAATGTTGGTGCCACTGCGGCATATTACCTCGCACGAGCCGGGGCGTCGATCGTAGGCATCATCGACCGCGATGGCGGAGTTGCAAATACCGACGGCTTCAGTCTTGCTGAAGTGACATCAATGTTCCTGGGACGCAATGGGAACACTCTCAATGTCACCGATCCACTCCCGTTCGCAGAACTGAACAACACTTTCTGGGGCTTGCAGGCGGACGTGTTCCTACCGTGTGCCGCATCACGGTTGGTTACGCGTGAGCAGGTAGAGCGACTGACAAACGCAGGCCTGGAGTTGATTGCGAGTGGCGCTAATGTCCCCTTCGCAGATGAGGAAATTTTCTACGGACCGACATATGAGCACGCCGATCGGGCCGTCTCCGTGATTCCCGACTTCATCGCCAACTGTGGCATGGCCCGAGCATTCGCTTTGCTCATGCAGACGGAACTTGAACTGTCCGATGACCTGATCTTCGGCGACGTCTCCGAGACCGTGGAAAAGGCGCTGCTCCAATGTCACTCGAAATCTGAAGACAGAACACTGATCGCCGCCAACGCGTTCGAGATCGCTCTTGCTCAACTTCTCTGATCATACCGACGAGTGACGACTCGGTGTACCGGCGGCATAAGTACTTCGGCGCCGGTACACCACACATACGAGTCGACGCCGAAACCTTTCGGACCCCGCAATTGTCGCCACATTCTTAGGCCGTCAAGACGAGTGAACGATATGGCCCATTCTCCACACCTCCTTGATTGCAGACGGATTGGCCACCAACGAAGCATCGGAACTCGGGTCAACCGTGAGCACAAGAAGGTCAGCTGTTGCACCTTCCACCAGTTCACCCGTGGCCGTCGACGTCTGCCCAACGGTTGCTGCGGCAACCTTTGTGGCAGCCCTCAACGCGTCGACTGCCGACAGCCCTGCCTCTTGGAGATAGCCGATCTCGTCTATTCCGCGTTCTTGTGGATTCGCTGATCCAGCGCCCGAAGTTCCGAAATCTGATCCGGCAGCAATCGGCACCCCTGAGGTGTAAGCAAGATTAACTCCAATTGCGGCTCGTTCAACTGCATCTCGCAGTTTTCTAGCGACCGCTGGCGGCGATAATTCGGCCCGACGCAATGAGGCGTGACCGATTGCCAATGTGGGTACGAGTATCGCACCGGTCTCGAGCATCGCATCGACACACTCTCGATCTAGATAACTCCCGTGCTCGATCGTGTGGACACCTGCTCGCAACGCTGCCAAGATCCCCGCCTTTCCCGTGGCATGGGCCATGACAATCTTCCCGGTCAATCCTGCTTCGTTAACTATCGCACGAAGCTCTCGGTCCGAAAAGTGCTGATCATGAGGACTGTCGTGTGCCCCCAACAATCCGCCTGACGCACATACCTTGATGACGCGCGCCCCCTTGCGAACTTGCATGCGCACCGCCCGGATGCACTCATCGACCCCATTGCAGAGTTGAAATTGCGGTGGCCTGTGATACGACGTCATCCATTCAAGCGGAGCCGAGGGCCAGTCACCGTGCCCTGCAGTGGGACTCAGGATCGCGCCGGCTGCGTAGATAGTGGGACCCAATACCGTCCCCTCGTCGACAGCCGATGCGAGAAAGATACCGAAGCCACCGGCTTCGCGAACACTCGTGACTCCAGCCGCGAGCATCCTCTCTGCGTCCTTGGCCACTCGGATACCGGCTACTGCCGGCGGTGTCTGCAGCATCGCATTCATCGTCAATTGCTGCACTCCGAAGAAATGGGTGTGCACGTCCCAGAGCCCAGGCATGATCGTAGAGTGGCGCCCGTTGGCGGGAAGGTGACGATACTGCGACGGTAGCTCGGACGTCGGCCCGACAAAACCGATTTGAGCGTCCTCAACGACTACCGAAGCCTCCGAAATGAACCGGGTGCCGTCGAAGACTCGATCTGCATCCAGCCGGACCGCCACCTCAACTCCTCAGTGTGCGCTCGGGGTACGCGAGTAGGCGTTCCGGATCGATTGCAGTCCCCCACCCGGGCGCGTCCGATACGACAAGATGTCCGTTCTCCACACACGGTGGGTCCGTAAGGAATGTATCTCCCCAAGGAGCTTCATCCAGGCGCGCTTCCAGGACTCGAACATTTGAGTGCGCAGCCGCGAAGTGAGCACTCATGACGGTTCCCAGTTGCCCGACTGGGTTGTGTAACGCGATGTCTACACCGTAGGCATCCGCCAGATGCGCGATCTTCGTCGACTGGGCGACACCGTTCCAAATCACATCCACAATTGGTACGTCTACCGCTCGCGCCTCAAGAAAAGGCGCATACTGCTGCGGGCCGTACAGGGATTCCAACGAAGCTATGGGAGTCTTCGAGGATTCTCGGATGATTCGGAGCGAATCCGGTTCCGGTCCGTCCAACTCTATCCACCGCAGTCCGCGGTCGGCGAACTCGTGGATGAATTGCTTATATCCGTCGCCCCTCAAGGTGAAGTTGATGTCCAACATGATGTCGATATCAGGCCCGAGGCTATCCTGGAGTACATCGATTTGACGGTGGACGTCTCTGACCAGTTCTTTGTTCAAACCTTTGTCGAAGATGCCCGGGCCTATCCGCAGGCCTGACCCGTACATGGCTGATTTTCCATCGACAAATCGGATGGGATTGGTCTTAACTGCACGCACACCGGATTCTTGCAATTCACTGGCAAGGCGCCCCAGGTCCTCCATCTCTCGCAACGGTTCGAAACCATGCACTTCTTTAAAGAAGTCCGGAAAGGCTGCACGAAAACTGCCAAAATGAGTCCAGTAGAGCGGAATTCGACTCCTGGATTTGCCGCCGAGTAGCGCGTGGACAGGAACACCGAGGTACTTGCCTTGGATGTCGTAGCAAGCGTTCTCGATGGCAGCGACAGCTTGGTGAGCGATTCCCCCCGCGACAATCTTAGTTGCCGCATGCAAAGTGTCGCTCACTACCATCGGCGATGCTGGATCGATCTCGTACGCCTGAAGCGCCCCGATCAGTGAGGAGATTACCGGCTCCAATGAAGCGACATTGAACTGATCGTAGTATTCACTCCAGCCGGAAATTCCGCCGTCAGTGTCTATTCTGAGATACTTCGCCGTTCTATAACCAGCATCTGCGGAAAACACTGCATAACCAATAATCTTCACCGCCACCTCCTTCAGGTGAACAAATAATCTCGGTACATTCACAGACAATGGATGACCGACTATCGAATGCAAGACATTTATCGTTATGTCAATACGCTCTTAAGAAGATCACTGCCGCAAGACCGACTTAATTCCGCTCATTTCGATCGAGACTGAATCCCGGCGCGCCTGGTACTGATTCGAGTAGCTTGCGCGTATACGGATCTGCGGGACTGTCGAAGACATCAGCCGTCGAACCTATCTCGACCAGACGTCCCTGAAAGAGAACCGCAACTCGATCACAGACCTGGCTGACGACCGCCATGTTGTGTGAGATGAACAACATGGTGATGGAGAGCGATGAGCGCAAGCCTTCGAGGAGCTGCAGTATCTCAGCCTGAACCGAGACGTCCAATGCCGAGGTTATTTCGTCAGCGATGATCACCTCGGGTTCGATTGCGAGAGCCCTGGCGATCGCTACTCGCTGACGTTGACCACCCGACAACTCATGCGGGTACTTTGCCGACGTGCCTCGTGGGAGTTTCACTAGATCGAGCAGCTCCTCCACACGATCGAGGTTCAACTTCAACGAAGGACGACGAGGCGCGAGAGCCTCGGCAATCGCATATCCGACCGTCGCCCTCGGGTTCAACGACGAGTACGGATCTTGCGGAATGAGTTGCAATGACCTCCGATGCTCGAACCGTTCGCGACGCCGAAGGTTCACCGGGTTGAGGCCGTCGATCGTGATTCTTCCCGAGTTCGGCCGAATGCTGCTTGTCAATACCTTTGCCAGTGTGGACTTTCCGCACCCGGACTCGCCGACCAATCCGACAGTCTCACCATGAAATAGATCGAATGAGACTCCATCGAGCGCGGTGTGCGCCGACTTCCCTCGGCCAAAGACCACGCGAACGTCGTCGATACAGACCTTTGCGGCGGTATGAGATTCTACAGGGTCGACATTCTCTACTTTTTTCATGTGACTGCGCCTGAATCTTCAGACTTGAAATCTCGAATCGTGGGTGTCGCATTCAGCAGACTTGCCGTGTATGGATGTGTCACATCTCGATTTCGAAGCTGTGCTGGAAGTATCTCCTCCACAATCTCACCCTTCTGCATAACCAGAACTCGATCGCACAGCGCCTCCACGACTCCAAGGTCATGGCTGATGAAGACCATTGCGACGCCATTTTCCAGATTCAATCGTTTGAATTCTCGTAGGACATCCAGTTGGACGGTCACGTCAAGAGCTGTAGTGGGCTCGTCCGCGATCATCAAAGCTGGATCCGTAGTGATAGCGCTTGCAATCATCGCTCGCTGGCGCATACCTCCCGACAATTCATGGGGATACTGTCGGACTCGCATAGCTGGCCGTGTGATGCGAACCGATTCGAATGCTTCGATGACACGTTCAGTGGCGTTCTTTCGAGAGAACCCGTGGTGACTTCGCAAAATTTGACCAACCTGACGGCCGATCTTGAGAGCTGGACTAAATGTTGATCCCGGATCTTGGTAAACGAGACCGAGTGCATCAGCAATCCGCTTAGGTTCTGCAGGCTTCCGCAGATCGATATCCAGCAGACGCAGCCTATCCGCCTCTACCTCGAGATCATCAGGCAGGAGTTGAGCAATGGCCATGGCAGTGAGCGATTTTCCAGATCCTGATTCTCCAACGATTCCCAGTACCTCACCGTGCTCCACGGAGAACGACACTCCACGGACCAGAGAGATACCGCTTGAACTGGTGATTTGCAGATTCTCAACTTCGAGAACTGCATTCTCTTCGCCTGCTCCCAAAGTATCTGTCGAAGCAGAATTGGCCCGATACGAAGGGCGATACTTCTGCTTCACCCTAGGGTTGGTCATCGATGCTAGTCCGTCTCCGATCAATGTTGCTGCCAGGCCGGCAAACACGATCATCACCACCGGGCCGATCAATTCGGTCGGTCGGCTGTAAATAGTCTCCAACGCATCGTTCAGCAGTTTTCCGTAGTCGAAATCGGGCGATTGCACACCGAGACCGATAAAGGACAGCGCCGAAATCTCAAGTAGTGCTACCGCTATAGAAGTCGAAGCTACCACCAGAAGCGGCTCTGCCATATTGGGTATGAGGTGCTTCAACGCGATACGATACGAAGGGACACCCATAAGGCGCGCAGTCGTGACAAAGTCTCGACCAGCAAGTCCCGCAGCCAGGTTCGACGTCAGCCGTGCGAAGCTCGCGATTCCCGTCACGCCGATTGCAACCACAACCGTGGTAGCGCCAGGGCCCAGTATCGCTGCGATTACGAGTGCAAACAGCAGGCCGGGAAAGGCAACCATCGCTTCGATCAACCGCAGTGCAATGCGCCGTGCGCGTGCCGGCGCAAGCCAAATGCCTACCCCAAATGCGATGCCGCCACCGACGGAGATGACAGTGGCTGCGAACGCCATCGTGAGAGTAAGACGGGTCGCGACCAACGCGCGCGCAAAAAGGTCTCGCCCAAAGGAGTCCGTACCGAGGAAATGTTCCGCGCTCGGAGGTTGGCTGGCATTACTTGTGAGGAGGCTAGCTTTATCGCCCAACACAATCGGAGCTACGATTGCGATGACTACAAGTAGGGCGAACATCGCGGCGCCGACGATGAAACCGACATTCAAAGAACGGCGATTGGGCATCGATTCGATCGATTCGGGATGCACACCGATCAAATTATTAGTCATTGTGCCTTCCCAGAATTCTCGGGTCCAACGACGCCAATAGAATGTCTACCATTGCGTGGAGCAGGAGGGCTATGGTGCCAACCAAAAGTACCGCGCCCTGAATGAGCGGATAGTCACGATTAGCGATAGCTGCAATCACTTCACTACCGATTCCAGGTATGGCGAAAACTGTCTCGATAATGACGGCACTTCCAATCATTGACGTCAAGATCATGGCACCGACTGTGAGAGTGGTGGTGAGCAAATTCGGCAGTGCATACCGCAGATAAAGGGTGCTCGAACTTACCCTCCATCCACGTGCAGTTCTCATATAGTCCTGCTCAAATACATCCGCAGCTTCCCTTCGGATGATTCGAGAAATGACACATATCGGCCCGATCACCATTGCCGCCAAGGGGAGGATCATGGAAACTACAGGTTCATTTCGCACAAATGAAGGAGGAAGAACGGACAACCAGATGGCAAAAATGACGATCAGAATCGTAGCTTTCACGTATCCTGGAATTGCCGTTAGAAACCCGGTAATCGCCCCGAAAGCGAAATCCAGCATTCGGCGCCGACCATTGCGTGTTAGAACGGCAATAGCCAACCCGAGCGGAACCGCCACACTCAGGCAAACGACAATTCCAGTGGCCGCCAGTGAGGCGGTATACGGCAGCCGTATGAGCAAAAAATCCAGGACCGGGGTATTATACCGGAATGATTCTCCAAAGTCACCAGTCAGGACCCCCCGCACATAATCGATGAACTGTGTCGGCAGCGGTTGATCGAGGCCAAGCCGATGGCGCACCTGTTCCACCACCTCAGGTGGAGCATCATCACCCGCCACGGCGAGCGCTGGGTCCCCCGGAATCAATTGGATGAGAAAGAAGGTAATGAGCACCAATCCCATTACTCCAAGTATGACTCCGGCGATTCTACGTGCGAGAAATAATGACCACGGGGAATTCACCCAGGCCAACTTTCGATCTGCCAAAACATTCGCGCCTGACATCTCTACTTGTCAATTCTATACAGTGATGGATCACGGTACCCGGGGATATCAACGAGGCTGAGTCCCGACCGAAGAGCTGCGTAACTCTTGTATTCCTGCAAAGGAATGGTATCGACATCCTTGATTACTGCAGCCTCAGCTTCTTCGAACAATTCGCACTGCTTGACCAAATCCGTCTCGTTCTGGGCCTGGTGAAAGAAATCAATCGCAGTGGCATTGGTGGCACCGGAGTAGTTTGATCCCCCAGCTTCTCGAGGTGCACCGAGAACAAATGAAAGCGGTCCCGCCATCGTGCCAGCCGGGTTCTGAATATTCGGGATAATTATATCCCAGGAATTGGGCTGAGTGTTGAATCGAGTTTGCGCTGCAGTATTGTCGAGCGAATCGAGGGTTACATTTGCCCCGAGCTCGTTAAGCGTTGACTGAACGTATTCGGATGCTTTAGACGAACCAGGTCCGGCGACGATCCGAATGTTCACTCCTTCTAGAGCCTTAGCATTCTTACTTCCCTCGAACTCGGGAATGATTGAGGAGTCATCGTTTCCACAACCGATCGTCGAGATTACAAAGCTGTCAGCCGGCTTTCCCCGACCGTTCGTGACCGAATCGGTCAGACCTGTGCGGTCCAAGGCGTGCACGACAGCGAGTCGAAGATCTCGATCTTTGAAAGGGCTACTTTCTCGCTGGTTGAAGACAAGGCTATCCACAGCCAACGAGACGGCCACTACAGAAAAGTCATCACGACTCTCAAATCGGTCAACGGTAGCGTACGTTAAGTAACCTACATCCAGATCACCCGACAACAGACGATTTTGAATTGCAGAAGTATCCGAAAGGACACCGTAGTCAAGCTTTGATGGCGGTTCCCCCGGAAGGTTTCGCGCAAACTCGGGCCACGCATCGTAGTCTTCGCGCAATTCGTAGATGTATCGGACTCCCGGGGTCACTTCTTTGAGCACGTAAGGTCCCGAGTATCCCGCTTCAACCGTTCCTGCGTGCAACCCTTTCGGATCGGCCAAGCCAGCAGGGCAGATGATCCCCGACTGAGGCAATGACAATCCGTTGACGAGCCCACTCCAGGGTTCGTCGAGGCTGATTCGGACGGCTGATTCAGAGGCATCTGCCGCGACAGTGACTTTGGAGCTTCCGAAAATTACATTCCGAAGCGTTGCTCCGGTCTCCGGATCCGAAAGATAGGACAGTGAGTTGGCAATCACGTCTGCCGTGATCGGGGTCCCGTCGGCGCACGTGGCGCCCTCACCGATGGTGAATACGTACTCGGTCGGTGTCAACTGTTCCCACGACGACGAAAGTCCTGGAACCACTTTCCCTTCCGGCGCCCGACGGACGAGCGTGTCGAACAGAAGTCTGTTTCCCGGTCGCATCATCTCCCGCCGAATACATCGCCGGGTTGAATCCGCTCGGCGCCGCACCGGACGCCAGCGTGACAGTGCCATCCTCGAATGTTCCACCGGCGCTTGAACTACAGCCTGACAACGCGATCGTGCTGACGGTGGCCAACGCAACCGCAGCACACGCCGTCCTACGTAGTGATTTCATCGATCTCCTAGGGTCATGTCGGTTCGCAGGGGCTTTGAGCCCAAAGTAGGCAAACCAATGCGCTTTCTCGCCTGTCTGAACAGGACGAAGCGATCCAATAACTCGGCGATACGGGTCACATCGCCGTTTGCGTGGTGAAGTAAATCACCTTCGACAAAAAATGTCCATCCTCAACATTTTGGTCAAATTCGCACCTGGTGATCTGGCGAAAAAACCACACCAGCATGCAGTCACGGAGCAAGCGGGATTCGCCATCCACACGGCGGTTACAGTGCCGACAGAAGATCGAATGCTGTTCTTACACAACGGAAAAGACGACCTCGGCCGCTCTACGAATCGTCAGGTCGGTTTGGCAGTTTTATCCTGCTACAACAGAGCAGATTTGAGTTTCATGCTCGGCCACAAGGTAAGTTTCCAACTCGCCGCTAGGTCGTTGAGGATGCACACATCCTGTCCGCAGGCACGTCCCGGTAAGCCACACAGGTCATTTCGACATTGAGTCCGAATGGAAGGCTGGCCACGCCAATTGCGGTCCGTGTCGGGCGGGCATCGGGCCCGAGCACGCTCGCGTAGACCTCGTTCATACGCGGCCAGTCGTTCATGTCCGTCAGATAGCAGGTTACCTGTACAAGATCTTCGAACTTGTACCCTTCCGCGTGGAGTAGCCGTTCGATATTACGGAGCGTAAGGCGCGTCTCGGACTCCACTCCAGAGGCACCTGGCGTACCGGTGGACGGGTCTAGAGCGCCCTGACCAGCCAGGTACAGAAAACCGCCGGCACGCAAGGTGGTGGAGTAAGGGCCTTGCGGAGCAGGAAGTCGTGGGGCAGTCGGTATCGTCATTTGCATTCCTCAATCTGTAGTGGGAGGTTATCGTCGATATAGGGGAGCAAGTTCTGCGAAGGAAACGAGACACTGGTCGATCTCGGCATCGCTTGTGTAGAAGTACGGCGAAATACGTACATTGCCTTGGCGATTCGCTACCGAGATCCCTCGTTCACCCAGGGCAGCAACCAATGGTGCGGCGTCGAGTCCATCAACGGTGACGATTCCAGCCGATAGCGCCAACGGAGCCATCGGCTGAAAACCCAAGGCACTGAGCTCGGTGTGCAATCTCGAGACATGTTCAAGTGTTCGACGAGCAACTCGGTCCAAACCGAATTCGAGTCGAACCTCTGCGGCAGCTCGTATCGAGTACATCCCGAACAGGTTCCGGTGCGCATAGACAAGCGATTGTGACGGTGGCGTATTGGCATAGCCAAGCAACCCCGGCACAGCGGCCTCGGTGAAGCGCTCGCTCGTCACCAGGGTGGTGAACCCGAATCCGGCGAGGAGCCACTTATACGCCGTACCGATATAGACGTCGACTTCACTGAGATCCAAGCGAAGCACTCCGGCCGATTGGGCGCCGTCCACAATGAGGAATGTCCCGTTGTCGCGGCAAGCGTGGCCGAGAGCACTGAGGTCGACAGTCGAACCGGTAACCGGATGCACATGGGCGACGGACACAACTCTTGTCCTAGGCGAAAGCGCCTCGATCAATGCCGATGTTCGATTCTCGTCCGAGGGTGGAGCGAGTTCGACGACACGGGTACCGTGTCCAAGCCCGCGCCACGGCAAACGCACAGTCGGAAAATCGTCACTGAAGACAAGGACTTCGTCACCATGCTCCCATACGATCGCCCGCGCTGCCGCGTTCATCGCCTCGCCTGTTGTAGCCAGCGACTGCAACCGACTTTCCGCCACCCCATACTCAGCGGCGATAAGTGTGTGTGCCGAGGCTCCGGAAGCCTCCCAGGACGAAGAGCCAAGAGTGCCAACGCCAAGTGCCTGCGCGCACCGAGCCAACGCCTCACCGACGCCAACCGGAACCAGTCCGATCGCCCCGGTATCCAAGTAGGCGCCCGTGGGCTTGAGTGGGAAGTGCCGCGCGATGAATTCACTATCGCTGCGGGGCGAATCGCTCATCTGTCTTCCTTCGAGGTTATGCCGATACGTGCTGCGCAGGAGGTTTTGCCAGTCGGACGAATCCAAGGAGATCCGACACGTAACCAACCAACGGATGTCTACAAATAGTAGACTGGTTAGACAAAAAATAGAAGCTTTTGTGAATTTGCCAGGCTATTTGTATCTCCGCCAGGATCGCCGCCGCGAATTCGAACCGTCGTGCAGAATCGCCACTAGCGTTACCAACAAGTAGGAGTCATGATGTCGGCCGAGACCGCGAGCGAACCTAACCACGCGCCCGGAAGCTCTCCCGTAACTGTATTCAGCAAAGAGGACCGGGAAGACGCGCGACGCGTTGTCGAAACGGTCGGACCCATCGTCGAAGCGTTGGCCCTCGCATGGGAACCTCGCAGTGAAGTTGTCCTCCACAACTTGACCAAGCTGCCCACTACGATCGAAGCGATTTCCGGAAATCTGACTGGCAGACAGATCGGAGGACCACCGACGGATCTGGGGATCCGAAACTTTTCATCTGGCTGGCGCGACCACCTAATCGGCTACCGAACGGAGACCGAGAACGGAGTGCAGATGCGATCGTCGAGCATCTTCTTCCATGGCTCATCCGGACGTGCTGTCGCCTGCCTGTGCATCAATACCGATATCGACAAAATACTTGCTGTACAGGAAGTTCTGCGGAGCATGTCATCGATAACGACAATAGACCCAGCTCTTCGTGCGGAACCTCTTACCGATAGCGTCATCAGCCCTACGGTTCACGAAAGTCCACGGAAGAAGAACGAGACCTTCCCCGCAACCGTTGACGCATTGGCAGCCGGGATCCTGATCGAGGCAATCCGCGATGTCGGGGTCCCCGTAGATCTCATGAAGAAGAGCCACAAGGTCGAGGTGGTCCGTAGCCTTCGAAGGAGCGGTTTCTTCACCATACGAGAGAGTGTCGAACTGGCTGCGCAAGAACTCAGGGTGGGCAGACACACGGTCTATAACTACATCAACGAAATCGAATCGCAAAACTAGATGTATGAGGCACGGACGTTAGTTACGCGGTGCCGGCGGTAAGCGGCGGGCGGTCGTCCTCCGCGTGCTGAATGCGGTCGGTGGTAATTGTAGTGAACATTCCAGATTTCGACGGCAGTGCGCCGCTCGGCTTCGCTGGTGTACTCGCGGGAGTACAGCAGTTCTTCGGCGAGGATGCGGTTGTAGCGTTCGACTTTCCCGTTGTGTTTCGGGGTGTAGGGCTTGATGCGGTAGTGCCGCGCTTCGCGTAATGAAGCGGTGAAATCTGATGCCCGGTAGCATGATCCGTTGTCGGTGATCACGCGCTCGATTCGGGTGATGCCGTGGGCGGCGAAGAAGAGTCGGGCGTTGTTCATGAAATCGATGGCTGTTGCGGCGGTTTCGTTGTCGCGGGCTTCGGTGTACGCCAGGCGGGTGTTGCCGTCGATCGCGGAATGCAGGTAGGTGTAGCCGAGGCGAGTCTGCGTGTTCTTCGTTTTCCGGCGTTGTGATCGTTTGGCCTGCTCGGAGCCGCGGCCGTGGGCACGCCACCCGCCGCCGTCGGGGATCTTCCCGACCTTCTTGATGTCGACGTGGACCATCTGACCGGGCCGTTCCGCGATGATGACCTGCGGTTTTCGGTTGGTGTTGCCGTTCGGGTCGATGAACCGGCGGCGGTGCAATCCCAGGTTCCGCAAGATTTTCGTGACGGTTCGGCGAGCAATGACGATGCCGTCGGTACGCAGTTCGAACGTGATTCGCGAGGCCGACCACTTCCGGGTTCGTCGCATCGCTTCGATCTCGGCCACGACCTCTGCTGCTGTGGCGGTCGGTTGGCGTTTCGGTGTACTGGATCGGTCCTGTAGTCCCAGGTCACCGTACTTGCGGTATCGGTTGACCCAGGTGGAGGCGCATTGGCGGGAGATACCCATTTCGGCGGCTACGTGGGCGATCGGACGGCTCTGGCAGCGCTCGACGAGTCGTCGTCTTCCCTCGACGATCAGCGGAGCATTACGGTGTGTCACAGGGCTGGTCCCTTGCTGTCGATGGTCAGTTTCGCAACTTCCATCCTGCCGCGAAGGGCCAGCCCGTCTACTTCAATCCAGCGTCAGCAACGTCCATACCCGCAACAACTAGACGGCGCCTCTCTGTGTCAAGACGAGCCTCTGGCCCGGTTGCAGGGTGAGATGTGGCGAGGGTCGGGAAGCGACTTATCGAAAGTGTCGGCGTTTGGAACGTCGGCCCGGCACTGTCACATTAATCGAAGGGCATAGCGGCGCAGCCAGGTTAGGACAGGACGGCACGAAACACCGCCGAGCAGTTCACGTTCAGGTGACGGCACCGGTCGCGGCCCCTTCCAGTCAGACCCCGAATCGGGCTTCCCTTTTCGGTACGCCACTGAGTCGCGGTCGTCGATGCTGACAGAGCCTGAAATGCTTGAGATTGAACTGTAGGCGGACAGGAACCGCTGCGCGTCCCAGCTTATCTGGAGCGCTTCATCGCCGACTCGCTGTGTCGAGTCAGCTGATGAGAATTCTCGGCACTTCCGTTCAGAATCGGGCGGCGATGCTCGACCGAGGCCGACACCTCGCGGTGCGCCACCTGGTAGCTGGTCAGCGTGTCGGTGACGATCACCAGCGGCACATAGTGCAAGCGCTTGAGCGGTCGCCGGAAGAATTTGCTCGATGCGTTAGATCTGCAGTCGGACCTTGGCTGCATTCAAGTTCAGTGGGGCTGGATCGGCACGTCGAGCACAGTGCCGTGCTGGTTGACCGTCCGCCACAGATAATGTTGCCAACCCATCGATTCGGCCGAAAACCTCGGACGCCGTTTATGCATCAAACATAAAGCAGCCTCAACCCGCAAGAAACGGCATGCCTCTCTTTGATCTCGGCCCACCGTCCGGCCACATGGGAAATGTAGAATTCTTCTCTGCTCAGGGCCACTTCTGTAATCTGGAGCGGTGGACACGCAGCTTAGCTGAACTGCTCGCAATGGCTCTACCTGTGATCACCGAACGGAACTCGGTTCCTCCAGTCGTTGCGTTCATTGGTGCGAACCGGGGCCGCGCACTATGCACTCTTGTTACCATCCGATCTACTCCTCGCCACCAACGAAGCCGCAACCACCCTAATCAGCCACGCCCTCCCCGCCAATACCCTGACGTGCACGTTCAGCGGCGACGATACCGCCGCTGTGCAGGTGATCCTCTCTGCGGCAACAACCGGTCGAATCAAACACGAGCCCTTCCTCCTTCGGACTGCACCTCCTCAAGACCCTGCAGACAAAGTGAACCTTGAGGGGGTACCGCCGTCCTCGTCCGAAGAGAACTAGACTGTGACGATCGCACTGACTAATGTATTGTCAGCAGATTCGTGATCCCGCCCTCCCCGCAAGGATAACCAGTACACGCAGGTCACCGGACTATCGGCGTACCTCACACAGAGCGGGCTTCGTGTACACCTGCCAGATCCCCCATCAGTGACGCCGTTACCCTCGACTTCGACGCCTAAAAATTGCTGCAATCGAAATCGATCAGCGCGGGTCAAGTAAGGCTTTCCATTGCCAGATCGCAACGGTTTTCATGACCAACTGGCCAGTGATTCATGTTTGTCCAACCAATCCATTGCCGCCTCCGCAACAACGGAAAAACTTCGGAACCGCGACTGCCGAACTGTGAAGCAAGCCAGAACAGGGCCACGGTTCATGGTGTCACTCCAGGCGTTCACTTTCCGAGCAAACATCGTGACGCGTGAGACCTTGCTCGTCGAAGTTTCCCGACAGAGAGTTTCCGTTGCCATTCAATTCCGTTCCCAGTCCGGTCCTGGCCCATTGTCTTCTTCGAAGATCAGCCACGTTTTGGTCGAGAGAACCCCGTCGAGTCCCTGGAGTTCTTCGAGCACGGTGTGGCGTAGTTCCTGGTTGTCCGGGGCGCGAACCAGCACCAGAACGTCGAAGTCGCCGCCGAGGAGGGAGAAGTGCTCGACAAACGGCAGTGCCTTCAACGACGCCGCCAGACCTCGCCACGAGTGCTGCCTGATCGAGAGCGCCACGTACGCCGAGGAGCCGAGTCCGGCCTTCTCGTGGGCGATCCGCGTCGTGAATCCGGTGATGATTCCGGCGTCCTCGAGCCTTTCGATGCGGACGTAGGCGTGAGCGCGAGATATGTGCGCCTTCTCGGCCAGCGCGCGCATGGAGATGCGACTGTCTGCGACCAGTTCGGCGATGATGCGGCGGTCGATCGCATCGAGAGCGTGCGGTTCGGTGGCCATCTGTCCATTCCTGCTTCGGTAGTCGAGTCGGTTCATGGACAGATTGCTGCCCGAATCCCCATGATAGGCCGTTTGTCTTGAATCTTCGACATCTTCTGCTATTACGTCGCCGAAGTGCGAATACTGATGGACACAACGTCTTCTGGAGGTAGAAGTGACTCTTGTCGAGCCCTTGGGGGCGCTGCGGTATCAGAAGTTCCTGCCCGCCGATTCCGCGGTGCAGTACCTCGACCCCGCTGGAGAACTGACTCGCAGTGAGGCCCGCTACGCAAAACCGAGCGACGATCGCCTGATCGAGATGTATCGAAAGATGTTCCTGGGCAGGCGCTTCGACCAGCAGGCGACGGCGCTCACCAAACAGGGGCGCCTGGCTGTGTATCCGTCCTCGCGGGGGCAGGAGGCATGTCAGATCGCGGCAGCGATGAGTTTGGAGCCGAGTGACTGGCTCTTCCCCACCTACCGGGATTCGATGGCGTTGGCGGCCAGAGGTGTCGATCCGGTTCAGATTCTGAGCATGCTTGCCGGCGACTGGCATTGCGGGTACGACCCCGTCGCACTGCGCAGTGCGCCGCAGTGCACCCCGCTGGCGACGCAGTTGCTGCACGCAGCGGGAGTGGCGTACGGGGAGTCCCGACGGGGCCTGAACACCGTCGCGCTCGCGCTCTGCGGTGACGGGGCCACCAGTGAGGGTGACTTCCACGAAGCGCTGAACTTCGCCGCCGTCTTCAAGGCGCCGGTGATCTTTCTGGTGCAGAACAACGGATTTGCGATCAGCGTCCCGTTGTCACGTCAAAGCGCAGCACCGACGTTGGCGCACAAGGGCGTCGGCTACGGGATCGGCAGCGAGCAGGTCGACGGCAACGATCCTGTTGCGATGATGGCCGTCATGGACGAGGCGGCGCGCTTCGTTCGGAGCGGAAACGGACCGGTGATCGTCGAAGCACACACCTATCGCATCGACGCCCACACCAACGCCGACGACGCCACCCGCTACCGCGACAGCGCGGAGGTGGAAACGTGGCTCGGCCGAGATCCGTTGCCGCGACTCGAAAAGTATCTGCGCGCACACGATCTGATCGACGACGCGTTCGTGGAATCACTGACCGCCGAGGCCGAGGCCGAGGCCGCCACACTGCGCGCCGGCATGAACGTCGACCGCCCGCACGATCCGCTCGATCTGTTCCGGTTCGTCTTCGCCGAGCAGACACCGCAATTGCGTGAGCAACAGGCGCAACTCGAAACCGAACTTGCCGCCGAAGCCGCTGACACAGGGGGAAACTGACCATGCCCATGCTCACGATGGCTCAAGCCCTCAACACCGCACTACGGGACTCGTTGGCCGCCGACGACAACGTCGTCGTCTTCGGTGAGGACGTCGGCACCCTGGGCGGGGTTTTCCGCGTCACCGACGGCCTCACCCGCGACTTCGGCGACGACCGGTGCTTCGACACTCCCCTCGCCGAGTCCGGCATTATCGGATTCGCAATCGGCATGGCCATGGCCGGTTTTCGTCCGGTCGTGGAAATGCAGTTCGACGCGTTTGCCTATCCGGCATTCGAGCAGATCGCCTCCCACGTCGCAAAGATCCGCAACCGCACGAAGGGCGCACTGTCGATTCCGATCGTCATCCGTGTTCCTTTTGCCGGTGGTATCGGCGGGGTGGAGCATCACTGTGATTCCAGCGAGGGCTACTACGCACACACGCCCGGCCTGAAGGTCGTGTCGCCGTCCACGGTGGAAGATGCGTACTCACTGCTACGTTCGGCGATCGAGGACCCCGACCCGGTGATCTTCCTCGAACCCAAGAAGCTGTATTTCTCCCGTGCCGATGTCGAACTGACCGCACGTGAGCCGATCGGTCGCGCGGTCGTCCGGCGCCCCGGTCGTGACGCGACGCTCATTGCCTACGGCCCGTCCGTGGAGGTTGCACTGAAGTCGGCCGAGGCCGCTGCGGCCGAGGGCCGCGACATCGAGGTGATCGACATCCGCTCGATAGTGCCGTTCGACGACGAGACGGTCACTGCATCGGTGCGAAAGACCGGACGCTGCATCGTCATCCAGGAGGCGCAAGGTTTTGCCGGCGTGGGTGCGGAAATTGCTGCTCGCGTGCAGGAGCGGTGCTTCCACCATCTCCACGCCCCGGTGCTCCGGGTCAGCGGATTCGACATCCCCTACCCCGCACCGAAGCTCGAGCGTCACCATCTGCCGAGCGTCGATCGCGTCCTCGATGCCGTCGATCGTCTGCAGTGGAACGACACTCCCGATACCCGTTGGGCGGTGACGGCATGAGCAATCAGGTATTCATGCTCCCGGACCTGGGTGAAGGACTGGCCGAGGCCGACATTGCGGAGTGGCACGTCAAGGTAGGCGACGTGGTCACCATCGATCAGATCGTCGTCGAGGTCGAGACTGCGAAAGCTGCTGTGGATGTGCCCATCCCGTTCGCCGGGACCGTGATCGAACTCCACGGCAAAGACGGTGACACCGTGAAGGTGGGTACGCCGTTGATCACTGTGAGTGGTGGCGAGAGTGTCGACGCGGTCATTTCGGCTAACCACGAGCAATACCGCGAAGAAGAACGTGCCGGTTCGGGTAACGTCCTGATCGGCTACGGCACCAGTGAGGATGCACCGAGACGCCGACGTCGGACTTCTTCGTCGGTACGCGTGATCTCGCCGATCGTTCGTAAACTGGCTGCCGACAACGATATCGACCTGTCTATCCTCTCCGGATCCGGTGCAGGCGGGGTCATCACCCGCGCTGATGTCGAGGCAGGGTCGAACACCGGCACGGAAACGGAAACGTCGCATGTGGGCGACCAGCGGATCCCGATCAAGGGGCTACGCAAGGTGGTGGCCGACAAGCTGTCCACCAGCCGCCGCGAGATTCCCGACGCGACAACCTGGGTCGACGTCGACGCCACCGAACTGTTGGCGGCGCGAGGCGAGATCAACAAGTCACTGCCCGATTCCGACAAGATCAGCCTGATGGCGCTGCTGGCTCGGCTGACCACCGCCGCATTGGCGCAGTACCCCGAACTGAACTCGTCGGTCGACACGGCTCGAGGCGAGATAGCTCGACACGCCCGCATCCACCTCGGAATCGCCGCACAGACACCGAAGGGATTGATGGTGCCGGTCATTCGCAATGCCGACACCCTGAGCACTGTCGAACTCGCACAGGCACTTCGGGTAACCACCGACCTTGCCCGCGACGGCAAACTCGAGCCCGCCCGCCTGACCGGCGGCACGTTCACACTCAACAACTACGGGGTATTCGGGGTTGACGGATCGACTCCGATCATCAACCACCCCGAGGCGGCAATTCTGGGGATCGGACGCATCATCGACAAGCCGTGGGTGGTGAACGGCGAGTTGACCGTCCGTAAGGTCACTCAGATCTCGTTGAGCTTCGATCACCGCGTCTGTGACGGCGGCGAAGCCGGCGGTTTCCTACGGCTGTTCGGTGACTACATCGAGAACCCGATCCGCATCCTGGGAAGGCTCTGATGACCACGGCTCCGATGACCAAGGCTTCGATGACGGCCGGCAAACGGCACAGTGATGTCCTGATCCTCGGTGGCGGATCGGGCGGCTATGCCTGCGCCATCCGCGCCGCCCAACTCGGATTGTCGGTCACATTGGTCGAGGCAGACAAGGTCGGCGGAACGTGCCTGCACCGCGGATGCATCCCGACCAAGGCGCTGCTGCATTCCGCCGAGGTGGCCGACTCGGCACGCACCAGTGAGCAATTCGGAGTCCGGGCATCTTTTGACGGCATCGACATCGCGCAGGTGCACGCCTACAAGAACGGGACAGTCGAGCGGCTGTACAGCGGTCTGAACGGTTTGTTGGCGCAACACAAGATCACTATTGTCAACGGATACGGAACGTACGTCGGTGGGCGGAGCATCGACGTCGACGGAACCCGCTACACCGGAACATCACTCGTTCTGGCCACCGGTTCGTATCCGCGGGAACTGCCCGGCATAGAACTCGGCCGCCGGATCCTCACCAGTGACCAGGCGCTCGAACTCGACCGGGTGCCCAGCAGCGCGACAGTGCTCGGTGGCGGTGTCATCGGTGTCGAGTTCGCGAGCCTGTGGCGCTCGTTCGGCGCCGAAGTCACGATCGTCGAGGCCCTCCCCCGACTGATCGCCGCCGAGGATCCGTGGTCGTCGAAGCAGCTGGAGCGGTCCTACCGGAAACGCGGAATCGTCTGTAAGACAGACACAAAGATCGTTTCCGCGAAAGAAGCAGCCGATTCCGTCCGCGTCGAATTGGGCGACGGAACGACGCTCGATACCGACCTACTGTTGGTCGCCGTCGGCCGCGGACCCCGCACGGACGGTAACGGTTTCGAAGAGAATGGAATCAGCCTCGACAAGGGTTTTGTCGTCACCGACGAACGCCTCCGTACGTCCGTGGACGGTGTGTACGCGGTCGGCGACATCGTGCCCGGTCTTGCGTTGGCGCACCGAGGTTTCCAACAAGGAATCTTTGTGGCTGAACAGATCGCCGGGAAGGATCCGCTACCGGTCGCCGAACACTTGATTCCTCGCGTGACGTACTCGCATCCCGAAGTCGCATCAGTCGGGCTCGGCGAAGTTGCGGCGCGCACGCAGTACGGCGACATCTCCACCGTCGTCTACGACCTGGCGGGTAACGGCAAGAGTCAGATCCTGCGAACCACCGGGGGAATCAAAGTGATTCGTAGCGGAACCAGAGGTCCCGTCGTCGGCGTCCACCTGGTGGGCGACCGGGTTGGCGAGCTGATCGGTGAAGCGCAGTTGGCCGTTGCCTGGGAAGCGCTTCCCGATGAAGTGGGGCGTTTCATCCACGCACACCCCAGCCAGAGCGAAGCGTTGGGTGAGGCCATGCTCGCCCTCGCGGGAACACCACTACACGCGCACGGTTGACCCATAACCAGGAGAGGATCTGCAATGAGCATCGACGATGAACTCTCTTGAAATGAAGACCCAATTGATGGTTGTGTCGATACACACGACCATCAATTGGTCTGGTATCTATTGCCGGTGTAAATTGCCTATGATGTAAATCTCGCGAACTGGGTAGGATGAATGGTTCTCTTCCGAGGAATCCTCTTGCCGAGAACTCGGCTGATCCGCTAGAGAATCATGTGGGTTCATAGCCTTCTCTGGATCGGGCACTCTGAGCGGCGACCCAAGCTGAAATTTGTGCTCTGGTTCGGAATCCGAGCTTGACTAACACATGTTCGACGTGACCATCTACGGTACGCTTTGCAATGACAAATCGCGCAGCGATTTCCTTGTTTGTGAAGCCTTTCGCTACGAGAATGGCCACCTATCTTTCGTGTTTTGTCAGTGGCGAAGTCGTAGAAGATGAATGTGCGGAAGGAAGTTCCGGCGATTTACAAAGCGCATATGCGAAAATAGGTTCCAGTCCCATGGCAATACCCTCCTGTCGCAACTCTTTGAATCTGGTCTGTCCGAGTTTTCGAATTGCAGCTAACTCAACATAGTTGCGGTAGCTGGCCAACACGGGAGGATTACCACTTTGATTCCCCATTCGGTTCCATAAGTTCGTCGCGCCACCGAGCAGTATCGCCGCTCGATTAAAATCGGGGTAAATATTGCGCGCCGGGCGAATGATTCCAAACACCATCCGACCACAACAGATTATCGATCGCGATCGATAAATTTAGAGACTCGCCGAGCAAGTCGGAGGCTTTGCGGGTGTCGCGTGTGGATTCATCGAAGCCCAGAACCCACAGGGCTACCGATTTGTACATGCACTCATCCTCAGTATTGATGGCGGCGCTGACTTGCTCCGCGCATGTACGAGCCCTAGCCGAGTCACCGCAGATGACATGGCAAATACTTAGCGATGCTAATGCTCGTATGTTGCCGACTGTGTCACCGCCGTCGAGATATTTAGTCGCAGCGGCCTGAAGTGACGCAACTGCGCCTGGCATGTTCTGCTGCTCAAGTTGAATTGTGCCCTCGGCATTGTCCATAGCAGCCTGGGCAGCAGGAGTGGAAGTGAAGTACGCTGTCTCACGGCCTTTACATAGAAAGGTCGGTCGCGGCATCAAGATCCCCTTGCATCGTGGCAAAGATGGAGCCTGCTTTGAACGCATTGACCCAGAATGCTGGTCTTGTCTTCACGGTGATCTATGAACTGTGCAATCCAGTACCGTGCTTCACGGAACAGTCCGTGAAAAAGCCAATACGGGAACAGGCTGGTTACTATTTCTAGCCCGATTTCCAGATCCGCAGGGGTGGATCCCAGGCTATACTGCATTACGTCTCGAATATTGGGAAGTTCCCGGGTGAGTCGGTTGTTCCACTCCGCCTGACGGAGCGTCAGAAATTCTACTTCTGCTCTCGCAGTTAGTTTCTGATGCCAAACAAGATACTTACGTCGTAGTTTAGTATGTTCGACAGATTCATCCAGCCTTTTTCTTCCGTACAGTCGCAAAGTTTCCAACATGTGAAATCGGACGGTTTGATCCACGGTTTCGCGAATGAGTATGGGTTTATCTACCAAAGCAGTGAGGACGTCAAGAATTGCAGCCGAGTCGGGCTTAGCGCAAAATTCCTCAGCTGCATCGAGTTCGAACCCGCCTGCGAATAGGGACAGCCTCGCCCACATCTGCCGCTCTTCTTCAGTGCAAAGTTCGTAACTCCAGTCGACGCAAAGGCGAAGTGTTTGTTGCCGCGAGCGCATCGCGACCCGAACGCACCAAAAGCTTGTAGCGGTCAGTCAGGCGCTCAAGTATTTGCCGGACCGACATGGATTGAAGCATCGCTGCAGCTAGTTCAATAGGCAGTGGCAAGCCATCGAGCTTACGGCAGATCGAGGCAACGACTTCCTGCGCATTGCCGTCTAATTCAAGACCTGAATGGGCGGATGATGCGCGTTCGTTGAACAAGGTAGTCGAGTCACACTGGGTGTAGGCACCCGCACCCCCAACCGTATTGGCGGATCGTGGGATGCCCAGTGGGGGTACCGCTGTGACGTGCTCACCCGCGATCCTGAGCGGTTCGCGACTGGTGGCAAGGATGACCATGTTGGGGCACGCGCGAAGCAACATCCCCACCAATTCGCACACTGCATCTAAGAGGTGCTCACAGTTGTCGAGAACAAGTAAGAGCCTTCTTTGCGAAAGCAATTCGATGAGGAGGTCGTGGGCACCGCGTGCCGATTGATCACTCAATTCGAATGTGTGCGCAACGACCTCTGCAACAAGTGATTCGACACGAAGTTCAGCCAGTTCAACTAACGAGTCGCAATCGCACGTGCACTAGCGATGCACCCCGAGATCGTGCTCTTCGATGAACCTACATCTGCACTCGATCCAGAGCTTGTCGGGGACGTGCTGGACGTTATGAAGAGGCTCTCCAACACCGGAATCACAATGGTGGTTGTCACACATGAAATCGGATTCGCTCGCGAGGTCGCTGACACGGTTGTATTCATGGCTGAAGGCAGAATCGTCGAGACCGGCCCACCCGAGATTGTTCTTACAAATCCGGTAAACGCACGAACGCAAGAGCCCTTTCTCGTGTGCTGTAGCCTCGCAGTACATCTCGACCGGGTCTGCTGCACGCTGCACGTAACCACCGGAGCTTCACGTTGACTATGTTTTTCGCAGCACGCCAACTCTCCCTGTGGCTCATAACACGACACTCCCATCGCGATGATCGGCCGGCAGTTGAAGAAGGCCACACGGTAAATTTAGTCAAAAGAATAGGTTCGTGGGGGCGCGACCAGAAGCACTATCCTGGGTGAAGCACTATCCTGGGTGCGTCGATGGCATGCACCACTGACCGCCGCAGGTCTCCCCAAACCGAGGGATGCCCGCAAATAGCTCGCCGGTTGTTCAACTTTGTTCGCGAGCAGCGACGCTGGCCAAGAGTTGCTCCCCGATTCCGGTGCTCTCGCCCTGTTTGCTCTCGCGCTGTTCGCTCAGCCCCTTGACCCGAATAATCACGAGCCTGAAAATTGCTCACGGATTTTGATCAATGGTGCACGAGGGCAACTGGTCACGATTCTATCGCCCCTCGCCAGCAGTCGCGAGACCTTTGCTGTGGTGCTCGTCCACCGTGCTCGACTCGATATGCGGGGATGGACACTACGGGGCTGAGCCACCGCCACTAGCGCTTGGGACACAGCTCACTTCCCGACCCAATCACTGATTGGCGTCCACGAGTCCATGGTGGTGCATCGCAGACCGCACGTTGCACAACCACTGTAGACACACAAACCATGGCGCACATCATATTTGGCTCAAAGCATGGCTCTGGGGCGCCGAAGCGTACGGGTAGTCGATGCCCTAACGCCCGCGGAGCTCCGTCGGACGTGTATGGCGAGGCGTTGCATCCTCGCGCAGGGCGATTCGCCGAGACGTCTTGAAACCGATGATAATTCGATTGGTGCATTACTGGACCGACCATGCGAGCTGAACCGTCGACCGTGGAAGACTCCCGTTTGTCAAGCCGGTCGAAATCTCTTCACGCCAATGTCGGTGTATTGAAGCTATATCTAAAACCTATGGAGGTTGTTGACAGTTGGGTCTTCCGATGAAAGCAAAATTCCCCATGTGACCACGAGCGCTCGAACGTCGGGCAAAACACAAACTCGCAGTGCTGCGTCACGTCGAGGAAATCAGTGGCAGCGTCGCCGCCACCTGCCGCTATTACGGCATCAGCCGGCAGTGCTACTACGTGTGGCGGCAACGGTTCGACGAAGAAGGAATCGGGGGCTGAACGATCGGTCGAGCATGCCGCACCATCAGCCCACCAAGACCGATCCGGAGGTGATCGAGAAGATCCACTGGCTTCGCCAGCCGTATCATTTCGGGCGTCAAAGGATCTCGATGTACCTCGCGCGTTATCACGACGTGACCATCAGCCCGTCCGGTGTCTGACGCATCCTTCACAAGCTCGGACTCAACCGGCTACCTGCATCGCAACGGTATAAACGCACGCAGACCCGGTGGAAACGCTACGAGAAACAACGCCCCGGCCATCAACTGCAAGTGGACGTGAAATTCATTGAACCACTTTGTCAAACCGGAAAGAAGAAGCGTTACCACCAGTACCCCGCAACCGACGACTGCACGCGATTGCGGGTCCTGCGCGCCTATCCGCGCAACGATCAGAAGGTCGCGATTCAGTTCATCGACCACGTTTTGTCGAAGCTGCCGTTCCAGGTCGAGAAAGCTCAAACGGACAACGGCCAGGAATACGGCTCGGCGTTCCACTGGCACCTCCTCGACATGGGCATCGGCCCCGTCAAGATCCGTCCCCGAGCCCCGCGCCTGAACGGCAAAGTCGAGCGCTCCCATCACATCGATTCCGACGAGTTCTACCGACTGCTCGAAGGTGAAGTCATCGATGATGCGAACCTCTTCGCCGAGCGGTTCCAATAAAGGGAAGACCACTACAACTACGTTCGACCCCACGGCGCCCTCTCGGGCCAAACACCCTACGAACGCCTCGAGCAAAAAGCACGAGACCCGCGGTCATAAGCCTCTTTCAGTTGCACAGCGCGCGTTGGGCTGACTGTTGAGTTAACTCTGCTGCATAGTCGCTACAAGGAACGGACGCCGCTGCCGGAGACGGTGCGGATTCGTGAATTGCAGTATTAACCACCGACATCAAGCGCTCTTGTTCACGTAGATTGCGGCACTCTCAACTCGTATACCCGTTTAGCCGAAGTTGCCGTGAGCAGTATCGGTTATTCCGCTTTCGTTTTCGGTAGGGACGGGAGGGAGCCCGATTCTCCCTTTTCGCGGGGTCAGCCTTAACTACCGCATCTCTCCTGCGCCGATGTACGGGTTTTCACTGGTAAGAGGGTCGTTTTCAGAAAACCTGGAGTATCGAAAATCGTGGGCATCCACATTAGGCATCGCACTAACGCCTTTGGTCACCAGGTCGGCTACTAGATGGCCCACCGCCGGAGCAATTTTAAAACCGTGACCAGAAAAACCGGTAGCTAAGAACAAACCCTCCACTGGCGCGGGTCCAATAATTGGATTAAAATCCGGCGTGACATCATATGCGCCGACGTAAGAACTTGTAATTCGGGGGTCAGGCATGTGCGGGATCCGGTGGGTCATCTTCTCTACAATTTTTTCGAAGGTACTATCATCAGCGCGATTCACGTAATTGTCTGGATCAATGAACTGAGGAGCCTGGTGATCGGAGTTCCCAACGAGTAACTCCCCATTCGGCTCCCGGCACAGATATGACAGCCCGGCAAGATCCGAAAGCACTGGAACAACCGGCGTAGGTTCGCCCTGGTCGATTAGGACCAACTGCGCGCGCTGAGCTCTGACATCAAGATCGAAGCCCAGTGGCTGTGTGAGTTCAGGAGCCCAGGGCCCTGTCGCGAGAATTACTGTGCCGGCTAGGATTTCGTCTCCATTGGCGAGGCGGACTCCGATAACACTACTATTTGTCCCCTGTAGCAATTCGGCGACCTTTGTGGACTGTCTGATCTTAACGCCTTCACGGCGGCCAGCCGCAGCATACGCCATCCCGGCCATATAAGCTTCACCCCGTCCACCCCGAGGCTCGTAGGCAAAGCCAGCGAAGTCGTCCAGGCGTAATCCAGGCCATAGTTCCGCCATCTTGTCGTGCCCAATAAGCTCGACATCGACACCGACGCCCTGCATCATAGCGACGTTTTTTCGGAGAGCATTGAGGTTTTTTTCTTCTACCCCGACCACATATCCGCACTGATTAAACGCCATGTCGTCGCCGAAAAGCTCGGTCGCCTGTTCAAAAACACCAACTCCATACCAAGCCATCGCGGCCAACGATTTATTCCCGTAATGCGCCCGGACGACGCCGCTTGACTTACCTGTCATTCCTGAACAGATGGTTTCCTTCTCAAGAACTAGGACGTCTGTCTCACCTCGAGCAGCCAGCGTCCATGCTATAGCCAAGCCTTCCAAGCCACCGCCAACGATTACATAGTTACACGTTCTATCCATATCTTTTAACCTTCCATGAGTGTTGCAAGGATTTAATCGCGCCCTGTCTACCTCGGCTAGGGCCGCGTACTGGGCTAAGATGCACAATTCGACTTATATATACGCTGCACGTTAGTGCATCAGCTTTTGCTGCGGAGAGCTTTATGGTCGCGATTTCGTAAGCCGATTGATTCCTGCACCTTAATCGGCGATCAGTGGCGTCGATTCTTTAACGGGCTTCCCCGGGCTTGTGAGGGCGTTCAGACTGCGGCCAAGTTCTGCAGCACATCAGCGAGGGCCGTCGCGCCAGCTGCGGCGTCCACGCCTTCCACATACTCCTCGGGGGCATGCGAAATTCCAGTCGGGTTACGAACGAACAGCATCGCCGTAGGTAGGTGTGCTGCGAGTACTCCAGCGTCATGACCTGCTCCGGTCGAGAGTATTGGGGCGTTGGGGAGGACACGCGAGATCTGGTGACGCAACGTTTCATCAAATGAGACAGTCGGCGATATGGATGTCTCGACCAGGGAAACGGCGCACCCCTCGTTTTCACCGGTCCTCCGAGCTGCATCGGTTATGTCGGCGACTAGAGAGGCCACGACCTCATCCGAATCGTGACGTACATCAAGCCAAACATCGACACGAGAAGCTATTGCATTCGTGCCCCCAGGGGTCGGGTCGATCTTGCCCACGGTGGCCCTGGCGCCTTTGTATGTCCGCCCGAGTTCACGAACGTCCAAAACCGTCTGCGCAGCGGAGATCATTGGATCACGGCGCCAGGCCATCGGGGTAGTGCCTGCATGGTTGCCCTGACCAATGAACGATAGACGCCAACGTCCGTGACCTATAATTGACGAACCAACTGCGATGGGTTGACCAAGGTCGACCAGGCCCCTCCCCTGCTCAACATGAAGTTCCACGAATTGAGCAATCGACGCGAGTCTTTCGGGATCGGGGCCGATATGGCGGGGATCGAGTCCGTTTGCTCGGGCAAGCTCTGCGTAGGTGCGGCCGTCGGAGTCGGAGAGAGCCCGGACGCGGTCAGGGTCTACGTCGCCCGTGAGTAACTGGGATCCTAGGCACGCTAAGAGGGCGTCCGGATACTCATGAGATTCGTGCAAGTCGTCGAGTCATGAGGCCGATCATGGCGATGTGCACCATGGCTTCGTGGTGGTCGGGTCTGGTTTCGTAGTCGCGGACGCAGCGGCGGTGCTTGTTGATCCAGGCGAAGGTCCGCTCGACGACCCAGACCCAGGGCCGGACGTGGAATCCGGTACTGCCGGGGATGCGTTTGATGATTTGAATCCGAAGGGCGACAACCTGGTTCGCCCAGCCGACCAGCCGACCGGGGTAACCTCCGTCGGCCCAGACCAGCCGGATCGTGGAAAATGCGTCACGCAGACGCGCCAGTAGCCGGAACGCGGCATCACGGTCCTGGATCGACGCGGCGGTAGCCACCACGGCCAGCAGCAGCCCGGTCACATCCACCGCGATGTGTCGCTTGCGCCCATTCGTACGTTTCCCGCCGTCCCATCCGCGACTGGATCGGGGCACCGTGTCGGCGGCGGGCAGGGTCTGCGAGTCGATAACCGCCGCGGTCGGGCATCGATCTCGTCCGGCCCGCACCCGCAGCCGGTCGCGCAGCGCGTCATGGATACGCCGCCACACCCCGGCTCGCACCCAGCGGGTGAACACGTCGTAGACAGTGGTCGGAGGCGGGAAGTCGGCAGGCAGTTGACGCCACGCGATCCCGCCCCGCACCAGGTACAGGATGGCATCCAGGATCATTCGGCGGCAATGCTTTTCGGGCCGTCCGCCGCGACCCGCCGCATTACCAGGCGGCGGCAGCAACGGTTCCAGCATCGTCCACTGCGCGTCGGTCAGCGACGAGGACGGATACACCGCGCACCGGTGCCAGCGTACCGCGTGGGGCGGGCACGACGAGCACTGCGGAATCAATGATGACGACATTGGTGGGCTCCTGGGTACGGGCAGCGAATCGACATCACTGACCTAATCAGGAGCCCACCACACCGCCCATCGCCATCGTGAGTTTCCGGACGCACTCTCACTGTCAGCCGGCGTTGGTCATCAGAGTTTTCTCGACCGCTGCTCACGTAAGTAAGTGTCCATTGGGTGTTCGGCTGTGGGTGTGGCGGCGAGGGGCCGGGCTGAGTGTTGCGCCCGGCCCCTCGTGTTCATTACGTGAGGTTGATTCGCTGCCACATCTGCGGCATGCGTACCGGGCTGGTTGACCGGCGCATTCGGCGCAGATCGGTGTCTGGATTTCGTTGGTGAACGCCAAGATTCGCTTATCTCTGCAGATCGGGCATGGTTGCGGGTTTCGGAGTATGCGGTTGTGGCAGGCGAAGCAGTGGGGCGTCGACCGGATATGGCTGGCGACTTTCTTCTCCTTGCCACATGCTGAGCAGGTGCTCGGTTTGCGTGGGTAGCAGCTCAGGCAAACGTCTTGTCCGTCGATCTTGGTGGCTGCGGTGACGTTCTTCCCACAAGCAGAGCAGGTGATTTGGGTGGCGCCTCGCGGTGAGCACCGTTGGCATAGTCGCCGGCCCTGACCGTCGGTTTCTGATGTCAGTTTTTTCATGCGCTGGCATGTAGGACACTCGCCATAGTGTTGCCGCTCGTAACAGCGGTAGCAAACGCGCCGTCCTTCCGGATCTCGGCGTCGCAGGACGCGGCGTTGGTGACAACTCGGACATGCAGGTAGGCCGATGGTGGTGACGCCTCGTCGGATCAACCGTGCAAGAAAGATTTGGGCTGCAATTGGTGTCTCGGGGTCAACCGATGCGAGATCGACATCAGAGCGGGAGAGATATCTGAGAAGTGTGGTGTGCCGCGTGGGGTCCACCCGGGCGATCTCCTCGGCCACTACGTGGTCTAGTGCCTGAATCTTCTTGATTGCAAGCAGTTTTGTGATGGCGTCGGTTAGATCTCGGCCGGTGCGGGTTGTCGTCATTTCCGGTGCTGTGGCCGGTTTATTCGCGCTCGCACTGGGCGGGCATCGCCGATGTCATCGATTGGGCCGCCGGTCCCAGTTCGGCGCGGTGTGTCCTGGACGGCCGCGGCGACGTGAATGAGGTCGTTGGGTTCGCAGTCGAAGATTGTGCATAACGCGGCGAAGACTTCCATATTCATTCGTTGCGGGGTCTGTGTGACCAGGCGGAAGACCTGTTCACGCGAAAGTGCGATGCCAGCGTCGCGCAGAGGTTCCAGAAGGTCAGTGGTTTGGAACATGCCGCGCTCGGCCATCAACGATCGCAGTCGCCAGTCAATTGTGGAGCGCATTGCTATCCGTCCTTGGTTGGGAAGTAGAAGCGATTGATTGCGTCGGAGACCACGCTGTTGCGGTAGTCGTCGCTGACGGAGGTGTAGATGGCGGTCGTTGAGGCGTAGGCGTGTCCGACCTGGATCTGAATGAACTGTTCGGAGTATCCGAATTCCACCAGGTGGGTCACATATGAGTGGCGCAGCGAGTGCGGCGTGAGATTTTCGTCGAGGCCCGCCTCGTCGCGCAACTCGGCGAAGCGCAGATTGAAGTACTTGCCACCCACCCGCGTCCCGCGTTCGGTCGGCCACAATGCGGGGCTCTCACCCGGGTGGAACTTCTCTCGTATCTCTTCGAGGTAGAAGTCCAAACCTTCGACGATCCAATCGAACTCGGGCAATGTCAGAACAGACCGGCGCTTCGGCGGTGTGCCGCGTGAAGCTTTGCCGTATCGCACATGGAGGAGACCGAAGCGACCGAACCGATCTGCCTTGGCGTTGGAACGTAGATCGGCAACGTCGAGTTGCAGTGCCTCGGTCCGCCTGAGCCCGTAGGCATAGATCGTCTTAAACAACTGTGCGTCGCGTAGTGCGGCGAGAGCCCCTTTACGTCCGCTGCTGCGTATGCGGTCTACGCGGGCATCGGCGACGTCGAAGAACTTCTCGAGCTCGTCGTAATCGAACGGCCGTCGCCCGGGTTTTCCTTCAAATGCTGCCAGATGCGCGATCGTGTTCCATTCGAAACAAATCTGGGTGGGGACTTCTCCGAACCGCTGGCGGCACTCGCTGACCCAGTTGTAGCGCTGGTCAGTCAGATACGCGCAGAACAGTCGCAACGTCACTTGATAGCCGCGCAGTGTCGAGTGTGAACGAGGCTTGTCACCCGAGAGCAGGCTCGTGGTGAAGTCCTCCAGATCTCCGGGCAGCCACTGCCAAGGGTAAGTGTCTGTGAAGTGCCGAAACCGCTGGATCTGCGATCTCCGGACCTCGACCGTAGCCTTCGCTAGGCCCCGACTTGCCTGCTGCTGCGAGAAGCCCTCGACCATCTCGTCGAATACAAAAGCTGGCTCATCGATGGGCACAATGCCGCGCCGCCGGAACTCCGCAATGACAGATTCAGAAGGCGTACTCACAGCAACAATGTTGCATCAAACGTAGACCCGTCCGCAAGAGTCCCGGACAGAAGATGGGCCGCATTCGTCGCGAATTCGTCTGTCTAGCAACAGTGCACCAACATCGTGAGTTAGGTATCTTCCATGAAGTGTCCTTGGCAGCGCTCGCGCTCACATTCGTGCCGGATCAGTGCAGGTCACCGCGATGTTGCATCTGATGGAATAGGTGGCGGTTCGTCCTGCACCCATTCCGAGACGGCAACTCCCGCACACAACGAGTCTTCTTCGACGAACTCCTCAAATCCTCCGGCTGGAGCATCGACTGGCAAAAAGTCCACGCCTCCGCAGTACAAGCAGCCCGCTACGTCGCCATGGAAGCAACCCACACACCGCTCCGCGATGTCCTCGCCGCCGGCGTACACCGCAACAACACCGAACCACCCACCCTCGCGGCCACACAAGACACAGCCATTCACCTCCAGGTAGCCGAGCACCACAAAGCGATGATCGAGCACCTCCGCAGCGGAAACCGCGCACCGTACAACCCCAACGAACTCAGCGACCTCATGCGCAGCCGCCTACTCGACTACCCGGCACAGCCACCGACAAGTTCACGGGAATCAGGGACGACCGGGCCGGAAACCCCGCGGACCCAGACACCGAAACGCGCCCACGACCTCGGCCGCGACTGAAAACTTCCAAACAAAAATCGGACTGACCAGAACAAATGTGGCGGTGAACTGCTCCTACTCGAATTTTTCGGCGTGATCGCTCAACAGCCGAGCAAGAGCCCGAACCGTTTTCGGGTCACTCACATCGCCGCAAGGAGCGCAACCGATCCGGGCTGTCGACGGCGGCTTAATAACGACCCTGTAGCCACGATCAATCGCCGCCTCCGCAGCCTGCAACTCTGCATACGCGGCAACAAGCTCAGCGCTGGGATTCTCCAAATGAACTCCGCTGCGCTACGTCCTGATGAAGAACATCTTTCTATTCTCCTTCGGGCCTTCCGATTCTCGTCGGCGGTGACCTGTGCGCAACCCCTGGCGGCGCAAGCGCCGGCCCCCTCATGCCGACACGATTCTCCTTTGCCAGAAGGCGAAAAAAATTGGCGAGGCACCAGGCCCGGTCACTGTCACAGCAAGGGGAACGACATGCAGAACATCCGTTTGAGGACCGCCACCGACGTCTTGGCCGCAATCCCGGCATTGCTCGGATTCGTTTCCCGCCGATTCCGTCGTGATGATCGCTCTCACCGGATCACCAGCCACCCTCGCGTTCGTCGCGCGCACCGATGTCATCGGTGCCCATGCGGCAGCCGACTACAGCACCGCACTCGAGCAAGCCGCAGCCGCGTCCGTTATCTGGGTTGTCGTCGGCACAGGTCTGGTAGCCGCCGCCGGCCTCGATCAGATCGAGGCTGGTTATGACAGGTTGGATTGGCCCCAGTTGAGCGGGTCGTGACAAGTTTGGTTGGCCCCACCTCGACGCGCCGGGCGTGTTGTGTCGGATTCGAGTGGCCCCACCCCATCGTTGGCTGTGACGCCAACGATCAGGAGGGCATGAGATGGGGTCCAGAGTGCAGCTGTTCGAGCAGATCCGCCGTGAATCTCGTGTCGAGGGGCTCTCGGTTCGTGCGCTAGCGAAACGTCACCACGTTCACCGCAGAACAGTGAGGCAAGCGCTGGCGTCGGCGATGCCGCCGGAGCCAGCTCCGAGAGTGTGGCAGTCCCGAAAGATCGATCCGTATGCGGCCGCTATCGACGGCATGCTGGCGGCCGATGTCGAGGCCCCGCGCAAGCAACGTCACACGGCCCGGCGAATTCTTGCCAGGTTGGCTGATGAGCATGGGGCGCAAGAGTTGTCGTATTCGACGGTGCGTGATTACGTGCGGGTCCGGCGAGCGCAGATCGACATCGAAGCCGGTCGGCGAATCGAAGTGTTCGTCCCGCAGGAACACGCTCCCGGAGCCGAAGCAGAAGTCGATTTCGGTGAAGTGTGGGTGATCTTGGCCGGGGTGAAAACCAAATGCCACATGTTCACCTTCCGCCTCTCATACTCGGGGAAAGCTGTGCACCGCGTGTACTCGACGCGAGGGCAGGAAACGTTCTTCGAAGGCCATATCGCGGCGTTCGAGGAGATCAGCGGTGCCGGCGACCCGTCACATCCGGTACGACAATTTGACCAGCGCAGTGCAGAAAGTGATCTACGGGTCTTCCCGAGGACGGGTGGAGAACCCGCGTTGGGTGCTGTTCCGTTCGCATTTCGGTTTCGACCCGTTCTACGGCCAACCCGGCATATCCGGAGCACACGAAAAGGGCGGCGTGGAGGGCGAGGTCGGCAGATTCCGCCGAAACAGATTGTCCCCGATGCCTGTTGTCGACTCCCTCGATGAGCTTGGGCGAGAAGATCCGCAGCTGGGACACTGCCGACGACGGCCGACGCATCAATGACCGGATCCGAACCGTCGGAGCTGATTTCACCGTCGAAGCACCGCTCCTGCGCCCTGTTCCTGGCGAAGGATTCGACCCCGGCCTGTCCTTGACTCCCAGAGTCGATCGGTCAGTATTGATCACGGCGCGGATGGCGAAATACTTTGTCCCAGCACGTTTCATCGGTAGGCGAGTGCGAGTATCACTGCGCGCATCGGAGGTGGTGGTCTTCGAGAGACGGACGGTGATCGCCCGTCACGAGCGTGTCATCACCCAAGGCGGTCAAGGGCTGGAACTCGATCACTACCTCGAAGTGCTGGCCACCAAACCCGGCGCCCTGCCCGGGGCGAGCGCTTTGGCCGCTGCCCGCAGGAACGGAACATTCACCTCGAGTCATGACGCATTCTGGGCTGCGGCCAGAAAAACTGACGGTGATGCCGGCGGAACCCGCCAACTCATTGATGTTCTACTCCTGCACCGCACCATGAACGCCGATGACGTGATCGCCGGCATCGACGCAGCGCTGACCGTCGGCGCGGTCACCGCCGACGTCGTCGCGGTCGAAGCCCGCCGACACGCATCATCGAATACCAACACGGGTGGGTCCGGTTCAGCTCGTCATCTCGTTGCTCGCCGCGACGGCCGTGAGCAACGCGTTGTCAGCCTGACCAGGCGCCGTCTCGCCGATCCGGCAGCGATCATCGCAGGCCTGCCGGCCAATTTCCGGCCCGCGCCGACGGTGGATCACTACGACCAACTACTGCGATTACCCGAACGCCGAGGCCCCGCCCAACCTGCCGCCCGAGCCGAGTGAAAGAAAGGCATGAACATGGTTCGTCCCACCGCCGTAATGTCCACCACCTTGCGTCGCAGAGGTTTGACCGAGGAAGCCGCCACCGCTGCCGTCGATCAAGCCTGCCGGAGACTTCGGCTTCCCACCATGCGTGCCGTCGTCGCCGTCGTCGCCGTCGGCGCCGACGCCGACGCCGCCACCGCAGCCCGCAAAGACCAACTCTCCTACTACGGATTCCTCGCGGAACTTCTGCTCTCCGAATGCGACGACCGCGACCGCAGAAGTGTGGTGCGGCGGATCAGAGGAGCGGGGTTCCCACGCGAAAAATGGCTGGCCAAATTCGATTTCGATGCCAACCCCAACATCAACCCCGCCACCATCGGTGCCCTCGCCACCGGCGACTGGATCCGCAAAGGGCAACCCTTGTGTTTGATCGGGGACTCCGGAACCGGGAAATCGCATCTACTCATCGGGCTCGGCGCCGCAGCAGCCGAACACGGTTACCGAGTCAAATACGTCCTCGCGACCCGACTGGTGAACGAACTCGTCGAAGCTGCCGACGAGAAACAACTCGCCCGCACGATCGCCCGTTACGGCCGAGTGGATCTACTTTGCTGGACGAACTCGGTTACATGGAACTCGACAAGCGAGGTGCTGAGCTGCTCTTCCAGGTGTTGACCGAACGGGAGGAGAAGAATTCCGTCGCGATCGCTTCAAACGAGTCCTTCTCCGGTTGGACGAAAACGTTCACCGATCCGAGGCTTTGTGCGGCGATCGTGGATCGGCTCACGTTCGGCGGCAACATCATCGAAACCGGCACCGATTCCTACCGGCTCGCTCATACCCGAGCTCAGCAATCCGCCTGATCCCATCCGCAAGGTGGGTCCGGATCAAGCCGCCCCACTGGACCTGAATGAGATTGACATATTCAACTGGAGAACATCGCGGAGAAATGCCTCGGACTCGTTGGCGGCTTCAACGCCCGATAGTCACACCCGGGTAGTGGATTTCGACGCGCTGTCGGCGATAAGTACCGCGGTGTGCAGAGAGGTGCGCGATTCCGGGTCGTCGAGCGAAAGTCCTAGGAGTCGCTCGATCATTGCAAGTCGGGTGTACAAGGTGGGCCTAGAAATGTTGAGAGACTTGGCGAGTTCTGTTTTGTTGCCGCCGAGTTCGAGGAAATTTCGGAGAAGTTCGTATGCTCCGTCGTTACTTCGTGCTCGGTGTTCGAGTAGTCCGTGAAGCTCGGCTTCGGCGAAAGCTTGGACACGCGGATCGGTTCGGATCAGTGCCAAGAGTCCTCTGAGTCGAATATCTCTGTTTCGGTGGAATATTCTTCCTGATGGCGGCATCGCAAGTGCGACGCCGGCGATGTGCGCGGCTTCGTCCAGGCCACGGGCCGCCTCAACAATTCTGGTCGATTCGGGCCCGACCCCGACCGCGCACCCTCGGATTCCGTCGATACGAGCAAGAGCTGAGCGGATTTCCGAGCTGACTGCGTGTAGTACAGCACTGTCGGACATCGTCGTTGGCTGTGGGAGTAGTAGATCGAACCGGTCGGTGTGTGGGGTTGCGACTAGCGCGGTTTGCCGAGCAGTGCGGACCGCATGCCGAATAGCGTCGAAAACGAGTACTTGGCGTTGAGCGAGAGCATGGTCGGTACCACTGCTTTCCTCTATGCGGATGGTTATCGGAAGGTAACTCAACCCGGGATTCAGGCCAAGAGCCTTCGCGCGTGCGATTGCGTCGGATTCGTTGGAGAGTCGTCCCCGACGAAGCTCGTTCAGCAGCCCACTTTGCGCTTGCTGTTCGAGGGCGCTACGGTTCTGTTCGATCATTTGATGAAGCGCGAGCGCTTGCGCGGCGCGTTCTAGCGTCATTTGCGCGCGTTCTGCAGATTCCACTTGCACCGGTGCGACGAGCCTGCCCCACTCCTGCCGCGGCGGCCCTACTGGAGTGGTCAACCAGGACTGGGGCCCCCCGACTGTCGTGGTTTGTGTTACGGGTGTCAAGCGCGATCGACGTTCCCAATCGGCGAGAAGTGTCACTGCGGGATGCCCTTTGGGTGCGAAAGCGAGAACTTGGCGATTGAGGTCTTCGAGAGCGAGAGGGGTGTTCAGCATGTCGGCAGCCGCTTCTATGATCTCGGCGAGGGTTGCGCGGTGCATGCTCAAGGAAGTGAAGATTTCGTGAATGCTCCGAGCGAACGTGACTTCGCTGTACTGCTCTGCGACGATCGACCGGTGCACCTCCTCGGTGAGTTCCACGAACCGTATCTTTCGGTGCAGCGCGACTAGCGGTAACTGCAGTCTGTCGGCCTCCCTGCCAATCCGTCGTGGGAGACTCTTGACATGATTGTGTAGTTCCACAATGATCCCGACAGCCCCAGCTTCGGCGATCCCGTTGAGGTATCGGAGCGGGTTGTCTGCGAGTGGTAGACCTGTCGTGAGGACCAATTCTCCTCCGGAAAGCAAGTCGGACAGATCCTCAAGGTCGCTGACGTGAACCCACCGAACAGACTTGTCCAGTGTTCCACCTCCGACAACTTCTGGCCGTCCGGCTTGAACAATTGGAAGTGCGAGGATTTCCGCAATCGTCGGCTGCATCTACTTAGTGTAAAGAAGCCGTTCAACAGTTTTACATTCCGTAGCGGGTGTTTGCTGTCTTTCCGAAGCAGAGTGAGTGTGTCGCACTACTCGAGCGTGCAGTTCCACGCGTAACAATTGATGAAGGGATCCCAATATGCCCGAGGTCGAAGAGATTCGGACGATTCCACACTGGGTCGATAACAAGCCGTTCGTGGGAGCTGGTGGAACCACTTCGCCTGTGACGAATCCGGCGAGCGGTGTGATCACCGGACACGTGGCGTTGGCAAATGTCGAGGAGTCACGCCAGGTGATCAATGCTGCCGCGGCGGCGTTCCCGGCATGGCGGGATGCTTCACTCGCCAAGAGAACAACGATTCTGTTCAAGTTCCGCGAACTGCTCAACGAGCGCAAGCTCGAGCTTGCAGAAATCATCACTTCTGAGCACGGCAAGGTAGTTTCCGATGCACTCGGCGAGGTCTCTCGTGGTCAAGAAGTAGTTGAGTTTGCTTGTGGAATTGCGCATCTCCTCAAGGGTGGTACGACAGAAAATGCTTCAACGAATGTCGATGTTCATTCGGTTCGGCAGCCACTCGGACCTGTCGCGATCATCTCACCTTTCAACTTTCCTGCGATGGTCCCGATGTGGTTCTTCCCGATCGCGATAGCTGCGGGCAACACCGTGGTGCTGAAGCCATCGGAGAAGAACCCGTCTGCTGCAATCTGGGTCGCAGAACTGTGGGCCGAGGCCGGATTGCCTGCGGGAGTCTTCAACGTTCTTCAGGGCGACAAGACTGCCGTTGACGAACTGTTGACAAATCCTGCGGTCAAGGCTGTCAGTTTCGTCGGTTCGACCCCCATCGCCGAGTACGTGTATGCGACCGGCACTGCTCATGGCAAGCGTGTTCAGGCGCTTGGTGGCGCGAAGAATCATGCAATTGTGCTGCCGGATGCCGATCTGGATCTCGCGGCAGATGCAATGGTGAACGCCGGCTTCGGATCAGCTGGTGAACGTTGCATGGCAATATCCGTGATTGTCGCAGTTGGCAACATCGCCGACGAGCTCGTGCAGAAGATCAAAGAACGCACACTGACTCTCAAAACTGGTGATGGAACGCGTGATTCCGACATGGGTCCACTCGTGACGAAGGCGCATCGAGACAAGGTTGCTTCGTATGTCGACGCGGGCGAACGTGACGGCGTAACAATCGTGGTAGACGGACGCACCGTACAACCCGATGGCGAAGCAAACGGTTTCTGGCTCGGCCCGACTCTGATCGACAACGTGACCACCGACATGTCGGTGTACACCGACGAGATCTTTGGCCCCGTCCTCTCTGTTCTTCGAGTCGATTCCTACGAAGAGGCACTTGACCTCATCAACGCTGGCCCGTTCGGAAACGGTACTGCGATCTTCACCAATGACGGCGGCGCCGCACGACGATTCCAGAACGAGGTGGAGGTCGGCATGATCGGCATCAACGTTCCGATCCCAGTGCCCACGGCCTACTACTCGTTCGGCGGTTGGAAGTCTTCACTCTTCGGCGATACCCACGCCCACGGCATCGAAGGTGTCCACTTCTTCACCCGAGGAAAGGTCGTCACCAGCCGCTGGCTTGATCCTAGCCATGGCGGCATCAACCTCGGCTTCCCGCAGAACAACTGAGCAGGAAGGACATTCGGATCATGACATCTTCAGTTGCCCCCAGAGCACTTCCCAGTGGCCAATTGTTTGACGACGCCCGCGTACAAGGTGAGCGGGCGTATGAGTTGGATCGGGCTCACATATTTCATTCGTGGTCTGCACAGGCACAGCTCACTCCGATGACCATTCTGGCTGCAGAAGGTTCGTACGTGTGGGACGGTGCCGGGAGGTGCTTGCTCGATTTCTCCTCCCAGCTGGTCAACACCAACATCGGGCACCAACACCCGACGGTGATCGCGGCTATTCAAAATCAAGCGTCAAAGCTGTGTACCATCGCACCGCAATATGTGAACGATGCTCGCTCGGAGGCCGCTCGGCTCATTGCAGAGCGGACCCCTGGTGATTTGAACAGAGTGTTCTTCACCAACGGCGGCGCTGACGCCAACGAGCATGCCGTACGAATGGCGCGTCTACATACAGGCCGTTACAAGGTCCTCTCTCGATACCGCTCTTATCACGGCGGAACTGATACCGCGATCAATCTCACCGGAGATCCCCGGCGCTGGCCAAACGACTACGGAAACAGTGGCATCGTCCATTTTCACGGCCCATTTCTGTATCGGTCTCAGTTCCACGCAGAGGACGAGCATCAGGAAGCCGAACGCGCTCTCGCATCTCTTGATCAGCTGATCCGTCTCGAGGGTCCGAGTACGATCGCGGCGATCGTTCTCGAATCGGTGCCAGGAACTGCAGGGATCATGGTTCCACCGGCCGGCTACATGGCCGGTGTTCGCGAAATCTGTGACCGGTACGGCATCATCCTCATCGCTGACGAGGTAATGGCAGGATTCGGTCGCACCGGGAAATGGTTCGCGATAGATCACTTCGATGTAGTCCCCGACTTGATCACCTTCGCGAAAGGCGTCAACTCCGGGTACGTTCCGCTCGGCGGTATCGCAATTAGCGACAAAATTGCTGCGACGTTCGCTGACCGGCCCTACCCCGGCGGCCTGACCTATTCCGGTCATCCATTGGCGACTGCGGCCGCAGTGGCAACGATCAGCGCGATGGAGGACGAGGGCATAATCGAAAACGCAGCGCGCATCGGTGCTGAAGTTCTCGGGCCAGGATTGCGGGAACTCGCTCAGCGACATCCGTCGATCGGCGAAGTTCGCGGGGTCGGAGTGTTCTGGGCGATCGAACTGGTCTCTGACCGCGAAACCCGTGAACCGCTCGCCCCGTATGGTACGTCAAGTACTGCAATGAACGAAACTATCGCTGCTGCGAAGGCAGGCGGTCTTCTACCGTTCGCGAACTTCAATCGCATCCACGCGGTACCGCCCTGCACGGTTACCCCAGCGGAAGCTCGTGAAGGGCTGGCAATTCTCGACGCGGCGCTCGACGTCGCAGACTCGCACATGTCTCGCTGAGAAACTGTCCTCCCTGTGGTCAATGGCGCCCGCAGGGAGGGCTCCTTCCATTCGTGCAACTTCAGACAAAAATTCCTGATATCTCAACGAAGAGAATCGAAATGAGATCGTACGGCAGTCGGGTGTTCCGAATGCTTCGGCACCAATAGAAGACCGTTGTGCACTGACTCCGAGTGCGCAAAACTGTTGCTCGACAGTGCATGTTCGGCAAGCACCACACCACCGATAGGATCGACGATCATAAACTGGCTGTCGACCCGAGTAACTATTTCCGTAATACCATGAGCCACAACGGATCCGGATATCGGGATTCGGCGAGTCGGGTGGTCCCCCGCACTCTTTCCAGCACACACGCCACGCGTTGCTCCCGGCCCAGTTGCGCACGAGCAGCACTGCGCTGACCAGTTTTCAAAGTCAACTTGACGCGTTCCTGATTGTCAGAGGCGTGCTGTCTCCGACAAATTGAATTCCACCATCTGCGCCCGTTGGAAACATCAGGACTGTACACGCGCTGCTTTCTCTTCCTGAGTTGGCATCGAACCGTGGCATTCACTTACGAGGAGTCGCCCCTCCGCCGTCAGAACACATGCTCATCGGATCCGACACGGTTAGAGCCTGACCTCGAGCCCTGGACCATGCTCGCGGAACCGCGCGGGCTTCGTCAGTGAGTGTCTGCAGGTCGCAGTCCAGTTCAGCGGCTGCACTGGCCAGCGCCATTTCTATGTAGTACTCGGAAGTCCACCCTGGAGCTTCATTGACCATCTGGATAGCCATCCCAGCCATCAGCGCGGCAAGCCGTTCAGCAACGGCGTCGGCGGATGCGCCGGCAAACTCTCCATTGAGCTGCCCGTGCCGCACCACCTCCGTGACAGTGGCGATCCAGCGATCGTTGAACTCGCGGTGTGTCGGGAGCATATCGGGATGTCGGCGGGCATACACCCACAGGTCCATCCACAGAATCCATTCGCTTTCGCTCGAACGCACCACCAACCAGGCCATGCGTTCGACCCCTGTCTCGAGCGCACCGAGTTCAGGACCGACAGTGTCGTAGTACGCGTCTTCGGCAAAATTGATCGCCGCTCTGAACAAAGCATGCTTGGTGCCGAAGTAGTAGATGACACCCGCAGCGCTGGTTCCCGCTCGCTCAGCCACGTCTTGTACTCGGACGCTCCACAGGCCGCGTTCGCGCAGTACCTCGACGGCGCTCGCGAGGATCTGGGGGCGACGCAACTTAGCTCCCGGCCGGACCGGTGTCGTGTCGTCCATTCAGGCGGCAGCGGGCTCATGCTGAGCATGTCCTGCGGATCGCTGGGTTTCGATGAGAGTGCGCACGGTCCTCATTGCGGGTACGACTGCGTCTGACGAATAGGTTGTCCCGACAGTCGTGCCCACCGTGCATTGACGTCGGCTCGTCTGCTTCGGAGCCGATATTCCTCGAGGAACGTCCACACCCACCGATCGACAGGTATCAGCTTCCCCCCGGCGGATGACCGCTGATCCATTTCCCGCCATGTTCAAGACAACCCTCCGCACTGATGATTTAAAACCGCCATTCAAGTGTGGTTTTATCCAGTTCCATGTGGCATGTCAAGCCCCCACGGGCTCTGACGAGCGTAGGCGAACCGCAGCGGCACCTGCTACGCATCTCATCATCTGCTGGTTCGACAGCGAGCCCGGGGGTGAAGTCCAGTACAGCACAGTGTCGAGTCGATTGGTTCCGAGCCGTTGTCGTGCTACTTGAGGTGCAGATCGACAACGGCTCGGAGCAATCTGGACACACGGTCCGTCAGCGGCCAGCGATCACATTGGCGACTCGCGCTGGCCAGGCCGTTTGAGCACTACCGGACCGCCCCTCGATGTGATCTGCGAGCGCGTATGCCTTGTAGAGCCCGTTCGCTCCCAACCACCGAAGCGGTTCAGGCTCCCATCGACGCGGAGCCGGCCGAACCCATGACAGCGAGGTCAACTCCGAGTGCTTCTGAGTGACCAGGTCGGCGACCGTGCGTCCGGTAACGTACGAGGCGGTAAGCCCTTGGCCCGCGTAGCCGCCGACCCGAGTCACACCAACTGTCGTTCGTCGATCAATGAATGGCGACCAGTCTCTGGTTACCCCAAGCACTCCGCACCAGGCATGGACTGGATTTACATTGATCTGGGGGAAAAGGTCTGACAGCGCGTCGGTAAGTGCCTGCACGGTCGCCGGGTCAACCTGGCCATCTCGATCGAAGCCAGAGGCGAATCGATACGGCCTCCCACGCCCACCGATCGCGATACGCCCGTCGGAGGTGCGCTGCGCATAGAAGAAGGTGTGGCTCGCGCCACCGAGTCCTTCAGCCTCCCTCCCAGCCGATTTTCGCCCACTGGTCCTTGGTCAGCTTTTCCGTGACGAGCATGGCGCTGTTCATCGGAAGTAGCTGCCGACTTTGACCGCGTTCCCACCGCGAGTAGCCCTCGGTAGCGATTACGATCTCCCTCGCCGCGCGGACCTGAAATCCGTTGACACGCAATTGTCCGGGGGATACGTCGTCAACCCGGGATCCAGTGTAGATCTCGACCCCGATTTCGAGTGCAAGATCTGCAAGCCTCAAGAGCATCTTGATGGGATCGACGCGGTAGTTGTCGGGAGAGTAGAGCGCTCCCCGAACACCATCGACAGCGACCCTGGAGTGAGCTTCGCCTGCACTGAGCAAGCGCAGTCTTTCGGAGGGCACGTCCCACGCGCGGCTCTTCGCCAAGTACGTCTCGAGTCTGGCAAGTTCGCTCGGAGTTCGAGCGACCTCCATCCAACCGCCGTGCTTGGCGTCGATCTGGTCAGCTCCGAGAACATCGACCACTTCGTGGATCGACCGCGCGAGGATGCGGTCGGCCGCGATTACGCCGGTGCGTCCAGCAACTCCGCTCGCCAAGACCGGCCGCATCCCGACGGGTTTGGCAGACAACCATCCTCCGTGCCGTCCTGAAGCTCCGAAGCCTAGGTCCTCTGCTTCGAAGACAGCGACCTTGAGGTTCGGGTCATTGCATACCAGTGACCAGGCCGTCCAGAGACCGGTCAGCCCCCCTCCGACGATGGCAACGTCAACGCTCAGGTCGCCGTTGACTGCCGGTAACACCGGTCGCGGTATTTCCGGGCGTGATCTCCAGTACGAGACTCGGCCGTTCTGGAGTGTCATCGGGTTTCCCCCGCAAGATCGGGCACCTGCGCGATTGCAAGGCGACCTGGCGTCAGTGACTGCGGCAGGACGACCCTGCTCGGTACTATGCTATGGACCGAGCAGGCACCTGAAGTCGACCAAGCTCTTGTCAGAGGTACGACGTAGCTCGTACACCCGGCTGTGTTCCCGGTGAAGGCTAGACCTTCCCCCGCTCGTGCGATCTTGTGTGGCATGAGGCTCCTCATCGGCAAGTGCGACAACCCGATCTGCGTCCGGGTTACGAAGGTATGGCCAACTCTCCCTCGTCCGAGCGCTCTCGGAAAGCCGTCAGTGTGAATGAAATCGGGTGATTCCCGAACGATCTGTCACCTGACGGCACAGTTCGGTGCACGTATCGTTTCGAGAGGATTGTCCGGCCGGCACGTCGGCTCCGTCCAGCGATTGGCGCCGGCCCTCAGAACCCGCGAAGGCTCCTGCCAAGGCACAGGCAGGAGGAGTCGCGACGGCTCTGCAGCCTTGTCTACAGATTTGTCGACCTCGCGTTGGTCAATGTTCAGCTGACCACGCCGCGTACGTCCCTCTCGATCAGATCCAACGCAATCAGCGCAACATGCAGGTCGAGCCTGCACACTGGATCCGTCAAGTCTTTCCCCAACACACGCGATAGCTTGCCGGCACGCGCATACGCCGTTTGCCGACTCAAATCAAGATGCTTGGCGAACGTCGCAATGACTCCGTTGGAATCAATGTAAGCGCGTAGACTTTTCAGTAGCATCTTGCGATCATCACCCGATTCCTTCCTCAAAACGGGTGCAAGTTGCTCGTCCGCGAAGCTCAGGAGCCTACTGTCAGATCTCAGATTCCAGAGCAATCCACGAATTCCGATGTCGCCATACCTCCATACACGGCGAGTCGATAAACATAAGCCCGCGTTGACAACATCAGATATGTACGCAGCTTCCACGAGGGCGTCCGGGACACCATTCAAGTTCGCGGATTGTGCACAACCCACAGCGCGCACGAACTCAGGGGGCAATGCGGCAACTATCCGTTCCAACGATTGTTGGTCATTTCCATCCGTTGCTACGTTCGGCATGATCACGGCTAAGTGGTCATTGGTAACCCTGCCAACAACTGCAGCGAGTCCTAGTCGATGAGTAGCGGCGGAGATGCTACTCATCAGATGCTCCGCGTCCTGTGGACATGTAGCGAGCATGAGCACTCCGTAGGCTGCTGAAGGGTTCAACCCGAGCGCCCGAGCACGCGTGAGAAGACTCTCGCCAGGGATTTGCGGCGAACGGAACAGGTCGGCGAGTATTTTCTCCTGCGCGTCCTGTGTGGGAGTTGCGTTGCGCGAATTGGCTAGTCGCAGTAGGGTTAGAGTGTCACTTGCGTGAGCAAGTACCATGGCCACGCGCTCATCACCCGTTTTTCGTGCAGCAACAATCAGCCTGCCCCACCGATTGTGTCGACGTCCGATCGGTGCCACTTCCCAGCCCCGTGGGCCGTCGCCGCTCGTGACTCCGGGAGTTTGCCGCGATCTCGACATCCAATCTCGAAGCACCTCTTCAGGGTTGCCACCTGCAATACACAAGGCGCGGTGACCGAGATCTTCCAGTACGACCGGAAGTGTCAGCAGCGCAGCCGCTTCCGTAACAACTTGCTCCACTGTCGCACCACTCACGGCCAGCCCACGGAAGACCTGAGCTACCCGCTCGGTGAATTTGAGGCGCGCATAGTGTTGGTTCAGGATGATTCCGTGGACCGCCTCGGTGACGTCGATGAATCGGACGCTCTGACGCAACTCGATCAATGGAAACGAGATCGCTCGGGCATGCTGAACCAGCGCCTGCGGCAGAGCCTGCACGTGCTGACCTATCTCGATCATCAATCCGGCGGCTCCAGCAGACTTGAGCATCGAGATGTACTCGACCAGGTTCGTGGTCGGATCGCTCGCCGGAACCCCTATCGACAGGATCAACTCTCCGCCTGAGAGGCTCCCTGCCGGATTCTGCTGCTCGTTGACATGGACCCAACGTATGCGCGTGTCCAATGCAGCCCTACCCGAGCGGACCCGCGGAAGGCCCCGCGCGACGGATGGGATTTCGAGTATTTCGGCTATCGTCGGGTACATAACATCACTCAATGCTGCATTAGGGTCGCTGCCGCAGATCCTCAACGGTTTCTGGATGTGCTGCACCAACTGGTTACCGACTCTGGACGGCTGTCGACGTTTGAATAGTGCTCGATCGAGGTACATGCCCGCACAACCGATCATGGAAACGCCTGGCTTCATCAGGCAGGGCCAGGAACGATCGAGTCTGTTCAATGAAGGGGTGGCCTCGGCCTCGCCGAGTACTTCGACCACTTCAAGGGCCCGAACCTATATGGCACCCGTTTATCTTCTGCCGCAGCGTAATTCGTTTTTTTGTGGGGGTTTTGTGCGTCAGATGAAGCCGTCCATACCGTCGATCTTGTTCATCATGCGCCGGTATGCCATACCCGTTGCGTCTGGGACCTTGATGTGCAACTCTTCACGCAGATCGAGAGGGACCCGTTCCGGACGCTGGCTCTCAACGATCAACCGGTCCTGATCAGCGACGAGTTCACCGAGCTGCCCGGCGAACTCACTGTCGTCCATGTCGAGGTGATGGTTACGTCCGACGTGCATGTACACGATGCAACTCTTGTCGTCGAGAGGGGTGTGGAGTTGGCTGACGACAGTCACTCCGTCTTCGGTGACGCTTCGTGCGTCCCACTCGAGCGACTGGTCGAGAGAGCCGACCAGATGCTTGGTGATGAACATCGTGAACGGCGAGTGGAAGACGTATTCGCGCTGCACGACCGAGTCGTTGTATGTGTACGACATGTTGAAACCGTCGATCTTGACGTCAAACGGTGTGATGACCTCGTCGATGAGCTCGAGGTAGCCAGCGTGGGCGTGGTTGAAGTGCGAGAAGTCCAGAGCACCCTCGCAAGCACGACCGGCGGATCCGTGCCACACCTTCTTGTGGGCCAGGTAGGTGCGGAATCCGGGGTCGTCGTAGCTGTCGAGCGGCCACTGGGGGATCGGCTCGACCGGATCCTCGAGTGCGACCCATACCAGTCCGTAGCGTTCCTGGGCTCGATAGGTGAGGGTTTTTGCCTTACGCGGAATCGTCGTTCCCTCGGGCAACGACGGAATTCGCGCACAAGCGCCCGTCCGGTCGTACTGCCACCCGTGGTAGGCGCAGGTGATCCGGCCGTCGTTGACGCTACCCAACGAGAGTGCAGCACCGCGGTGGATGCACAGGTCGTTCATCACGACCACTCCGTCGGCGTCACGGTAGGCGACGAGTTGTTCTCCCAGCAGCTTGAAGGGTCGGGGCTGGTCGATCACTTCGTCGGAGGTACCGATCGGGTGCCAGAAGTTGGTCAACTTCGGCCGGGGCATGGTTTCTACGTCCATAATCTTTCCTTCGGTGATGCTGTCAGACTGATTCACAGGGATCCCTAGGACACTTCAGATCTACGTGACACGATTTAAACGCCGGTTTTAAATGGTCATTCAATTCCGTGATGCTAACCCTGCCGAGTGCGGGCGCGCAAGAGGCGGCTAGATGCGCCCGTACGTAAGTCAGTGGACGCTGCCAGCGACAGGCTTCGGTGTATCGGCGAGCAGTTGTACGGCGTAATCAGTCTGTGGGTTGTCCAGAACCTGCTGCCCTTGCTCAACCACGATTCCGTCCCGGAGGATGACAACGTCGTCAGCAAGGCTCCGCACGATTGCCAGGTTGTGGGTGATCAGCACGATGGTAAGTCCGCGGTCGCGCTTGAGTTTGTCCAGCAGTTCAACGATCGCGGCCTGCACCGACACATCGAGCGCCGAGGTAGCTTCGTCGCAGACCAGGAGTTTCGGCTCGACCACGAGAGCGCGAGCGATTGCAACCCGTTGCCGCTCACCTCCGGACAATTGGTCTGGATAGTAGCTCATGTACTTCTCACTGAGTGCTGCATCTTCGAGTGCTGCCACCACTCGGCGGTGACGCTCGTCCCGGGAAAAGTCGAACAACTGACGCAGTGGCTGCTCCACTAACTGGCCAATGGTCTTACGGGGGTTGAGCGACGTGTACGGATTCTGGAACACGTACTGGATCGAGCGGACCGCAGCGTGCGAGCGACGGCGACGATCGGAGGGGATCGCCTCCCCCTCGAATTCGATCGTCCCCAACCAATCTGAGTGCAACCCGACGAGACAACGGGAGAGAGTCGTCTTTCCGGCACCTGACTGCCCAACGATGGCAACGCAACGGCGCGGATGGATGTCTATCGAAACCTTGTGCAGTACAGGCTTGTCCGCATAAACGGCATCGAGCGCCTCGATGCGTAGCAAGGGCCGCTCGGCTTCGATCAGAGGAAGATGCTCACGAAGCGGTAGCTCGCCGAGCAAAGGCCGCTGCGCCACGTGGTGCGCGTGGATGCACCGCGTCCAGTGCCCGTCACCGACCTTGTCGGCCACAGGGAACTCGGTACGACAGGTGTCAGTAGCGAAGTGACAGCGCGGCCCGAAGAAGCATCCCTTCGGTCGAGATCCGGGACGGGGAGGCTGACCCGGCACACCCTCGAGAACATGAGCCCTGGTCTGCGATGGAATAGCGCGGAGAAGACCGCGGGTGTACGGGTGGGCGGGGGCCTGGAACACACGTTCAGCTGGCCCCAGTTCGATCAGCCGCCCGGCGTACATCACGCCGATCGTGGTGGCGATGTCGGCCACCACAGCGAGATCATGGCTCACATACACTGCGCCCACACCGTAGGTCTGGCAGAGACGCCGCATCGAGTCGAGCACGTGACGTTGAGTGGTGACGTCAAGCCCAGTAGTCGGTTCGTCGAGGACGATTAGCTTTGGACGACACGCGAACGCCATTGCAAGCATGACGCGCTGCTGCTGGCCACCTGAAAGCTGGTGAGGGTAGGACCCGAGAACTCGGCTGACGGAGTCGAGTCGAACATCGGCAAGGAGTTCATCGATTCGGTCGTCGATTGTGGTGTCACCGAGACTGTCCGGGTGGGCCACAAAGATCTCGCGAAGCTGAGTCCCTATCTTCAGGACTGGGTTGAGCGCGCTGGTCGGGTCCTGCGCGACGTATGCCACCGACTCTCCGCGCAGGCGCCGAAGAACAGACGGTCGCTGTCCGATCAGTTCCTGACCGTCGAGGGACACGCTCCCCCCCGCGATCTCAAGGCCTCTGCGCGAATAGCCCATCAACGCATGGGCCACGGTGGTCTTGCCAGAACCGGATTCACCCACGAGGCCCAACACTTCGCCGGCGGCGACAGTGAACGAAACGTCGTCGACGACGTCACTGCTCGTCCCGGCAGTCACAACCCTGAGGTGATCAACCGTGAGGAGACACTGGGAATCGTGAACTGCGGTCCTCGTCATAACAGTCATGCTTTCCTTTGAGTTCATAATTTGCCGTCGTCCAGAACGATGCCCGATGTCATGGCAAGTTCTTCGGCTGGCCGATTGACACCGAGCGAGGCCCGTGCAATCGCATCGGTGAACGTGCTCAGGCCGATCGTGACCAGCGCAACTAGCGCAACCGGAACAACCACTGCCCAGGGGTTCACCAGCAGTCCGATTCGATTCTCATCGATCATCAAACCCCAATTGGCCTCTGGCGGTTGGATTCCGAATCCGAGGAAACTCAATCCCGCGATGATCATGATCGAATAGGTGAACCGAAGGCCGATATCGACCATCACCACCGAGACCAAATTCGGGATGACCTCACCAATAATCACCTTCGGGGTCGGAACATCCATGAGCTCGACGGCCTTGACGAAGTTGCGCTCGCACACGTCAATAGAAACCGACCGAATAACCCGAGCAACCTGAGCGGCGTGTGAAATACCGACGGCGACGACGATCAGCCAGACCTCTGGGCCAATCAGACTGACCAGCAGGAGACCGAAAACGAGCTGTGGAAAAGCCAAGAATACGTCGACAACTCGCATGATCAGGCCATCTGTGGCGCGACCGTAGTACGCCGCAGTGACGCCTAAGGCGACTCCGAGTGCCATACCGAATGTGGTCGCAGCGCCGGCGATGATAAGAAGCTTCCAACCGCCAGCCAGAACGCGGCTGAAGACGTCTCGGCCGAGCCCGTCAGCGCCGAGTGGGTGTGCCCACGACGGAGAGGCAAAGGCCTCGGTCACCGTCGTAATCGGCGAGTACGGGGCCACCCACGGACCCACGAACGCAATCAGGAACACGATGCCTGCGATAGTCAAGCCGATCGCGCCTCGTCGACTCCGTGCCGCGCGTCCGACAATCACCAGCCATTCCGGACGGAAGACTCGAGTCGTGCTTGACATCATCGCGCTGCCACCTTTCTTCGCGTGCGTGCTCACCGGACTGCCCTGCTGCGGGGGCTCGCGAGCAGTGCCACCAGGTCGGTTGCAATGTTCACGAAGACGTAGAACACAGCTAGTAATAGGACAATGAACTGGATTGTCGGGATGTCGCGGTTGGAAACTGCATCGACCAGCAGCGCTCCGATACCCGGGTAGTTGAATACGTACTCGACGACCACGATCCCGCCCGCCAAGTAGAGGAGGTTCAGTCCGATCACTTGGATTACCGAGGGAAGAGAGTTCGGGAACGCATGGACCAACAGAATTCGCCAACGAGGAATGCCCTTGAGTTCCGCCATCTCGGCATAGTCGCTCTCGATCGCTTCGATCATCGCACCTCGTACCATCCGGAAGATGTAGGGGAAGAGCACGAGCGTCAATGTCGCCACCGGCAGCACCAGCATGCTCACATTGCTGAACGGGGAATCCCCGGGCGGAATCGCAGACACCGCAGGGAACCAGTGGAACACGTTGACCGAGAACACGATGACCAAAGCGATTGCGACCACGAACTCAGGCAGTGCTGTAACGACAAAGGCAATTACCGAGAGGATGTGGTCGAACCACGAGTCGCGACGCGCTGCGGCGATGAGTCCAAGAGCTGAGGCGAACAGGGTACCGACCACTCCAGCGACGACCACCAGCGCGGCCGAGTTTCCGAGTCGCGATGCGACCAGCGTGGAGACTGGCTGCCCGTTGGAGAGCGACGTGCCGAAGTCACCATGGAGGACTCCACCAACCCAACTGACGTACTGACCGATCATCGGGTGGTTCAAGTCCATCTCGCGTTCGAGCGCCGCCACGCGCTCTGGTGTGGCGGACTGGCCGAGCACCGCATAGGCCGCATTGCCAGGAAGCGCCTTCGTGGCCAAAAAGATCACGACAGAGACCGCGAAGATGGTGATCAGCCCAAGGGCAGTTCGGACCAGGATCATCCAGGCGATCGGGTGTCGGCGACGGTAGGGAGCACGGCTCGAGCTCGGACCTGCATCCGGCGTGGTGGCCGCTGGCTCGGTAGTTGTGGAGATGCTCATCGACACTGCCTCTCAGGAGTGTTCATTACGACTTCCAGAAGTGTGCGAAGTCCCAGTTGTTGAAGGAGCCGCCGGTCTTCGACTCGACTGCCCCGTGAACGTTGGACGCAAGACCGTCGAACACTGGCGGGAAGAACGGGATGATGTAGCCGCCCTCGGTGTAGTCGATCATTTGCATCTCGTGGGCGATTTCCCCGCGGAGTCCGACGTCGAGGGTTGCCAGCGCCTGCTTGTAGAGGTCGTTGTACCTCGGGTTGTCGAAATGGGTTTCGTTGTAGTGCGAGCTCGGGAGAGTCGCCTGGCTCACCTGCGTCAAGTACGGCTTGTAGTACCAATAGTCTTGGGCGAAAACCCATTCCTTATAGCTCGGACCGTAGAAGTCGGTGACGGTGACGTTGCGCAGCTTGACGTTCACTCCGATGTCCCCGGCTTGTTGCGCGAACAATTGGGCCATGTTGCGTGAGCCCTGTGCGATGTCGCCGGTGACCAGCGTGGTCGTCAGGTCCGAGCGGCCGGCTTGCTTGAGGAGCCACTTCGCCTGGTCGGGGTCGTGCTCACGTTGGGGGATGCTGCGGTCGTAGTCGGGGGACCAGATGCCGAAGATGTCGTTGCCGATGGTGCCGTAGCCACCGAACACGGTGTCCAACATGGCTTGACGGTCGACCGCCAGGCGGAAGGCCTGGCGCACCCGAACATCGTCGAACGGCGCCGTGTCGACGCGCATCGTGAACGGGTTCCACCCTCCGCCCTCGGAGATCAGCACCTGTCTTCCCGCGCCGGTGACGGCCCGGAGAGTCGCTTGGGAAAGGAGGTTGACAACGTCTGCTTGGTTGGACAGCAGCGCGTTGACCTGGCTGGTCTCATCGGGATAGTCGGTGATGATTATCTTATCGAGGTACGGGAACGGTGAGTTCCAGTAGTTTTCGTTCCGGGTCATCACTGTTTGCCGGCCGGGGGTGAAGCTCTCGAGTTTGAAAGGTCCTGTCCCGATTGGCTTTTTGGGATCGAAACCAACCGGAATCACGTATACGGTGACATTGGTGGCCAGGCTCTCCCGAAGGGTCGAGTACGGCCTGTCGAACGGGACGCTGATAGTCAGATCGTCGAGCTTCTTGATCTCATCGGGGATGATGCCGACCAAGGCGGTGGATGCATCACCGGGAGAGGCAGGGTTCACGATGCGGTTGATGGAGAAGATCAGGTCGTCGGCTGCGAGGCTCTTGCCGTTGTGGAAGGTGATTCCCGACCGGAGACGGATCGTCCAGACGGTCGCATCCTCGTTTGGCCACATATCTTCGGCGAGTCGGTTGTAGACCTGCGCATTCGCATCCATCCACACGAGGCTCTCGTACATGTTCGTGGCGCGGCACCAGTCGGGGTTGCTGACAAGTCTGTTCGGATCGCAACTGTCGGAGACGGAACCTCCTGTCAAGGCAGCCCGGAGAGTTCCCCCGTGGATGGGAGGGCCGCCGGAGGAGGCTGCACTCGGGTTGCTCGGAGAGGTGGCACAAGCCCCGAGTAACCCGAATGCACCCAAAGCCAAGGCACCCTTGCCGGCGTTCGTGATCAGCGCACGGCGAGTGATGGTGGTCATTGTGCTCCTTCAAAAGTTGATTGATCCGGTCCGTGCCGGTGATTCCCACGAGGTCCAGTGCTGACCCAACCCTCGGGCAGAGGGCGTTGCAGCCCTCGAATGTTCCCGATGTGCCTGGACGCCATATCGCTTCCCGACTGACAAAGAACCGGACCTGATCGGCTGATCAATGCCAGCGAGCTTGTGGGCATGTGCCGCATACTGTTCATGGAACCGCTCACAATCGCGGGACTTGAATGGCCGTTTAAAACGGTGATTTTGGTCTCAATCGGTGGCCGTTGTCAAGTTTCTCGCGCAGACGCGCGCCTCGTTGCGGTCACCCAGAGGGCCGTACTGCCTCGATTCTCACGCCTGCCAGGGCTGTATGCCAGCAGCATGTGGAGAGATCCACATGCTGCGCTCCCGCAAGTTCAATCGCCAAGTCGATGAATTCATCACCCTCGGCATGATGGTGCGTAGATTTACTCCATCCTTGGGAGCAATGTGCTGACAGGCAAACGACACTTTGCCTAAAAGTCCTTCGACACTGGACAAAGTGTGAGGTTCCGGGCCTGCAATTGCACGCGCAAGATGTGATGGTCGGCACTGTGAAGGCGACTGTGGAAGGTGCTGATAGGTCATCGTCGGCGCCGCGTACGTCCATCAGGTAGCCGATGGGTACACCACTCGCACAACGCCGGCAGCCACTTTTGGGGACCTGCTGAGGACGGAGCAGAACACATGCCGTACAGAGGAGACCAAGACTCGTTGAGGGTCGCGGTCATCGGCGCAGGGCCAGCCGGCATTTTCGCCGCCGAGGCACTGATGCGCTACGAGGGTGCGCCGGTGCAGGTCGACGTGTTGGACCGTCTACCAACGCCGTTCGGCCTGGTGCGCTACGGTGTCGCACCGGATCACCCCACTATCAAATCGGTAGTGTCCATATTGGCAAGCGTCCTGCAGAAGCCAGGGGTTCGATTCCTCGGTAATGTCGAGATCGGAACTGACCTCACCCGCAGCGACCTCATCGCACGATACGACGCAGTCATCTACGCGACCGGTGCTCCCTCGGACCGACGCCTGGGCATCCCTGGAGAGAATTTGCCCGGCAGTGTCTCCGCGGCCGAGTTCGTCGCCTGGTACAACGGCCATCCCGACGCCACCACCGACCACAGCTTGGAGAACAGCGACGTCGTCGTCGTCGGCGCAGGCAACGTCGCACTGGACATCGCACGGGTACTTACTCGCCCCTACGCAGACCTCGCGTGTACCGATATGCCACGCGCGGTACTCGACCGGCTTCAGACCAACGCCACCCAGCGTGTCCACGTGCTGGCCCGTCGAGGCCCTGCCGACGCCAAGTTCGCCACGAAGGAACTACGCGAGCTAGGCGCGATCTCCGAACTCACTGTCACTGTTGACCCCGCACACTACGAGCCCGCTTCGCTTGACGAGTCGGACCGGCGGGTCGCGGCAAATCTGAAATTGTTCGGCGAGTGGGCCACCCGGCCAACGCCGGCCGAAGCGACCCGTGGCGTTACGTTGCGGTTCTACGCCGCCCCGGTAGAGATCATAGGTCAGGATCGGGTCGAGGCAGTCCGGGTAGAACGCACCGTGGTCACTGCGGACGGCCGGACCCAGGCCACCGGCGAGTTCACGACCATTCCCGCAGGCCTGGTGGTTCGCGCCGTCGGCTATCGCAGCAACGGGATCGCCGGTTTGCCTTTCGACGATTCTCGCGGAGTTGTCTCGAACACAGCTGGTCGGGTGAGCGATCAGAGCGAGCAAGGCGCCCGTGAATACGTAGCCGGTTGGCTCAAGCGTGGCCCGAGTGGGGTCATAGGAACCAACAAGGTCGACGCGCAAGAGACCGTTCAAAGCCTCCTCGACGACCACGCGGCCGGGAGACTGCGCCGTCCGGATCCAGATCGATCCGCGGTCGACGAACTGCTCCGGCACCGAGGAGTGGATGTCGTCCCCTACTCAGGTTGGGAAGTAATCGAACGCGCAGAGCTCGAACTCGGCGCGAGCGAAGGCCGAACCAGGAGCAAGATCACCGACTGGCCTCGCCTGCGTGCACTCGGTGCCGAAGCATCTCAGGCCACCACAATCGAGGAGACAAGCTGATGCCCTACGTGATCACCGAGGCGTGCACGGATGTGATGGACCGCAGCTGCATGACACAGTGCCCGGTCGACTGCATCTACCAAGGTGCCCGCGCCTTGTACATAAACCCCGACGAGTGCATCGAATGCGGTGCCTGCGAGGCGGCTTGCCCGGTCGGAGCTGTGTACCTCGAGACCGACCTACCCGACGAATTCGCATCCTCTGCCGAGAGTAATCGTGACTTTTTCGTCTTGACCTTGCCCGGTCGGGACGAGCCATTGGGAAGCCCCGGAGGGGCAATGAACATCGGCCCGATCGGAATCGACACCAGCCACGTCGCGGCGCTCCCCACCCGCTGAGTCTCAACTTCCGGGCCGACCAAAGCGGCCGCGCAACCAGATTCGCTTTGTGCAGGGTCGCTTATCGACTTTGGGGGTCTCTGAAGTGTCCTAGGGATCCCTGTGAATCAGTCTGACAGCATCACCGAAGGAAAGATTATGGACGTAGAAACCATGCCCCGGCCGAAGTTGACCAACTTCTGGCACCCGATCGGTACCTCCGACGAAGTGATCGACCAGCCCCGACCCTTCAAGCTGCTGGGAGAACAACTCGTCGCCTACCGTGACGCCGACGGAGTGGTCGTGATGAACGACCTGTGCATCCACCGCGGTGCTGCACTCTCGTTGGGTAGCGTCAACGACGGCCGGATCACCTGCGCCTACCACGGGTGGCAGTACGACCGGACGGGCGCTTGTGCGCGAATTCCGTCGTTGCCCGAGGGAACGACGATTCCGCGTAAGGCAAAAACCCTCACCTATCGAGCCCAGGAACGCTACGGACTGGTATGGGTCGCACTCGAGGATCCGGTCGAGCCGATCCCCCAGTGGCCGCTCGACAGCTACGACGACCCCGGATTCCGCACCTACCTGGCCCACAAGAAGGTGTGGCACGGATCCGCCGGTCGTGCTTGCGAGGGTGCTCTGGACTTCTCGCACTTCAACCACGCCCACGCTGGCTACCTCGAGCTCATCGACGAGGTCATCACACCGTTTGACGTCAAGATCGACGGTTTCAACATGTCGTACACATACAACGACTCGGTCGTGCAGCGCGAATACGTCTTCCACTCGCCGTTCACGATGTTCATCACCAAGCATCTGGTCGGCTCTCTCGACCAGTCGCTCGAGTGGGACGCACGAAGCGTCACCGAAGACGGAGTGACTGTCGTCAGCCAACTCCACACCCCTCTCGACGACAAGAGTTGCATCGTGTACATGCACGTCGGACGTAACCATCACCTCGACATGGACGACAGTGAGTTCGCCGGGCAGCTCGGTGAACTCGTCGCTGATCAGGACCGGTTGATCGTTGAGAGCCAGCGTCCGGAACGGGTCCCTCTCGATCTGCGTGAAGAGTTGCACATCAAGGTCCCAGACGCAACGGGTATGGCATACCGGCGCATGATGAACAAGATCGACGGTATGGACGGCTTCATCTGACGCACAAAACCCCCACAAAAAAACGACGTCCACCCTCTGCGTGACGCCGCGACGCTATGCGTGTCCTCAGATGAGGGCTGTCGCCGCCGAGTGGGTCGATGAGGCGCATCTGGGCACTCAGCCGCCGAAAAGCCCATCACCCCCTACCCCAACGCATCTTTCAACTAAGTGAGGAATAGCAACTATGAGCGGCCAGACCTATCAGGTGATTGACCCGTCGACCGGCGAGGTCGTCGAGACGTTTGAGCACACCAGCGATGCCGAGATTCAGAGGGCCATCACAGCATCAGCGGTGGCCTACGCCAGCTGGAAGGATATGCCGATCACCGACCGCGCGGTCGTCGTGCGCCGAATCGGAGATCTATTCGTTGAGCGTGCGGTCGACCTGGCCACGATCATGTCTCAGGAGATGGGCAAGTCTGTTGCAGAGGGCATGGAGGAGATAGAGTTCTGCCGGGCGATCTTCGAGTACTACGCGACGGAAGGGCCAGCTCTCGCCGCTGACCAGGAAATCCAGACGACGTCGGGCGGCCACGCCGTAGTACGGAAGCTGCCAGTCGGGCCACTCCTGGGCATCATGCCGTGGAACTTCCCTTACTACCAGGTCGCTCGCTTCGTAGCTCCGAATCTGATGCTCGGTAACACCATCCTACTCAAGCATGCAGCGTCGGTCCCGCGCTCGGCGCTCGCGATCGCGGAGATCATCTCAGATGCGGGCGTGCCACTCGGCGCCTACGAGAATGTCTTCGCAACTCACGCCCAACTCGAGACAATCATCGCTGACCCCAGGGTGCAGGGCATCTCCCTTACCGGCTCTGAACGGGCAGGATCCATCGTTGCCGCACTCGCCGGCAAGCATCTCAAGAAGTGCGTCCTCGAACTCGGAGGCTCGGATCCGATGGTTGTTCTGGATACCGACAATCTCGACGACTTGGTTGACAAGGCGTGGAGTTTCCGTATGTACAACTCCGGCCAGGTGTGCAACTCCAACAAACGCATGATCGTCATGTCCGACCTCTTCGACGACTTCGTTGCAAAGTTGGCTGACAAAGCCCTGGCAGTGGAGAATTTCTCGCCGATGTCGTCGCGAGCGGCAGCCGAATCACTGTCGGCTCTGGTCGACGACGCGGTGAGTAAGGGTGCGACTTTGCACGCGGGTGGCGTTCTCGGCTCCGGCCCAGCTGCCTACTACTCACCGGCAGTGCTCAGCGGCGTCACCGAGAACATGCGGGCTTACCGTGAAGAACTCTTCGGCCCGGTAGCGGTGGTGTACCGGGTCAGTTCTGATGAGGAAGCACTCGACCTCGCCAACGACACCCCCTACGGACTCGGAGGTTCGGTGTTCAGTACCGACACCGATCGCGCGGAACGCGTCGCGACTCGCCTCGACGTCGGGATGTCGAACGTCAACACGACCGCCGGAGAGGGAGCCGACCTTCCGTTCGGAGGAGTGAAGCGTTCAGGTTTCGGGCGTGAACTGGGCCCACTCGGCATGGACGAGTTCGTGAACAAGCGACTGACGTATATCGCCTAGACCTGACTACTTTGCAGTCTCCCGGGGTTGTTTGCCGTATTCGGTCACGCTTTCCAAGCAGGTAATTGAAGCCACTGCTTGCTCGTTCAGCGACCGACTCCGGCCAAGGGACCTGTATAAAACACCAATATCCCGGATGTAATCGATACGGATACTCCGTGGCGACTACGTTGCACTCGCAGGCAAGAAGGGGTCTCGGCCAACATACGAGCCGAGACACAATCGAAGTGTTCGAGTCGTTACTTATCGCCAGCGATGAGTAACGACTCGAACACTATTGCGAGCCATCACGGCTCGGACGGCACGAGCGCTGCCCGAGCCGTGATAAAAGCCAACACTGCGAGTTCCATGATGGAGACGTCATTCGATGGTTTGCGCTGCCCCTCCAGAAAGCGGGAAGTTCAGGGACTAAATCAGCGTCCTGTGCTTCCCGTCCACGCCTGATCCGAGCACGTCCGATAAGCCCGACTCATCAGGTCCAACGAACCGACACTCTCGGATTTGATGAGTCCTGCCGCAGCGTGCCGTCCGAGTCAGCCTCCGCAATACGGGCGGCACGCTGCATACAGATTTCGCCCGAACATCGGAAGACTTGGCGGTCCGCAGCGAATCAACGAAAGAACGCCCACGAGAGGGCATCGCTCGTGATGGACTTGCGCATAAGAGGATTGGCCAACAGCCATGTTCACGAATCGGCGCCGATCGAGGACGCGTTTGACTACAAGGCGTTCCATACCAACACGAGAACAATGGATTCCATCTGCCATTGATGCTCAAATCGAGGGAGCGCGCGACGCATCCCCATGAACACGGCATCGCGAAAAATGCGACAAAACGATATCACCGTCGAACTTTTGCGCGATATCCACTCTCGCACACAGAAAGAAAACCGGAGAATCAACGTCGAGATGAATCGCTCTGGGTCTGATGGAGACCTCCTCGGACATGTGTCGTCAGTCTCGATGGATCCGTATCTGCACCCTCAACAGAGATTCGGCATCGTCCGATGGCAAAGTGATCACGCCAGACTCGAGATGACCTTGAGCAGTGGGCAACCTGCTTTCATCCCCCGATACGTCGAGGCGAAGCCTCCGGTGGTCGGCAGACGTAGAAGAAGAGATTTCCCTGCCGACCGTCGCGAACCCGTCATAGCAACCGCATGGCGGTTGGTGGAAGAAGGTCAATCGGTTCTCATTTTCTGCCCCCAACGCCGCGGCGTGACTCCATACGCCGAACGCATCGTCAAACTCCACCAGCAAGGTCTCATAGGCACAATCCTCGCCCCGGTGCCGATCTCGCCGACGCCCGCGCAGTGGGCACTGAATGGTTCGGAGCGGACCACCCCATTCTCAAATGCCTAGAACTCGGAGTCGCGATTCACCACGGGACACTGCCAGGCCCCTTCAGAAAAGAAATCGAACAACTCCTGCACGACGGCGCTATCAAAGTCACCATAGCGTCCCCGACACTTTCACAAGGTCTCAATCTTTCCGCCTCCGCCGTGCTCTTCCACGGACTCAGTAACGGCCAGGATCTGCTCACGGGAGCCCAATTTTCCAATGTGATCGGGCGCGCGTACGTCGATACAGAGGGCCTGGTGCTCTACCCACACTTTCCCTCAGACATTCGGAGGGACGCGAATCGCCTAAAAGAGTGGGCGACACTGACCGCCGGCGAAGCAGGCAAGGACTTGAGATCAGGCCTGATATCAGTGGGAGTGAAACTGATCAAACGCGTAATCGACGCGGCCGGCACTGGTCGCGTGGAAAGCTTCCTCGACTACGTGACCGGCGGACCCGACTGGGCGTTCCCAGAACGCGAACACGAGTCCGCCCAAGCAACTCAAGATGCCAGAGAATCGTGGCAGTCCAATCTGTTGCTACTCGACACCAGCATTCTCAGCATCAGGGGAGATGATGAAGCCGACCCGGACCAAATCACTCAACTACTCCTCGACGTGCTGCGGGCGGTTTCAAGAACCCAGCGCAACACCTTCATTCGGAGGTTGTCGTGGCGGTTTCGTGGAACGATCGGTGCATCGCGTATTCGATGCTTCTTGTGGGTGTGTCAGCTCAGGAAACGGCGAGGCGATTCGGTGTGAACACGGGAGCGGTCGTCGAGTGGGCCAGGCTGGCGGGCATGGTGATCCGTATGGGAGCCCGAGGCGGTATCGAGCCTGTCACTACGTCAACGTCAGCGTTGAATCCTCAACGCGCATACCGTCGCTTGACTCACGAGGACCGTGTCTTCATCGAGATGGCGATCAACAGCACGCCCGCGTGGTCGATGCGAGCGATCGGCCGGCATCTGGACGTTGCCGCGTCCACAATTTCACGGGAGCTTGGACGTCACAGAGTCGAGACCGGGCGAGGACGCGGCGGGTCGCGGGAGACGAGATACCATGCCGGGGTCGCGCATCACCACACGATGCGCTCGCGCGTGAGAACAAGGCCGCGCAAACTTGATTGCCATGAGCTGCGGTCACTCATCGTCACAGGCTTGAACGAGAAGCACTCTCCGCAGCAGATCGCAGGGAGACAACGGATGATGTTTCCCCAACCAGCCGCAGTTGTGGGTGTCCCACGAAACAATCTACCAAGCCCTCTATGTCCAAGGCCGGGGATCGTTACGGCACGAATTGACCGTCGCCAAGGCGTTGCGTTCAGGCCGTTCTCGCAGGACACCTGCCTCACGGTTGCCATCGCGCGATGTCCGACCGTGGTTAGCGGGGGCCCGGCTCACGGACCGGCCCGCTTCCGCAGCCGATCGTGCTGTACCTGGGAATTGGGAAGGCGATCTCGTTGTCGGTCCCGCAAGCTCCGGGATCGTCACGCTCGTCGAGCGGAACACACGCTTCGCGTTGGTAGAACGCCTACCCGGCGTCCGCGACTCGGCCACCGTGATCGACGTCATCCGCAACCAAATCATGCGCCTCCCAGAACATCTCAGGAAAACTCTGACCTGGGATCAGGGGCAGGAGATGTCGAGACACAAAGACTTCACGATCGCTACCCGATGCCCCGTGTTCTTTTGTGACCCGCATTCGCCCTGGCAACGAGGCTCGAACGAGAACCTGAACGGTTTGATCCGCGACTACTACCCGAAGGGCACTAACTTCAACAACGTCACCGACGACGCGATCGAGGCAATGGTAGAGCAGCTCAACAACCGCCCCCGGAAGATTCACGGATTCCATACCCCTCGTGAGAAACTGAACGAACTCATCAGCAGTGTTGCGCTGGGTTCTTGAAACCGCCACGTGTATTCGAACAGGATCGTCGGCTATTCGATCGACTCCCGAATGAAGGCGTCGCTGGCTGTGAACGCCCTGACTAATGCCCTCGCTCTTCGCGGCGCAGCCGGGACGATCGTACATTCCGATCGGGGCAGCCAATTTCGGTCGAGGAAGTTCGTTCATACATTGTCCAACAACGGTTTACAAGGTTCCATGGGCAGGGTCGGGGCATGCGGTGACAATGCCGCAATGGAATCTTTCTTCTCACTGATGCAAAAGAACGTCCTCGACCGACAACGGTGGTCGACTCAGGAACAGCTGCGGTTGGCGATCGTGACCTGGATCGAGAAGATCTACCATCGCAAACGCAGGCAACGGCGCCTCGGGAAGCTCACCCCGATCGAGTTTGAGACAATCAACCAGGCTGCATACGCGGCTTGAAGCTATCAACCCCACGTGTCAACTGAAGTGGGTGCAGTCCCTTGCTCGGATTCGTCCCTGCCAATTCCGTCGTGGTGATCGCGCTCACGGGATCACCGGCCACCCTTGCGTTCGTTGCGCGTACCGATGTCATCGGTGCCGATGCGGCAGCCGACTACAGCACCGCACTCGAGCTCAGCGCCCCCTCAGAGTTGTCCGATATCGCCTCTGAGCTGCATCGGCGGTGATCAAGAACGCGTTCGACATTCTCTTCCGTCCAGGTCTTGAAGCTGCTCACGATCGCTAGCACTTCATGCCCCATCGGTTCGAGGGAGTACTCGACCCTCGGCGGGATTCCCGGCATAGCGTGGCGCGAGACGAACCCGTCTCGTTGGAGGATGCGCAGCGTCTGCGCCATCATTTTGTGGCTGATTCCAGGGAGCTGTCGTCGTAGTGCCGAGTACCGTACCGCCGGCGCATCGTCGAGGAGTAGGAGCGTTCGAATCACCCACTTGCTCGACAGGACTTCAAACAGTTCACGTGCAGGGCAGTACCCGGGCTCCGCCGTACGCTCGCCGTGCTCTGCGGTTGATATTGCCGTCTTGTTCTGCATGTTTGTCCTCCGTCGTCTGTAGCGTTCTCGATGGTCAGAGTGCAGCGTGTAGCGCTGAAGACACCTCGCTGATGCGACCGGGTACATGTCCAACGGTAACCAAGTTGACGACGAGTCCATCGATTCCCTTTGCAATCACCTGCTGCGCTAGCTGGTCGGCGACGGTTGCCGAGGTGCCGACGAAGTGCCTGCCAGCAGCACTTCGAGCCGCGGGTCGGCTTGCAATGAAGTCAGCGTATCCCTGTTGTGCTTCCCGCTCGGTGTCGCCTGTGAACAGATAGGCCGTATAGGACAAGCGAAGTGTGGCAGGGTCCCGGTCGACTTCTTCACATCGGACATGTGCAGCAACGACTTTGCGGGGAACCGCTCCTACGTCGCTGAGGATGTTGAGGTGGTCAGCGAATCTGGCTGCGAGACCGAAAGTGCGGACCTCGCCGCCGCCGCCGATCAGGATCTCTGTATCTGCCCGCAACGGTGGATTCAGGATCGGGTTATCGCACCGGTACCAGCGGCCGGTAAAGGGTAGTCCTGGGTTAGTTGAAGTGAGCCCCCTCAAGATCTGCAGTGTCTCGGTGAGTTTGCCGTAGCGGTCCGTCAGGTTGCCGAGGTCGAATCCGAAGTCCCGATGTTCCTGCTCGAACCACCCTGTTCCGAGACCAATGCTGGCGCGTCCACCGCTGATCGCATCGATCGTCGCGGTCGACTTGGCCAGAAGCAGGGGGTTTCGGTAGGTCGCGCTCGTCACCAGTGGCGATAGCCCGATCGTTGACGTCACTGCTGCGAGGGCCGCCAGCAGAGTCTGTGACTCAAACATCCTTCCGTCGATCGGACCGATAAGCGGCAGTGGATAGAAGTGGTCCATCACGTACAGGCAGTCGAACCTGGCGGACTCCGCCTCATGCGCCTGGGCGATGACCGTAGCGACGGTGTGGTGTGGTGTGGTGCCGTACTCGAAATTGGGGATCTGGTAGCCGAGGAACATCGGTGGCTACGCGGCGCGCTCGCGGCTGCCGACCAATGCGACGAGATCCCCGAAGGTCTCGCAGTTGTGCAGGTCGTCATCGAGCAGGACGATCTTGAGTTCCTTCTCCAGTGCCGATCCGAGCTCGAGGACAGATAAGGAGTCGAGGCCAGCATCCTCGAAGCGAGTTTCGAGGGCGACCTCGATTGTGTCGTCGGGTAACTCGCGGTTGACAATCTGTTGAAGGGCGGCCGCGGTGAGAGTGGTCATGATGCTGCTCCTTGTTCGTGTGTGAGGAGTGTGTTTGAGGTATAGATCGGTGTGACTTCCGGCCAGGTCAGGGTTGCGGCACCCCACGCTGCTCCTGCGCCATAGGCGGTGAGGAGGGTCCTGCTGCCGGTGGCGATGGCTCCGCCTCGTGCCGCCATGGCGAGGGGGATGGACGCTGCGGAGGTATTACCGACCTCGTCGAGGTGGACCACGGCCTTGTCCCATGCGACCCCGAGTTCGTTGGCGACTCCGCGAAGGATTCGAGCGTTGGCTTGATGACCAATGAGGGTGTCAACCTGGTCGATATTCCAGCCGGGGCCCGCGAGCGCCTTGCGAGAGATGTCGGCCATTGACCTGATCGCGCGTGTAAACACGCGACGACCGTCCATTTGGAAGTACGGCGACAGGGCCTGCTCCGGGTGAGCTTCCGCGTAGGCGCCTCCGCCGGGTACGGTGATGAGCTGGTGATCAGCCCCATCGGATGCGATTTCAACGCTATGGATACGACCGTTGACTGCATCAGGATTGTGGCGCAGCAGCACCGCGCCGGCACCGTCACCGAAGATCACTGCGGTGGATCGGTCTTGCCGATCTAACAGCGTGCTGAACGATTCGGCTGCGACGACGAGCGCGGTCTTATAGCCGTGCTCTCCGAGCATCGATCCGGCAACTGCAAGAGCGTAGATGAACCCGGAGCACACTGCCGAGACATCGAACGCTGGCCGAGGCGGGAGCCCAAGCTTGTCAGCGATGATCGGGGCGGTGGCGGGGCAGCGGAAATCGGGTGTCGTAGTCGCACAGATCACCACGTCGGGAACACACTGCTCCTGGGCCGAGTCCAGGGCATTGCGGCCGGCGACTACACCCATGTCACTGGTGGCTATTCCGGGGCTAACGAAATGCCTACTGCGGATTCCGGTTCGTTGAGTAATCCATTCATCTGAAGTGTCAAGCGCGAGAGACATTTCACTATTAAGCACCGGAGAGCCGGGGACAAACCCTCCTATTCCGATGATTTCGACGTCATCCAATTTGGTCATATCCACCTCCTTGTGCAATCTTGTGCGCTACGGAACAAGTCAGTTCTATGCCTGGCCGCCTGTACCGAATGTCAGCAGTTCGCCAGGTCTCTTTTTGAATAGCCACCAAAGACAGTTTCTGGAGATCGGTTACAGATTTCACGTTCGGAACTCGAAACTCGGGGGCCTGAGCGCGGATGCGCAGTCGCCTCATCCAAAGAGTGTTGCTCGTTGCTCGCTGCAAGTTGTCGAGGTCATAGAGAAGAATCTGTCCCACCTGCAACGCCTCGCAGAACGCGTCGATGAGGTGCACACTCGCAACTCCTGGGCTGGCGTCAACTCCGACCACCGCCGTATTTTCAGTGTCGCGCTCGGTTAGCAGCTGTGAAGTTGCGTTGTTGCCGTCGAAGTCGATCTCAAGGTTACTGACGGTGTTGATGTGGTGCCGGAAGCCGTCCACGTAGGGGTGCGGGGCCGTAGTCACCGGGCGATTTGCCTCCGACTCGGTATTCGCGATCTCCTCGGAGTTGGTGGCGTGATGAGCGACTGTGATCTGCGCCTTGAAACCGCCGATGTCGGCTGTAGTGATTGTGCGGTCGTCTCCGGCGACGTGGGATTCGCCGGACACAGCAAGGTTTATGGCAGCACCCTCTTCAGGCGCGACTGGTGCGCGTATGGTCAGCTCTTCAGTCCAGCAGGGCCCTTCGACTTTGCGGAGGCGTGCGGAGTGCTCGCCAAGCAGCGCGGCAGCGACAATGATGTCAATGCTGCTGGCGTGGGGAAGCTGACGTGCAGCGCCTTTAGTGGACCATTGGTCCGGCATCGTCAGACTTAACTCACCCGCGAAGCTTCCCGCGAACATCGGGCCGATCGAGATATCCTGGCGGACTCGTTTATAGCCGCTGCCAAAGAACCGACCCCCGAAGGGGCCGAGATAATCATCGGCGGTCGCGGTCTGGATAGTCGTATATGAGTCAGAACTTCTGTTGGCCATGAATGCTCCCAAGTTGGGGTATGTAGGCGATCGACTCGGGGTGGCTGATTGATCGCCATCCCTACTCAAATACTGTCGAGACACGGCCCTGATTGTCGACTGAATGTTCTGAATTGCACTATGGGATGACCGGGGCTACTACGATAGTGAATCAAGTCACATTGCGGTCCGATGGTCGATGCTCGGCCGAATTTGGTAGATCTTCTCACTTCAGGCCGTTGGCCCGGTCGGCGAGCTGACCGGAGTGAAATAGCGACCGTAGCCCAGGGCGACGCCGCGGAGGTGTTCGAGCCCGCCATTGATCGCTTCGACCGGCGGTGCTGACGCCGGTGTCAGAGTTAGGTCATCAGCGCCCAACACGGAATTTAGCTTGACCCGCTGCTTCTTCTCGGTGAGCTGCGTGGTGCGGGTGAGCAGGATTTGGGGGCATCAGGCAGTCCTCGCCAGGCATGTTCTCTGTAGTTGGTGTGTGCTCCGGAGCGCGAAGTGACGCAGGACCACCGGGGCTCAGCGAGCGCCGTCAACGGGTGACAGGAACGCCTAGCGCGAGATTCACCGACGGATACGCCGCCAATACCATCCCCATCGTCCTGTACTCCACAGGGGCGGCGATACCACCAGCACAGTAGCTGAGAGTTTCCGGTAGTAACGACAGCACCTCATGCCGCTCCCACAACGCCAGAAAGCTGGGTACACGCTTCAACATCGTTACCGTGTCCTGCAGGCTCCTGTCATATGGGTACCGGGCCACTTGCTGGCGATACCGCGCCACAAGTAGCCGACCAGCAGTAGTGGGGTCGCCGTACCACGATTCGCGGCCAGGCTCGGTGAACATGCGCACCAGACAGTTGGTGCCAACACGCACGCCGAGTAGCTGCTCTGCGCTGGAGTTGGCGGCTAGTACCTCCCAGTGTCTACTAATCGCATATATGGGATCGCCGGCGTTGAAGCTGTCGATCACCAGCTGGATTTCTGTCAAATCCGTCTCTGGAACTAGCACTGGCTGTGCCAGCTTCTGAGGTTCCGCAAGTTGTTTTTTCCGGTGACCACGAAGCTTCTGGTCGGTCTTATCGACAGGAGCGGTTAACCCGCCGAGCAAGTACAGGTACTCCTCCTCATCACTGGAGAGACTGAAGGCCCCTACTAACGACCGTGCAACATCGATGGTCAACGAGATTTCGCGTCCCTGTTCCAACTGCGTGTACCAAGACAACCCAACACCGGCGAGCTGGGCGACCTCTGGACGTCGTAGTCCACGGATCCTTCGCCGGGGTGGCATTGTCTCCAATAAGCCTGAATCCACCGGTGACGTACGTTCACGACATGACCGCAGGAACCGCGCCAGTTCGGCACGCCGGTAGTCCCCAGAGATGGCCCCCGTCACGGGAGCCATCTCCAGGGGTCGACAAGCACTTTGCAGCCCTCAAGGAGCCGCTCCTGCGCATAATGATCCGAGCGCCAGACCACAATCATTCGGATCAGCTCGGCAGAGGATGCAGTCCCGGACAATCGGTGCCCGCTACTTTGATGGCAGTTGGGCAGCGAAAACGTCATGATTGAAATACGCTCGAGCATTGGCGATTTCACCGGAATCTGTAAGTTCAAACACTGTGATTCCAGCCCAATTAACAGGGGAACCCGACTCCCTATGCACTACAGCACCAGACCATTTTACAGCAGTCACACCTCCAGTCGTGAAGGCGGACTCCGGAGTCAGTCCGTAGAATGGCTTAAATGCGTCAAACGCGCCGACTAATCGAGCGTAAATGTTTTCACGTCCATCAATTGGATCAGACCCAACAGGATCGTAGAATAGACCGTCCTTCGAGAAGGAGTCGGCCCACATCCGTGGATCGCTCGTTTGGGACCCTTCGAAAAACTGTGCCACCTTCTGCGGCATTGCGGGAAAGTGCATTTTTGCTCCTAAACTCGGATTGATCTCTGACGTAGTAGTAGCAGTAGCACTAGTGAGAGGCTCTTCGCGAAATCATGCCTACTCCAACCAGGGCAACTAAACCACACCCAACGGCGCTAGCCCACAGTGCCGAACCAAATTCGGACTGCCCCCTCGCAATGGCCTGAGTAACGGCTGCTCCAGCGATTGAGACACCGATCAGCCCTCCGATTTGCCTCGAAGCGTTTAACGTTCCTGAAGCTACACCAACAAACTCTGGCGAGACAGCGCTAACAATCATGTTTGCCGCACAAGCGGCCATTACCCCGCCGCCAAAGCCGGCCAGAACCATCCCGACGAAACAGATTTCTATTTGATTCGGATTTAGCGTGAGTGAGACGATTGAAAATCCCGCACATGACAGTATTCCTGAACCCAGCAGCAATGCTTCAGCGGAGTATCGTCTCAGTAGATACGGGGACGAGAAGTTGGCGCCCATGATAGCGACGTTCAGCGGCAACAATGCCACCCCAGACAGGATCGGCGAGTAATGGAATCTAAATAGCAAAGCTTGGCTGATGACGTAAATAGACGCGTAGCATGCAAAATTTACAAAGAATCCAGTTACCGCACTGCTCGTGAAATTAGGAATCGAGAATAGCCGCAGAGGCAGCATGGCTCCGTCGCGACGCTCTACTATGAGAAACAATGCAAATGAAGTAGCTGTGCAGACCATCAAGACGACCGTCGTTGGCGCGCCCCAACCCCATCCCGGGCCCTGAACCAATATCAAAGTCAATGAACTCAAGAATGTGACTATTAATATCTGGCCCCAGAGATCGATCTTCTTTCGAGCGCCACTCTTGATATTCTTATGGCGTGGCAACCCAGACTTAAAGAGGAGTGCTATAGCGATAGCGGCAATTGGCACATTGATGAAGAATATCAACCTCCATCCAACTAGCTGGGACACAGCGCCCCCAACGATAGGACCGAACCCTAAGGCCGCACTTCCTACAGCCGACCATCCGCTAATTGCTGCTACTCTAGAGGCACCTGGCGGGTACGCATTAACAACCATGGTAAGCGATGTTGGAACAATTAACGCGGCGCCAATCCCTTGGATGAGACGAAACGCAACCAAATAGTCGATCGACTTCGCACTACCACATAGAATGGACGCTACCGCGAACACACCTAGCCCAATGCAAAATAGACGCCACGGGGCAACCCTGTCTCCAAGTGAGCCTCCGGTTAGCAAAAATGCCGCGAAAGTCAGTGTGTATCCATTCAACACCCACACCAGTCCACTTTCACCAACATCTAAGCTGGATGCAATCTGTTCAGTTGCCACATTCACGACGCTTACGTCAAGGACAACCATTAGGAAACCCAGGGCGCCTGCCATAAGAACGGACGCCCTCGACAAGTGGAGATCCTTGGGGGGCGACTCCTTAGCGCAACTACCTCCTTGCTGTATCGGCCGCTTCATTGAGAGTTCGTTCCTTTCTTCCCTCACAAGACCACACCGTCAGGTCGAAGGACGAGTTCAGCCACGTCGTCAGGCCAGAATTTCGAAGGCATGACATCTGTAGTCAAAGTATCTCTACGTAGTTTTGTAAACGTCAGTCCAATACGGTTAACCGGCAATGCGCTCACATGCATACTTCGGCTCTGGCCGTCAACAATGCGACGAGCGCTTGGAACCCTATCGCCTGAGTGCAGCTTCAATCCGTGCCGCCTCAGGAGCGGATTTCCTCTCCCCCGATAGATCTGTGACCACGCAATCGCTCTGGTCGACATTTCGTGTCTAATTGCCGAATCGTTCTCGGTCCGATTTTCTCGAATCAGGCGAACCGCAGTAGAGATATCTGCAGATTCAATTGCGTGCCGCGCATTTGCCTGAATATCATCGGTAATGCCGTCGAACACTTCAGCCCCGCTGGAACCTTTTAGAAATAGGGCTAGCCGCCAGCATAATGATAGCGCATCTGCGATTCCGGAATTTAACCCTTGCCCTCCAGCCGGCGGTGTAGTGTGTGCGGCGTCACCGACAACACAGAAACGCATAGACAAATCAAACGGCCTGGGTACTATTGACGCTGACACGCGATACACTGACGACCTCTCAATTTCTCGAAGTCGAAGTGTCTGACCGTATCCCATTTTATCCACTGCTTTAATGAGATCCGCGACAGAGTTCGCTCTGCTGAGGCCAGGTTGGGCCGGACCGGCTATCCTAACTCGACCCTGCGTCAAAGGTGCGCGTGTCACCATCCCATCGGAACCTATGTATATCCCAGTATCGGCCACTTGGGATTTAAGTGCAGGAACTCCCTCCAGTAGGAGATACTCACCAGAGTGTTGTTTTCGAAGTCTTTCGTTGTTGCCGACTAACAGGTTCCACGTTGAGCTGCCGACACCATCGGCGCAAATAATAAATTGAAAGTGTATATGACTAGTGGATTGATCGACGCGATCCACTCGGCGCGGTGATGGTGCGTCGTCACAATTCGGACTCGGAGGTCGAAGCTCCGCAGATTGCTTCAATACTGAAGTGACCTCGAGACCTCGAATTAGTGTTCCTCCAAGCTCTTCGTAGAGACCTTCCAAGGATTCTTCATAAATTGGTTGCTCAACATTCCAGTAGCCTTCATATGGGGAATCTAACCCTGTCAGATCGCCTACATAAGAATTGTTGCGACCGTACAAACTTATGCTGGTCAGACGTTCCGCATAACCGGAGATACCCTCAAGGAGTCCGAGTTCTGAGAATAGCTCAAGCGTGGGTGCATGAAGACTGATTGCACGAGCGCGTCTATCTCGCGATCGCGACTTTTCAACAATCGTACATTCAACGCCGTACGTTCGCAGCAGCACGCCGCAAACTAAACCGACAGGGCCAGCGCCGACGATCAGCACTTCTGTTTCCCGTATAGATCGGTCTCGCATCTGACACCACCACCTTAGGGAAGACTGAACTTTCGGAAAATTCTTGAAGCAAGTACTTAAACGGTTTGTTGCGACATAAGCGGCATAGGCGGCGGGATCTGAACGTAAGCAACTACAAATCCCCAACATTGGATGTTTGCGACTAGCGGATCAGGATTCAGCTCTTCATGCCCAGGGATCGACAAGCACCTTGCCGACTGCACCAGCTTCGACGGCGTCGTGCGCAGCTACGATGTCACTGAGCCCGAACACTCGGGTAGGCAACTGCGTAAACGTACAGTCCGACAGAGCATCCATAATGCCGGCCACCGCAGCATCTTGCTCCGCTTCAGAGATCGTGTAGACGAGCACGAACCGCAACGACGCCTGCAGAAACAGCAACCTCTGCGTTGGAATCCTCGGAAGATCCGGCTCAGGGGCATATGCCACCACCGTGCCCCGTGGGTTCAGCGCTCGCGCTGTGCAGTCAATGTTCGCGCCGAGTGCGACCTCAATGATGATGTCGACACCGTCAGGAGTGGCCGCGGCAATCTCGTCGACCACAGACTCCGAGGCGCGGTAGTCGATCACGAAGTCGGCACCAGCAGCGCGAGCTATATCCTCCTTCTCCGGAGACGACACGGTGGTGATGACGATCGCGCCCAGGTACTTAGCCAGCTGGATAGCTGCGTTGCCAACAGCGCCTGCGCCCCCCGTGACGAGCACCGTCTTCCCCGTGATCGGGCCATCGACATGCAGGCAATACCACGCCGTCATGTAGGGAATACCGATACCTGCCGCGAACTCGTTACTGACGTGATCTGGGACCAGTACCGCGTGGCGCGCAGGTAGACACACGTATTGCGAAGCCGTTCCGTGTGAACGGTTCCACGCAGCATTCCACATCCACACACGCTCACCGATGCGTGAGGCAGCAACTCCTGGTCCAACTGCCTCGATCACGCCGGCCCCATCAGAATGCGGAATTGACCACTCCGCTCCAGCCCACGGCCTCCCAGCCCGACGTGCCCTCCAGTCGGATGGATTGACACCGGAAAGACACACCCGCACAAGCACTTCACCGCGACCAGGCGCAGGTGCCTCGATTTCGCGCACCTGGAGAACGTCCTGCGCGTCACCGAGCTCGCGGTACGCCGCCACCTGCATTAGCGTCGACATTCGTCCGTCTCCTCTCAGACGCCAGCGGTTCGCTGCGTCTCGTCGCGCACGTCGAGCGAGCTGTATTCAAGTTCCGCGGCCTCGATCGCCTCATCGATTGACGTCAGAACGGGGAGGTCGAAGTGCCGAGCGATACGGTCGGCACGTTCACCGAGATCGCCCCCGATCACCGTGTACGGCACCCCGATCTCATCCATGACCTGAACAAGTAGCTGATCCGAAGAGTCCCGGAACGTGGCATTGACCGGGCGATGTCCGTCCTCTGCAAGAGGGAGTTCGTTCGGCAGATGTACAAACGCCGTGAACGTCTCGCGGACATGGCGTTTGAACGCCTTCCCCAACTCACTCATCACGTCCTCGAAGTGGGCCAGTTCAGGTGTCTTTTCCACCGAAGCATCAGAATCGAGGCTCGCCGACTCGTTTGGGTTGATCCCAACCTTCACCCGCACAGCACCGTAGATCCACTCCTGCAGGGACGACCCGTCCGAGATGAAGTTGCCATCAAGCAGTCGCTCATGCGCACAACGATCCGAGTGTCGGACCACGATCATCTGGATCAGCTCAGCCGAGGTGCACTCCTCCAACGTCTTCCCAGGTGCCGCGTCCGGCAATATCTCCCGCATAGTCTTCGCCCGCGTCCGCGGGATACCCGTGTAGTGCGAGAGCGCCATCGAGGTGAGAGTCTTCCCGCTCGAGTACGTACCAGAGATCCCCAGGTTCACGAGAGAGCCCCTACCAACGAAGCCGCAGCAGCCCGGGCAGATGCCACATGCACGGCCAGATCAGCTTGGGCGTCGGCAGTCATCACTGTCGGCGAGAACCGCTCCACGGTGATGTCGTTGATACCGACGAACCGCAGCCAGTCATCGATGAAGGGCTCGGCGAAGTCCGATCCGAACGCCGCACTCTGGCCGGGCTTGTAAACACCACTGGTCAGTGCGACGAAAGCGCGCTTGCTGGTCAGCAGCCCGCTGTAGCCGGCCTCCGGGTCGAAACCGAACGACCAACCGGGCTGCGTGATGATGTCGATGAGCTGCTTGAACTTGTAAGGGACACCGGCGTTCCACAGCGGCAGACCGAAGGCGTACACATCGAAGTCCGCAAACGTGCTGAACAGCTGCTCGCAGTCGGCCCACACCTGCTTCTGCTCAGCAGTTTGCTCAGCACCGCTGAACACAGCCATCTTCGCGTCAGCAGCCGTGGTGCCAAACTCCGGCAGATTCATCTCGAACAGATTCCACGTGGTTACTTCCGCCCCGCCTGCAGCGAGCTCACCCACGTACGCACTGGTGATCTGCGAGGAGAAAGAGTTGTCGCCGCGCGGCGAGACACGCACTTCCAGAACCTTCGTCATGATTTTCGCTTTCGGTAGGGGCGATGTAGCACTAATCCCTTAGTACCGGCCTGGAAACCGTTGCACAAGAACGCACTTTGAGGTGAGCAAGCAACTAACCTTGAAGTAAGCCCCCAATGACGATCACTCTCACACATTGATGGCCGGCCACGGCACCGTCACGTCACCAACACCATCCACCTACTCGTCGAACGCGGAATCGCATCCCGTTCCCTCACAGAAGGATTCGACACCACCACCCCCGGAGGCGAATTCCTCTTCCATATCATGTCCGCACTCGCCCAAATGGAACGCGCCCACGCCGGCCTCGAAGCCGCCATCCGACAAGGCCGACACGGCGGACGACCCACCGCCATGACCGCCGAACGTACAGAAACAGCCAAAACCTTACGCGCACAAGGTAAGCCTTCGACAGCATCGCCAAAACGCTCGGCGTCTGCCGATCCTCCATCAGCCGCGCGCTACAAGCTGCTGCGCAATCGAACTAGCGAAACGGCGTATCGAACTTGTGGGCATTTGAGCTGGCAGCCCAGTATCCGAACCTCATCAGACAGTCAAGTATTGAAACCATCCGAATGTAGGCGGGGCTGAGCTTCTCTTGGAACCATTTCCGGCTTGATCCGATTCCAGCAAGCTACGGCTCAGCGTGGGGCTAGTGTCCTGCGTTAGAAATTACACCAATTAGTTTATAATCTGTTTCATGTCGCATCGTGGACCTTCGGCTGTTGAAATCACGTTGTCCGTGGCTGAACGTGCCGAGCTGACGCGCAGGGTCGAATCGGGTGGCCGGCGGCAGGCGGAGCGGGCGCGCATCGTGTTGGCCTGCGCCGAAGGTGCGTCGAACGCGGGTGTTGCACGCGAACTCGATCTCACGGTAGCGACATGGCGGCGAAAGTTCGCCGCCGAGCGGCTCGAGGGACTGGCCGATGCCGGGCGAAGTGGGCGCCCGAAGGCGGAATTGGTGTTGAGCGAGGACGAACGAACGCAGCTGACGTCGTGGGCGAGGAGAGCGAAAACCGCTCAGTACCTTGCGATGCGGGCAAAGATCGTACTGCGCTGCGCCGAAGGCGGGACGAACAAGCAGGCGGCGGCCGATCTCGGTGTCGACGAGTCGACCGTGAACCGGTGGCGTCAGCGTTTCATTACACACCGGCTCGACGGGTTGGTCGACGAGCCCCGGTCAGGCCGGCCGCCGTCGATCCTGCTCGATCAGGTCGAGGACGTGATCATCGCGACCTTGGAGTCGACGCCCAGCAAGGACACCCACTGGTCCCGGACGTCGATGGCTGCGCACACCGGACTGTCCAAATCAACGATCGGGCGGATCTGGCGCAAGTTCGATCTCAAACCGCACCTGCAGGACTCGTTCAAGCTGTCCACCGACCCGCTGTTCGTCGAGAAAGTGGTCGATGTTGTTGGCTTGTACCACAATCCACCTGAGAAGGCGATCGTGCTCTGCGTCGATGAGAAGTCTCAGATCCAAGCCCTCGACAGGTCACAACCGATCCTGCCGATCGTGCCCGGCACTCCCGAACGGCGCACCCACGATTATCTTCGTCACGGTATTACCAGCCTCTTCGCGGCATTCAACATCGCCGACGGCACCGTCATTTCCGCACTGCACCGTAGGCATCGAGCCGTCGAGTTCCGCAAGTTCCTGATCACCATCGACAAAGCCGTACCCCGTGACCTCGACGTGCACCTGGTGTGCGACAACTACGCCACCCACAACACCGCCGAGATCAAGGCATGGTTGGCCAGGCATCCCCGCTTCCATATTCACTTCACCCCAACAGGTTCGAGTTGGATGAATCAAGTCGAACGCTGGTTCGGACTGCTCACCGACAAGCTCATCCGCCGCGGTGTCCATACCTCGGTCAAAGCCCTCGAAGGCGAGATCACCGAGTGGATCGATACCTGGAACGACAATCCGCATCCTTTCCGCTGGACCAAGACTGCTGACGAGATCCTCAGATCCCTCGCCGACTACCTCGCCAAGATCAACCCAACCACGACGAAAACAATCAATAACTAACATGCTTAATTTCTAACGCAGAACACTAGTGCCCCGAGTTTGAAGTTGTTTTACGGTCAGCTTTCGCCAGAATCTGCTCGGCGGTTTTCGTCCATACGAACGGCTGCGCCCGCGGATTCCACCCGTTGATGAAGTTCCGGATCTTCGTTGTGAGTGAAATGGACCCGGGATTTCGGACAGGGCGTTAGGTGTTGGGTTGCTTCGATAATGGCTGTTGAGGCCGAAGGAGCAACCACAGATGGCACCACGTCGTAAGCGCAGGAATCATTCGCCGGAGTTCAAGGCCAAGGTGGCTCTGACAGCGCTGCGGGAGGAGAAGACCCTCGCTGAGCTTGCACAACAGTTCGATGTGCACCCGAACCAGATCACCGCATGGAAACGTCAGCTCCTCGATGGGGCGCCCGATGCGTTCGCCGCAGGGACAGGGCATCGCGGGGATGAGTCCAAGGCGAAAATCAACACGTTGCACGCAAAGATCGGCGAACTTACCATGGAACGCGATTTTTTAGATCGCGGGCTCGATCGCTTCGATCCGAAGTGAGGCGGGCCATGATCAACCGCGACCACGACCTGCCGGTCGCCGCGCAGTGCGAACTGCTCGAGGCGAACTGCTCGAGGTGGCTCGTTCTACGGTTTACTACCGGCGACGATCGGCTGATCGCGGTGACACGGACCTGATGCGGCGGATCGACGAGATCCACCTCAGGTTGCCGTTCCTGGGTTCACGCCGCATCGTCGACCACCTCACAAACGACGGGATCGTCGTCAACGGTAAGCGGGTGCAACGCCTGATGCGGATCATGGGCATGACCGCGCTGTATCCCAAGCGCAAGACCAGCACGCCGGCGCCGGGACACCGTATCTACCCGCACTTGCTGCGCGGCAAGAGCGTCGACCGGCCCGGCCACGTCTGGTGCACGGACGCGGGAGTACCTGCCGACGGCGTCCGGGTTCTTGTACCTGGTGGCGATCATGGACTGGCACTCCCGCAAGGTCCTCACCTGGCGGGTGTCGAACACCATCGACACCGCATTCTGCATCGACGCCCTCACCGAGGCGATCAATACCTACGGGCCACCGGAGATCTTCAATACCGACCAGGGATCGACGTTCACCGCGACCGCCTTCACCACAGCGCTCGCCGACGCCGGGGTAAAAATCAGCATGGACGGCCGCGGCCGGTGGATGGACAACGTATTCATCGAAAGACTCTGGCGCTCGGTGAAATACGAGGAGGTCTACCTGCACGCCTACGAGACCGGGGCCCAAGCCCGCGCCGGACTCGGCACCTACTTCGAGTACTACAACACCCACCGTCGCCACCAAGGACTCGATGGTCTAACTCCCGACGAGGCATATCATCAACATCAGCGGCTACCGCAGATCGCATACAACCCAGCAGCCCGCCACCTACCAACCGCCGCGGACTATCCAAACCACGGGGTCCATCTCACAGAAGCGGCCCACTAGGCGCTGCGGGGCGAGGCGAATGATGACCCTTCTCGCTTCAGGATCTTTTTCGGTCCAACTACTTCCGGTGTATGCGAGTGACAGCTGTTGGATGAAATCTCCGTCCGGGTCGTCGACGATGACGGCGCTTCCTCGAAGTTCGATGCGGCGCATCGGGTTCTCCGAGTCAAAGATGCTGATACTGATACGTGGATCGTGGACTATGTTGGAGTGTTTGCGGCGCCCCTCGACGATCGAGAATGCCACAGTATTGTCGTCGTGTGTTATCCAGACTGGAGACAGTTGGGGTGAGTCGTCTGGCTCGATTGTGCCGACAGTGGCGATATGGGGAGCCTTGGCCAGATCTGATGCCAAGGTGGCGAGTTCTTGTTCGTTCATCTTCACTCTTCTCGGTTGGCCGATTTGTTTAGGCGGTCTCGATGGATTTTGCGTCTGCGACTCCGCCGGCGACGGCGGCGAGGAACAGGATGGCGCCGAACACGGTTACCGCTGTGGGAATGGATGTGGCGTCGATCAGGTAACCGGTCACCAAGGGCAGTATTCCTGCGGGGATGTAGCCGCCGATATTCATCAATGCAATTCCTTGTGCCCGAGATGTAGGGGGAACATGTATTCCGATCAGCGTGAGCCCACCGAGTTGGCCGAGGCCTTGGCCTGCGCCGGGCAAGGAGTGCGGAAACGATGAGTAGTGCTGCGGCGTCAGATTGGACGGCACCGTACAACGCGAGCATCGACAGCGCCGTGGATGTTGCGCCGCCGATGAAGATCGTTCGGATCTGAGCGCGAGCCACGGCAAATTGAATGCCGGTGGCGACGAGGAACATCGCGCATGCAGTTCCGCCCGCGACCAACGGGCTCGTAACTCCTAGCTGCCGGGCAAGCAACGAAGGACCGAGGGAAAGGACGAATGAGGTTGCAGTAATCCCAGGTCCGAAGACCGCGATACCGAACAGCACGTAACGGCGAAAACGCCGGGGGACCGACGGCAGATGTAGCTGAAATGGACTGCGATCATCGATATCTGCGAGGTTGGTAAGTGGGCGGGAACGGGAGACAGCGGCAGTGGCGATGACAATGAGTAGCGCTTCCGCACCGAACACCCAGGTGACTGGCTCATCAAGGTACTGAGCCATGATTCCTGCGAACAGTGGGCCGAGTCCGGCCCCGAGGACCATGGCAACGGACGCGAGTCGCGCGGCGGTCGCGCGAAGGGTGTCGCCTCCTGCGTCGACGACGGAAGCCATTCCGGCAGAGACGATAACGCCGACCGAGATACCGGTGAGCAGTCGCGCAACTATCAACATGGCGACGTTGTCGGCGACGAGGAAGAGGGCGCTGGCCGCCAACGCGACGACGAGTCCGGGCAGAAGTACGCGTGACCGACCGAAATGGTCGGATAGTTGCCCTGCGACTAGAAGCGTCAGAAGTAGGCCGAGGATGTACGCGCCGAAAATGACCGCGAGCATGCCCGAGCTGAACCCGATGCTCTGTTGCCAATGGAGGTAGAGCGGCGTTGGCGAATTCGAGAGTGCGAATACTGCCACGACGACGAAAGCCGCGGACAGTATCGCAGGCATCGATCCGGGTGCGGGTGTCGATGAGTGTGTGGAGGGCTGAATCTCAGAGCTTGTCATGAATTCTTCCCTTCGGAATCGATGTACGTAAATATTCGTACTGAAAAGACCATAGTCGTATTGGTTCGAAGTTTCTAGTGAAGTCATCGAATCGAATTCGTACCTGTTCGAAAAATCTCGTATTCGATGTATTCTGCTGTTATGGTCACAATCGCGATTCCTGAAGTCACAGATAGGTACCTACCACCTCCCATCGAAGAGCCATCAGTCGACGAACTCGTCCTCGCCGCAATTTTCGGCGCACTCTCGACCCCCATCCGCCTCGAGATTGTCAGACGTTTGCTCGCCGACTCCGTCGAATACGACCACCCGTGTAGTTGGTTCGGCTTCGATCGACCGAAATCGTCACTGACGCACCATTTCAAGGCTCTACGAGAAGCCGGATTGATCAGGCAACGCCAATACGGAATGGAGCGGCGCAGTCGCGTGCGGTACCAGGATCTCGAACTTCGGTTCCCGGGACTTCTCGATCTGATAGCCAGAGGCTGAACAATTTTCGATCGGAAGTATTCCGGTGAGATGAGACGCTGTGTTGTCCGTCGCGATATGGATGGCGGCGGCTCCCATGTGTAGGGGGATGCCCGTCGGCCCAGTCCGAGTGCGATGTCCATGTCGACGAGCACTGTTCGTGATGATGTGAGCCAGTGGATGTCGAGATGTTCGGGCCATCGATCGGTCCAGCCGTGGGTGTCGATCACAGTGCCCCGAGGAGTCGAGCGGGTGCTGTATCGGTGTGCGGATCAGCAGCGACGGTCTGCCAGGTGAGGCGCCGGTTGGTGTCGCGAATGTCGGTGCGTTGTGTACGGCGCTGGAATCCTTTACCGGAGGCCACGATTCCGAGTTCGAGAGCTTTGGTTCGGCCTCGTCCGGCCGTGATGCCGTTGTCTCCGGTGGCGACGCCGTCGATCATGTAAGTGAAGGTTCATCCATCAAGCGACGGTTGTCTCGTTAGGTAACGCTAATATGGCATGCCTGGTTGGTTTGTTCACGGACATCGAAGGGGTGGGTGTGAAGAGACTCGAGAATTGCGATCGGTGCCGGGGCACCTGCACTAGGGATCACTTTTGGGGCGTCTGGAGCGGTCAGCGCTGCACCCGCGCTCGTTCCGGTGCAGCAGAACAGTATTGCCGGGCTATGCTGAAGGGATCGGCAGCCTCGTGCGCCAAGCTCTACGCAAGTGTTGCAGGAAAATGCAAGTGAGTTCCGCTGCCACCGGCGCGTGCTGATTACGCCGCAGCAGCCGCAACGTACGCAGCATGTCTCGCAGGATAGGAGAACAAGTATGTATCCGTTTACCGAGTCGGTTGCATCTCGCACGCTCACAGGAAAGTCGGGGGACATCACACTCGAACTGGGAAAACCGGTACAGGACTCTGACGGACCGGACTGGTTTTGCCCGTGGCGCGTCTCCGGTCTCGCTGATGGTGACATCGAAAGCTTCACCGCAGGAGTCGATTCCCTTCAAGCATTGATCTTCGCGTTGGCCGCGGTCGGCGATTTGGTGGAATCGAAAAAAGACGAAGACTTCCGCTTCGTGGACACTCACCATCTAGGGTTGCTCCGCACAGAATCGACAAGCAGCGACATCTGGCAGGCAGCCGTCAACTACCCGACAGCATTCTAACTGATCGTTTCAGAATGAGGTTCGCAGCCGTCTCAAACAGATGATGCTGCATGCCAGTTCGAGCAGCCCTTGATGCAGGTCAGCTCGGACCTGCGAACACGTTCGCAGACGCTTGAAGTGGTGCAGCCAGGCGAAAGTACCTTCGCCCCCAGCGGACCGTGCCCAGACCGGAACCATGTGCGGCACCGCGCCGGGCGATCATCGGTGCGATCCCTTTCCCACGGAGGGTTTACGGTACGTGCCGTAGTCATAGCCTCGTTCGGCGCACAACCTGCGGGGCCGCTTCCGCGGCCGCCCACGGCGACGTCGAACACCCCGGTGCTGGTTCCCTGCCACTTCGATCGTGGATGACCTGCGTCCTCGAATGCCTCCCACACACATTCCAGAAGGAGACGTTGCTGTGGATCCATCGCCTCGGCTTCACGGGGCGAGATCGAGAAGAACTCGGCGTCGAAACCCGCTACATTGTCGATGAATCCGCCTCGCCGCATCCGTAGATCGGTGGTTTCGTCGACTCGAAATCTATTGGATGGAACGTCACAAATCGCATCGACGCCTTGCGTTAGGAGGTTCCAGTATTCATCTACTCCGTGGGCACCTGGAGCCCTACATGCCATACCTACGACGGCTGTGCCGCCGTGGGTTTCGTTGTCGATATCTGTCGGGTTTTCTCGCATCTCACTGGTCCTGTTCGTAGGTGACGAGTGGTGCAGCTCAATGGGAGATCGTGAGTACGGCTTTACCACCTGGCAATTGACGCCGTTTCATCAATTCGATGACGTGCGAGAGCTCGGACCAATCGGCGCAATATCCGGGTGTCAGGTCTAGGCGACCGTCGGCGACGAGGCTTACGAGCAATTCGAGGTCCTCCCGTTCAGGGTAGCCGACGGAGTACGACATGTAATTGGTGATCGCGGCGCCCTCGTGGCCGATGAACGAGAAGACATCCAGTTCCGCTTTGGTCCCCGAACTGTTGCCGATCATCAGCAGCGTACCCTTGGGTGCCAGCATCGTGAGGGCCGCTTCAAGCACTGGGCCTCCGACGGATTCGATGATCAGGTCGAAGGAACCTGACGCATCCGATGGTGTCGCCGCAACCTCGTTCGCACCTAGCTCTATCAGTTCTCTGCCCGCATCCGCACCGGCTGTGGTGATCGCTGTGACCGAAGCTCCGGCAGTGCTTGCCAATTGGATCTGAAACCGACCCACACCACCATTGGCGCCGGTAATCAGGACACGGCGCCCGAGTAAGTTTCCGCCCATTCGTACGGTCCGCAACGCCGTCAATCCCGCCATCGGTAGGCCTGCGGCGGTGTTCGCGCTCACTGTGTCCGGCAACACTGTCATCCGGTCGGTGCGTACGGCCGCCAATTCGGACCACCCGGCTCCATCGACCATCCCGACGACCGACGTTCCTTTCGGGGGTCCGCTACCGTCCGCGGCCGCATCGATCACGACACCACTGACGTCCTGACCTGGACGCCAGCCGTGGGCTCGCGCCGCCATGAGGGACAGTTCCCCCCGGTTCACCGAAAACGAATGTACCTGCACGAGAGCCTCATCGGCGGACGGTTTCGGGTCCTCGGCTTCGAGACGTTCGATGGGGTTGCCTGCGTCGGGTGTGTTGATCGTCGTGTACATCGGAGTCTTCCGATCTTGTCGCATGGTCACACCGAGACGGTGTGAATTCTCTACGATGACCAGTCAACGCCGGGTCGTCTGCGCGAACCAGAAGCAATACGCAAACTCAGGATTCACGGAATCCGAGTATGATTGTCAAACGTGTGCGCACGCCTCGATCAACGCGTCGACGAGTGCCGTCTTCTCCCGCACCGCCAGCCACATTTGCACCACCATGCTTGGATCGGCCACGGGCCGGAATATCACACGCTCGGTCCGCAATGCCTGCGCGGAGCCCTCGTACATCACCGTCCATGACGGTGGGCCCGATCCTAGTTCGAGGACCGTCGTCTGGAGGTCTCGGAACGGAAATCCCGTCGGCGGATCGAAACCGGCGTTTGCGCAGGCACGGAGCACGGTCGCGGCAAAGGCCGGGTTCTGTTCGGAGGGAATCAGTCGCAACGGAAGGTTCGCCAAATCCGACAACGCAAGATCCGGTTTGGAGGACAATGGATGGCGCGAGGGAATCGCAACTACGATCCGATCGACCCACACCGGAATCAATTCCAGATCCTGGTCGTTTCGGGGTAATCGGACCAGCGCCGCGTCGAGCGCACCCGAACGCACGGCATCGAGTTGCTCCCACACCTGCCCGATCTCCAGAGTGACGAGCAGATCGGGCAGGTGTATTCCGAGGTAGTCCATCACGAGATCCATGCGTTTACCCGAACCGCCGGCTATTCCCAATCGAAAATGCGGGGGCGCGTCCGGCTCATCGGATCGAGATCGAACAATTTCCGCAGCATGCGAAACGGCATCGAGCACCGCTCGAGCCTCCGGAACCAGCCTGTGCCCTGCAGCTGTGAGCGTCACCTGACGTCTGGATCGATCGAACAAGGGTTTGCCGAGCTCGTGCTCGAGTCTTCGGATCTGTTGACTGACCGCGGCTTGCACCACGTGCAATCGTTCTGCCGAGCGGGCGAAGTGAAGTTCCTCTGCGACCACCAGAAAGTACCTGAGCTGCTTGATCTCCATGTCGAAACCGTCCCCCGCTTCGAATTCGCGTGCACAGAACTTGCGGTCATTATCCCGTGCGGATCGCCTGTGCGCTCGATGGAGAGCTTTTGATCCGTTCGCTGCACGGCCCTCGGATTACCCACCCGTCAGTGTTGGAAATCTTGTCTCGAATGTTGCATCCCTGAATCACGCACTCGGCGAACCTCATCGTGCACATGACAGGGAAAGCAACCATGTAGGCATCGTCAACTTAGCTGGGCAATCCAATTCAGGGGTGATCGTCGGATGAGCCGTGGAGACGAGAAACGGATGGTTTCGACGCGGTGGCCGTACAACGGCACCGCTATCGCGCCCGGAGATCATCGCGCACTGCGTGTTGCTGTACCACAGGTTCACCGTGAGCTTGCGCGACATCGAGCAGTTGATGCTCGCCCGCGGCATCATCGTCTCGCACGAGACGATCCGCACATGATGCGCGACGTTCGGACCCGAAAATGCACGTGGCCTGCGCCGACGCGCTCCCGAACCCGGCGACACATGGTTTCCCGGCGAGGCGACCGCCCAAGATCGGCGACATCCGAGAGTACCTGCGGCGGGCTGCCGATCAGGACGGCAATATCCTCGACGTCCGGGTCCGGCCACGACGCAACGCGAAGGCTGCGAGATGCTTCTGCCGCAAGTTGATGCGCAAGCAGGCTCGGGCGCCGAGGGTGCTGACAACCGATAAGCTCACCAGTTACGTTGTGGCGCATCGGGAGTTGATGCCATCAGTCGAATACCGGCGCTCGAAGTATCTCACCAACCGGGCCGAGAACTCGCACCAACCCACCAGACAGCGAGCACGCGCCATGAAGTTCTTCCACTCACCCCGTACTGCACAACGGTTCCTGGCGGTGTTTCAGTGCAATTTCGCCGCACTTTCGGCCAGACCGACACACGCTCACCGCGAGCGATTACGCTCCGACATGACCCGCCGATTCGCCACCTGGCACGACGTGACTGGAGTACCAGGTGGCGCCTGAACCCGCCGTCGCCACCAAGGACTCGATGGTCCAACTCCCGACGAGGCATATCATCAACATCAGCGGCTATCACAGGTCACATGACAACCCGGCAGCCCGTCACCTACCAATCACCGCGGACTGTCCAGACCACGGGGTCCATCTCAATCAACGTATGACATCGACGATCATCGAAGCCGACCAGGCGCAATCTCTGGTTGCGTCTGGTGCCGACGCAATTCTCCTCGACGTACGATGTTTCCTTCTATGCCGACCTGCGCGCATAGGGTCGGATGAACCTCGATGACCTTGTCACCTGCACGGTGGCACCCGATGACGTCAACGACGGATGCGCATCGCTCAGTACTTCAGGCACCGTACGCGTGGTCGTCATCTCGTCCGGAGACCGTGAAACCTACTCCGGTGCACCGGCGGGAGGTGACATCGCACGAAGCCAACCCGAGCGCCAGGGCCACCGGACAAGTAACCGCGCGAGAACTACAGGCGAGCGTCCGGCCGATCGCGAATTCAGTCCTCGAACCCATCCACACCGAGCTCGGCGGCGCCGAGGAGCCGCGCACATCGCTGTGCGACGGCTGCGGCAAATCCTTCGACAGCGCAGCCCCGGGAACAGATCGCGGGGCGACGCGACGCCATGGGGACTTTGACGGCGCCCGCAAGCAGCGGCCGATACTCTCGACATTGTTCACCAACTCGGCCATACTGCCCCAATTCTGGACGGCCAATGCACCGGTTTCGGCAACAAGCGAGTGACCCCTCACCCCTCATCGCACCTGGGCGCTGTCGCACGATGAGTTACCGATAACTCCGAAATTTTTCCACTGAACCCGATCGCGCCCGAGAACGCCGTATCCGAGTGTCGTAGATCACTTGTCGAGCCTCGGCCCTCAGCGCGGTTCCGGATTGGGCAGCGCCGCAACATCTTTGTCAGCTATTTGGTGGCAATGGCCGTAAATCCGTCGTGGGATCAGGCCTTCTTGCATTTACTTTCGCATTACCGCCTCATGTAAAAAGAGTTGTTTGCCTGTTTTATCTGTTATCCGCTTCCGGTCACCGGCCGGGTGCGCGATGAGTCCAGCGTGTTGAACGAAAGGCGTTTTTCCATGCGTAACCAAGTCTTCCAGCGACGTGCCGGAGAGGGGGTGGTGTCTCGGTGGGCAGCTCTAGGGATGATCGTGGCAATCATGGCCTTGGTCATGTCGTCGTTCTCGTTTGCCCAGATAGCCTCGGCTGACGAAATCGAGACCTCGATCGCCCCTGCCCCGACGCGCACTGTCGAGGCACCACCTTCTGCAGGGGATCAGGACTCCCCCGCGGCGACATCCACCTCGAAGACTCCGCCGACGACAACGAAGAGCGTGACCCCCACCACGCAGGTGGGGCCCACGAAAGCTCCGGCGACGTCGTCGTCGACAACTCCGCCGCCGACGACGACGAGCGGGACCGCCACGACGGAGAAACGAGCAGGAAACGCGGCGATCACTCCACGCGGACTCAATCCCGGCATCGATGTCGAGATCACCGAGGTCAACGTCACGGGCGCCGGAGACGACCAGCAGATCACGGTCGGGGACTCCGTAGAGGTACGCGGCACGTGGGATGCGAGGAACGCCAACCCGAAGCCGGGCGACGAGTTCACCATCCAGTTCCCCGACGAGTTGAAGCTCGGCGGTAACCCCACGATCGACCTGAAGACCAACGAAACCGTCTGGGGCACCTGCGAGCTGAACTCCTCCACCAACGTCATGACCTGTGTGCTCTCCGACGCCGTGGTCGGTCACGAAGAGGAGGTGCACGGCGACTTCTTCGTCTACACGAAGGCGGTCGAGTACACCACGGCCAAGAGCGTCGACTTCACGATCAATGACAGGGTCCGGACCGTCCCGCTGCCCGGCGGTGGCGGTATCGGCGACGGCCAGGACATCGGCGTGATCGAGAAGTCCGGCGAGCTCGCTCCCGACAAGGCTGCGGTGCGATGGACCATCGACATCCCCGGCTCCGATCTGGCTGCTCTGGACACGGGCAACACCGGTTCGGTGAACTTGAGTGATGCGCTCTCTGCCAACATGACGCTGTGCGAGGACGGTCGACTCAACGCGAGACTGTTGTCCGGACGGCCCGGTGATCTCAAGGACGTTCCCGGCGGCGTCGCCGTCACCCAGCCCGACGGAGCGGGCAGCGTAGTCGGTATCGAACTCACCAACGGCGCACCTTTCGCAAGCGACAAGCTCTACCGGGTCGAGTACACCTCGTGCACGACCAGCGGGATGGTGGATCTGCCCACCGAAGGCGACGAGTCCATCGTCTACGACAACTCCGTGACCGTTGGCGGGATCACTGTCGGCGCAGTCGGGGTCGGGCAGACCTGGCGACCGGAAGCTGTTCCCTCGAAGTCCGGCAGCCTGGACAAGAACGAGCGTTACCGCGAGGCCGCCTGGAACATCCAGGTTCCGGGTGTCTTTATCGCCGCCGACCCTGACAACAAGGTCGCCATTACCGAAACTCTCACCGGCGACCACGCTGTCTGCGACAGCGGCTTGAAGGTGAAGATCGAGCTCGCCGACCGCCTACCCGGGCCGGACGGCAAGTGGGCCGCTCGCCAGAATGTCACCGACGACTTCGTCGTCGACACCAGCGCGGCGCCCGGCTCCAAAACTTTCACCGTGACGATCACACCGAAGGCCGGCACCACGATCGACGAGGATCGTTATTACCAGGTGAGCTATCGGACATGCCTGACCGGCGACAAGGTTCCGGACAGCACGGAGACGTTCACCAACACGGCGCTCGTCAACGGCACCAAGGTCGGCGATACGGCCAAGGGGCACGATTTCAGCGGCCGCAAGACCGGCAAGCTCAACACCGATCCGAAGGTGATCGCCGGCGAGACCCAACCGGCTGGAACGACTCTCGGCTGGGACGTGGAAATCCCCGGACGCCATCTCGAGGGCCGCACCACACCCGCGGTCATCACGGACACGTTCTCCGACACCATGACGGTGTGCGAGGTCGGCAACGATCTCACGAAGAATCTCGATCTCCAGGTCACCGCACGCGATTTCCTCGGTGACAGCAAGGCCAATGCCGACCGCGACCTCACCGGCGCGACGACGGTCAAACGCACTGCCAACGGGATCGATTTCACCCTCCCCAAGGATGCGGGCGACTACAACCGTGAAACGCGGTACTACATCAGCTACACCCTGTGCACCACCAGTGGCGGACTGGACCAACGCGGCACCGAGTACGGAAACGCACTCGACTACGAGGGCGGCGCTCAGATCTCGCACGGCGTCAAGCAGGAGTGGGGCGGTGGCGGCACCGGCCAAGGTGTCACGCGCGGTTCGTTCTCACTGCTGAAAAACATCACGTCCTCGTCCGAGAAGTTCCCGGAGGACACCGAGTTCACCGTAAAGGTGGACGAGTTCGCACCCGGACAGAATCCGGACACCGACGCGCCGGCCAGCTCCTACGAGATCAAGGTCAAGGCTGACGGGACACCCGTCAGCGGGCTCAATCCTCGAGGCATCGGCTGGCAGATCCGCCTGTCCGAGATCAACCTGCCCACAGTTGGCGGCGTCTACTTCGAGCAGGGGAAGTTTGCCGCGGCAGAAGGGGTGACGGTCACCAAGAACGGCACCGAGGCGTTGGTGAGCATCACGCCGAAGAGCAACATCGGCGTCACCTTGTTCAACAAGGCTCAGCTGGGAACGGCAAAGATCACCAAGACCGTTATCGGTGACGGCCCGCGCACCGGTCTCGAGTCGTTCACGGTCAATGCCGAGATCAACTCGCACGACGACGCCAACCGCAAGGTGTTGGCCCCGTTCACTCTGCGAGACGGTCAGTTCTACAACCTGGGCGATCTGCCGATCGGATCGCAGGTCACCTTCACCGAGGTGCAGCCGCTGAACACCGACCTCGTGACCTGGTCGGTACCGGTGATCACTCCGAAGACGCTCACCATCGGTACCGATGCGGCGGCGAACACGGTCTCCATCACCAACGAAGCCACCACCACACAGGGCACCTTCGAGGTGAGCAAGAAACTCACAGGCCCGAAGGCATTCGACCGAGCAGTGCCCGCGAGCTTCGACGTGAATGCCACCTGGCTCGATGCGGACGGCAACCTGCAGGGTAAAACGCTGACGCTACCCTCCAACGGCACCAAGGTTCCGTTCGGTGAGAATCTGCCCGGCGGCACCGAGGTCACACTGACCGAGGTGGTTCCGGCAGACGGTAACGGTCTCGCCTACGGCGTGCCCGCCTACTCCGGGAATGTCAGGGTCGGTGCGGACAACGCGGCAGTGGTGACCATCGGAAAGGACCTGCGCCAGGTCGACGTGACGAACTTCGTCGACGTCAACGACGGTACTCTGCGCGTTGCCAAGCAGGTCAGCGGCGAGGCAGCCGGGGCCGTGGGTGAGGGTGTCGAATTCGGCGTCCAGGCCCGGTGGAAGGACGGTGTGGGATACCGCACCGCAGATCTGACCGTCAAGCAGGGAGAGGCCACGCCGCTCGGCGTCGATCTCCCGGTCGGAACCGAGGTGACCTTCACCGAAATCGGTCGTCCCGACGTCGCCGGAGTCGAATGGGGCACCATCTCCTGGGGTACCAGCCCGGACGGCGAATCGTGGCTCGTGACGAACCCCGGCGGCACCGCGACGGGCATCGTCTCCGACGACCCGACGGACGGTCGGCTGATCACTCTGTCGAACGAGGCACTGTGGAAGTTCGGCTCGGTCGAGTTCACGAAGTTCATCCTCGACGGCGACGACGCTGTCCGAGCCACCGAGGCAGACCTGCCTGACGGCGCGGCGTTCCAGGTACGGATCGACGGAATCGACCCGGCACTTCCCGCCGGAACCGATTTCCCGGCAGTAGGTGAAACCATCACCCTCGACGCCGGAAACAACTGGAGCTGGAAGTCCGGCGACGTGGTCCCACGGAACACCGTGATCACCTTCTCCGAGATCGATCCTGCACCTCTGGCGGGTATCGACTGGGCACGGCCGTACTACTACGTGGCCGCGGATGCCGGTGACGCCGACTACCGCGACACCGTCACGATCGTGGCAGGCGCGGAAGCTGTCGTGGAGATCCACAACCGCCCGATCCCGACCGCGGACGTGGACATCGACAAGATCGTCACCGGCCCCAAGGGTAGCCAAGTGACCAAGGACGGTTCCACGATCTTCCAGGTCACGGCCACGTGGACGGACATCGACGACGAGTTCCGGTCCTGCGTTCTCGACGTCAGGCCGGGTGCCTCGGTCACCCCGACCACCCAGTGCGACGCGGCCGTCGTAGACGGTAGAGTCCAGTTCCCGCTCGACACCGAGATCACTTTCATCGAAACCGGTGCCCACACCGACGTGACCAACGTCAAGTGGGGTGAAGTGCTCTGGAGCCTCGAGGACGGGCGCGCGGATATCGCCACGATCGACGGCGAACCGACCGGAATTTCCGTCACCCTCACCGGTGGCGCCGACAAGCCGGTAGTGCTGGGACTCGAGAACAAGACCAGCAGCAACGGGCTGATCATCATCCCGCTGCCGATTCCGTTGCCGCCGTGGGGATCGTTGATCCCGGCGTGGCCCGGAATCGACGGACCGGGAATCGACACACCGGTGATCGACGGACCGTCCTTCCCCGGCTCTGACGGGCAAGGGAGCCCCGGTCACAACGGCGCTCCGGGCAAGCCTGTTCCGGTCAAGCCGGACCAGTCGTCGTCACTGCCGGTAACAGGTGCCAACGTCATCTGGCTTGCCGGTGCAGCACTCGTGCTGATCGCCGGTGGCGCCTGGCTCGTCCTGCGTAACCGCAGGCAGGCACCCGGCGGGAATTAACCTCCCAGCCGTCACACGGTAGCGGGGCGGGTACGACCGTCTTCTGGTCGCACCCGCCCCGCTCCGCCACACCAATCGAACAGCAGAACAGCTATCGGGCGGCCGTTCACTCGCCCGCCCCTCGAAGGAGAGAAGCACCATGTTCATCCTCCCGTTCCCGATCGTCCTCGAGGACGTCAGCACCACCGGTTCTGTCGCCATCGACGGGCTCGGTCGCCTGTCCGTCCTCCTCTACGACCTTCTCGGCGGCACCGGAAGCGCCAAGATCAACGTGGGCAGCTAGCCAGTTCCACTGTGGAAAGGAGACCCGGTCGATGAGCGATGGGAAGATTCCGGCTGACGGGCGGCTACGGCCGCGGCCCGGCCAGATCGTCGGTGAACTACTGCTCACGGCCGGGATTCTCATCTTGCTCTTTGTCATCTACGAGGCGTTCTGGACCAACATCGTCTCAGGTCGACTGCAAGACGAGGTCAACGCTCGTCTGGAGGAATCCTGGAGCACCGACGTCGGGGCGGTCGGTAACGAGCCGATCGTCCCGGGGCCCCCGCCACTCGGCGAGGGGATCGCGCGTGTGTATCTTCCCGCACTCGGTGCCGATGTAGTGTCCGCCGTCGTCGAGGGCACCCGCAACGAGGACTTACGGGCAGGTCCCGGCCATTATCCCGCCACGCAGATGCCCGGCGAAGCCGGAAACTTCGCGCTCGCCGGGCACCGCATCGGTTCCGGTGCGGTGTTCCAGCACCTCGATCGACTCGATTCGTGCGATGCCGTGGTCGTGGAGACGGAGTTCGAGTGGATGACCTACCGACTCCTGCCACTGGAGACTCGCTCGCCTGAACGACGTACGGCCGCCGAAGCGTGCCTGAGTCCCGAGCAAACCGATCGAGTGTCCGACGGCGACTACGCTCACCTCCTGGGGCGACACATCACCGTGCCTGGCGACATCGACGTCGTCAACCCGTTGCCCGGCGCCCCGTGGGTGGAAGCTGAACCCGGACTGGAAAGTACGTTGACACTGACCACGTGCCATCCGCTGTTCTCGAACTCCGAACGCATGATCGTGCATGCTGTTCTCGTCGAAACGATCTCGAAGTCCTCGGGCTATATTCCCGCGGCATTGCAGGAGTAATAGATGTACGGCTACCTCTGGAGTGTGCTTCCTGGCCCCCGACCGGTGAAGGCGCTGCTCGCGATCATCATCGTCGTCGCGATCGTGTTGCTACTCATGGAAGTCGTTTTTCCCTGGGTGTCAGAACACATGCCCTACTCCGACGTCACCGTGTAGACCGCTCACCGGGCCGGCCTCGGTATCGCCCGCCTGGCGTGCCGACCCCTCGTCAGACGGGTGGCGACACATCCGAGTTACCCATGCTCGATCCGTGCCGACTGACATGTGACATCCTTTCCCGTAGCCGCAGACGATGTCACCCCGGCTCGACACGAACGTGAGATCCCGACTGCCCTCCTGACGCTCGTGCAGATCAATCAGATTCCTCCGCCGCGGCCTGCGCTCGATACCGACGAACGCCGAAGCGGTGTCACCGCCGTGCAGCGCTGCCCGCGATCCGTGTGGGACGGGCACGACGAGCTCTCCCCGGTACGAGCGGCGGCTTCGCCGTCTTCTTCGGAAGCTCGCCGGCAGCCATCGTCATCAATTCCCGGATGCACTCTCGGGCTCCAGATCTCGGAGGAGTTCGATCTGCTGCGGAGAAAGCGGTGACGGTACACCGCTCGCGACGGGTGAGGGTGAAGGGTGCGACGGCGGCAATGCTGTCTGCCTGCGCGATCGACGTCTCGAGCACAAACGATGTTCGACCGATTCTGGCGAGCGAGACGAAGACCTGTGTATCCCCTACAACGGGTTCACGAGAGAAGTTTGCGTTCACGTTCACGATAACGATAACGACGGTGGCAGCGAGCAATTCGCCTCCACGGATTTCACGAAACGCGGCGTTCCACCACGCATCTCCATAGACGTCAAGTTCGCCCCAACGACACGGCAGCAGGCGGTGCCTGTTCTCTCGCCACGCGAGCTGTATTCACCGGAAAGTTCAAGAAGGTAGCGTCGCTGTCAGCGCGAAAACTTCGCCTGCTACCAACATCGGTATCTCAGATGCACGCGTGGCCAAAGTTCGAAACACCCACCAGCGCAACGGGGCGAGGCGCGAAAATCCGGTTCTACTCACTGTTGCACACAGGACACGAGTCCGTCGCACTCGGGTCCAGACTCCCCTACCGGACGGTCTGCCCTTGGAAGTTTACTCGCGCAGGCAGACATCATGATCGAAGCATGAGACCATGCGCTCTGGTCGACACCGTGGTCTCATCCGGTACGACATGGATCTCGATCACCGCAGCCGGACGTGACTCGGCGCATGTCGGTTTCGGTGACGACATCGTGGCGTCGAGCACCTTGATCACTCACGACGCGGACGGAACGCCCGTCATTGTCGCCGACTCAATCGCCGACCCGTTGACCGGACCGCCGGCTGCCACACCTACGATGTCCGAAACACTGCCCGACACTGGGTATCTCTGGGATATTTCGATGGCAGGGCTGGTATCGTCCACAACCCCTGATCACCCCGACACCGGGATGCCCGGATACGACCCCCGTTTCACAGCCTTGCCGACGAGAAGATCGAGTGTGGCATCGAGTCAACATAGGGAGCCGACACCGAGTCAGTGCTCCGTGGTCTCTGAATCGACATCTCGTGAGGTACCCATATGCTTTCCGGCCATATGGTCAAAGAAGTTTCGGGACTACATAGTCGAATCAAGAATGGGCACAACGTCGCTCGTGGTACCATATTCATCTTCGCGCCCTGGCGGCACGGCGCGCGTCCGTCGAAAGCGGTCCTCCACATGTCCGAAACACAGCAAAAATTGCCGCATCACTGCGTGGTTCGCTGGGAACAAATGGCTGGGTGCGTGGCGTCAAGGTACTTCGATTCGGCGGCCGGGAACCTGGACCGAGAACAACTCGACCGATGCCACAGCGCACTTCCGATTCGAATTCAACATCGCAGTGCGCCCTGCGGTTCCTCAACCCCGCCGTCGTCGAGGCAACGGGGTTGGATCAAGCAGATCACCCCGGTATCGAACGAGATTCGAACTGGTATCCCACCGGTCGAGTGTGGCGAGCCTGGCTCCGCGATCGGATACCCGGAAACGCTCCCCGCCACGGAAAGCTGTCGGGTCCGAACTCGCCGCTCTGGGAACCACGCCCGTCACCGATGTGACACCCGACCTCGATGCGGCCGGTATCGCTTCGATCGCCAAAGCGATGTCGAAAGGCGATCTCCCGCAACGGGTACAGCTGTTGGATGCCCGCTGAAAATCCGCCGAACACCGGGGCGACCGACCATTGGTCCGCACAAGATCCTACTTGCAGATTCCGGGCCGCCGGATATCGAATCACTGGTCGAACAATCAGCAGATGCCACAACGCCGGTCGAGCCATAGCGGCGCACAGTGTCAGCCGCGAAACTCTTCTGATCCTGCTGGCCGCACTCGACGAGGTCGGCTCGATGCCCTGGCGACCGGATTGAACACGGGGCGCTGGTCCCCGCTGAGTCAATCGGGGATATCCGCTGCCTCGGATTGACGGTGGTGACCCAACCCGAGTTCATAGCCGACCGCGGCGACGTCAAGGTCTACGGCGGCGGTGTCGCCGTCGATGACGGGGTGTTCCTTCGGGACATGTCCACCGCGATCGGTGACCATTGGGAGATCACCGGGTCGGTCACGGCCTCCTCGCAAGGCCGATCCACTTCCAAGCAGCGCACCAAAGTTCGTACGTTCACCGAATCCGAGCTCGAAGCACTGCCGCGTGGCCGGGCGATCGTACGTTCCTCCGGTAACCGGCCTGTGATCGTACGGACGGCGCCGTGGATGGCCGGCCCGCATGCCGACCGGATCAGGGCGTCAATCGAAGCCCACGATCCGGCAGCCCCGGCGATATTGGCGGAAGCAGAAGAAGGCCTGTCCGAATGGCTCAAGCCAGACCACGCGGGGTCGGCGCGTGAGGCGGTGTCGCTGTGAACGCGCCGTTCGAACCACCGCCGGAGGACGATTTCGATCCGGGTGAGGCTGACTATCTGCCGCCGGAAGATGCGGACTATCCACGCCCATCCGCGTACACGCCCCTCAGCGGAGGAGATGAACCGAGCGTCGAAGCGCCGCTGAGCGAGAACCTCGAGGCGATGGTCGGCAAGGCAATTCTCAAACGCATCCAGAAGGAAGCCGACGCGATCGCCGAAGCGAAGTGGGCGGAAATCCTCACTCCGGAGCTGTACGCGCGACTCGAAGCGGCGGCGGCGCGGTTGCTGGCGCAGCTCGAGATTTCGCTCGCCGATCCGGAACCGGAGTCGGAGCAGCCGGCAGAGCCGAAACTGGTGTTCGGATCGGTGGAGGAGTTCGTGCGCGAACGGATCGCCCCCGTCTATCGGCGTGAAGTGATCGAGGGGACGTCAAGGAACTGGTGCACGCAGTGGTGGAAACATGCCGAAGCTATCTCCCGGTTGGAAGCCCTGTGGCGCGCGTGGGAGCGTCTGGGCCTGGATCCCTCGACGGGCATGAGTGTGTGGTGGCGCGATCACGCTGACCACCACATGGCACAGCTTTTCGATCCAGAGGGCACGTTCAAAGCGTGCTCGGTCCGCAGCGGTCATGCCGGCGGCGACTTCGCGATCGTGCCCTTGCCGATCGAACCCGCACCGTCGTCGATGTTCCCCGACATGCGTCAATCCCCAGAATCCGCGCCCACAGAGTCGTCACCCCACAAGGAAGGCAACAACTGATGTCAGAGCACGACGAAATCGGTGAGGTCAATCAAGAACTCACGCGCATGTTCCGGGTCGGTTTGCAGTCTGCGTCCCGTCTCGCAGAGCAGATGGGCCGCGCACGTGAGAAGCAGATCCGCGACGCCGAAGCCAAAAGCGTGCAAGCGGCCCGTGAACTGCGCGAACGGCTCGTCGCCGAGCGCAGCGCGATCGAGGCACAGCTACGTCCGGTGATGACGGACCGCTCGTGGGAGGACGCTTCCCACGCGCAGATCGCCGACAGCTGGCAGCAGGCCCGCGGCTGGCAAGACCACTCGCAGCCCGCGGCCGACGCCGCAGATCGCATCCGCACGCAAGTCCAGACACGGTACGGAATAGATGCGGCCGCCCCCGGGATCGACCCGCGAGAAATCGAGACCCTGCTCCAGGCAGCCGAAGAAGCCAAGCGGGCCGCTACCGCCGAACAGGAACTCGCCGAACGCGAGAACGTGAAGGCTTCCGAGCTGATGGCTGAGGCCGATCGGCTCGACAAGACGGCGACAGAGGCCGAAGGTACACCGGCCGAAACTGAAATCGCCCAAGACGCAGACGCTCATCGGGCGGCCGCGGAAGCCGAGTACGACTCGGCTGAACGACGCGATGCACTCGCCGCCGACATGAACGCCGCAGGAGTGGACAAGGAAACGATCGGCGCCCGGATGACGGCCGATCTCGACCAGGGCAAGCATCCCCGAGGAGCGGTGCAGACCGGGACTGGTAAACCACCTGTCGCGAGGAAAGGACGCCCGACCAAGGGCCGCAGCCAGGAACGTCAACACGCCGGGCGATATCCGCACACGCTGCACTTACGAGGGAATCAATCTCCCGCACGCAGTGGCACATCATCGTTGGACCAGGTTTCGTCGGGCCGGAATCCGACATCCTTAGAACACAAACGCCTGTGGCCTTCCTTGGCTGGCCACAGGCGTCCTGAACTGCAGAAGCGCAGCCAGATTGGCTGACCGGCGAGGGATACAAGGACAGCGCCAGCAGCGGAAGCGGCGCAGTAGGACGGAACAGCGCCGACCGCCTCGATATTCGCTCACCGGAATCCACATCAAACATCGTGACGACTTCTAGCTACAACGATTACGGGCTAGATCCGGACGAGTACCAGGAACTGGTCAACATCGACAGTCCATCCAATACCGCACTCGTCCGAGTGACGGCTTTCGAAGCCGAGCATTGCGCGATGATCATCGGAGCGTACGCACAAGGCCAGACCGCATAGGAGGAGGCAGTGAACGATGTCAGGTACTTCTTCTTGGCCGCGGCTTTCTCAGCGCGACACCCGAATAGCATCCACTCCGCGGAATCCCTCGCTTCCCGTCGTGAAGCCGTCATGAAATGGCCGTACCCATGACCTGGCGGACCACGGGTTCAACCACACTAGCGTTGCCCGCTCGTCATCTAGTTCAGCTCCACGCCGGCTGCCCACTTCATTTCGATTAACTACGAGGTGAAGTGGGTTCCTTTGTATTACTTGATATTTCGATAAAGGGTGCTTCGTTCGACGTTAAGAACTTCCGCAATCTCGGTCATGGAGACAACGTCGCCCTTCATCTTGTTCGCCTGCCACTTCTTCGCTCCTGATGCCTTGTCGGTTGTCAGTTTCAGAAGTGGACTGCACTACTCACCTCTCGCGACCGCTAGAGCGTCTCGTTCTTCCCGCGCGAGGGTGAGGTTGCTGTAGAGGGCGGATCGTTTCAATCCGGTGTTCTTGCAGAGTGTTTCGATCTTGAACTGCCGTGTTTCGTATACCTGGAGTAACTGACCGTTTCAGAATGATTTCCGTAGTCGCCTCAAGCAGATGATGCTGCATGCGAGTTCGAGTAGTCCTTGGTGAAGGTCCGCGCGCATCTCGGAACGTGTTCGTAGGCGTTTGAATTGGTGGAGCCAGGCGAAGGTCCGTTCGACCACCCAGCGAACCTTGCCGAGTCCGGAACCGTGTGCGGCACCGCGGCGGGCGATCATCGGTGTGATCCCCTTGGCGCGGAGCAAGTTCCGATACTTGTCGTGGTCGTATCCACGGTCGGCGAACAACCTTCGGGGCCGATTCCGCGGCCGACCACGGCAGCCACGAATACGTGGAATCGCCTCGACCAGAGGCATCAGCTGGGTGACATCGTGACTGTTTCCGCCGGTCAACGACACCGCCAAGGGAGTGCCGTGCCGGTCGACGATCACATGGTGCTTGCTGCCGGTACGGGCTCGATCGACCGGTGACGGGCCGGTGAGATCTCCCCTTTGAGGGCTCGCACGTGTGAGCCGTCGACCGCGACATCGTTGATCTCGAGCAGCCCAGTCGCGCGGAGTTCGGCGAGTAACCGCTCGTGCAGCTGCGGCCATACTCCGGCCTCGGTCCACTTCCGTAACCTGCGCCAACAGGTCACGCTGCTGCATCCGATCTTCTCTGCCGGGACGTCCCGCCAGGCGAGGTTGGTATGTAGAACGAAGATGATGCCAGCTAATGCGACCCTGTCGTCAACCGGCTTGCGTCCCGGGAATCGGTACCGGCGGGTATCTCTGGGTGGCAGCAGCGGGGCTACCCGCTCCCACAGATCGTTCGGAACAAGATCAACAGACACTCGGTGCACCCTGCCGAAAAAGCAGACGGTACGCCATCCGCCACGCCGAACTCATTCTGAAACGGTCAGTAAATGATGCCTTGCGAATCGCGTCTTCGCAGCGCGACTGATGCCGTGCCCGGGTCCGCGCCGCACCTGCGTTTTCACCCCGCATGAAGGGCCGACGATGTCGACGTTAGTGCCGACCATTGCGATAGGGGAGCCTGCGCACCGGGCGGTGCTGCTTCGGTGATCGCATCCGTACCGCAAAACGGGGTGTCCGCCAGACGACGATTGCTAAAGTGATTTTGATTCCAGTAATGTCCTTTTGCTGGCGATGTCAGGGTCTGTCGTCAATTCTCGGCAGGTCGTAGTGGTGTCGTTGCATCGCATTTGGTGGGGGATACGAGGGTGAACCATTTTTAGGCTTCGGTGAATGATCAATTCGGGAGATATCAGCTTTCTTCCAATGCTGGTACGAGTTATCCACGGAGGCGGTGTGGGAAGTGGTAGGTGGGAGTCGTCTGCGGCGCGTTCACGTTTTCAGGCGGCGTGGTTCGGTGTCCTTCTTCGGCACAGTGTCAATGTGCTCTGTGGGGTGGTGTATCTGAGCTTTCCTCCGCGCACGACGGTGGGTGTGGCGGTCGCCGTGGTGTTGATCGGGTGGGGTTCGTTTCGTCTGTTGACGCGGTCGATGACGTCATCGACCGCGGTGTGGGCGGATTACGTGCTGGTTGTGGTGGTGGCGGTGACGATTCCGTCGACGACCGAAGGTATCGACGTGGTGTCGTCGAACTCGTTGCCGTTGGCGGTCTCTGGGAGTGCGGTGTTGAGTTTCGCGTTCTCGCAGCGGCATTGGCAGGCGGTGTTGGCTGCGGTCGGTATTGCCGTGGCGTTCGTGTTCGGGTTGTCGGGCGTGGCGGGTGTGGAGTCGCCGTGGACGGTGTTCTGGCCGTACTTTTTCCTCGTTCAGTGTGGGATCGGGATTTTCCTGCGGCAGTTGGTCGAACGTGGCGCACGAGCAGCGGATGCGGCGGGTATGCAGCTCGCGGAGACCGAACGAGATGTCGCGGTCGCGCAGGCGCGGCGCGAGTATCAGCGTGAACATTGGGCGACGGTGCACGATACGGCCGCGGCGACGATGTTGATGATCGGGCACGGTGTGCCGTTGACGAAGGAGCGGGTGCGTCGTCAAGCTGCTCGGGATCTGCAGGCACTTCGGTCGGCGCCGGCACTGGAGTCGGGCGAGCAGATCGATGTTCGCCGGATTCTCGACGACATCGCGGCGGAGTCTGACCTCGCGGTCTCCGTGACCGGAGCTGAGCGGGTGCGGGTGTCTGGGACTCTTGCTCATGCGATAGCGGGTGCGGTCAGGGAGGCATTAACGAACGTCGAGCGACATTCCGGCACGCGGGCAGCATCGCTGGTGTTGCGCGGGTCCGGGGTCGACATCGTCGACGCCGGCACCGGATTCAGCGCAGCCGATGCGCCCGATACCGATGGTTCTGCGTCGACAATGGGTCATGGCCGGGGGATCGCCGAATCCATCACCGGGCGGATGACGCGGGTCGGCGCTTCGGCGCGAGTCGAATCGGCTCCGGGAGCTGGGACGAGAATTGTCCTGGGCTGGGACACCGAGAGCGCCACGGAGACAACGGAAAGCGCCGCAGGTGATGCCGCGCGGGTATGGGAGCTCTCCGATCCTGCCCGCCGCGCATTTCGGCTCAGCCGCGGATACGGGCTGGGTCTGGTCGGGGTTGCCACGATTTTGACGACGCTGATCCCGGTACGTCTGTACGGACCCCGGATCGTCACCGAGCCCACACAAATGGTGTTGATCGGTGTTCTGTTCGTGGTCATCGGGTTGGGAGCGTGCACGGTCACGGGGATGGCGGTGCCGCGGTGGGCGAAGGCCGCGGGATTCGCCGCGGTATCGGTGGTGACGTTCGTTCAACCGTTTACCACCGACGATGCGTTCGGGACCGGGGAGCATTGGGCGTTCGGGATGACCGGGTGGGTGCTGCTGCCACTCCTACTCACATCGCCGGTGCGAATGATCATGGCGGCGTTAGTGTTCTTACGAGTGGTCACCGCCGCGGCGGCGATCGTCGGAGGCGAGATGAACGCGGGAACGTTCGAGCTGTTCGGGTACAGCCTGGCCAGTGAATTGGCGGTCCAGATGATCGCCGGGTTCTTCGCCACTGACCTGCGCCGCACCGCACGGTTGGCAGCGGAGGAGTCCGAGGCCCAGTCCGCGCTGATCGCCGACCGGGAGATCGCGGACCGTGTGCAGACGGATTATCGGAGCCGCTACACCGCGCTCGAGGAAACCACAGTGCCGCTGCTGCGGGCCCTTGCGGAAGGATCGATCACCGCCGATTCCGAAGGTGTGCGCGAGCAGGCAGCGGTCGAGTCCGCTCGGATGCGCCGATTGTTCCTACAAGCGGACGGGCAACTGCAGCTTCACCCGCTGGCACGCGAGATTCAAGGCCTGACCGCACTGGGGGGAGAAGAACGGCGTATCGGTGGCAGTGGAGATACCACCGAACCTGTCCCCAGTAGACGCTCACCTACGCACCACCCTGTTGGAGGTCCCCGCGCAGGTCGTCGCCGCCGCCCGGGCGCATGCCCGAATCGTGGTCACCGAAACCCCGCAGCTTCAGATCAGCGTCGTCGCCGACTGCGACCCCGCCCACGTCGAGGACCTCGAATGGGACGAAACGACCGAGGTTCAGGTGCGGGTCGAATATGACGAGGGCCTGATCTGGGTTCAGGCCACCGCCGCTCCCATATCGGCGCGGGCCGTACCGCTGACTGACGTTGCGCTGTGAACACAATCAACCAAGGGCGAGATGCCCGCACGAAAGGGCCGATTCGATGACTGCACCCGACCTGACCGAGATCACCGTCGCGGTGATCGACGACCACGACGTGGTGCACGAAGGCCTCGCCTCATGGTGTGCCGGCGCCACACCACCGATCGCGGTCGCCGGACGATACCTACGGCCGACAGAGTTTCTGCGCGATCGAGCAGGTGGGCAGGGCGTGCGGATCGACGCGGTGGTGCTGGATCTGCAGTTCGGGGACGGCTCGCCGCTGCCCGCCTTGGACATGGTGAGCGCTCTCACTGACGCCGGATACCGGGTCATCATCTACTCCATGCGCAGTGACGCGGCGACGATCTTGGACTGCCTCGACAACGGCGCGGTGACGTATCTGACGAAATCGGAAGGCCGCCAACATCTCGTTCCCGCGATCGAGGCTGCAGTAACCGATCACCCGTATATGTCGCCGAGTATGGCCGGAGCGATGTCCGCGGACACCAGGGCGTCGCGACCCAAGCTGACCGAGCGGGAACGTGAAGTGCTGATCCAGTGGTTCCGGACCGAATCGAAAACCTTCGCTGCCAAAGCCCTGTACATCACCGCATCCACCCTGGCCACTCATCTGGGGCGGGTGCGCACCAAATACGCCGCGGCCGGCCGGCCGGCGCCGACGAAAGCAGCACTCGTCGCTCGCGCTTTGCAGGACGGAATCATCAGCATCGACGATCTCTAGCCCGAACAATATCGGCGGGGGTTGTCCGGCATGCTCGCGTGTGACGGTGGGAGAAGAAGCGTCGGGCTTGGGCGATTCACCAAGCGCGAGATCACCAAGCGCGAGATGTTGTGAGTTGCGCACGAGGAAACTCTGCGATGCCTACTGTTTCTTCATTTGCTTGCAGGCATGTACTTCGATCGACTGACAGACAGCTCTGTGCCGTGACTGGTAAAACCGACATGCTGCGCAATGCGCAAGCATGTCGGCGATCGAAATGAAGCTGTCGAGAGGAACGGAATGTCATATACACGAGGTCAGACGGTTTCGCGTGCAAGACCGCTCGCGCCGAGAACTGTCGGCCATGCGGCGTTGGCCGCGCTCGCGGCGGTCGCTCTGACATTCGGCTTGATTTCGACACCGACTGCCCAGGCAGAGGAGACCACGTCGAGCGTGCTGTTCGTCGTCGACACGTCGGGGTCGATGGCGGGATCACCGTTGGCGCAAGCGAAGGATGCGCTCCGTGCCGGGATTGGAGCACTCTCCTCGGGACAAGCTGCCGGTCTGCGTTCCTTCGCGGGCGACTGCGGTAACGGTGGACAGTTGCTGGTTCCAGTGGCAACCGACAATCGCGACCAACTCAACAACGCCACTAATCAACTCACTGCAGGTGGCACCACCCCTACACCAGATGCTCTGCGCGCAGCGGCCGGCGATCTCCCGTCCACAGGCGATCGCACCATCATCCTGATCAGCGACGGCCAAAGCACCTGTGGAGATCCCTGCGCGGTCGCAACTGAACTGAAAAATCAGCTCGGCATCGACTTCCGCGTCCACGCAGTCGGTTTCAATGCTCCGGATGTAGCGGAAAGTGAGCTCAGCTGCATCGCAAATGCTACTGGAGGGCGATACTTCACAGCGACGAACACCACGGAACTCAGCGACGCCATATCAGCTGCCGTCGCCACCGGATCAGGAGAGATCCGCAGCGACGTCGATTGCGATTCACCTACTTTCATCGGAGTTCGAGGCTCTGGCGAATCACCACAAAGCCCTGATCTTTCCTACTTCCGGACGCACGCGCGCACGAACAAGCCGTACACGGAAGAGGGGGCAGTCAACCTCGGTATGGGTGAGCGCCTCGCGCCGATGTTCGGCTTCCTGCAACGTCAACAGTCCGTCGACTACGACTTCAACATCATGTCGGTGTCGTACCCCGCCATCAATGTGGAAACGGCCAACATCGGCTACTACACGAACGACTACCGGGAGTCCGTCGACATCGGTGCATCGAATCTGGGACGCATCATCTCAGCACTGCATACGAAATGCAGCGACAGTGCACGCATCGTCCTCGCCGGGTACTCGCAGGGAGCAAATGTCGTTAATCGATACCTAGCCCAGAAGCAGGCTGTTACGGCACCGGAACTCGCACTTGTCAAATCTGTCGTGTACTTCGGTGATCCCAACCTCCGCCCGGGCCGCGCCGGTGAGCGGCACGAGGGAACGTCGTACAAGGCTCTCGGGGTCGTCGCAGCGGGTGTTACCAACGGTGACGCCGACATCAGCGATTATCTCTCGTCTCACCCGAACGTGGTCAGTTCGTTCTGTCTGAGTGGAGACATCATTTGCAATCCTCCCGTGGATGTCGTGTTCGGGAAAGGAATCCACGGATCGTACGGCTCCCCAGATACGAAGATCACCTGCCCGGTCAACGGGGAAAAAAATGTGGTGCTCTACCAGTGCGGCGCCTTCCGCGTAATGCGGGATCTTGGTTACGCCCTCCCCTCAGTCGAGCGCACTCCGACGCTGCTGCAACGAGGGCAGGAGATTTTGTTCTCAGTGGGAGGCTGGATCGCAAATCAGCCCAGCTTGGCGCTCTTCGCCTCGACACCTCAGGTGGTTGGCAATTTCACGACCGATGAGAACGGAAATGCGACAGCGCTGGTACGTGTTCCGGATGATGCTGACCTAGGCGATCATCACCTGATCGTCCAACAACCAGGTGGGCGTTCTGTATCGGTACCAGTCACAGTGGTCGACTCGTCCTCGATGTCGACTCCTGTGTTTTCATTTGGTCCAGAGGATGGGTTTGAGGATGGCCTCGGGTCCGGAAGCGGAAGCGCCGCCATCTTGTTCGGGAGTTGACATCTGAAACACACGAATGACGTTCATCCTCGGACTGCAGTTCCCGCAGGCGAGGTTCTGACGGGAGGTTGCAACACGGGTAGTTTCAATTTTCGGACCGAGGTAGATCGTGCAGGCGCTCGGCTGGTTTATCCCAGCCGAGCGTCGTTTCTACTTCGTCGAAGAGATGCGCGGGTGAGGGTCGGTATTGTAATGCAGCCATCTACTACGTACCGTCGTAAAATTGGTGAGGCGCGTCGATGGGCAGCACCGGCAGAGGTGTAGAGGTTGCCGCAGGTTGCTCTACGTACTACCCTGTGACGTAGTAGCTAGGGATGCAATAGTTCCCCGAGCACTAATTCCGAAAATCCACGCCACTGTGCGTGGATTTTCGCGTTGTTGGCATAATCATGCCATGTTGCTGGCCTACATTGACGAGATCGGTGAGACAGGGGCATTCGTCTCGAACAAAGACGCTCGCTACAAGACCAGCCCGGCCTTCGGCTATGCGGGCTTGATCATCCCCGGCGATCAAGCCCGTAAGTTCGGTGAAGTGTTCACCCGGGAGAAGCGGGTACTGTTCAAGGCTGACATCGCAGCTGCCGAGCATCCCGGTAGATGGGAGCGTAAGGGATCCGAGATATTCCGTCCTGACACATTCGAGAAATATCCACAGCAGATGCGCGTGTTCAGCTACTTGGTGAGGAGCCTAAGGGAACTCGGTGGGTCTCTCTTTTACTACGCCGATGAGAAACCGCTGGGAACGCCTCGACAAACCGACCTCGACACCGACGCCCGCGAGACCGCAGCGATGCGAGAGACGCTCAACCGCATTGCCAGGTACGCCGACCACAATCAATCCAATGTGACGGTCATGATCGACCAGATCAACGAGAAAACAAGGGCTGCAAGACTTCCAGCCATGTATGAACACATCCTGGGTCGCGCGGCAGGCTATGCCGAGATGAAGCGAATCGTCGAGCCTCCTATGCACATCGACAGTGTTCTCAGTTCCAACATCCAGTTCTCGGACTGGATAGCTGCATGCGTCACGCGAGCTATCGATTATCAACTCATCCAAGACTCCCGTTACAACTGGCTCGCCGAGCCCCGAGCGCTACCTCCCGAGCGCTACCTACGGTGAGAGGTGCCTTTACCCATGAATCCAAGCTGCATCTATGGCAACGAGATGTAAGTGATCTCAATCATTCCGAGATCTTCCGGCATTCCCGAACTGTGCATCCGAGCGCAACCGGACGATTGCTCGGTGATCAGTTACCAGACGACCGAGTACGGAGGATTAAGGCGGCCGCGGAGCGTGCCAAGATGACATGAGACAGAGCCCTCCCGCCGGATTTCTTCATGACCGACAGTGGCGTAAGTATCGTTTTTGCCCGCGCCATTCCTTCTGTAACTGACAATTACGTTTGATGCTGATTCGTGATCGTCCACCTGCTTCGGTTTACGAAAGGTGGATACCGTAATTTGGAAGTCATGCGCGAGTCGGCATCGCATCGCATCGCATCGCATCGCATCGCATCGCATCGCATCGAGTTCAGACTGTTCCTTGAATTGCTGACGTTTCAGCTTCTTACAAGAGAGTTTTCCATGAATGACGACCACATTTTGAGACAAGATTTGAATGAAGGTTTCGGACGGTTCATCGCGCGTCTGCAACGTGCCGTGGATCATCGGGAATCCTTGGAAAAATATTGCAAGAAAGAGTCTGCAGTAACTCTGGATTTCACGACGAATGGCAATTCTGTCGTCGTGACCGTAAAACAATCAGATCCGATACCACCTGTCGGATCTACCATCTTAAGCGACTGACTTCACCAGGTACGATCCTCATTAGATGGAGCATTCTACACCCTCGCCGCGCTCGAAACCGGCTCATATCCACCATCACGTCCGCGAACTCGAACCTTCCCCATTCGCACTACCCGTGTCGAGTTTGACCAGATGATTGCTTCCGATTCCAACCCGACACGAGGAATGACTGAATCAACTGTCGAGAAGATAGAACGCTCACAGCCGTATCACGGAAAATACGGCGCAGATGGGGACAGCCTTCTGTGGATTCATAACATGGCACGCATCGACCGACATCGTCATTCGTTTGATCTAGCACTACGTATAATGCCCGGTGAGGACAATGGTATTGACTTCGATGGCCGTTCCCCGAGGCCGGTTTCTGTGACAGCCGGGCCCGAAACTCCCATGCTGAGCGTTGACGGTGGTACGGTTTTTGCGACGATTGAATACGAGTCCGCCGAAACTGCACGTAGAGCGGTGCGCGAGTCGTGGATAAAACCAAGATTCATGTTCGGCATAGAAGCGTCTCAATGGTACGAGGATGCGGTCGCTAAAGGTATATCGAAGAATATTAGAAATGACAGCCTCACGTCAAGAATGCGTTTCTGTGAGTGGTTCGTGTCAGCCATGGTCAAGACGCTTTCGGACCAGGTTACTATAGAACAGCTTCACGTACCCGATTGGATCAATTTCGGGGACTAAAGGATTTCCCTAACCGCAGTTGATTTCTCCGTTTTATCGATGGCCAAAACGCACACCCAAACCCGCAGGAGGGCGCTCAGGATGCAGCCGATAAAAATGCCGGGGTAGCGGGAAGGCGACCGCGTCGATCTCCGATCTCCCGCAAATGGAGTTAAGAACTTTCGACGACACGCCATCGAAACGTTACGTGAGGCGCGACATACAAGCCGCGAGTTACCTCATCCTGGACATCAAGGATTTCGACCAGCGCGAGCCTTCCGTCCTTGTTCATCAGGACCACGGTGTGCCCCACGTGAGCAGTCACATTGCGGCCGATGGACAGGTGCGCAGCGAGTTCTGAGTCCTCGAAATCGGCGCTCCGGACCATTCCGACGGCCTCGATCTGGTCTTTGTACACCTTGACCGAGTCGGAGCCACACCCGGAAACTTCGAACGCGAACTCCGACACCCCAAATCCCCAGCGGAACGTGTTGCGGGGCGCGTCGGCGTACGCGAAGCGGACTTCTCCGTTCAACGAGGGGCTCCGCCATTGCAACGGATCGCTGCGCAAGGAGTGTTGCTCAAGTCGAGACAAACGTTCCCGCAAGGTTGAAATCGGCGTCGCGTGGTCACGATTCGCCGGCAGTCCTTCGATCCAGCGCCACAGATCCTCGACTTGTTCGGATCCGGGGAAGTCTGCGGGCTTCGACGGATCATGGTTAAAGGGAAAGCCCTTTGGGCTCGCATCCGCAAGCCAGTCCGGCAGCTGATAGCCGAGGTTGTCCTTGAACAGCACTGCAAGCCATGTCGCCGGTCGATCGACTTTGACGTCCGCGATCCAGAAGTTCTCCATTCCGACGCCTGAATCGGGCAGGGTGTTGGCTCGCTGCACGTAGTTCTCGTCGACGACTAGAAGAACGTGCTTGCTGTCCACGACGCGCCGCATGAACCCGGTGAGCTCGTTGCCGTAGTCGAGATCCGCGTCGATGAGTACGTCGAACCCCAGTGCCTTCAACTGGCCGGCGAGCAACCGAACCCATTCGCGATGCTGGTCAGAACTCCATGCATACGAGATGAATAGATCCGCGCCCAAAGAATCTCTCCAATCGCCTGCCCTTTGCTGGAACCATGATCTTCTCAGGTCGCTCAGACTGGTCCGCTGCCGCATCGCCGATGACATCGTGCTGTTTGGCGATGGTCAAAACGCACACCGAAACCCGCAGAAATAGTCTGACAGCTTTTCGCCATACTCGGCGAGGGCAACGGATCGTTTCAAACGCGTCCGCACGGAGATTAGAAACAATTTTGCGGAATCCGGCGACCTGGCTCGCGTCCGGGGCCTGCGAGAAAATCAACATCACGGTGTTGAAGAAGGATGTGGAATTGCACCTGATGCATTCACCCTGAGTTCAGACACGCTCCGGATGTGGGCCAGCCCGACTCCGTCCAACCGTCCGGTCAGGCGACCAAGTCCAGCCCAGGACAATATGCTTTACAAAACTATTCCGAGTCTTTTACCTTAGTTCCGTGCATTTGTACTTTTCCTGAGACGGCCGAGTAAGGCCTTCCTCGCTCGTGCAGTTATCCGAGTCAGCGGTGGCCGCTCGTTCTCGACCCAACGCGGTCGCCGTCTTTGGCGTGCCTGTTTGCCGTCTTCCGGCTCGGCGCGCCCTCTCGAAGGACTCGAATGCTCACCTCTCCGAATGGCTCTGTCAACTTAACTGAACGCAATTGGGAATCAACAGCATTCGGCCACACTTGGGCGGATCCTTTTGGTGGGAAGCCGAGTTCAGGCGGCGACGGGTACGCCAGTCACGTCGTACCAGGTGGCGAATCGGCCGGTCATTTCGGAGCGGTAATCGCTCGCGGTGAGCTTGTGTCGGCCTGGCCGGAAGTGCGGCGAAATTGCACTGAAACACCGCCAGGAACCGTTGTGCAGTACGGGGTGAGTGGAAGAACTTCATGGCGCGTGCTCGCTGTCTGGTGGGTTGGTGCGAGTTCTCGGCCCGGTTGTTGAGGTACTTCGAGCGCCGGTGTTCGACTGATGGCATCAACTCCCGATGCGCCACAACGTAACTGGTGAGCTTATCGGTTGTCAGCACCCTCGGCGCCCGAGCCTGCTTGCGCATCAACTTGCGGCTGAAGCATCTCGCAGCCTTCGCGTTGCGTCGTGGCCGGACCCGGACGTCGAGGATATTGCCGTCCTGATCGGCAGCCCGCCGCAGGTACTCTCGGATGTCGCCGATCTTGGGCGGTCGCCTCGCCGGGAAACCATGTGTCGCCGGGTTCGGGAGCGCGTCGGCGCAGGCCACGTGCATTTTCGGGTCCGAACTTCGCGCACCACGTGCGGATCGTCTCGTGCGAGACGACGATGCCGCGGGCGAGCATCAACTCCTCGACGTCGCGCAAGCTCAAGGCAAACCTGTAGTACAGCCACACGCTGTGCGCGATGATCTCCGAGGGATAGCGGTGCCGTCTATACGGCGACCGCGTCGAATCCACCCGTTTCTCGTCTCCAAGGCTCATCCGACGATCATCCCTGATTGACGGCCCAGTTTAAGTTGACGATGCCACTCAACTGTCAACAACCTCCATCAGTTTTAGAACTAGCTGTCTAACCGTAAGGCTGGCTAACTGTCTTTATGACTACCTCGAACACGTCGATCCGCTTGATGCCGTCGACGTCTACCGCTGCCGCAGTCTGCTCGATTCGTCTGTGCCAGTGGATTTTTCCAGCAATACGCCGCGCGGACCACTAGACCCTTGGTCAGTGATTGCCGCAGCCCAAGAACGTAGGACACCCGCAGGCTTGACCTAGTCAGGAGCGAATCGATCGGCTATGCCCAGGCGATCGAGGCTTGCCAAAAGCAGTCAGGATCCGGCCCCGGCGGGCACACGAGGCTCACACCCTGGCCGGACTATGCATTACACAATTCTCGAACTGATTGCAGTTCAACGATATTACCCATGAACACACCGGGCACCGCCGCCGTCGTCGACTCGAGACCTGGCTACAGCGATGGAAACCGACAACACCCCGTTGCCGACGATACCGACGAGGGCTTCTCGGGAAATGCACACCGATCGACGTCGAGACGACCGAGCTACCCCCATGAGTCCACTCGTCCGCCGAGAACATCGGCGACGCCGTCGAGCCTGACTAGCACAACCCGCCCGGCCCGCAACGCCGGACGAGTTCATCGCTCGGGGTAAGCACTGATCGCAAGTGGTCGCCGCTTGACGAAGAGATGCCACGCGACAAAACCTCGGCATGTGCTCTCTGCCGCCCTCCTCGTCGGTACCGCCCGCCGGCAGCGCTCATTTCTTCTGTCCACAGCACACCGTTGTCCGGGCCGGATCAGAAGTGCATCGAACTCCATGGCAACATCTACGACACGCGACACACCGAACATGCCCACCTACCCGTATCAGTTACAGATTGGTTCTAGTCTTTCCTCATGGCACAGCACAACAAGGGACCCCGCGGACACATCGCGACTCGTGCTCCCCTCAAGCAGCACAAGGTGTACGAGGATCGGGCCGCCGAACTCGGAATCCCTGCTGGGGACTATTCCGTGCTCATTTTGGCCATTACGCATGGATTAGACATTCCGGACTACATCAGCGACAAACTGCACCCTGAACAACTTCGCCTTCTCGAAGTCGAAGCGGCCGGGTCTTTGCGTCGCATCGAGCAGATGGCGATCGGAGCATGAACTCCCCCTAGACAGCGAACAACCCCCAGGGCTTGGCGGCATCGGGGGCTGTCCGTTTATGCGGTTGTAGGAGCTTCCCAGCTCCTCGACCACCACTAACCCGGTCAGGTATGAGGTGGTGACCACCACTACCTCGGAAGGAAGAGGCGGTACTTAGTCGATGATATCGCAAAAACGCAATTCTGCGGTACTTGCTGATGATGTAGCTGTGTCACGTCCAACACAAATACATCACAGTTTCATCTCCGCGACGAGCAAATTGCTTCCAGTCGCGCCATTTTCCCGAGGATCTGCGCAGGTCGACGCCGTGCCCGCACCGGCAGCGTTCGACGACCACCAGACCCGGCAGACGTTCACATTCCCCGCTGTCACCGTCACGCTCGTTTCGGGGTTCAGCAGTGCAGGCGGCGCCTGGTAACCAAGTGTCTGCTGGACGGCCTCGATATCTAACTACACAGCGCAGACCTCGACAAGGAACACGGGCCCCCAAAGGGGGTGATCGGGAATAGGACCGCATCGGCGGCGAACAAGGACTGGCAGGTCCTTGACTGCGGCAGAGAACTGGCAGGTTCTCCGTCACCTGTTCTCGAAACGTTCTCGAGAGGTGAGCTCCGGAAGTTGACGCTTCCTCGGCTCGAACTGCATCCCAGAAAGGGACTACCTATGCCAGGTACGTCTCAGGGTAGCGCATACCCTGAATATCCATCAACACATTCCCTACCACTCGGTATCGGCGTGTTGCGAGACAGCATCCCGGCTGTTGGAATTTCCGTCACACCACCCGACATCGGCGACTCCTGGCAACAGGCCGTCGCCGTAGCGGTTGCCCGTGTGGCGGACATCGACAAACTGACCACAGACCTGAACGCGGCCTCTGAACAACGCGGACGCTCATGGTCCTTGCCGGTCCCGGCCGCAGAACAGGCGCGTATCCCCGTGTGGACTTCACGTCAGGAGTGGCTTCGTCAGTTCAGGCATCACACCACCACCGCAGCAGGCAGAGCCTTGTGCGCCCGGCGTCTCATCAGTCCGGAGAAGGCGTACGCCGTAGCCGAGGCACACGCACATTTTGCAGAATCACGCACCGGCAGGTCGGTCACCGCAGCAAAGTCCACGATCGCCGCACGCGCAAAGGTCAGTGAATCCACCGTCAACCGAGCGCGGCGAGTCCTGATTGCCCTCGAGATGGGCGTAGAGCACGTTCGGGGGCGGAACCTCAAAACACTGGAGTTCCTCGCCGCAGAGGCCCATCACGGGGGTCAGCAGCACCGCGCAGCATCCACGTGGTCGCTGTCGTCGCCACGTCAGATTGTGGAGTTGACACCAGCGGCTCCATCACGCAGGAGTCGCGCCTCTCGCGCGATGGAGCGATCGACTCGATCTCGGAAGGGCTCCCAGCCGGTATCGAGGTTCCTCTCGAAGCCGCGCAGAACCTCGATACCGGCTGACACCCTATCTAGTGTTGGTTTTTTATCTTGTGAAGTTCTTCCGTCAGGAAGAACTCACCAACGCGCGCACGCGTGCACACCACAACCGACCAACGACAAACACCCCCGACCGCTGGCAGTTCAACGTGTCGCAGCAGAACTGATCCGGCACGCACCCGCCTTGATGCCACCGGGCCACATCGGTGCTGTGTGCGATGTTCTGATGAAATGCGATATCGATCCCACCAGATGGTCGGGTCTCGATATCGCGAGAACTCTGTCGCGTGACACCGCAGAACGGGGCTGGATCTGGCCGACCTCGTCCACCCTGACCTCACCGATCGCCTACCTCAGGTACAGACTTCGGTTGGTCGACTGGACGGCGAAATCTCCCGACGAACAACGGAATGAGGCCGATTTCGCCAGGCTCCGGGCGCAGGAACGGCGAAGAACCGACCAAGATCACCGCACGAGCAACGCGGCCAGCCACTCACAACGAGAACGAGCCATGGCCCGAATACGAGATCATCTGAGCTCCACCAGTCGCAAAAACCGGTAGGCCTGCACTTTGTCGGTTCCGTTACTCGCACCCTGGATAGCTTCGTAGAGGATTTGTGGGTGGTCGACGAAATATGCACGACCCGTGGGGTGATGTCACGGGATCACGTTCGGTGTTCGACCAGCGCTGGCTTCTGGCGCTCGGTCTGAGATTTCACCGGAGTCATGGATATGTGGCGTGAGTTCGCGGCGACGGGCCTACCTGATTCGCAGATGATTGTGATGTGGGACGAACGACTATTGCGATACCTTGTCGTTCCGATACCTCATTCGCACTGTTACTGCTGGTCAGGACCATCGACGTGCAAAGTCCGGGCTATTTGCACCGTAGGCACCGCGTGCTCCCCGTGCGCTACATGCGTGCGATGCATACGAGACGCGTACCGCGTGCAGTACATGCTGTGCGTGCATTGCGAAGCATGTACTGCATGTACTGCGTGCAACTCACTTTTCTTGTCCGCCTACTTCGCAAATTCGCAGGCGAGTCGGCCATAGCGTCAACATGTTTACCCAGGATGTCTGCCGACGCCGATGGCTGGGTAATTTTCGTGTGAACGACGTATGTCTACCGAGGCAAGAGAGCGGAATTCTCTCTCTCGGTGTGGCACTTGCTTCGGGTTATGTTGCCCGAAAACTCAGTTTGGACGTGTGGTGCGTGAAGCCAGACACACCACCCCGATACGTCACTGTGATGAAACTATGGGCGTGGGTGACGTTTGGGTAGTCCGCACTAACCGATAAATTTGGTCGTTTGCCTGTCTGAGGCTGAGGATGCCCGGGCAGGACGCAAGCCTCCGTGTCACACTGTTCACCCCTCTCCCCTACTGCTCTCATTCGTAGGTCGTACACCGAGATTAATGTGACGCTCCGATGGGATCTGGGTCGCGCGAAGTCGCATTGCCTCGAATGCTCGGTGAATTTCAGTGCAACCGACATGGATGCGCATGTCTTCGATCATGACAATTCCGTCACCAACCGATCTCGGTTCCCTCCTCGCTCGGGACGGCCACATCGACTGAGCTCCTCGCCTGAGATTCGACTGGAAATAGAGGCGGCGGCTGCGTTGCTCTCGCGGCATGAGACGAGGGAACGATCTTCGTCTCGACGGTGGGGAATCTGAACGTTTTGAAGGTTTATCGCTCATCGAGTCATCGACTCATCGGGTGGTTGAGATGGGCTGTCCCATGACGTGAGTCGCTGATTTACTGCCGGGCGGGGTTCGTGAGGTGCAAATCGGCGTAGGTCGTGTTGTTTTGTAGGTTTGTGAATTACTCATGGCCTGCGCCCAGGACGGTGTGGGATGCCGCAGCCTTCGAACTCGGTGCTATAGATCGATGGATTACGCACGGGAAATTTCCTATGCGGCGACCTTCCGACGACTATCCAAGATAGTGAGTCCGGTTTATCTTGCGTATCGATTCTGTCGCCAGTCCTCTGAAGAAGAACCGATTTTCTGAAATATATGGCTTGAACTGGCGTGCGTGTATTGCACGCAACGCGTGCACCGGTTCAACTAGATGCTCGCTCTGCATGCAACGCATGCGCAGCGCCTTAGCACGCAATGCACGCACGGCGTTATAATCTCGCAATGAATGGCATGCATGCATTGCGAGCAGAGCACGCTATGCGTTGATCGCGCCGCATGCACTCCGTGCGTTTAACGCGATGATTGCGGTAGACGCACCTCATGCAATCAGTGCGCGACGTGCTGCCGATGCATGGTGAGCGTTCAGTGCGCGGCTAGCGTGCGGTGCTCAGCAAGTATACGGAGCACCGCACGCGTGTTATGCTACGCGCGCACGTAATGCTGGCATTGCGCTTCGCGCGTGGAATGCATGCAATGAATGCGATAGGACGGATGCATGCAGAGTCCGCAGTGCGGACCAGGCATGCCATGCGTGCAGTACATGCCATGCGTGCATTGCCGGCAGTGCACGCACCGCTCGAATGATTCCGATGAAAGGTCCGCAATGCAGCCACGCAAAATCGCACTTGGTAACCAGAAAGGCGGTGTCGGAAAAACTGCGACCACGCTCGGGCTTGCCAGCGCAATCACAGCGGTCGGCGGAAAAGTGCTTGTGGTCGACATGGATCAGCAGGGCAACACCACCAGCGGACTCGGGGTTGAACTCGAGGATGGAATGCTTACCGCCTACCACCTGATGAATCAGACAAGGGAAGGGATTGCGGCAGACGCGATCATCGCCACCCCGTGGGATGGCGTCGACCTCATTCCGGCCGACGAAGAACTAGGCAAGATCGAATCCGACGGCTCGAACGATCTGGTGTTCAGGCTTGATGTCGCCTTCGAGGGACTGGACCTCTCGCCCTATGACGCTGTGCTCTTCGACTGCCCACCAAACATGGGTAAGGTTCTTTTCGCCGTGCTCATTGCCGCTGACGGCATCGTCGCCATTACCGAGCCCACCATCGACAGTGTGCGGGGTGTGCAGAAGCTCGAGCAGACGATCGACACCGTTCGTAAACGAGCGAACCCCAAACTTGTGTTCGACAAAATAGTCATCAGCCGACGACGTACGACGGGGGAGCACGAGTTTCGCGAGGGTGAACTCCGCGAAACGTACGGTGAACTCGTTGCGAAGACAGTCATCCCGGAACTCGCGGCCAGGCAGGACGCACACTCCAACCACACGCCGATACACCAATTCAAAGGCGGCAAGTCCCTGGCCTTGCAGCTTGCCTACAGTGATCTTCTGGAAGAACTGCCCATCGTGATCGGAGCAACGGCGTGAGTGTCAAGCGTGAACCTGCAATTCGTAAAACCCATCCAGCGGAGCTCATTCCTGAGCGTCCGCCGAAGAGCGATACGGCGAGCCTTTCTCCTATCCGGGTTTCACCGCAGGTCACTGATGTCTCCAGCAGTCGAAAAGACGAGGACGAGAAGCTGTCGATGACGCATAACACGCGGATCAAGCCGTCCACCAAGGATCGGCTTCGGCGGGGAGTCGACAAACTCAGGTACGAAACGGGCGACCGGGAAATCAGCGAGGCTTCGATGACCGAGGCTGCCCTGGACGAGTACCTGAAAACCCGCGGTCTGTAAGCCTTCAATGCGTGTGCGTAGCGAAGTAGGAGTCCGACGGGCATCGATACCAGACACTTCGAATCGGTAACGACGGGAACGCAAGATCGAACATGAATTCTGTTTGCGTCGCTGCAACGATGCAACCAGTGATTTTGCGCAGAACTCGGCAAAGATTGCCGTTACCGGGGCCGTGAAATCAGCACGGAGTGTCAGTAAAAGTGCTTCAAGGATTCTGCAAAAAAAGCAGGCTTACGTGCCCGCCTGTCGATCCAGGGCAGTGGGCATAGAGCATTCGTGACACCGATATCTCGGTTCGAAAACGTCGAACCGAGCGCAAAAAGGTGCCTCGCCGGCTGCAACCGGCGAGGCACCGACCGGGAAAAGCCCTGTAGGAAGGAAACCCCGATCATGGACAACTTTAGCTTGCGTGCAGCACGCATCCAGTTAGGTGCACTGTTAGCCTCACTTGTGCTGGCCATACTCATTGCGTTGGGCATCACCGCTGGAGCGTTCGTGCTCTCCTTCGCCGTGCAACGCGACCTTGCCAGGCAAGCGATGATTCCGGAATCGTTGGCATGGATCTTCCCCGTCATGGTCGACAGCGCAATTCTCGGTTCGACCATCGCAATAGTGCTTCTGGGGAAACTGACCGTCAAACGCTGGGACACTCGCTTCTTCATCTCTCTCGCCATCAGTGTCGTCACGATCAGCATCTTGGGAAACGCGTACCACGCATTTCACGCTGCGAGGGCAGCGACCACCATGGCTGCTGACGGGTGGGAAGTCGGATTCACCCCGCTCACTCCCGCAATTGCTGCACTCATTGCGGTCATTCCGCCGGCCCTTGTTCTGGCCTTCACTCACGCGATCACCATTCTTGTCAGGGCGACGGGCGTCGCATACAGCGACTATCGGATGCAGATCAACGAGTCTTCGTCCGTCGGCGATGGCATAGCGGTTGATCTTTTCGCAAATCTCGCTGTCGAAGACACGTCTGCTGGGGCATCGAACGATCTGAGTGTTGACGGCGGAATCGAAGTAGACGACTTACCGAAACGTGCAAGGCAGGTATTCGGATCCGAATCAGGTGTTTGTGACGATCTCTTCGAGTTCATTGCGGCGTCTGATTTACACGACAGTGTCAAGGACACTGCCAGAAGAAAACTGTCAGACCCCTCATTGACCTGGGAATCAATTGCGCAAAGCTCGTTTCCACCTGTTGCGACGTCCACCGCCTGGCGCCGTTACGAGAAGTTCGATGCTGCGGCACGCGCCGCGGGGTTCGAAAGTCCGCCATTGCCGGATTTGCGGGTGGCGGAGCATTCGGACGTCGGAGGGCTCGTCACCGTGAGCTGAACGGGAAGATGCACGTGTCGTCTGCGTGCGACGGTGATGTGCCACGTTCAGGGACGAATGGGCGACCAATGCAGGCATGCGACCTGACCAGCTCAGGGCCTCGCTCTAACCTCTGGACTTGATGTGCTCGAGAACTCGGACGGCGATGCGCCGCTGTCCGTGGTGGAAGTGGGGGAACTCTCCGTGATCGGCGCGTACCCCAGCTGCGCCAAACACTCTCGCGAGCCTGCGGGATCAGCCCTGACGCTACCTTCGAGGCCTCTATCACGGGGCGCTCTGCGCACAGCTCGATACGGCCGGTCGGTGCTCACCGTCTCCTCGAACGTGAGGTTTCCCCAAACCCACGACCGCTGAGCTCATGATCCGTGGAAGGGGTATCTGCATCGGCAGAATTCGATCAATCCGGTGTAGTAATCCATAGCCACGATCTCGGCGCATCGAGCGGGTCGAGGTGTCCTGTTGAGGTATCGCTCGATCCATCCGCGGCCGAGGGACGGTGCGGGATGGGAGCACTCTGTGCAACGACCGGGGCGATCAGCGACAAGAAGTTCAGCAGGCTCCATGGTGGGCATGAGGTGAGGGTGACGGCGTAGGAGTGGTTGAACAATGGTTTTGATCATGCGGAAGCTATTCGGCGTCTCGACCGCCGCCGGTTCGGTCTTCTGTCTTCCCTTGGACCGCAGGGTTTTTACCGCACATGAGGTTGGAGTTCAGGTGCAGGAGAAGTTGGACCTTCCGGGGGATGCCAGTCGACTTCTGTTCCGGAAGAACGGAATCGGTTCGGGGGAAGGGCGCGCGAGAGAGGTTGCCAGAGAAGAGCGGATGGCAGGATTCGAACCCGCGTGGACGGTTTTGCAGACCGCTGCCTTGCCTCTCGGCCACACCCGCAGTAACAGTTAATTATGTTCGTGTCAGAAAAATTCACGAGCATTTCGATCATGATGAATTGATCGAATCGCACTGCAACGCTTGCGGACCGCTCGCTGCACTGGTGCATGCGGTGCCCGCGATCCGGCGAGAGCTGGGCCGAAGGTAAGGAAGGAAGTGCGGCCGCGATGCAATGCAATGCAACACGAAGTGGATGTCGACCTGGTCTCCGGGAGCGCAGGCATGGATGCCCGCATCATGATGGAGAGGCGATCTCGCCGAAGTTCGGACCCCGGTACGTGGGCGACGCCGCCGTGCATTCCGGGTCGATTTCGCAACGTCACCGTGCTCGACACGTTTTCACAGTCTGTATCGAGCGTTCCGGTGCAGGCAGTGCGTCCTGAACATGCATTGCATGCAGAGCACGCGCATCATGCAACGCATGCAATCTGCCTGACCAGGGCCTCTTCGCCGAATGCGACTCGCGAGACGAGCTGCTCTTCGTCCAATGTCTCGGTACTGCCCGCTCGAAGGCGAACCGCGTGGGGCATGTAATATCGAATATCATACCAATATGCATCCCATTTTGGTATGATATTCGGTATGAGTACCCAGATCGCCGTGCGGTTACCGGATGAGATGGTGGTCTTCCTGGACGGGGAGGTTGCCGCCGGTCGGGCGTCGTCGCGGGCGGATCTGGTGGCGCGCGCTCTCGAGCGTGAGCGGCGGAGGCTGGTGGCGGAGCGGGATGCGGAAATCCTCTCTGGTGACAGACGGCGGGATGAGTTGGATTCCCTGGCATCGCACATTGCCGCCCAGGAACGCAACTGATGCGCCCGATCCATGAGGCGCAGCTCGACGTTGTTCGTCCGGTATTGGTCTTGACCAGAGATGTGGTTCGGCCGTATCTGACGCGGGTGACGGTAGCGCCGATCGTGAAGTCGATTCGGGGTTTGTCCACGGAAGTTCGGGTGGGTGTGATGAATGGTCTGAGCGGTGATGCGGTGATCAGCTGCGAAGACATCACGACTATTCCGGTGAGCGCTTTGGGTGTGGGTATCGGATACCTGCTTCCGGCGCAGGAGGAATCATTGACCGTGGCGGTTCGGACAGCTTTCGATCTGGAATGACGAGGGCAGTGGTGGGAGGTGAGCGTGGTGGCGAAGAAGAAGGGTGAGCAGTTCGCGCTGTTCGATGTGGACGCCGCGGTCGACACCGCTGCCGAGGGTGCTCGCACCGAAGGTGTGGATGCGGTGCAATCGTCTTTGTTCGACGCCGCTGACTTGTTCGACGCCGCTGACGCCGCCGACTTGCTTGACGCCGTTGACGACAAGACACCTGGATCGAGCCCGGTCTCGGCGGGAATTGCCGCAGAAGGCGATCCCGAGTTTTCCGCTCTCGAGCCTTCTGCCGCCGAGGAAGCGGCAGTCGAGCCTGCTGCCCTGGAGGGGTCCTGTGCCACTCTGCCTGCGAGTGTCGCGGCCGACGGACATGCGGTGATCGTGACTGCGGCGGGGTCGTATACGCCGTCGGGGGAGAAGTTGACCGGCCCGGTGGATTCGGTGGAGAAACTGGACAAGCTTGTTCGCTGGGCCACCCTCACACCACTGGGTGTGCCCGCGCAGGTGTGGATCGTCGGTATCGACGCATGTGAGCTGCTGGGCTGGGTTATCGACCCGGGTGACGAGGATGACGTCGAGGACATGGAGACACTGCGCACCCGCGCCGCAGCGGAATTGGGGGCGGTGCTCGACGCGGCGTTGACACCGATGTTGACGGCGGGGTGGGAGTTGCGCGGCGATCCGGGCCACGTCGTGCACCTCTCGCGTGCGACCGGCAAATTCACCTCGATGGTCGATATCTTCATCGAGCCGTACGTGTGGACGTATTGGAACAAGGACTTCGGGTGGGGCAACCGGGTCGGAGACATGGGAATTCTCGGATCGCCGGACGCGGGAACGTACCTCCCAGACGAGGATCTTCCGGCAGCGCAGGAGTTGGGCCGCCGGATCGCTTGGTGTGCAGAGCATCTCGGAACGCTGCCAGGGCCGACCCCGGCTCGGACCGGGGCTGCGGTGCTCGACAAGATCAAACGCGAACGAACCCGCAGCGGTAAGGGGATCGTGGTGACCACCGCAGGTCCGGTTCCGCCGTTGGACGGGGAACCGCGCGGAGATCTCGAACCGGCCGCCGGCTGGACCCGCAGCAGTCTCGACGTCGATGATCTGGACGGAGCCGACGTGGTGGTGTCGATCGATCAACGGGCGGCATATCTGGCGTCGGCGGGCATGCTGGAATTCGGCTATGGCAAACCCCGTCATCTGATGGGCGAGAAAGCGCTGGCTGCTGCTACTTCGAGAGCGAGTGGTGCGCCGTTCGGGCTGTGGCGAGTCACCCTGCCTGCTGGAAACATGCTCTCGCTGCCGGCGAAGATCCCGCTCCCGCACCCGCACATGCTGGCCGATCAACCGGTGCAGACATGGGTGACCTCGGTCAGTCTCGACGCTCTGCAGTCTTCGGTCGCGGACGGCGGTATCGGAGCCGAACTCGATGACCTCGACGTCGCCGAAGCATGGGTGTATCCAGAGCAGGGTCGCGCGCTGGACAAGTGGGCGAAGATTCTGCGTGAAGGTCGCAAGGTTGCGGTGCAGACCGATGACGTGGCGATGAAACGGTTTGTCGGTTCGTGCTACAAGGGCTATATCGGTCGGATGGTGAATCCGGACATGTGGACAGCGCGGCAGATGCAGCATCATCATCAGCCGTTGTGGCGGGCGGCGATCATTGCACATTGCCGCTGGCGCGGACGGCGGGTAGCGATGCGCATCGCCCGGGAAACTGGCCGGTGGCCGGTGCGGACGGTGACCGACTCCTGGGTGTATTTGTTGGCGGGAGGAGAGAATATCGCCGACGACAGTGATGCGTTGGGCAAGATGTCGGTGGAGAAACGCGCCGCTCTCACCGAGGCGTTGACGGCTGCGTTCACCGATGCTCGAGACAGCCATGAGATGAATCTGACGGTCAAGGCCGCCTTCGCTCACGACGAGGGCGAGGAATAAGTCCATGGCTCTTCACCTTCCGAAACCTCGATCGCGGAAGTCGGTGCAGCAGGCCGTCGGATTGGATGGACTCGAGGTGTCGGTCTCGAGGGCCGCGACCGCCGGTGTGGAGAAGTCCAAATCGGTCAAGAGCGGGGGATTGGCGGGGTTGACGAGCACCGTCTCTGTTGCGCAGATACGCAAGGAGATCGGGAACGACGGGTTGCGGCAGGCGTCGATCGATGCCGGCCGCAGACCGCCGTCGGATCGCACGCTGCGCCGGTGGGCGCAGCAGGGACGCATCCCACACGCTGATGTGGCCGAGCGGGCGCAGCGCCGGGCGGCGATCGAGCGGCTCGGCGGTATCGGCGAGGTGGCGCGCAGGATCGGGCGCTCCTCGTCGGCGGTGTCCCGTTATCGGTCGGGGGAGACGAACGAGCTGCGGGCGGATGCGAAGAAGAAACTGAAGAACGTCAAAGCGGACGAGGTGATGAGGCGCGCGGGTGTGCTTCGCGCGGACGGGACGCCGAAGCGGGCGACGATTCGCGTCAAGGGTGGGGTGTCGGTGCGCAATGGGTCGGAAGACGGGTACGACTATCGGGTTCGGACGTTGAATTTCGCGAATTCGGATTCGCCGTTCACGGCGGAGGAGTCGCGGGAGTTGGCTGCGGCATTGGCGAATGACGATCATGCGCGGGTAGTGGCATTGTTGGAGCGGCACGCCACGATGGACTATCCGGAGAACAAGGGATTCGATCTGTACAGCGATGATTTCGGCTTCCATTTCGATTCCATCGAGTCCGTCCACATCGACTGGACGTAGAGTGCGAAACCCATTGAATCAGATACTCGGCTGATCGAAACAGATTCGGTACCAGTTATTTTCATGTCTCGCACGATCGAGACGATGTCTTCATCCTCCATCTCCGATGACGTCTCGCAGTTGCTCGCGCGGGACGAAGGGTTCGCTGCCTGTCGTTGGTTCGTGCTATTCGTATCGAGCACGTCGGGGCATCGCCAAAGCGATCGTACCGGTCTTGCGCAGCGGCTACGATTGCGAAGTTGATGGGCCACAACGTGATCAGGGTGTTCGGCGTGGTGAGGTAGCTCGGTGTTGTCGAGCAGCTCTGGCATCGACCGGAACTGTGAACTGGACTGTCGGTTGCGACGGATTGACCGACAGTGGGAAGCCGCGGATCGGCAATGTCGACAAGTCGCGGTATCGAGCGGCAGCCGACTGTGCATCCCGTCGGTCACGAATCATGCTTGACAGTGTATTCGTCGCGGGTACTGTGGTCTACTGATAGTAAGCAATATACCTACTTATGATCAGGGCCGCGAACTTCGTCGAAAGCTCACGCCACCAGGAGTAACGGAGAACATGACCATTCCATCGTCGGCGGATTTGTCGCAACCGCATCGTCCGGCCGGCTTGACCGGTTCCACCTTCGACGTGTTGGTCGAAGAATCGTTACCTCGAGCCTGGCTCGCGCGTTGGTCGGAGCGCCCGGACCAGGTTGTGGCGATTTCCGAAGACGGAATCCGCATGACTGCCGAACAACTCGAGGCGAACTCCGCGCGCATCGCCTCGAAGTTGGCTGGAGCCGGATTGTCGGCAGGGGACAGGCTTGTCATTTCGGCCGAGCCGTCCGTCGATCTGATGGTCGCCTACGTCGCGGCGCAACGACTGGGTCTGACGGTGGTACCACTGAACACGGCGTACGGTCCGGCCGAGATTCGAAAGATCATCCAGAACACCAGTCCTCGGGGCGCTTTGGTGGACGACAATGTGCGGGGGCGCGCCATTGCCGAGGCCGGCACCGGCCCGATGGTCGTTGCAGGTTGCGACGTCGATCTACCGGCGACGTCGTCGGTGGCATTGGACTTTGCAGATCGCCATACGCAGGCATTGATCTGTCACACTTCCGGAACGACAGGGTCGCCGAAAGGCGCGGTGCTGACCAGCGGGAATCTGCTGGCCTCGGCTGTGGCAGTGCGCGCGGCTTGGCGCTGGACCCCTGAGGATCGACTCGTCCTGGCATTACCACTGTTTCACCTGCACGGGCTGGGAATGGGAATCAACGGGACGCTCGTCGCGGGTGCATCGGCGGTGATCTTGAAGAAGTTCAGTCCGGCTGCCGTCGCCGAAGCCGCCCGACAACATTCGGGATCCATGTTCTTCGGTGTGCCGACGATGTACCACCGATTCGTGTCCAGCTCGAGTGCCGAGGCATTGGGGCAACTGCGACTGTGCGTATCCGGGTCGGCACCGTTATCCGCGGAATTGCACAGTCGCATTCGGGAATCGTCGGGTCAGACGGTGTTGGAGCGGTACGGGATGACCGAGACGGTGATCACCGTCTCGAATCCGTACGAAGGTGAACGTAGGCCGGGTACGGTTGGGCTCCCCCTTCCGAACGTCGATCTCCGACTGGCGGAGGGGGACAGCGGAGAGATTCAGTTGAGGGGGCCGAGTGTCTTCTCCGGATATCTGAACAATCCCTCTGCCACTGCCGAGACATTCACCCCTGACGGGTGGTTCCGAACCGGTGATCTCGGCGAATTGGATCCGGACGGGTACCTGCGAATTGTCGGTCGTTCCAAGGAATTGATCATCTCGGGCGGCTACAACGTCTATCCACGCGAAATCGAAGAGCTACTTCAAGATCATCCCGATGTCGCCGAAGCCGCTGTCGTGGGAAGCCCGTCGGAAGAATGGGGCGAGATGGTGGTCGCATTCGTGGTCTCGGCGTCCGGCAGTGTCGGGAACGACGTCGAACTGATCGATTACGCGGCGGCACGACTCGCGCCGTACAAGCGGCCACGCCGGGTCGTTTTTGTGGATGCGTTGCCACGAAACGAGTTAGGCAAGATGAAGCGTAGCGAACTGACACTGGACTGAGCATCGAAATTCCTGATGGCGTTCGCGTTGCCTCACGCGATACCACGAGGTAGGCAGCATTGTTCACCGACGTTGTTCGCCGATCCGACGATCGGCGAACAACGATCGAACTCCGACAGGTCGGGACGGCTGTACCACCCTGTAACGCAATTCTTCCCGGCTCTCACGCATCGCGGATTCGGCCTGCTCGTTACAGACGGATATGCTGGAGCGCATTCGGTGTCGGCCGATCCGGTAGATGCAGCGGATGATCCAGGCGGGGTATCTGCCGACGTCGACTACGTTGTGGACGACGCCCTACCCGAAGCTCACCCTGCCCGACTCAGGTCGGTCGCGAAATCTTACGCCATATATCCATGCCGTAACCGGTCGATTCGTCGACGCGAAAAGCCATTGCAGAAGTCAGAGCTGGTCAACTGCGCTGTGCATTCTGCTCATGAGATCGCACGGGCAGAGTCGGCGCGCCATATCTGAAAAATAACTCGCACACCTGTTCCGGTTCCACAGCGATGCCGCTTCACGTGACTTTGTAAGTGTCTACTTCAACTTCACTTCATTGACGCTTCCGAAGGCTAGGTCGACGTTCAGGTTCCCGGATTGTGACCAGTCGATCGTGACAATCGATCGATTTTGTGAGCCCTCCTGTGGGCGGACATCTATTTGTCGTCGAATTTCGGTGCTGCAAGATTTCGTGGTGGTTCACCCGAATCTGGAAAATCTCAGTGTCAGAGTAAATTTGGTAGATTGCTGACAATTCGCACTGGCGGTCACGACGTCCGAATGGGTGCGAGATTCGCTCGCTACCCCGTGTGGAGTTCGCGCTTGATGGGCAGTATTCCGCATCGAAGTCTACGGCCGAAACGGATGCTCATGAGGGGTATCGACCAGGCCCGTACGAGATACTGTCGACAATGAAGGTAAGTACTTACTTGACATATTTTGGCTACGTTGCCTAGTGTGGCGCACAACACACGTCTGTTTGGTTCGTGAATCTGAGTCGGAGGAGTCCGCGTGAATCCCATGCTTCGTCGCTTGGCGACGGTAGTTCTAGGTGTGTCATTGGTGGCCAGTGCGATTTCGTGTTCCAGTACGGATTCGGGGGGTGGACGAACAGGGGACACCCCCGCCGAGAATGTTCAAGAGGCAAAGGCGAATACCGAAAAGAACATGCAACCGCCCACGATCAACTACAACCCTGGCCCACTGCCCGGGAACCCGGCCGGGAAGCACGTGACAGCGGTCATTCCGACAACGGCCAAGGGGCAGACCAACGTCGCTCTGTTCCAGCAGACCGCGGGGATCCTGGGAATCAACCTGACCATCAAGCAGGTAGGAACCAGCGCCGAGGAAATCACCAACACTTTCGACGAGATTGCCAACGACAAGGATCTCGACGGCCTGTACGTCAACAGCCGTGACCCAAGCCTGTGGCAACCGCAATTCGATCGAATTGCGGCGAGGAACATCCCGATCGTTCTCGGTGCGATCACCGACGACCCGGCGTGGACCCCTCGATCGGTGAATGTCCTGTCCGCTGATCGGGTCGTGGTGAACAGCACCAATGACGCAGCAGATTGGATGGTCGCTGACAGCAACGGAACCGGCGAGAGCGTGGTCTTCACGATTCCGGTCCAGTTGGCGCTGGCGAAGATCGCGGACGCGTACACGGACCGGGTCAAGAGCACCTGCCCGGGATGCTCGACCGAACGCGTCGATGTGAAGGGTTTCTCGGCCATCGGTAAGGACCTGCCCGGCACGTTGGTCAGTTACCTGCAGTCGCACCCGGATGTGAAGTACGTGTACATGGCGTTCTCGGACATGGTCACCGGTGTTCCGGATGCATTGCGCTCTGCGGGAATTCGTGACGTGAAGGTGGCCTCACAATCCGCGGCGGCGGCCAATATCCAGTACATTCGCGACGGTGGACAGGCTGCCGACGTAGCCTTCACACACCCGTTCGTGGCGTACGTCATCATGGATACCTTGTCGCGTGGAATGCTCGGGGGTTCGATGAAAGCTGCCGACGAATGGATGATGCCCATTCAGCTACTGACCAGTGAGAATATCGGTTCGGCAGTGGTCAACGACGATGGCTCCGTTGCGGTGGCAGGCCTGAACGAGCACTTCCTCGAACTGTGGGGAAAGACCCCGTGACCGCCGCTCAGTCTTCTGCGCCGGTGGCACTGGACCTACGTCATGCGTCGAAGGTCTTCGGTACTGCGACAGTGCTCGACGACGTCAATCTGCAAATCAGGTCCGGCGAGATTCATGCGATCGTCGGTCAGAACGGATCCGGCAAGTCGACTCTGGCCAAGATCTTGTCAGGCTTTCACCTGCCGGAGCCCGGTGCGGAGATCGATCTGTTCGGGCATACGTACGAGTTCCCGATCAGCGACGACGGCCGTGAATCTCTGCACTTCGTTCACCAGGATCTTGGTCTCGTGGAGTCGTTGAGCATCCTCGACAACATCGGACTCTCACACGGGTACCGCACCGGTCGGTTCGGCAATGTCGATTGGAAGCACTCTCGGCGGCGCGCTCGAGATGTCCTGGCAGGATTCGATCTTGATCACCTTGATGTGGATGCACCGATCTCGACTCTGACTGCCAGCCAGCAAGCGATCGTGGCAATCGCGCGAGGATTGTTGGGTTGGAAATCGGAGACCGGGACTTTGGTACTCGACGAGACGACTGCCGCACTTCCTCACGAGGAAGTGGAAGTGCTGATCGCGTCGGTACGCAAGGTGGTGGCACGGGGCGCTGGTGTCCTGTACATCACGCATCGACTCGACGAGGTATTCGCATTCGCCGATCGAGTCTCGGTCTTACGCGACGGACAGCTGGTGGCCACCCGGGACACGGACTCCCTGACCCGTGAAGAGCTTGTCGCTCTGATGGTGGGTGATCACCTGGGCGAGACACGTAGACCGTTACCCGCAGCTGACGAGATCGCGTTCAGTTGCCGCGGCTTGTCGAGCGACGGCTTGCACGACATCGATCTGGTCGTTCGAAAGGGTGAGATCGTCGGTGTAGCCGGGATATTGGGATCAGGGCGCGAGCTTGTCGCCGACGCGATAGTGGGGGCGAGTCGGCGACATTCGGGCGTCCTGGAGGTCGAGGGCCGCCCGGTGAAGGCGAGCTCTCCTCGCCAGTCGATGAAAGAAGGATTCGCCTTCGTCCCGCGTGACCGTCTGCTGCGCGGAATCGTCCCCAAACTCCCTGTTCGAGAGAACATCACACTCGCCAATCTCGACGACATCAAGAAGAACGGGCGCCTGCGAGGGAAGGTCGAGGACGCCGAGGTCCACGGATGGATTCAAGCGGTCGGGTTACGACCTCCGGACCCAGACCGTCCGGTCATCACACTCAGCGGTGGCAATCAGCAGAAGGTCTTGCTCGCTCGCGCACTCCGGTTGAACCCGGCGGTGCTCATCCTCGACGAACCTACCCAGGGTATCGATGTGGGAGCGAAGAGCGCGATCTACGAACTTCTCCGGGAAACAGCTGCCCGCGGAACGGCAATCGTGCTGTGCACGGCTGAGCCCGAGGACATGCCGGACGTCTGCCATCGCGTGATCGTCATGCGAGGGGGGACCGTCGTCGACGAACTCGCGGAGTCCCGATTGAACAGAAACGACCTCCTGATTTCCTGCGCCAGCTGACAACACGCCGCTGTCTACAACGAACGAGGCTTCGATGACCAATTCCACGCCCACCAAATCGGCCACGGAACCATCCGATTCTCCATCGGTCGGTAGCCCCCCGGAAAGTTCGAATCCTGTTGGGCCCACTCTTGTGTCCAAGATCGCGCACGCTCTCAGCCCCACCCGTGTGAGTGCGCTGTACGTGTCTATCTTCGCGCTTGTCGTTTTCGCGTTCTGGATACCAAATCTGTTCTACACCGAGACCACGTTGAAGTCGATCCTCTATCAACAGGCAGTTACTGCCATTGTGGCGCTCGCCTTTCTGATTCCCTACACCACGCACAACTTCGACCTGACGGTCGGAGTGATGGTCGGTGTCAGCGCGCTGACCTCGACCTGGTTGATGACAAGCGGTGGCTTACCGTGGCCCGTTGCGATAGTCGTGGCCCTCCTGTTGTGCGCAGTGATCGGAATGCTCAATGGTGTTCTCATCACCGTCATTCGAATAGAGTCAGTCATCGCGACCATCGCGACGATGTCCATGATCGAGGCAGTGGGTACAGCGGCATTCGAGGGGAAGCAGGTCTTCGGGCTCCCCACCAGCTTCCTGTCCGTTGCTCAGACGGACGTCTTCGGAATATCGATCGTCTTCTTCTACTTGATCGGTATCGCGATCGTGCTCTGGTACGTACTGCGGCACACACCACTCGGACGGTACCTGTATGCAATCGGCGGGAACACGGAAGCGGCGCGTTTGGCCGGTGTTCGGGTTCAGCGCTTGGTGTTCTCGTCCTTCGTTGCCAGCGCAATCCTGGCCGGAATCGCCGGTGTCCTGGTTGCATCGAGGGTCGGCACCGGAGATTTCGCGGTCGGACAGTCGTATCTCTTTCCTGCGGCCGCAGCGATGTTCTTCGGTTCCACGCAGGTCAAACCCGGCACCTACAACGTCTGGGGAACACTACTGGCGGTCTATACACTCGCCATCGTCGTCAAAGGACTTGAACTGGGTGGGGCGCCCTTCTGGGTTACCGAGGTAGCCAACGGAGTCGCGCTCCTGATCGCAGTCGGTATCCAAGCTGTCAGGCAGACCCGCAACGGAGGTGGCCCGGTCCGATGGGTGGCAGCCAAACTGGGCAGACCTGCTGCCAGTAGTTGAGGTCCACTCGCTCCCGTCAAGTCTCGATTTCTCCAGAATTGGTTTTTACGCCCGAACGAGCGTCGAGCTACACGTCCAGAACATGATCGACCGGAAATGGAGTACGAACATGGCAGTGAACGTCAAATTTCATCACATCGGAATCACGGTCAGCAACCTGGAACGCACCCTCGAATTCTTCGAGAACGCGTTCGGAATCGTTACCGGAATGGCACTACGAGTCAAGTCAGGCAACCAGACTGCCGAGGCTTTGGGACTACCCGAGCACGAGCAGCGAGTGGCGCTACTGGCTGCGGGCGATGTGATCTTCGAACTCATCGAATTCCACCCTGCCCGCCGCGAGTCGTACGACGGACGTCAGGACGATGTCGGATACGCGTATCCGTGCTTCTCTGTCGAAGACATCGATGCCGCTTACGACGAGTGGACGCGGCTGGGATACAAGATCAACGCTCGCCCACAGGTTACGCACGCCGGCCCGGTTGCGGGATCGAAATTCATGGTTCTGAAGGACCCCGACGGCAAGAACATCGAGATCGTCGAGACCGGAAAGTACCTCGTTGCCTCCAACATCCGTGCAGGTGAGGCGACAGCATCTCTGGACAATCCGGTGATCATCGGCAAGCACTGATCGAGCTCGTCTCACGGCCCTCTCCGACTGAATTGGCGGAGAGGGCCTTTGGCGTGTCCGAAGTGCCTTCGCGACCCGTCTCTGTGGCGCCCCGGACTCCTTGTCGTGCAGGATCACGTAGATCGTGCCGCACTGGTGGATCGTCGACGCAAAGACGTGATCGTCCATGTGGAGATGAACCACATGGACGATCACGTCGGCAATGACGACCAGTCGGATGATCTACCAGGCGAAACCTAGGCCGAGGTCGACCGGTAGTACGATTCCGGTGACGTAACGCGCCTCGTCCGAAGCCAGGTAGGCGACGGCAGCGGAAATGTCCTGGGTCTGAATCCAGGGTTCGTCGAGCGGATGCATTCCCCGAAGGATCTTTGCGGCATCGTCGACTGTCGGATTCTCGATGTCGGGGCAGAAGATCTGGTAAAGCCGATCGTTCAACACGAAATCGGTGGGTACCGCTGTCGGTGCAACACAGTTGATGCGAATCTTGTATCGGGAAAGATCGTTGGCCATGCTGCGCATCATCCCGATGACACCCGTCTTGGCGGCAATATACGGGCTGAGCTGTGGCGCTGCCTTGATCGCGGAGGCCGAACTGGTCATGATCACCGATCCGCCCTTACCCGCTTCGATCATGGACGGTATCGCCGCGGAGACGGTATGCCATACGCCGGTGAGGCATACGCCGATCACGTCGTCCCACTCCTGCTGGGTTACTTCCCAGAACGGAACGGAATTGATGCCGATGCCGGCATTGGCCAGGACTATGTCGATACTGCCGAAGGCCGACAGTCCCTCGTCGACGACGGCAGCGATCTGATCGCGTTCTCGGACATCGGCTTGTCCGACGACTATCTTGCCGCCGGCCTCTTCGACCAGGCGGACCGTCTCGTCGAGATCGTCCTGTGTGGCTTGTTTGTAGGGGACGGTGTCATAGGTGCACAATCCGTCGAACCCGATGATGGAAACACCTTCGGACGCGAGCCGCAGGGCGTGTGACCGGCCCTGTCCACGGGCTACGCCGCTGATCAACGCAACTTTTCCTGCCAGCCGATCCATCTTGTCCTCTTTCGTAGTCTTCGTAAGATCAGGGTGCTGTTGAACTATTCACTTATATCGTTGCGCCATCGCTGAATTCGCTGATCGAATCGGTCCCTGGACCCGGAGTGCGGGGCAAGAAGGAATTGATTGCGCTCCACTGCCTCGAGCGTCACCCGGGCAACATCTTCGGGAAGAGACAGTTCGGCGCCGGACCCGGCGAAGGTATTGGGATTCTTCGTCGGGTCGATCCCGTTGTCCTGTGCAGCTTTCAAGTGATCGGGACGGTCCCGAGGTCCTTCGGTCAGCAGTCGGGTTTTCGTCGGTCCCGGGCACAGGACCGTTACCCCGACCTCGGGAGCGCGTTGCTGCAGATCGGCCAGGAGTGTGTCCGAGATGGACATGACTGCCTCTTTGGCGGCGTTGTACGGGCCGTTGAGTGGGACGGTGGTGATCCCGGCCATGGATGCCGTGTTCACGATATGACCTGACCCTTGAGCAACGAGATGCGGTACGAATGAGGAGATCCCATGAATGACGCCCCACAGGTCGACGCCGAAGATCCATTCCCACTCGACGCGTTCGAATTCCCAGATCGGCATGTTCTTGCCGACGGTGCCCGCGTTGTTGCAGATCACGTCTACACGACCGAAGTTCTCGATGGTCTCGTCGGCGAGTCGGTCCACAGCGGCGGCATCGGTGACATCGACGACCGAGGTGAACACCTTCCCTGGATATGGCGACAGGAGTTCGGCTGCGGCCGCAAGTGACTCGTCATCGATATCGGAGATGACCACGTGTAGACCACGTTTGGAGAATTCTTCACACAGGGCCAAACCGATGCCACTGGCGCCGCCGGTGACGACGGCAACCTGCCCTTGCCTTAACTTCATCCTTCGCTCCATTGCGCATAGAGATCCAATATCTGACAGTCGACCAGGCGTGATCAGAGTAATTGATCTAGTAAGTGATAACCATACTTCGATAGTGCGGCACAGACGTGCGTTTCCGGATGGTCGGACAGCGGTTTCGTGGACCGCGGGATGAGCGAGGGCGGGCGAGCTTCGGAGGAAGCGTTGCCCGCCCTCTGTCGAGACATGGCGCCGGCAGCGTGGCCGCGTTTGCTGCCGGCGATCACCTGCCGGCGATCACCTGCCGGTGACGGGTGATCTGAGGCCGGGCTAGCTGCGCGTCGGAAGTACTACGACGCCCTTGCCGATGGCGGAGGTGTCGCCGTGCTGGTTGTGTGCCTTCTGCTCGATGGTGACGGTGTTCCGCCCCTGCTCGTCCACCGACTTCTCGGTGACGGTACCGGTGATCCTGATCGCGTCACCGACGATGTTGTGGTGACGGATCTGCGCCGTGTGACGGGCGAGGAATCCGCTGTCGCCCATCCAGTTCGTCAGGTGCTGGGTCAGCCACGAGCAGCGCTCCGGGCCGTAGTCGTAGGCGCCGGGGGTGCCCACGTCCTGGGCAAGTTCTTCTTCCCAGTGGACGCGCTCGGGAACGTCGGGGATGCCGAGCTCGTTGGGGATGCCGAGCCCCGGGTGATTCTTGATCAACTTGTAGGCCAGCTTGTTCGCGCGAATGTACAGACCGCCCCAACCTTGGGCGAACCCGATGAATCCGGTTACCGTCATCGGTCCCTTGCCCATGACCGGAAGTTCTTCGCCGACCTGTACGTCTTCGTAGTAGCGGGGCTCGGCTCCGCGGACGACCTCGTTCTCGTACAGATCATAGATCTTTGCGAGGTCTTCTTCTGTGTAGCGGGTCTTGCCCGCAGCTTTCTGTGCGGAATACTTCGATCCGCGCTCGCGTGCGGCGTCCCGCTCGGTACGGAAGCACCAGGAGTCTCCCGAGACCAGCTTGTCGCCGTTCTCATCGGTGAGCTCGACGTGGTAGATCTGCTGGAAAGCGCGGCCGGCGAAACGTGTGTCGTGCTCGACGAGGTCTTTCAGATGGGCTGCTGCCTGAATCTTGGTGTCGCGCAGGATGGGCTTGTGCCAGGTGAGATCGGCGCCGGCCCACATGGCGTGAACTCCGGGAAGGCCGCCGACGTAGCCCGACAGAATCCGGCTGAGGGCGAAAGCGAAGCTGGGTGGGGCCACCAGGGTGCCGTACGAGGTCTGTTCTGCATACTGGGGGTCGCACCACAGCGGGTTGTCGTCACCTATTCCGTGCGCGTAGTGGCGAATGTTGTCACGCGTCGCCTCGTAGCACCACGGTTCGACGGTATTCGCGATCGGAACTCCGATGAGGCTGCGCAAGCTGTCCAGCGCACTGTCGGTAATTTTTGCGAACCTCTCTTCGCCGCTATCGGCTTCGAGGTCGACGACTGACTGCGACATCGTTGTCTCCATTTCGGTTGTTCTGCTTGGGAATTGTCGGGATGTTGATCAGCGAGAGGGTGATCCGGTCCGCGTGTCAGATCTGCTGTCCCTGGCCTGCTGCCCCGGTTTTTCATGGGCGAGCAGTACTCCGTCTCTGTTGCGAGAATGCGCGGATTCGCAAATAATGTCAAGTGCTTACTTCGGCAAATGCTTTCAACAATGGTCGACTGAACTCGAATGCCTGCTGTCCGTGTGGATGCGGTCGTATGGCAATCAGTCACTTCGCCTCAACGTCGATGTCCGATTGCCGAGCGGGTGTTACCATCGAGTAATGGCACGAACCGCTGGTAAATCGTCGTCGAGTAAGCCTGAAGTGAAGACGCGACTGAATGCCGACGAACGGCGGGCGCAGATCATTGCCAGCGCTCGCGAAGTATTCGTCGAACAGGGTGTGAACGGGGCGCGTTCGCGCGACATCGCTGAGCGTGCAGGTATCACCGAGGCGTATCTGTACCGACATTTCCACTCCAAGGACGAAATTTTTCAACTCGCGATCGACGAGCCACTCAATCGATTGATCGCCACGCTCCGTGACGAGACTCGTGAACTTGCCGAACGCAGCGATGTACCGCGAGTCGAAGTACTTCAGCGATCGCACGAGCTGCTACTGGAGTGCATGGTCGAAATAGCCCCCTTGGTGGCCGCCGCGCTGTTGTCGGAGGCGTCGACCAACAGTCAGTTCTACGTGGACTATCTGTTTCCGCGGTTGCGAGGCGTGCTCGAACTTGTGATCCCGGACATCACGGGTTATCCGGCGAAGGCCATCGAGCTCGACATGTTCGTCGATTCGATGATCGGTATCCATCTGACCATCGCTCTGGAGCATCTGCTGGAAAACAAGAAAGTCGACGTTCCGTACGTGGCGAAACAGGTGACGAAGATGTTCGCGGTCGGCGTTGTTCGACCGCAGGGGTGAGGCGTAGCGTGCCGGTCGCGCCACAATCCGGGGTTCCCGTATTTTGATGTAGTGATTGCTATACAATGACGTGGGTCATGTACGCGTGCCCATGCGCAGTGTCGGGCATTCATTCACTTCGAGGGCGGCGATGAAATTCGACTCCGGGACCGACCAATTGATCGCGACCACCTCTCGTGGGGTGGCAACAATAGTGCTGAACAATCCTGAACGGCGAAATGCACTGTCCCGCTCCATGATGGATGGGATCGTTCAGGTTCTCCAGCAGATCCATGCCGATGGCTCCACGAGAGTGATCGTTTTTCGCGGCGCAGGTGGTCGAGCTTTTGCCGCCGGTGCGGATCTCACGGCGTTCGCCGGTGCGGGCGCAGAGGAAAGCAACTCGATCGAATCTGCCTATGCGAATATGTTGGCATCGGTACGTGATACCTCCGTCCCTACCATTGCGCTGATCGAAGGGGCTTGTCTGGGAGGAGGTTTGGAATTGGCCCTGGCGACCGACCTGCGTTATGCAGCCGAAACGAGCACCTTGGGAATCCCTGCGGCACGAATTGGGTTGGCATTCCCCGGGATCGAACCTCTGGCATCGCTGGTGGGGAGCGCGCGGGCAGCGGAGTTGCTCTTCACCGCCAGACGCATCGACGGCGCCGAGGCGTTCGAGTTCGGCCTGGTCAACCGCGTCGTCGACGACGAATCGTTGCATCGGACGGTCGACGAGATCGCCGGAACAATAGCCGAGAATGCACCACTGGCGGTGAAATCGACGAAAATAGCCCTGCGCGAAATTCGAAACTGTGCAGCGGAGCGGGATGTACGCCGACTCGAGGAGAGCGTTCGAGTGTGCATGAACTCCGAGGACTTCGTCGAGGGGCGTACAGCGTTTTTCGAAAGGCGCGCTCCGCATTTCACCGGTAGGTGAAGGATTTCGGGATGACGGATCGACGAGCGTTTTTCGCGTGACCTGATAGAGTCGGGGAGTGACTACTACACCAACGCCGCGACCGAAGCAAGGACGTCTGTCGGCTGCGGAACGGCGAAAGAAGATCATCGCCGCCGCCGGCGAGGTTTTCGTCGAGCAAGGGTTCAGCGGCGCCCGCACCAAGGAGATCGCCGAACGTGCCGGTGTCACCGAAGCGTTCCTCTACCGGCATCTGTCGTCGAAAGAGGAAATGTACGAGGTTTCGGTAGTCGAACCGCTGCGCAGCGGCTTTGCCGCCTTGGCGTACGACATCCAGGGGTACTACGACACGATCGACGAGCCGATTGCGTTCATGAATGCGGTGAACGAACGGTGCTTGCGCTTCTACAGCGAAGCTGCAGCTCTGCAAGCCGTCGCTTTGTATTCGGAGCTGGGCAATGGTCGGGAACTGTACGAGCGCGCCCTGAAGCCGATTCTCGACAAAATCGGGGTACTCATCGCGGATAGAATGGGATGGACCGAACGAGGCCTCGAATCAGACCTCGTTCGTCGGGCCATTCTCGGTGCGCAATGGGCAATCGGACTCGACATCATGCTCCGTTACCGCCGAATGGACCTTCCGCAGGCGGCCGAGCGTTTGACACTGTTGTTCACCAGCGGTATCAGACGCGATCTTGTCCAGAGCTGATCCGCTTACGCCGCAGGACGTCCCCGGTCAGGTCTCGCTCGAATCGAGACCCGACCGGGGATTTCTCGTGCAGGGGCCGGCAACTTCGCATTGTCGGATCCGGGATCGACTTGTCGGTCAGACGACCTGGTCGGCTCGCATCTTCTCCACCTGATCCATGGTGTACCCGAGACGCTGGAGAACTGTGTCGGTATCGGCGCTGGCCAATGGAGACGACGTCTTGGGTACCACGGACGTTCTGCTCATGGTGATAGGGCTGCGAAGCACGTTCACATCCCCTCGGACCGGGTGGCTGACAGAAGCGACCAGGCCCAGATGGGTCACCTGTGGCTCGGCGAAGGCCTCGGCGACGGTGTTGACCGGGCCGCACGGAACTCCGGCCTCGTCGAGTTTGGCCACCAACTCTTCGCGCGTGTGTGTGAGAAAGATGTTCTCGAGCACTCGGGTGAGTTGTGTTTTGTTCTGATGGCGCAGTGCGACCGTGGAATAGTCCGGATCATCGAGAAGTTCCGGTTCGCCGAGGGCTTCACACAGCTTCTTCCACAACCGGTCGTTCGGTGCCGCGATGTTCAAGTACCCATCGGCGGTATTGAACGTGCCCATGGGTGAAATGGTGGGATGATCGTTGCCGACCCTGGTCGGACATTCCTCGTCGACGGTCCATCGAGCGGCTTGAAAATCGAGCATCGAGATCAACGCTTCGAGCAGGGATGTCTGCACCCACTGACCCTTGCCGCTTCGTTCACGTTCCAACAGAGCCAACAAGATCCCATTTGCGAGGATATTTCCCGCCGACATGTCCGCGATGGCGATCCCGGCGCGAGTCGGTGCAGACGACGGCTCGCCGGTGATACTCATGAGCCCGGCCATCCCTTGGATGATCTGGTCGACGGCCCCTTTGCTGCTGAGGGGCCCGTCCTGCCCGAAGCCGGAGATGCTGGCGTACACCAGTCGTGGGAACTGCTCGGAGATCATCTCGTATGCCAGTCCGAGTCGTTCCTTGACCGGCGGTCGGAAGTTCTCGACGAGAACATCGGCGTTCTCGAGTAGTCGGAACAGAACTTCGCGTCCTCGAGGATCTTTGAGATCGAGAGTGACCAGTTCCTTGTTGCAATGAAGATTGATGTAGTCGGAGCTGTCGTGGTCGGCGGCGATGCCCCCGACGTCACCGGGGATTTCCACGCGGACCACCGAAGCGCCCCACTCGGTCAGCAGGCGAACTGCTGCCGGTCCTGCCCTGGCGACTGAGAGATCGACGACGTGAACTCCATCCAATGGCCTCATGGTCCGTCCCTTCTTGCAGTGATTCGTCCAGGATCGGCCGAGTCGCCCGATTCGAGTGACGCGACGACCGTACCGTCGTCGCGCGTGGTTCGACGGTGTCGCCTGGACTATAAAGATGGTATATCACTTACTTACACGATGAACAGGAAGAAGTGACCGATGACGACTACTTCAATCGACAATTCCGTGGCATTGGACGAGTTCCTGCACTCCGCGAAGACGTTTCTCGAGGAGGCGGCACCGCGGCATGCGGCGGTGAACGCGGCCGGCCGCGATTCTGCGCCCGAGCGAGTCGCACTCTTTCCGGATCTGAGTCCAGCCGAAGAGGCGGAAGAACTCCGAGCTGCACGGGCATGGCGGCAGGAACGTTTCGACGCGGGATTCGGCTGGCCTGCCGGTCCGACCGAGTTCGGCGGCGCCGGACTCTCACCGGCATACGAACGTGCGTACCTGAAGCTCGAAAGAAATTATCAGATTGCGCCGCAACGTATTTACGACATCGGGCTGGGGATGGTTGCGCCTACTTTGTTGGCGTTCGGTACCGATGTCGCCAGGAGGAAGTATCTCCAGTCTCTCTATCGTGGTGACATCGTGGCCTGCCAACTATTCAGTGAACCCGGTGCCGGTTCCGATTTGTCGAGCATTGCCACTCGGGCGGTCCGCGACGGGGACGAGTGGCTTGTCAACGGTCAGAAGATCTGGAGTTCCGGTGCGCACCTGAGTTCGTTGGGGCTTCTGGTTTGCCGGACCGGCGACCCGGATGCTCGGCACCGCAATCTGACTGCTTTCGCGCTACCGATGGATGCGGAGGGTGTGGACGTGCGACCGATTCGTCAGATGACGGGTGGATCGTCATTCAACGAAGTGTTCCTCAACGACGTTCGTATCTCCGACGATTTACGTTTGGGTGAAGTCGACAAGGGCTGGGACGTCGTGATCGCCACGCTGATGAACGAGCGGGCCGCAGTCGGAGGACCTGCTGCCGGCGGAAGTGGCATCCTCAGTACGGAACGTCTTGCCGCGCTGTTGAATCGATTTGGTCGACTCGGCGACGATGCGGTCCGTGACGAGTTGATGCGACTGCATACGTCACTGGCCGTGTCGAAGATGACGCGATTGCGGAGCGAAGCCAAGCTACGAGCAGGCCAGCGACCGGGCCCGGAGATGTCGATCGGCAAACTTGCACTCACGAACAACCTGGCGGCAGTGAGCCGTTTGGTCTCGCTTGCGCTCGGGCCGCGGCTGATTGCCGATTCCGGCGAGGTCGGCACGTACATGTGGTCCGAACTCGTTCTCGGGCAGCCGGGGCTGCGGATCGGAGGCGGGACGGACGAGGTTCAGCGCAATATCCTCGCCGAGAGGGTTCTCGGCCTACCTCGGTAGTGCGGCGCCTCGGGATTTCCTTGAAACGTAAGTGAATACCCACTATACTATCGATGTGACTACCACTGACAGCAGCAACGCGATCGACGAGGTCTGGGGCAGTAGCGTCGAGGAGATCGACATTCTCGGGCATCCCTGTTCGAGCTTTGTGAAGCGGCGACGACACCTGGGCGACCTGTTACTCGACGGCCGCAGATTCGGGGAACGCGAGTATCTGGTCCACGGAGATCGGAGGTTGTCGTTCGACGCGCACGAAGCTGCGGTGAAGAGGGTTGCGGCACTGTTGCAGGGCCACGGCGTTCGGGCAGGCGACCGTATCATGTTGTTCGGCGCCAACTCGATTGAATGGGTTGTATCCTATTGGGCAATAATGGAACTCGGCGGAATCGTAGTTCTGGGAAATGCCTGGTGGAGTCAAGGGGAGGTCGAGCACGCGCTACGGACGGTCAGTCCTGCCCTGGTGATCACCGACGAACCGCGCACCGAGAAGATCGGTCTCACCCAGGCGAAGGTCGGTTTCGAGGTCATCGAGGCGGCGGTTGCGGATCCCGAGCCCGCCGCAACCTACGCTCGTCCGGTCATGCAGGAAGACGATCCTGCGGTAGTGCTGTTCACCTCCGGCACCACCGGGTTGCCCAAGGGTGCTGTGCTCTCTCACCGGGGGATACTGGCAACGTTGCAGAGCTTGGCGTTGCTGACCCGTAGGCTGCCGGAATCCGGAGCGGACCTGCCGCGCAGCAGCAAAGCGATGTTGAGCATCCCGCTCTTCCACGTCGGTGGGCTACAACAGATCATCACGCCGATGCTCGCCGGCGGAACTCTCGTGTTCACCGAGGGTCGGTTCGATCCGGCGACGGTGGTGCGGTTGATCGAGGACGAGAACATCACGGTCTGGTCCACCGTTCCGACCATGGTCAGTCGGGTGATGGACCACCTCGAAGAGGTGGACCACGAGCCGCTCTCCATGCTTCGGACGGTCGGACTCGGCGGATCTCCGGTAGGTATGCAGTTGCGGTCCCGAGTGCCGCACTGGTTCCCGAATGCGTCGCGTGGGGTAGCAGTGACCTACGGGTTGAGCGAGGCCGGAGGGGTTCTGGCGACGGGAGTCGGTGACGAGCTGCTCAACCGTCCGGGAACGGTGGGGAAGCCGCTGAAGATCGTCACCGTGCGAATCGACGATCCGGACGAGAACGGGCACGGTGAAATCATGGTGCGGAGCCCATCGGTGATGCTTCGCTACTGGTCCGGCAACGGCGAGCGGGCTGCCAACGATCCGATCACAGCCGATCGATGGCTTCGGACCGGCGACGTCGGTTGGCTCGACGACGACGGCTATCTGTATGTCACCGACCGTAGTAAGGACATCGTCATACGAGGTGGTGAGAACATCGCCACTCCGCACGTCGAGAACAGGCTGCTCGAGCATCCCGATGTCCGTGAGGCCGCTGTGGTCGGCCTTCCGCATCCGCATCTGGGTGAGGAAGTCGGAGCGATTCTCGTTCTGGACAAGGGATCCCAGGTCAGTGTTGACGAGCTGGCCGCTTTCGCGCGGGAGAAACTTGCGTATTTCGAGGTACCGACTCGTTGGCAGTTGAGGCAGTCTCCCCTCCCTCAGAATGCCACTGGAAAGGTGGTCAAGCGGGTACTTCGTGACGAGTGGGCGGCGGAGATCGAGTCGTGATCGTCTCAGACGACCTGTGGTCGACGGGCTGACTCGTTCGAGACGACCGGTGGAGTCGAAGTAGATCGGAAAACCCACGGCGAAGCGCCGTGGGTTTTCCGGTTTCTCGGTCTTTTCGCTCACAACGCGAAGGGCGTCGGCCTCGGTGTATACCGAGGCCGACGCCCTGATGATCATCTGACCGCGAGGTGCTGTTCAGGCGCGTCCAGGCCACCGACCGGTGAACTGTGGTGCTCGCCGCTCGAGGAAGGCGTTCCGTGCCTCCACGGCATCGGATGAGCCGAGATTGTCCACCTGGGCCATGGCTTCGTGGTTAACTGCCTGTTCGAGGGTTGAGTGCAGACCTTCGTTGAGTAGCCGTTTGGTCAGAAACTGTGCCACGGGGGCTCCACGGAGCAGTCGGCGAATCAGGGTTTCTGTTGCCGTGTCGATGTCGTCCGCGGGGACGACACGGCCGGTCAGTCCGATCTCGGCGGCCTCCTCGGCATTGATGATATCGCCGGTCAAGCAGAGTTCTTTGGCGCGATGCATGCCGATCAATCGGGGCAGTATCCATGATCCACCGAAGTCGATCGACAGCCCTCGCTGAACGAATATCTCGGAGAACCGGCTTCGATCGCTGGCAATCATGACGTCACAGGCCAGCGCCAGATTGAGGCCTGCTCCGATAGCGTCACCATCGACCTTGGCCACGGTGATCTTGGAAAGCCGGTGCAGGGCCAGAACTACGTTGTTGATCGAATCCATCTGTGCCAGTGGATGCATGCGAGGTGGTTGACTGGACATGTCTGCCCCCGAGCAGAACGATCCGCCTGCTCCGGTCACGATCACCACCCGGATGTCAGGATCGGCTTCGATCTCGTGGAGGTCGGTGAGGAGCTGTTGCCACATAGGCCAACTCACCGCGTTTTTCCTCTCGGGGTTGTTCAAAGTCACGGTGACAACCGAGAGGTTGTCTGGATCCCGAGATACGGCGATTTTCTGTGTGGCAGGAGCGGTCATCGAGTCTCCTCGAGTGGTGGGGATGATGCAGAACCAATGTCAGCTGAATATAGTGAAGTAAATGCTATCCTACAAATGAGTCGCGTACGGGTGTTATGCGGGCGTCAATCGTCCGGCGTCGCCTGCCCGGCCCGAATGTGAATGTCCCCGAGAATTCAAGGAGACCGCGCCGTGAAGTTCGTAGTCGTCGCAATACCGAACCCCCGTGTCGATCGAGCACCGATCCAGGAGGCGGAGACCGCAGCGGTCGAAGAGCTGTATCGGTCGGGGATGATCGATCGTGTCTATGCTCGCGTTGACGGTGCTTCGTCGTTGACGGTGCTGGAGGCCGAGGACGAAGCCGCTGCGCGAGAGGCGATCGAGCGGCTACCGTTCTACGTCCACGGAGCGATGACGGTCGACATCTTCGAAGTTCGCCAGGTTCTCTGACGAGCAGGCGCGAGGTCTAACTGCTGCCGTGGACCAGAGCTTCGAGATCGAGTCCGTGGCCGAAAAGTGGTTCGCAGCTGACTACTTCGAACGGTGCCGATACGAGTGGCGCCAGCCGCGTCCGAAGTGTCGAACCGTTTTCCCGGTGAAGATCCAGGGCGGCTTTGCTGGCCCACAACTCGTACAACCAGATGTCGCCGGGTCTGGTGGAGTCGACCTGGACGGTCTGAACGAGAGTTCCGGGTTCTTCCGCGTCGAGTGCGACGATCTCGCGCAGAATTTGCAAGACCGCGTCTCGATGAGAGAGCTCCACCGAGACACGGGTCAAGGTCACGAATGCATCAGGGTGATGGGCCACGGTTTCCTCCGTAGATGATGGGCGGTTGCGTAATCGACAACGCAGTCGAGAGTATCGGGGGATCCGCTGTAGTGGTCGAAAGCTTCGGAGCCGGTGCCGGTGTAGTTCGATCCGTGTCTAACGAGGTAGTCCGAGTACCCGTTCGGCAACGATGTTACGTTGCACTTCGGCCGTCCCGCCCCAAATGGTGCTCGATCGACTTTGGAGCATGTTGCGGGTCCAACTGTCGGGTTCGTAGCTGTCGGAAGGCTGCGCCGGTAGCAACATCGCCTCTGCTCCGCGAATGTTCGCAACCCGGTCGAGGAATGCCTGTGAATACTCGGACCAGAACATCTTGTTGACGGAGGCGCGGGCGTCGGACTCTTTGCCGGTCAGTACGTCGCCCAGAGTGGCGAGCCCTTGATAGCGCATGATCTCGACCTGAGTGAATGCCCAGGCGAGTTGCTGGCGCACTCGCGAGTCCTCGGCGGCGCCCGTCTTGCGGGCGATCTCGACAGCTTGCCAGAACTCCCTGGCGAACGGCACGTGCTGAGTGGTCACGCTGCCACCTCGCTCGCTGCCGAGGGTTGTCATCGTCACTTGCCAGCCGTTGTTGAGCCCGCCGATCACGTTGTCCAGTGGGGCCCGCGCTCCGTCGAGAAATGTAGCGGTGAAGTCGGCTTCACCGGTCATCTGCCGGATCGGATTGAGTTCCATCGCGTTGGAACTGCCATCGGCCAGACGCATCGGTACGAGTACGTACGTGATTCCGCGGTGACGAGGTGCCGAGGGATCGGTTCGGCACAGGCAGAACAGCATGTTGGCTCTGGTGGCACCAGATGTCCAGAGCTTTTGCCCGGTGATCACCACATCGTCTCCCTCGACGCGGCCGACGGTGCTCAGTGCCGCCAGGTCCGAACCGGCTCCCGGCTCGGAGAAGCCCTGGCAGTACACATCGGACCCGTCCAGAATGCGGGGCAGTAGTCGCTTTTTTTGGGATTCACTGCCCCACTTGAGAATTGCAGGTGCAACCAGCCATTCTCCGACGCCGCGGGTCATTCGGGCAACGCGGGCACGATCGAACTCTTCGTTCATGACGGAGACCTCGACCACGGACAGTCCGCGGCCACCGTACTCCTTCGGCCAGGTGATGCCCATGTAGCCGGCGCGGTACAGCTGATCCGCCCATTTTTCCAGCTCGACGGTCTGGGCGGGGGTCGCGGACTCCGGATCCACGTCGATCAGGCCGGCTGGAGTGTTTTCCGACAGCCACTGGCGGATTTCACCGCGGAAGGATTGAGCGACTAGTCCAAGGTCCAAATCATCCGGGGTCACCATAACTCGCTCTCGATTCACGGGTAGGCAGTGATACTTTTTGCTGTTCACTATTATGAAGTAAACACTATAACACTTGATGACGATTGAACTGCGGGATCGTGGTAAATGGCAGGTGGGGCCGGATCTAGGCGAAGGATGTCGACTCGCATTCGGGGGAGTCGAGACTTCAGGCTCGACTGAATTCACGCCGACTCGGTAAAGGCTGCAACCGATTCGGTGTCTTCGCTCGCATATTCAATATGGTTGTGCAGTACTTACTATCGAAGTATGCTGACCAACTATGACGTCTCCTCCAGCGCAGATCCCCATGGTTGACTACCTTGTCCTCGAGGCCGGCAAGCCGCCTCATCTCAAAGCGAATCGTTGCGTCGAATGCAACGCTCTGTTCTTCGACAGAAGGAACGCGTGTGCTCGATGTGGAGCGCGGGCATTCGAGAGTAAAGATCTCGAACGAACCGGATTTCTGCGCTCCTTCACCATCGTGCATCGCGCCGCCCCGAAGGTTCCGGCACCGTACATCTCGGCTGTGGTGGATCTCGACGGCGGCGGTGTGATCAAAGCCAATCTAGTCGGTGTGGAACCGGATCCGGATTTCGTGAAGCTCGGCGGCCGAGTGCGGTTGACGACATTTGTTGTGGGCACCGATGACGACGGCACTGATGCCGTCGCATTCGGCTTCGAGCAGGAACAGTGAGGAATTCGTGATGAGCAATACCCCTACTTGGATCGTCGGCGCCGCGATGACGCCTTTCGGTCGGCATCGAGACCGTGATCTCATCGATCTCGGATCCGACGCGGCACTGGCGGCACTGGCGGATGCGGATGTCACCATGCAGGAGATCGAGATCTTCGCGGTCGGAAATGCGTACGAGTCCAACGGCATGGTGGCGCAGCGGATTCAGAAGCAAATCGGTCAGACCGGCATCGAGGCGTACAACGTCTTCAACGCCTGTGCTACCGGAGCGACGGCGATTCGTCTTGCCCACTTGGCAATCCAGGCCGGTGAGGTTGATGTCGCACTGGTGGTCGGTGTCGAGAAGATGGGCAAGATGGGCATGCTCGGCGCCGGGGCAAAAGCCAGATCCGATCGGAAGGTGTACGAGCCGGGTGGTCGCTTCGGAGCCGTCATGGGAACCGAAGGCATCCTCGGAACCGGATTGATGCCGGGCGTCTTCGCTCAAGCGGGCATGGACTACGCACGTCAGCACGATGTGACCTTCAAGCAATTCGCCAAGGTTGCGGAAAAGAACCACCGACACTCCACGTTGAATCCACTGGCGCAGTACCAGAAGGCATACGAGCTTGAAGAGATCATGTCCGCGGAGATGATCTCGTACCCGAACAGCGTGCTGATGTGTTGCCCCACCGGCGACGGTGCGGCAGCACTGGTACTGATGTCGGACAAGAAGCGTCAGCAGTTGGACAAAGCGATCCGTGATCGGAGTGTGAAGATCTCGGCGTCGGTGCTGTCCACCGATCCGTACACTCCGACCAGCCATGCGATGCCCGACATCAACACTCTGACCCGGCGTGCCGTGGATCAGGCCTACGCCCTTGCCGGCGTGGGACCGGCCGACCTGGACCTCGTGGAGTTGCACGACTGCTTCGCGACGGCGGAACTCGTTCACTACGACAACCTTCGTCTCTGCGACGAAGGCGGGGCTGGAGAGTTCATCGATTCGGGTGCGCCTACCCGTGACGGAACGACACCGGTGAACGTGTCCGGCGGCCTCATTTCCAAGGGGCATCCGATCGGGGCAACCGGTGTCGCCGGTTTGTACGAGGTCGCCACACATCTGCGAGGTGAAGCCGGAAAGCGCCAAATCGACGGAGCGCGTGTCGGATTAGCTCATGTGATCGGGCTGGGATCTGCGTGCGGCATTCACATCCTCGAGCGTTCGGCAACGTAGCCAGCGTATTCGAATCATTGCAACAACGAGAAGCGGAGAAATCGAATCATGGGATTGTTGGACGGAAAAGTTGCAATCGTCACCGGCGCCGGACGTGGTATCGGGCGTGAAGAAGCACTCTCGCTGGCGGCGCAGGGTGCGAAGGTCGTCGTGAACGACATGGGTGGTGACTGGCAGGGAGCCGGCGCCGATCAGGCGCCTGCCGCCCAAGTAGCTGCGGAGATCCGCGAACTCGGTGGAGAGGCGTCACCCAACTTCGACAACGTCGCTACCGCTTCCGGGGCGGAGCACCTGGTGAAGCAGGCGCTCGACACGTACGGCGATGTGGACATCCTGGTCAACAATGCCGGGATCTTGCGCGACAGCATGATCTTCAGTTCGGAGCCGGGCGAATGGTCGTCGGTCATCGACGTCCACATCCTCGGTCACTACCTGCCGACTCGTGCACTCACCGCGCATTGGCGCGAGCAGAGCAAAGCGGGAATCACCAAGCACCGTGCGATCGTCAACACCACGAGTGAATCCGGACTGTTCGGTAACGTCGGTCAGAGTAACTACAGTGCGGCCAAGTTGGGAATCGTGTCCCTGACGCTCGCGGTGGCAAAGGAGACCGCCAAGTACGGGGTAACCGTCAACGCCATCGCACCCCGTGCGCGAACACGGCTGACCACCACGACGTTCGAAGGATCGAACCGGGCCGGCGAGTTCAAGGACATCGTCGAAGGATTCGACGCGATGGATCCGTCGAACATCGCACCGTTCGTGACCTTCCTCGGAACGGATGCGGCCTCTGAGATCACCGGCCAGACCTTCATCGTCTACGGCGGGATCGTCGCCCACGTCAAGCTGCCTCAGGTAGGCGATCTGATCGTGAAAGACGGAAAATGGTCGGTCGAGGAACTCGTCGCCGAGCAGGCCGGTCTCTTCAAGGAGATCGGTTCTAATTCCTACGAGGGACCGCGTGGATACGCACGGCTGCCGAAGCAGGGAAGTTAGCAAGAAGAGCATGATCGGAGGCATCTCGGGGTAGTCCACCGCGGGAGGGTCGGCTCAACCGAGCTGCAGCCCTTGTGCCGAATCGTCTCGGCCGACCGCCGGCCCTGCGATCGGCACGCCGACAGGTCCCGACGAATTCGTTCGCCGGGACCTGTCGGCATGTCCGCAGAATCTCTCACGGGTTCTCAATAGTGTCATGCCCACATAGTTTTCGGACAACAGGACATGCAGACGACTAACGCCGAGATCGAGTGGATGCACTCGATCTCGGCGCTTCGTTGTCGTTCCGCACGAACTGGTTCCGTCGATTTTCCGCCGGAACTACTGCTTCGCACACAGTTCCGGTGCGCGAAGCAGTAGCGATCAGATTCCGATTCTTTGGGCGAGCAGTTCGCGGTGATAGACGGGATCGCCGAACAGTAACTCGCTGCTCTTGGCCCGCTTGAAATAAAGATGGGCCGGGTGTTCCCAGGTGAATCCGATACCGCCGTGAATTTGGATGTTCTCCGACGCGGCATGCAAATATGCCTCTGAGCAGTACGCTTTGGCGAGGCTGGCCACGACCGGGACTTCCTCGCTGTTGTCGTCCGCCGCCCAACCGCCGTAGTACGCGGCCGACCGCGCCGACTCCACTTCCAGGAGCAGATCGGCACATTTGTGCTTTATCGCTTGGAAACTTCCGATCGGCTTTCCGAACTGCACCCGAGTCTTGGCATAGTCGACAGCCAGGTCCAAGACGAACTGCGCCCCACCGACCTGTTCGGCCGCCAACGCGATGGCAGCGAGATCGAGCATCTTGGAAATGTAGGTCCAGCCCTGACCGTCGGTGCCGATCAACTCCGCGGGTGTCGACTCGAATTGAACTCGAGCCTGCTTGCGGGTCTGATCCATCGTCGACAAGGCTTCGACTTCTAATCCGGATGCGCCGGATTCCACGGCGAAGACCGAAATGCCGGCAGCTGTCCGGGCTGCCACGAGGATCAGATCGGCGACGGTACCGTCGAGTACGTAGAGTTTCTCGCCGTCGAGAATCCATTGTCCGTCAGTCGAAGTCGCGTGCATGTTGACCCCGCTCTGATCCCAGAGCCCTGACTTCTCGGCGAGTGCGACGGTCGCGAGTTTTTCACCGCCGGCCAGCGCGGGTAGGTATTTTGCCTTGGCAGCGTTGTCGTCGCTGTTGAGCAACAGGTTGACAGCCAATGCGACGGTCGAGAAATAGGGGCCGCAGAACAACGCTCGGCCCATCTCTTCGAAGACGATGGTCTGTTCGGCGTAACCGAATCCCGATCCGCCGAACTCTTCGGGTACGGCCAAACCCACCAGGCCCAGCTGTTCGGAGATCTGTTTCCATACGTCGGCGTCGTACCCCTGCGGGGTTTCCATCAATCGCCGCACTTCCGCTTCCGGCGATTTCAGATCGAGAAAGCGATGCACTGTGGCGCGCAGCTCGTCTTGTTCTGCACTGAATGTGAATTTCACGCGGCCCTCCGCCAGTTGCGATTTAATCACTGAGCACGATTCGGCGCCTCATAGCCCGAGAGATACGACGAGGTGCCGGTCTCGAAGTGCACCACCGGCGCACTCCAAAATTGTATAGCATTTACTTGCGCTAAGAACAGGGCTATCATGGGACGCACATCACATGCAAGGTCTGGCAGCTTCGCGATCGACAGATAGGGATCATCGAATGTCATACTCGATTTGTTTGGCCACGACGGGCGCTGGTTTGTGGACCAGTCACGATGCTGGGCAGACGTGGATTCTGTCGCATTGCGACAATCCCAAGTACCCGTACGAGCTTTGCGCGCGGTCGGTAGCGGTTGCATCGACGAGACCGGACGTGGTCTGGACGTCGATTGATTCGGAGCACGCCGAGGACGTAGTGGCTCGAAGTGACGATCATGGTGAAACCTACAGTTACACAGCTGTTGCAGCTCCTGGGCGTCAAGTGTGGGAGTTGGCCGTAGATCCACACAATCCGTCGTCGATCTTTGCCGGCACGCGCCCGGGCGGGGTGTTCCGTAGCGTGGACGACGGCAAGTCGTGGCAGCAGCTACCGGTGGGTATCGCGGAGACGTGCAGTATCGGATTCACTCGCGTCACAAACATTCACTTCACCGACATCCCGGGCGAGATCTGGGTATCTGTGGAAATCGACGGCCTCTTTCACAGTACCGACGGCGGCGACACCTGGAAGCGACTACAACTCGCGGGTGGTGAGTCTCTCGTCGGACCAGGAGAAGTATGGAAAGAAGAGCGACACATCGATATCCACGATGTGTCTGTCGGTAGCTCCATAGACGGCATTCGAACGATCTACGTCGCGACACCCATAGGGTTCTTCGCGTCCGAGGACACCGGTGCCACCTGGCGATGCAGCCGCTACCCCGTCCAGGGTGACTACGACTCGTCGGTTTTCTACACCAGAAGCCTTGCCGTGAACGGTGCCGACCCGTCCGTCGTAGTGGCGGGTGTGGGTTTCCGACCCCCGGATCACGGGGCGCGCGGCGGTATCGTGCGGAGTGAGGACGGGGGATTGAACTGGAAGCCGGTCAGCCCGATCCTTCGCTCGGTGGTCTGGAAGATCGGCTCGCACCCGCTCGACCCGAACATAGCCGTTGCAGTCACGTTGTTCGGCCAGGTCCTCACTACGCGGGACGGCGGACAGAGCTGGATTCAGGTCGAGCGCGAGTTCGGCGAGATCCGCGGTGTGTGCATCACCGCACGTTGACATATCCACAGCCGAAGGTGCTGTGCTGTCCGGCTCGAACATGGGTACGACCTGTTCGAGCCGGACCTGTGTGCTGTGAACAGGTGCCCGGCAGCTAACTGGATGCCGCGGCGTTGGGAAGTATCGGAACTCGAACAAGGTGAGGGCGTTGACGACAACCGGACCGCTACACGGAATCAGAGTTGTGGAGTTTGCGGGTATAGGACCGTGCCCACATGCGGCAATGATCCTGGGGGACTTGGGCGCCGACGTCATTCGGATCGAACGCCCGGGGCAGTTGCCCAAAGAAGGTCAGGTAGCCGATCAGCTACTGCGAAACCGAACAGTGGTTCAAGCGGATCTGAAGGACGCCGACGACAAACGAGCGATCATCGACCTCATCGTCAAGGCAGACGTCGTGCTCGAAGGATACCGGCCGGGAGTGACCGAACGACTGGGGTTCGGACCCGACGACGTACGAGCAGTGAACCCGCGTGCGGTCTACGGCAGAATGACTGGTTGGGGTCAGGACGGGCCGCTGGCCCATACCGCCGGCCACGACATCAACTACATCTCGCTGACCGGACTCCTGCATGCCGTCGGACGAGCAGACGAGACGCCGGTGCCCCCTCTGAATCTCTTCGGAGATTTCGGCGGAGGTTCGATGTTCCTCGTCCTGGGAGTTGTATCTGCACTGTTCGAACGGGAAAGGTCGGGTCTGGGGCAGACGGTCGACGCTGCCATGGTCGACGGAGCAAACGTCCTCGCCCAAATGATGTGGTCATTTCGTGGCAACGGTGTCTGGCAGGACGAACGCGGGTCGAATCTCCTCGACAGTGGGGCGCCGTTCTACGAGGTGTACGAGACATCGGACGGCAAGTACATGTCGGTCGGCGCCATCGAGCCGGCGTTCTACAAAGAGCTACTCCGTGGTATCGGGATCATCGACGATCCGTCTTTGCCGCGTCAAATGGACAAGGCTCATTGGCCGGCCACCAAACGTCGTTTCGCGGAAATATTCAAGACCAGAACTCGCGACCAATGGACTGAGATTTTCGACGGTACCGATGCCTGCACCACCCCGGTCCTCGAGTGGAGCGAAGCGCCGGACAACGCGCACATGAAGTCTCGAGGGAATCTCATCTCGCTGGACGGAGTGACCCAGGCTGCGGTCGCACCTCGTTTCTCGCGTACCGTGACGTCGCAGCCCTCACCACCGGTACGTACGGCGACCGATCCGCGAACGCTCTGGGGCGACTGACTTCCACCGGCCTTGACAGACGGTTACGGCCGGCAGAACGCCGTCACGATAATTTCTCGTCGTGACGGCGTTCTGGCCCGGCAGACGCGGGTCGAGGCGGTTCTTCGGAGACCGCACGTCCAGTGCGGCGGCAGGCGGTTACGCTTCTGACTTCCCCAGGCCGGTGGGAGGCCAGGGGAAGTCGAGAAGAAGTATGCTGCAGCCTTCGTCACCGGACTGTATCGGCACGGGTGCCTCCTCCCGTCCCTGCCATCCGATGGATCGCGGTCCGAATTCGCTTCCTGCAGTGTTCAACGATCCATCCAACACGCAGAATGTGCGGCCGGCGGTACCGTCGGCGGGGGACGGTGTGTATGCGGTGTTCGGTCCGAGTCGGACGAGTTCGGCTGCCAATCCGTCGGATTCGGCAGTAAAGACTTCCCGAATCTCATGGCCACCCTGACTCGGCAGAGACGTTGTCGACCAATCGTGGACTTCGGCGGACATCTGTCGACCCCCGCCGTGTGGGCGTTCCTTCCTGGCCCCGGGCATGATGCCGCCGTAGTTGTCCGATCGCGCGCGAATCGTTGCGTACAGCAGAGAAGCGTCAGGCGATGCGGAAAAGGGGCCGTACGAAGAGTAGGCATCGGTGTAGTGAACGAAAACGGCCGGGATGGGGCGCCGTTGAAAGACCGACTCGTCACCGCCGAAGAACACCTGAAACTGGTCGATTCGATGAAAATGCGCAGCGAGTTTGACGCCGGGATCGACTGCATTCATGTAGATCTGAGGCCCCGGCCCCTCGTGCTTTCGATCGCCGAAGAACACGTGGCTGTCGAATCCGTGGGCATCCTCGCGGACACGAACAGCGTCTTCGAAAGTAACAAACTTCACGGCAGCCTCCACTTAGAGAAGTAGTTCGTACGGTACAGAGTGCATCCCGGCGGTAGTGACCGGTCGATCACGCCGCCCGCGGTGAACGGGAGTCGCAGCGTCCCGCGGCTACCCGAAAAATGCATCGAAGTAAATACTACCTTTATTTGTGTGTCGCAGGGTGGTTATGGCCAAGGGGGCCCGAAACGGCGGTGGCGATCCCGATGCCGGCAATTCCGGGAAGCGCTCTCGAGTGTGACAATTCGACGATGACGCATTGTCGCTCAACGTGACTGGACTGAGCGCGGGACGCCGACTCCGCGCCGACCGGGGCGCGCGCGCCTTGCTACTCGGGGGATCCGTGAGTGTATAGTGCCCACTGTACAAGATGTGCAGATCGATTCGCCGGTCTCGCAGACTTCGACGTTTGGAGAACTGTCATGAACGACCCGAATCCGGCGGGGGGCCGAGAAGCGGACATGGAACTGGTGGTCACGCGTCGGGTCGAGGTGGCGGCGGACGTCGTACAACTGGAGTTGCGCTCTCCCGAGCGCAGTGCGCTGATTCCATGGACTGTCGGAGCTCACATAGACCTGATACTGCCGTCCGGACGCATTCGTCAGTATTCGCTCTGTGGCGACGCGGGAAACCCTGACGCCTATGTCGTTGCAGTGCAGAGACAGCCGTCCGGTCGAGGAGGTTCGGTGGAGGTGTGCGACTCCATCGCTACCGGACAACTGTTGACGATACGTGGCCCTCGCAATCACTTCCCGATGGGCGATGCGGCGAACTATCTGTTCGTCGCCGGCGGTATCGGCATCACTCCTATCTCAGCCATGATCCGTGAAGTTGAATCGGCGCAACGAGATTGGACGTTGGTCTATGGTGGGCGCACAGCCGATCACATGCCCTTCCTGGACGAGCTGACCGAGCTCGGTGGTACGCGAGTAGTGCCTGTTCCGCAGGACGTCTCGGGCCTACCCGACATAGACGAGTTGATCCGTAATGCCCCAGCAGGCGCCGCGATCTATTGCTGCGGTCCGAGTCCGATGCTCGCTGCGGTCGAGTCTGCGGTCGAATCGCTTCGTGACGACGTCACCCTGCACATCGAGCGATTCGTCGCCCCCGATGTGGTCGACTCGCCGCGAACCGCGTTCGAGGTGGAGCTCCGCCGCTCGGGTGTGACTATTGCAGTACCGCCGGACAAGTCCATCCTCGATGTAGTACTCGATACTATCGGCGACGTCGACTTCTCGTGTGAGCAAGGTATCTGCGGAGCGTGCGAGACAAAGGTTCTCGGCGGTAGGCCCGAGCACAACGACAGTCTGTTGTCCGAGGAAGAACGTGAGTCGAACACGACGATGATGATCTGTGTCGGCAGGTCCAAGACGAGGAAATTGATCCTCGATCTGTAACCCCGTGTCGGGCCGACGAGCCCTTGTTTCGTGACCGATCGGATTTCCGAGAGGCCGGCGAGGTCTTGTTCGTCGGTATCCCACGACAAACCCAAGGAGTGTACGAGTGAACCTTCCGCCTATCTTGACCGGACTGCGAGTCCCGGTGCTGGCATCCCCGATGTTCATAGTGTCGGGTCCTGAATTGGTGATCGCGCAGTCACGGGCGGGAATCATCGGATCTTTTCCCTCGCTCAATGCCCGGCCGCAATCGATGCTCGCGGACTGGCTGGCCGAAATTTCGGAATCCCTCGAAATACGAGATGCGGGCGGGGTTCCGACTGGCGCGAGTCCGTATGCAGTGAACCTTATTGTCCACAAGACGAATGACCGTCTGGACGTTGACCTTTCGACTATTGTCGACAATCGCGTTCCGATCGTCATCACATCACTGGGTGCGCGCACCGAAGTCAACGACGCAGTCCATTCCTACGGTGGGATCGTACTTCACGACGTGGTCAACAACGTTTTCGCGCACAAGGCGATCGACAAGGGCGCCGACGGGCTGATCGCCGTTGCCGCAGGCGCGGGCGGGCATGCCGGCGTCCAATCGCCCTTCGCTCTGGTGCAGGAGATCCGGGCATGGTTCGACGGCCCGGTCGTCCTCGGTGGGGCCATCGCGCACGGCAGGGCGGTTCTCGCAGCTCAGGTGATGGGCGCTGATCTCGCTTATGTAGGCTCGGCGTTCATCGCCGCTGAAGAAGCCACCGCTGAAGATCGGTACAAGCAGATGATCGTCGAGTCCGAGGCCGCAGACATCGTCTACTCCAATCTGTTCACCGGGGTGCACGGTAACTACCTCCGCGGCAGTATCACTGCTGCTGGACTGAATCCGGAGAGCCTGCCGATTTCAGATCCGTCGGCGATGAGCTTCACCGACGCCGAAGGCGTGGATTCGAAGCCGTGGCGCGATATCTGGGGCGCCGGGCAAGGCATCGGTGTAGTCAACGACATCGCGCCGGCTGCTGTGATGGTGGACCGTTTGGCCGAGCAGTACCGACAGGCCCGTTCTTCGGTGCCGTTCTCGGCGTAACGGAGACCTCCTAACGCCATTCGATGTTTTCCAGAAGACGATCCGGCCAGTGTGCGCGGTAGTAGTCCGCGACGTCTTGGAAGTGTTTTCGCGTCAGACGGGCAGCTTTGGACGGCTGCCCAGCAATGATCGCCGTCGCGATGTCACGATGTTCTCGAAACATCTCGGTTCGCAAATCGACCGGGAAGTCGGTCGAGATCACATGTTCCTCCATGGTGCTGGTAACGGAGTGAGTGAGTAATTGAAGGACTTCGTTGCCGGCCAACTGGTAGATCGCCTGATGCAGATTGGGTACCCCGGACGACCATTCGAGAGCTGCGCGCGGATAGTCGTGATCCAGAAATGGTCGAAGTAGGACAGTCTTACGCTCTTTGTCGGAATTTCGGGCGGCCAATGTCGAGCAGAGGGTTTCCATTTCGACAACTGCGTCGATGAGGTCTTCGTAGGTTGTTCTCTCGAAATGCAGATACAGCGTCAACGTACGGGAGAGGTGGCGTGCGGAGCTCGCACCCACGGCGACACCACCACCCGGGCCCGGTCGTAGCGTGACCATGCCCTGTACCTCGAGGATGCGTAGCGCTTCTTTGATGGACTGCCTACTCACCCCGTAGGTAGCGATCATCTGGGCTTCGCGAGGTAGCCGATCTCCTTCGCGGAGATCGTTTTTGACGATCTCCTCGACAATGGCCAATGCCGTGCGCTCGGCCGTCTTGATCGTGCGTTTCACGGCGAGTGATGCCGGAATGGGCGATGCGTGATCGCCCACCGAATCAGATATGTCCATACGGTCTCCGTCCAGTCTGGTCGCTCAGCCTATCCATATGCTCGACTTCATCGTGCTCCCACCACGTCGAAGCAAGTTCATGGTGTTCATTAAATTCGTATATACGACTTAAAAACATGCGTATGTAACTATATATGCAGCTAATAAGGTTTCAAGGTGGAATTTGTTGCTTAGATAAGCATCATCATTTAACGTGTGTGACACATCACATTCGATGGATTCCATTTTCGACACCATGGAGGTTCGCATGCCCCTCGAAGCCGAAATGCAACTCGTGTCAGTCGACGATCACTTGATCGAGCACCCGAGAGTCTGGCGAGATCGACTTCCACGCAAATATCTCGACGTCGGTCCGACCATCGTCGAGACGACCGGAGACGAAGTCGACTCGTACGGATTCGGTCAGCGCGTGTCGAAAGGCCGTCAGGTGTGGATGCTGGACGGTCAGGTCTATCCGGAGCTGGGGTTGAACGCGGTCGCGGGAAAGCCACGCGACCAATTGGGTACGGACCCAGTTCGTTTCGATGAAATGCTGCCGGGGTGCTACGACCCCGCTGCCAGGGTCAAGGACATGGACGTGGACGGAGTGCAAGCGGCTCTGCTCTTTCCCTCGTTTCCGAGGTTTGCGGGAACTCTCTTCGGGACTCTCGAGGATCGAGAACTGGCGATCCTGTGTATCCGAGCCTGGAACGATTACGTCGTCGAGGAATGGTTCACCCCTTACCCGGATCGATTCATCCCGATGGCGATACTTCCGTTCTGGGATCTGAAGGAGTCGATCGCCGAACTCGACAGATTGTCCGACCACAACATCAGGTCGGTGTCGCTTCCGGAGAACCCGTCGAAACTCGGTCACCCCTCATTCCACTCGGATCATTGGAATCCGCTCCTGGCTGTTCTGGAGGAACGGCAGATCGTGATCAACCTCCACTTCGGTACCTCGGGCCAGGTGACGAGAACGTCTGACGATGCTCCGATGGCAGTGCTGATGAGCTTGATGGGTACCAACACGATGGCTGCTGCATCCGATTTGATGTTCTCCCCGGTGTTTCACAACTATCCCGGTCTCAAGGTCGCGCTCTCGGAAGGGGGAACCGGCTGGATTCCCTGGCTCCTCGAGCGCTGCGACATCATTTGGGAGCGGCATCGCTTCTACCAGAACATCAATCAAAGTGTTCGGCCCTCGGAACTGTTCAGGCGAAACATCTGGGGATGCTTCATCGTCGACCAGTACGGGGTGGACAATCGCCACGCCATCGGGATCGACAACATCACGTGGGAATGCGACTACCCGCACTCGGACTCCTTCTGGCCCAACAGTCGCAAGGTGGTCGAGGAGATGTTTCACGATGTCCCGTCGCCCGAGGTGCACAAGATCGTGGAAATGAACGCTCGGCGTCTGTACCGATTCGAGCGGTCATGAAGTTCGAGGACGCGATCCCCGAGGACGAGATTCTGGGCGAGTCCGATTGGGACGATCAAGATCTGCTCACGATCGACGAAGCGTCGACGCGACTCGAGGCCGAGATTGCCCACTGCACTTCGCTGGTTCGCCGACTGGAGTCGGATTCGGCCCAGGCTGCTGAGCTCGAGAAGGCGCGAGATCGACTGGACGGTCTGAACAAGTGCCTCGACATAGTCCGGGCCGGACCTTCGCGGTTGGCATACCCGTAGTCGTGAGCAGGCAGAGTCTGCCGCCGATCGCCGGCCCGGTATCGGATGCTGTTCGTATTGCCGATCGATCGGTGGGTTCGGCATCGTCGTATCCGTGTAGGTGGCCCGGTAGCACTCGGTTCCGGTGGTCGCTGGATGGTCATGTTCGACCAGCGCCTCGCGACGTCGACACCTCTCTCGTTGTCGAATGCGAATCGACGATACATTCGTGGATCGTCGATAAGTTCTTGCTCGGCACAAGATTTCGAGATGGATCGAGTCCAACTCGGCGCTACCTCGAACCGATCAAGGGTATTTCCCGCAGTGCGAAGCGACAGATCAAATCGCTTCACAATAGCGTGCGATACCGGCCCTTTTCACCGACAATGCAAGTACAGTATTTACTTGCACCCCGTGGAATCAGTCGTCAGTTCTGAGATTCGGCGGGGGAGGGCCGATCAGTTCAGAAGGGAAGCACTCAGTGACACGCGTGCGCGCTCACACAGGCACCACCTCGTCGGAGCTCGAACTCGGGTATCGGCATCAATTCGACACCTTTGCAGATGTCGAGCGATTGGCTCGAAGAACGTTGCCCAACGCTATGTTCGAACGGCTCAACAGTGGAGTCGGTGACGGTGCGACCTTCCGAGCCAATCGCCAGGCCTATCAGGAGGTTGAATTCCGGCCCCGCGGCGCATCTGTGAGTCCCGATCGAAGTACCGTCGCAACGGTTCTGGGAGAAGAAATTTCGGCGCCGGTGATTTTGGCACCCGTCGGTGCGCTACGGTTGCAACACCCGGCAGGCGCGGTTGCCGCGATCGAAGCTGCAGGCCGGTTCGGTACGGTCTGTGCGGTGAGTCCGGCAACCGGCCACCCGTTGACCGAGCTCACTCCGTCGAACGACAGCCCTCTGTGGGCGCAGGTGACCACCGCGATGGCCGGTCGTGATGCTGCCGAACAGTCCATCGACACGATTAAATCGCTCGGATACAAAGCAATCGTCGTCACGGTGGACTCGGCACTCAGACCCAAGACCCCACCCATTCGCTTGAACGCCCGCACCATTGCGTCGTTCGCTCCGGACCTGGTGCGTCATCCGCGCTGGACAGTCGGTTTTCTTCGTGACGGAATGCGGCTGAGCGTGGCGAATTCTGCAGTCGGAGCGTCTGCGAGTACAGCCGCCAGGCCGCTGGCATGGAATGACCTGACCTGGATGGGTGACCAATGGGGCGGACCGATCGTGGTCAAGGGAGTGGTGACTGCGGAGGATGCCCGTCGGGCAGTTGACCTCGGTGCATCCGCCATTGTCGTGTCGAATCACGGTGGACTCACCGTGGACAGCGCCCCGGCCACCTTGCGGGTGCTGCCGGAAGTGCTCGAAGCAGTCGGAGATCGAGTCGAGGTACTGGTGGACGGTGGTATCAGGACCGGAAACGACGTCGTGAAGGCCCTGGCACTCGGAGCCAAGTCGGTTCTCGTCGGGCGGGCCTACGTGATGGCGCTCGCAGTGGGAGGGGCAGCGGGAGTTCTTCACATGCTCGAACTCCTTCAGGACGATATTCAACGGGCGTTGGCGTTCCTGGGATGTTCGTCGATTCAAGAACTCGGGCCGGAGCACGTCCGGGTGCCGGGGGACTGGGCTCGTGTGTGATTCTCTATTCACTCGAACGGGAGGCATGTGATGTCGCTGGATGCTGTACGTGTGGTTGTGACCGGGCACAGCGTGAGCGGCAAATCGGTCGTTTACGAGGACAAACAAGTCCCACCCGCCGGCACGCCCTCGGCCGGATCGCTTTTCCACCTCCTGTGGGGATCTGACGAACTACCCGAGTATCCGAACGACGGTTCGGTGAGTGGCGACATCGCGCCGTTTCCGCCGGTGGGCGGCCTTCGATTCGTGCAGATGATCGTCCTGCCCGACAGCGAGAGTGACTATTCTGCATCAGGGCCGGACAACGTACATCTGGCCGAGGGCGAAGCGCCCGGTATGCATACCACTGCCTCGGTCGACTGCTGCGTGGTGATCGAAGGCGAAGTGTGGCTGGAACTTTCGGACGGCAAACAAGTCCATCTCAAGAAAGGTGACGGCGTGGTGCAGAGCGGTACCCTGCACGGATGGCGTAATTACACCGCCACACCAGCTCGTGTCGGAGTCTTTCTGGTGGGAACCGAGCACCGAGGTCTTGCACCGCGGGTGTGAGGTTGCAGCACAAGTCATCGAATGAGGTAGTCATGCTCGCGCACCCGCGAGTGTGAGGTAGTTCCCCGATCACGTCCGGGTGTGATCGGGGAATGGTTGATAGGATACGGTGCCGCGGGTTTCGATCCGGCACCAGTCTGTTCGACGGTAGGGGCTTTCGATCTCGTGTCGATCGACGACGGAAGGTCGGGCTCACTGATTCGCCTGCCGATTGACGGAAAGACCTCAACTCGAACGGTTCTCAGACGTTGCATCATCCGAACTCGTCCACTCTTCGACAACTCATTCGTCGAAGAGTGGACGACGAACTGAAGACGACTGCACACGAGTGAGTGTCGATCCGTCCCTTCGGTGGACAATCTGGACGACGCGGGTATTCAACTGGGGCACTTCCGTGTGAGGTGATTGATTCCATCGTCGTACAACCCCGATGGGGTGATTCTTTGCCTGCTGACGCCGATGTGTATCGAACCGGCGGATGCGAGCGACTCACTTGGGCGGTGAGTATGTCGAATCGTTGAGCTGGCCGTCATTCTCGATCGTTCTCGTCTCAGCGACGCGTGGCCATCTGCCGAGTATCGACGCCACCGTGTCACTGACGTCCGTATCTCGTGCTGTCGGGCGCGCGGTCGTCTCAGCTCGTTCGAGCGAATCATGCGTCGACGCCGTGTGTTCGACGGTCTCGGCAGGTGCACAACGGCTGCCGTGAGCGTATCCGAAAGTTGGTGCGGTACATATTTCTCGGGAGGTCTAGGTCTGAACGTATTAACTATGTATAGTACCTACTTGTACTGGTACTTCGACAAAGGAGCGTCAATGGACTTCGACTTCACACCCGAACAGTTGGAGTTGAAGGAGCGCGCTCGGGCAGCCGGGCAGGCATGGCGGGGGCGCCACAAGCAGTGGGACAGTGAGAACGACAGTCCTTATGCCGAGATCACCGCGGCGATGCGCGATGCCGGCCTGTTGGGGTTGACGATTCCGAAGCAATACGGCGGTAAAGGCGGTACGGCGCTCGACTACGTGATTGTCGTCGAAGAGTTGTTCCGGACATCGCAGAGCTGGATTCTCGGCGAGCCGCCATTCTGTACGACCGGTCCCGGTCCTTCTATGGTTCTGCTTGCAGATTCGGAGGAGACACGACAGAAATTTCTTCCGGATATCGTTGCTGGAGTAAAGGGTTGCGCGATCGCGCTGACCGAGCCCGAACATGGTTCGGATCTGACGGATCTTGAAACCACCGCGGTCGAAGACGGCGACCATTTCATCGTCACCGGATCCAAACGCTTCATCACCGGTTCACCAGAGAACGAAATTTATGCGGTGTTCGCGCGCTTCGACGATGTGCCTGGCGCCAAGGGCGTCGGCTGCATTTTGGTCGAGAAGGGGACCCCAGGGCTGGAATTGCTCCCCGGCGCGGCGTTCGTCGGCTCTAGAGGTTTGCCGCACGGAGAAGTTCACATGGACAACTGCCGGGTTCCTCGCGTGAATCTGATCAGTGGTGCCGGTAGTTTCGCCACATTGATGACGGCATTCAACATGGAACGTCTGCACAACTCGATCTACAGTTTGGCCTTCGCGGAGGCTGCATACGAGGAAACGGTGCAATACTGCGAGAATCGAAAGTCGTTTGGCAAAGCGATCATCGAATTTCAAGCGACCTACCACACCTTGGTCGACATGTACGTCAAGATCGAAGCGCATCGACTTCTGACCTACAAGGCGGCAGTCACCGCTATCGACTCTCGTTTCCCGAAACCCCTGGAATCGACCGTGTCGAAGTTGTCCGGTGCGATGATGCTGCCGAACCTGACCCAGGACGGATTGCTGCTGCACGGCGGTGACGGGGCGACGCTCGACTTTCCGATCCAGCAGATCCATCGCGATGCGATTGCCGCGATGGTTGCCGGTGGCTCACCGCCAGTGTTGCGGAACGCCATTGCATCGCAGCTGTTTCCAGATCGTCGGTTCAGTCAGAAGTGATGTACGCCGCCGGTCGATCGATCGGCAGCTGAGCTCGACTGCACCGGTACACGCCACTACTTCAGGAGATGAATCATGCCACTCGATCCGGATGTCGCAACTTCGACGATCCAGAAGGACCACCACGACTCGTGGGATACCGACCGTGTTCTCCTCTACAACCTGGGGCTGGGTGCAGGCGGGCGTCCCACCGACCCCGCTGAACTCGGATATGTCAACGAGCGAATCCTCAAGGTGCTGCCTTCATTCAGTGTGATTCCCGGATTCGAAGCTGTACGGCCCGCGATGCAGGGCCCGGGACTCGACTACCACCTGTCGAAGATGCTGCACGGTGAACAGGAACTTGTCGTGCATTCACCACTTCCGCCGGAGGCCTCGATCGTCACGACGCCTGCCGTCGAGGCGGTATACGACAAGGGTAAGGCAGGAGTTCTGGTCCTGCGCGCCGATACTCGAACGGAGGACGGAATCGAATTGTGCACAAACCGATTCCGCTTGTTCATTCGAGGTGAGGGCGGATTCGGTGGCGATGCCGGGCCCAAGCCAGATCCGTGGGAAGTGAGTGGGTCCCCGGATCTTCACGTCGAGATTCCGACCCTGCCGCAGCAGGCTGCGATCTACCGATTGTCAGGTGACCGGAATCCGCTGCACATCGATCCGAAGTTCGCTGCGAAAGCCGGCTTCGATCGACCGATCCTGCACGGTCTGTGCACGTACGGAATCGTATGCAAGGCACTGGTGGACAATCTGCTCGACGGCGATCCGACGGCTGTCGCGGGCTGGTCGGCGAGATTCGCAAGCTCGATCTATCCGGGCGAGACCTTGGTGGTGTCGGCGTGGCGGCAGGACGATCGGATCCTGGTTCAGGTCGGTGTGAAGGAACGCGATGTGGTTGCGTTGAACAACGGTGTGCTTCGAGTGCGCTGATGAGCGCACCGCGATCCAGCGCGACGAGTCCGGTGACGCTCGTCTTCACTCACGGGTTCGGCGATTCGAGTAGGTCGTGGGACAGTCAAACGGCTGGTCTCTCGGATCGGTACGAGGTCAAGGTCTGGGACCTGCCCGGTCATGGTGATCACCAAGGGGAGGTGCCGCTTGACTGCGATATCGACTCCACAGCAACGGAACTCGATTCGATCGTGGCTGATTCTTCCGGGTCGGTATTCCTGATCGGACACTCAATCGGAGGATACATTTCGCTGCGATGCGCGTTGGCCACGTCGACGCATTCGATCGCCGGGTTGGTCGTGATCAGCGCGGGACCGGGGTTTCGTAGCGCGGAGAAGATAGCTGCCTGGAACAGTAAGATGGACAGAATGACCGATGCGTTGTCGTTGCCTCCATCGGCCTCGCGGGTGGTTTACATGACGGACGCTCGGGTGATGGAACGTCTTCCGTCCCTGGCCACTCCCACCCTTGTCGTCCGCGGCAGCAACGACCACGAGATGTATCTCAGCGGTAGTGGATACATTGCAGCAAAGATGCCGAATGCGGAGTTGTTGGACATCTCCGACGCCGGTCATGATCCGCATCGATCTCATTCGCAGATCGTCAACAGCGCGATCGACCGTTTCGTGACCCGGACGATGAGTGTCGACGTCTCTCGGAACGAGTATGTCCGGGTGCCGAATGCGGCAGAATGATCCGACACAGGATCGACAGCGAAGAGTCGGATGACGTATTCGTACATCCACTGTGTAAGCGCATCGGGTCGATGTCGGTCAAGACGTCGAGATCGGCCCGCTCCTCCCGGTGCCGGCCTCGGCAGCAAGAGGAATCAGGAACCGACGTGAATTAAGGAGTGGTCCCGAAATGGTACGCAACGGTGATACGAACGGCTCGAGTGTCAGGCAGCCTGTCGGTGCGCCGCGCTTCGAAAGTGACAGTTCTGGTCTGTACATCGGTGGACGATGGAGATCACGACCCTCCGCAGAGAGATTGCCGCTGGTGGCTCCGTCCACCGAAGAGGTGTATGCGCACGCCGTGATTCCGACCGTGGAGGATGCCGACGAAGCGGTGCTCGCAGCACGACAGGCGTTCGAATCCCGGGTTTGGCGAGATATTCCCGTCGCGGAACGCGCTGCGATCATTGCCCGGGCGTACGAGATCGCAATCCAATCGCTGGACGAGATTGCGGTAACGGCGGCCTACGAGATGGGAGCGCCGGTCCAGATCACGCGAATGATGACCGGCGTGGTGGGAAATGTGATCGCGGGAATGTCCGATATCGCAGTATCCGCCGGCGTTGTGGAGCAAGGAAACGGACTGTGGGAGTACGAAATACAACGTGAGCCCGCAGGTGTCGTCGTCGACGTGGTGCCATGGAACAGCCCGTTCAGCGGGACGATGATGAAATCGGCGCAGGCTCTACTTGCCGGTTGCAGCGTCATCAGCAAGCCGCCACCCACCGCGCCGTTTGCCGTCCTGGCCTGGGCGCGCGCCCTGGAAGCCGCAGGGCTACCGGAGGGTGTATTCAGTGTACTGGCAGCGGGAGCCGAGGTCAGTGAGCGGCTGGTGACTCATCCGGGCGTCGACCTGGTGGTGTTCACCGGAGGAACCACAGTGGGGCGTCGAGTCGCTGAATTGTGCGGGAGAAATCTCAAGCGAGTAGTACTCGAGTTGGGTGGAAAGTCCGCCGCCGTAGTCCTGCCGGATGCCGACCTGCAGTTGGCAGTCGACAGCGTCGCCTCCGGTGTCTATTTCAATTCCGGCCAGATCTGTAGCGCACTGACCCGTCTGGTGGTGCCACGGAACAGGATCGACGAGATTTCCGAACTTCTTCGCGAGAAGGCAAACGCGGTCGTGATCGGCGACCCCCTGCAGGAGTCGACGACGATGGGCCCGATGGCCACGGCGGATCACTATCGTCGAGTTCTCGATCGTGTCGAGGCGGGAGCAGCTGAGGGTGCACGTCTGGTCTACGGCGGAATCCGCCCGGAAGGCACCGAACGGGGCTGGTACGTGACGCCGGCCCTGCTCGTCGCGGACAACACCATGCACATTGCGCGGGAAGAGGTCTTCGGTCCGGTCGCAACGGTGATCGGCTACGACAGTGAATCGGAAGCTGTTTCTATAGCCAATGATTCGGACTACGGGCTCGGCGGAAGCGTGTTCTCGACCGATCTGGATCGGGCACATCGTGTCGCGTCGCAGCTCGACACCGGCAGTGTGACCGTCAACGGATACACAACCAATCTCCTGGCCCCTCGAAGCCCCCACAAGTCTTCGGGCATCGGATCGGTGACCGGACTGGCCGGATACCAGTCGTTCTCCACGACCAGATTGATCAACATCCGGGCCGGCGCGAAAGCGTGGCGGCCCACTGAACTGTTCGCCGACGTAGCCGGCGAATAACAGTCGTCTCGGCCTAGTAAGTACTCATCAACACAGAGGAGACAAGTCTATGTACATCACACTATCGAGATTTCGGGTCGAGGGTGACGGCGCAGAGTTCGACAAGTGGATCCTGCCGCTCGCCGACAAGATGCGAGCTCTGCCGGGAAACGTCCTCTACCGAGTGCTTCACGATCCGCTGGACCCGGAAGCTCGCGTTCTGACCGAGGTATGGGAGACCGAAGACGACCATCTGGCACATCTCGTCGATCCCGACCATGTGGAAATCATCGCAATCGGTTCGGAGAAGGGGATGCGGGACGTGTACGTCCACCACTGGAGCAAGGCAGAAGGACACATCGAACGCGGTCGAAATCGTACCGAACAGCGTCTCGCCGATCGGGAGGAGCGCAGTGAGATGTACCGACTGATCGACGAGCTTCGTACCTCGCGTGGACTGGCCACGAGCTGAAGTAGCACTTCTCGATCGCCGGGCAGGTACTGGCGCAGCCCTAACCGTAATAGACAGTTCTGATGCGCGAAGGCGTTCGACAACGGGGCACCCCTGAATCAGGGGTGCCCCGTTTCGCGTCGGTCGTCCGTGAACGGGCACCTTTCATACGTAGGTGATTCGGTAGTCGGTACTGTCGATCAGCTTCGATTGATTCGATTGTGGGCGATCTTCGGATTTACCGAGACCCGTGGACCGATCGTTGGTCGGCGGCTCTGTGAAACATTCTTCTGAAGTCAGAGTCGGAACTGATCCCACCTCCCACCGGGCACGTGTACTGCTTTGTAGTGGGCCTGCAAAGCGTATCCTCCATTTTCCTCGCCTGAGTGAGGAGTATTGGCGTGTTGGTCGGCAATAGATTCTGCCCCCACGACGTATGCCAGGCCGTCGACAGCATTCGACCACCGACGTACTCGATCACGCGGCTCCGCATTGGCAACGCTACCGCAGAGAACAAGTCGAGCGTTGCCTGATTGCCGGCTACTCACACAGGTAGCGACTACGCCGGACGACCGGTTTCGGTCTACCGATCGGATACGACGATCGAGTAGAGCCGTGTGAACAGGGGCGTGATGCTTGGGGGGCGAGCTGTGCGCGTTCCAATGTGTATTTTCCGCTGATCTGGCATCAGTTTGGTGGGCAATGTCGCCCAAGGCGAGCGAAGTCCCACTGCTGTGCAGGGATTTTGGCGATTAGGGTGAATATTTTGAATGCTATGTGCAAATAATTGTGCTCACTTGTGTATTCATTAATGCTGACATAGAATTCGAACTTGATGTGACCTCACTCACTTATGAAGGGTTCAATGATGCAAATCACGTTGAGTCGAGACGGCTTCAGACGGCGAGCTGTGGGGGTGGTGGCGGCGTTGTCGGCTGTGGTCGTCGGCATCACGGCGTGTTCCGGAGGCTCAGGGAAGTTCATCGGATTCGGGCACAGATGGTCCGATCAAGATCGGTGTTCTCTATACCGACGACAACCCTTTGGCTGTGTCTCCGGAACTTCGTGATGCCGCACTTGCTGCGGGTCAACACATCAACGCCAACGGGGGCATCGGAGGCAGGCAGGTCGAGATCGTTCCGTGTAATGGCAAGAACAACCCGGAGAGCAACGTCAAGTGCGCTACTCAGTTCGTCAACGACGGTGTGGTGTCGGTTGTCGGACTGGACACGCAGTGGGGTGACAACGGTGTCTCGATCATGGAGCGGGCCGGGGTAGTGAATCAGACGGTCCCGCTCTCGCACGCGGAGTTCGCAAGTGCGGTGTCATTTCCGCTGGCCGGCAGTACTTTGACAGGTGGCAACGCAGTAGCCGAGTACGCGGCGAGGAAGAGTGTCAAGCGAGCGTCGTGTATCTACCCGGATACTGCGGTGTTGAAGGCGGCCTGTGTGGACAACTTCGCACCCAAGGCGAAAGAGTTAGGTATCGAAGACGTTCAACTGATTGCCTTGCCGCCCACAGTGACCGATGTGTCTCAGTATGTCGCGAAGGCCGCGCAGTCGAAAGCGGAGTTGGTCTATTCGCCGGCATCCAAGCAGGCAGACGTGCGTATGATCCAAGCGGCGGGGCAGGTCGGATTCTCGCCGGAGTGGGTCTTCTCCGGTAGCGTCGCTCAGCCTGACTTCTTCAGCACACTCGGTGACGATGCCAAGAACGTCGTGTTCTGGTTCGACAACAAGATGTGGACTGTCACAGGCGAGCCTGATGTCGACGTGTTCAATAGTGTACTCGAGCAGCATGCACCGGGATCGCCGATCAACAACAATGTAGTGACGGTGTTCTCGACGCTGATGACTCTCAAGGAACTCGGTGATACCGCGGGTGGAGACAAGATGACCCGAGCCGAATTGCCAGATCTGCTGCGTGGTTTTGGTCAGGTCCACCAGTTTATGGGGCCCGAGCTCGATACGTCGCGTCATCTACCGGATTTCCCGACTGCCTACCACACAGGTTCATACCTGTACAAGTGGGACGGTGGCGCATTCGTGCCGGCCGGAGATGGCTTCTTCCAGTTCGATACCGCATCATGACCAGACCAGATCTGTTCTTTCCGAACAGTTTTGAATCGAAGAGGCTGATCCGATGAGTGACGTCATGTTGTATGCAGTTCTAGGATTGGGAGCGGGCGCAGCATACGCACTGATCGCGCAAGGGTTGATCCTGGTTCATCGGGGCACCGGCGTGGTGAACTTCGCGCAGGGTGCGATCGCGATGATTGCCGCGTACCTGTATACCTGGTTGGCGAACGATGGATTCTCACCGGTTGTCGCGGTTGTCCTTTCGCTGATTGGTGCCGCAGTGTTGGGCGCGGTGATTCAACGTGTGGTGATGCACCCACTCAGTCGTGCTCCCTTATTGGCCAAACTGGTGGCAACGCTGGGCTTGATGCTCGTACTTCAGGCCGCAGCCAGTCTGATATTCGGGACGGAACTGCGGACAGTCCCTCCGATTCTTCCGACGAACACGGTGTCCGCGTTCGGTGTGATGTTCGGAGTGGATCGTCTGGTTCTCCTGGTGATCGTGTTGATCCTCGCCGCTGCGCTGAGCGCATTTTCGAATCGAACGAACACGGGTGCGCTGGTGCGCGGTGCATCCGATTCGGAAGCCGGCGTCGCGCTGCTCGGATACTCACTCAACGCCGTGTCGGCGTTGACGTGGGTGCTCGGTTCGGTCCTTGCAGGCTTCGCAGGAATCGTGTTGGCGCCCATGACTGCTCTCGACATCGTCACGATGATCCTGCTGGTGATTCCGGCATTGGCCGTGTGTCTTCTGGCGAAGTTCTCGTCCTTCTGGGTCGCCTCGATCGCCGGCCTGGTCCTGGGTGTCGGTCAGTCGGTATTGGCGAATTACTGGCCGTTGGAGTCCCCGACGATCGACGGCATTCAGCAGGGTCTTCCGTTCCTGTTGATCATCGTGGTGATGGTGTGGCGCGGCAGGTCGATCCCCGACCGCACCACGTTGTCGATCGGGCGACCTCCGACGGCGTCTCCGGCACGCGGTAAGCCGGCGGTTCTCCTGGGCGTCGTCGTCATTGCAGTTGTCGTCACCTATATGGCATCGGCCTCTTATCAGACGGCGATCTCGATCGGATTGATCTCGGGAATCATCGCGTTGTCGTTGGTGGTCCTGACGGGATACATCGGTCAGATATCTCTGGCACAGATAGCCTTTGCAGGACTCGGCGCTTATTTCTGCTCGGTCTATGCAGATCGCTTAGGATTGCCGTTTCCGCTCCCGATCTTCATAGCGGCAGTCACCGTGGTACCGGTGGGTATTCTCCTGGCGCTGCCGGCCTTGAAGGTTCGAGGTGTGAACTTGGCGGTCGTCACCCTGGGTGCCGCTGTGGCCATCGATGCGCTCGTGTTCAAAGATTCGAATCTGACCGGTGGATTCAACGGCGCAAAGGTACCGCCGCCGGTGTTGTTCGGCATCGAATTCGACGGTGTGTTGTATCCGTTCCGATTCGCGATGCTCGCTTTGGCAGCGCTGATTCTGTGCGTCGCACTGGTGGCGTGGGTGCGCCGTAGCTCACTCGGGCTGACAATGCTGGCCATTCGCGACAACGAGCGGGCGGCATCGGCAGAAGGTGTCAACATCGTCGGTACCAAGTTGATTGCTTTCGCCATCTCGGCTTTTCTGGCGGGTGTCGCTGGCGCTATGCTGGGATATCTTTACGGCAGTATCTCTTTCGAGCGATTCGCGCCGTTGGCATCAATCGGATTCCTGGCCGTTGCATATATCGGGGGTATCGGAAGTATCGGTGGTGCGATATTCGCCGGTCTGTTGGTGGCTGGTGGACCGATATTCAATCTCATGTCGTCCAATCCTCAAATCGATCGATACCAGATGCTGATCGCAGGTTTGGGGGTGGTGTTCACGGCGATCTACAACCCGGATGGACTCGGGCCGTTCAACGCGGCACAGTTCCAGAAACTCAAGGCTCGCTTGTCACGCTCGAGAGTTGGAGAAGGTGGTGCCCGTGACGTGGATGTATCGGACACATCGGCAGGCAAGTCCGAGATCGACACGACTCTGATGGACTCTCTGACTGCACGTGCCGGGGCCGTACCCGACAGTCGAATGTTGCTCGAGGTGAAAGACGTACGCGTCGAGTATTCGGGTGTCACTGCGGTGGACGGAGTGAGTCTTCAGTATCCGAGTGGTGCGTTGATCGGGTTGATCGGGCCGAACGGCGCAGGTAAGACCACATTCATCGATGCGGTGTGTGGGTTCGTCGACTGTACCGGTCAGATCACTTTCGATGGTGAAGAGATAGAGGGCGTACCGGCCTATCGGCGTGCTCGGCTGGGTCTTCGTCGCACCTTCCAGAACGTCGAACTCTTCGACGATCTGACCGTTCGTGAGAATTTGCAGCTTCGTGGCTCGAATTCGTCGGTATCTACCGAGGGCACGACAATCGAGTCGTTGACGGTAGACCAGACCCTGGAATTGGTGGGGTTGGCCGGCAGGGGGGACGTGTACCCAGGTGAGCTCTCTACCGGAGAGCGGAAACTCGCCGGGCTTGCGCGTGCCTTGCGCGGAGGATCCAGGATGCTCCTCCTCGACGAGCCCGCTGCAGGTCTCGACAGTCACGAGAGTGAGATTCTCGGACAACGGTTGCGGGGTCTTCTGGGCTTGGGTCTGACCATCCTTCTGGTTGATCATGACCTCAATCTTGTTATGGGAGTCTGTGATCGGGTAGATGTTCTCGACCAGGGTCGGTTGATCGCCTCGGGGCCACCTGAGGCGGTTCGGGTGGATCCGGCAGTTCGTAGTGCGTATATCGGTGACGCTCCGGAAGCGGCTACCGGAGTTTCGGGAGAGTTGGTCCGATGACGACAGTTCTGGAAGTTTCCGCTCTCACTGGTGGATACAACGGTTTGGCAGTGGTCCGGGACGTCGACCTGTCGGTGACGGCTGGACGAGTGATGGTTTTGATGGGTCCGAACGGTGCGGGAAAGACCACGGTGCTCAAGACTATTGCGGGGATTATCCCTCCGATGTCGGGTGACATCGCGGTTCTCGGATCGGCGCCGTCGGTTCGTCGGCCCCACGTGAATGCTCGACGTGGTCTGGCATATGTTCCCGACGACAGGTGCTTGTTCCGCAACCTGTCGGCGCGCCGAAATCTGCAGTTGGCTGCACACCGGACGAAAACCGATATCGAGACGGTTTTCGAGTACTTGCCTGAACTGGAACGAATTCTGGATCGTCAGGCCGCAGTGCTCTCCGGTGGTGAACAACAGATGTTGGCGGTGGCACGGGCGCTGCTCTGTCAGCCCAAGTTGCTGATGATCGACGAGCTGAGCATGGGTCTGGCTCCGGTGATCGTGGAACGGTTACTCGCCGTCGTACGACGGATCGCCGACGACCTTGGGATCGGCGTGCTTCTGGTCGAGCAGCACGTTCATCTCGCGCTCGGAATCGCCGACGAGGCCGCAATTCTCAGTCACGGCCGGCTGATGGTCAGCGGACGATCAGAAGATGTTGCGGCGCAGGCGGAAGAGATCGAAGCAGGCTACCTCGGAGCCACTGTCACGTAGGTCCCGCATCGGGGCCGTGACACACGGCGATCGGGACCGGCATACTCGACTGATTCCCATTGCGAGCGTGGCGGTCCCGTCTTCTCCACTCGTGATGCCGTCCCTTCGTGCCCGGGCGCCGTTTTCTCGATGGTCAGTGTGATTCGGGGGCGTGGGTTTGTGTGAGTGCCTTCGGCGAGGGTGAGTCGGTGTCGGTCGACGAGCGCGTTCCGGTCGAGACGAGAACCTGTATAGCCGTCGGTCGAGGCGAAAGCGATGAGCAGACTCCGTTGACGGCGCCAGTCGAAGACGATACGGCGCCCGGTGCGTGAGCAATGCGGTGGTGAGGCCCTACAAGTCGACGATTTCGCGACCCTGACAGGAATACATTCCGGCGTTGTAGAGGCGCAGTTCGAAGATGCCGATCTGATCAAATTGTGCCACAGTGTATTTGACTGTAGCCGGATATTTGTCGGCGTGGTCGACGTTCGTGAGCGCCGGGGTCGTGCAATCGGAATCGTGAGAAGGTGTCGACGGAGACTTCTTCGTACCGGATGCGTGTCGCAATCGATGAGTTGTGCAATTCCGCAGCGGCAGTGGGCGTCGAGATCGAGGATCGGAACCGACCGGACTACGCCCGTCGAGGAGAGTCATTGCGACGAAGACCGGGCTGCAGAAGGTGCTGATCGTTCTCCACGATCAGCTTTGGCGTGGTGCAACGCAGAGGGCGGTGACCCGCAACGCCGTTGTCGAGTGCGCTGCGGGCGGCGGCGAGTACACCGCGGCCTGAGGCCTGCGCCACCGGCCACAAGGCTGGGTCCTGGTAGGAACCGCGAAATTCGGCTCGATAGTGCGGCTCGCCAGTCTGAACTGCCTCGATGTATTCGCGGGAGTGGACACCTTCGAGGTTGGCCGGCGTCAGCTGTTGTTGCTTCGGTTTCGATTATGCAAGAAAATGTGCCACTTCCCCTTTCCGGTCGACGAGGAAACGTGGTCCGGAAACAGATGCTGTGAGGTGAACGGTTGGCGGAGGTGTCACCCCGATGGTGTGGGTATCAGTCGCCGAGTGTTGCTCGCTATTCGTCAGTGAACTCGGTTATGACGGTTGCGGGTTGACGGTTTTGGCGTGCCGGTAGCGGCGGATGTCGACCGATGCGGCGGCCATCGCGCCGAGGCTTGCCCTTGTTGTAGGTCGGGGACTGCACGCGTCTGACCCGGGTCGGGCGCCGATCTCGATTGCGTCCTGATCTGCTCCTATGTAGAGGAACTTCCAGCGGAGCTGGTTGGTGTGCAGCCGGACGAGCGCTCTGACAGCGGACTGGGCCCAGTCGCGGCCTGACATTCTCTTCGACGTCGGTGATGAGTGTGCCCATCGCGTCGAGCACGAGCACGAGATGAGTCAGGGATTGGGTGACTGATCGATTTCACAGCGGCGAGATGTCGGGTTGTCGATCGAGGATCCTCGTTGCGAGCACTTTCCTCATGGAGCGCACACGATTTGTCGGGCAGGAACCGAAGGATGGACGGCCGCGCTGTACCGCGCGTCGTCAGGTGAATCAAGCAAATGGGCCAAAAGGGCTGTAGCACGGTCTGGAATTACCTGGTGGCCCTGTGAATTGGACTGGTGCGGAACCGGCGCGTCTACGCCAGCTTCGCTACGACCGGTGCGAATGTATCGAGGTCGTCGGCGCTGACCACGACGTAGCTGATGCCCCACCGCTCGCGGTACGAGAGCAGATCTTCGATCAGCTTCGAGGGCGGGCCGATCAGTGCAAACGGGGATGTCTTCAGGAAAGATTCGGACACGTGTAGTCGGCGAGACATGGTATCGATGCCGTCGGCAATGTCGTCGACCACATTTGTCATGTACGCACGGATGTTGAGTTCGAGGTCGGTGAAACGATCCCCGGCAACCTCGCGAATCAGGGCGACCTTCGCGTCGACAGCCTCGGCGGTCATGGTGCCGATGAGTTCGTGTCCACCCGGCGGGGTTGACTGGGTGGTGTCCGTCCAGTCCGGGCTCTGCGAACCCAGCCCGGTTGTTCCATTCACCCCGACGATGTCGGCGTGTCGAGCAGCAAAGCTGAGAATGCGGCGGCCGCCACCACCGACGAGCAGCGGGGGGCGTGCCTGAACAGGCTTCGGGAAACCGTCGAGTCCCTCGATCGTGTAGTGCTTGCCGTGGAACGTCAGTGATTCTTCGGCCATCAGGCCCCGGATCACGGTGATGCTTTCGAACAGCCGGTCGACCCGAGTCCGGCGGTCGTCGAACGGCATTCCTACCTGGTCGTATTCCTCACGCACATGGCCTGCGCCGAGGCCGATTTCGAGTCGGCCTTCGGAAAGCACGTCGAGAGTCGCGAGTTCCTTGGCCAGCACCACCGGGTGTTTGAAGTCGTTGGTGAGCACCAGTTGCCCCAGTCGCAGCGTCGTGGTTGCGTCGGCCGCCGACATCAGGCCGGGAACGGCTGCGAACTGGTCGTTGGGATGCTCGGGCATGGTGAGGACGGAGTACCCGCCGGCTTCGGTTCGGCGAGCCAGCTCGGTCCATGCTGTGCGATCGCGCGCCGATCGGGCCTGTACGCCGAATCGGAATGGACGCAGTTGGGTCATGAGACACCTCTAGTCAGTCGGGTTGCTATCGATGGCTTCAACTGCAATCGACGGCGGGGATCCAATAAAAATCAGGCACATAAATGAATACAAAAAATGATACATTTTAGTACGTCATATTCCCAGTGTTTCAGAACAACCGATCTGGAGGGTCGCATGCTGCACGAGATCCGCGAGTACTACGTCCGCTTCGATGCCGTCCAGGAGTATCTCGATGTGTTCGAACGGCTGGGACTGCCGGCGATGCGTAGTTGCGGATGGCGACTCGAGGGAGCCTGGTTGCAAGAGATCGGTCCACGAACAGGCACAACATTTGTCTGGATGCTTGCCTGGAAGGATCTCAACGAACGGGCGGACGGCTTGACCGCATTTCGCGCACACGCGGATTTTGCGTCGTTCGCGGCGGCACTGAATCCGATCCTGACCCATATCGACACTCGAATACTGCGCGACGTCTCGTTCTCACCGACGTATGGATCAGAAGGGAGTGAAGTCTAGCTCCTGCAACGAAACTCGACTTTTCACCGTTCGTCCTCGCTGGAATCCGCATGATTGATCGGCTTGCGGATCAATGTCGACTAGCCGATCGGAGTTGCCGATTGAGCGTACGTCGGCAAGTGATCGATGTACTGTGCGAACAACTCCGGCGGGATGACACCTTTGGCCATGGAGCCGCCTTCGATCGGTAGGGATGCTCCGCTGATGAATCGTGAGCCGTCGCCTGCGAGGAATGCGACAGCCTCACCAACGTCCTCGGGTCGCCCTACCGTCGGGAGCATCTGGACGCTGTCGCGGATCTGAGCCCCGAGCGGTGAATCCTGCATTGCCTCGTTGGTGTCGACACGTATGAAGCCGAGAACCAGATTGTTCGCCCGAATCCCGTATGTACCGTAGTCCCGGCTGATCTGTCGACCGAGTGCCTCCAGGCCGGCTTTGCTGATGCTGTAGGCGCTCATCCGGGGAACGGCACGGGTGGCCGACCATGCAGAAATGTTGACGAACGTGCCGCGGCGACGCTCCACCATAGCGGGCAGAACGGATCGGGCAAGAAGGAACGGACCGTGCAGGTTCACCCGCATTATGCGCTCGAACACCTCGGGGTCCAGATCGGCTATCTGGGTTTCACGACCCGAACGGACCTCGTCCTGGGCCGCCGCGTTGTTCACCACGACGTCGATTCGGCCGTACTCGTCCAGTACTGATGCGACCAGATTCGTTACATCGTCGGCGCAGCTGACATCTCCCGATACGACTCGAATGCTGCCAGGCCCGGAGACGGTCTCGATCCGTTGGATCGGGGCGTTGGGTAGATCGAAGCCGACGACGTGGGCGCCGTCGCGCGCCAGGCGGGCTGCGATAGCGCGGCCCATTGTGCCGCCAGCTCCGGTGACGATGGCGACACGATCAGTGAATGCATTCATATCGCTCCAAGTTTGTACACTATAATGCATCCATTATTGTAATGTGGTGTGATGTCGACGTCAACAGTTCGATCGGTCGTAGTGATCGACCCGACGAGGTCGGAATCCCTCCGGTAAGCGCGGCCTGTATGCGATCTCCAGCGCGTCGAAGTCTTTGGCGGACAGGGTCAACCTCACGGAGTCCACCGCGTCGGCAATATGCGCGGATGTGGTTGCGCAGACGATCGCTCGGTTCGTATCACTTCGGTCCGGTAGAGCGTCGACCCGAATACGTCGGCGGCGGTGCGCGTGGTGGTCTCTCTCCAGTCACGGGTGAGTAGGGCCCTGGACAGTGGTGACCAGGGCAGCACACTTACATCTTGGTCGAGGCGCAGTGGATACATCTCACGTTAGTCTTCTCGTTGAGTAAGTTGTACTGAGCGTGCATGGATACGAACGACGTCCAACCGTGGCTGATGGCGGCATGCGGTGCTCTTGCGAACTGCCACGCCCGCATCGAAGATGCTCCGATATGGCGAGCCTTGCCGGGGCGCACCACGTCGTGCAGAGCCTCCATCGTCGCTTCGACGAGTGTGTCCGAATCCCAGCGGTGGATCTGGTACAGGTCGACGTACTCGGTACCGAGACGCTGCGGACTGTCCTCGATTACCGAGAGGATATGTGTCCGAGACAAACCCGCTTGATTCGGGCTGGGTCCAACCCGTCCGCGCACCTTCGTCGCGATGACCACCTCGTCCCACCTGGCGAAGTCTGCCAACGCGCGGCCGACGATCTCTTCGCTGGTTCCGTCGGAGTAGACATCGGCGGTGTCGAACGTCGTGATGCCGGATTCAAGTGTTTGGCGTATCGGCGGTCGGCTTTGCTCTTCGGATGGTGACCAGGCGGCTAGTCCCGCGATCGGGGTGGCCGAAACTCATGCATCCCAGGACAACCGCGGAGAATTTCCTCCCTGAATTTCCGAGTCGGACGTAGTGCATTGCCATTCCTCCTGATTCGCGAGCGCCCGATATTCGGCCCGCCCGCTGCACTGCACCGATATGTGTCAGGTCCGTGACTCGGTGTTCGGCGAAAATCGCCTGGAACGAAGCGACGACGTCGTCGCCGCGATGCGGACTGCAACTACAACTTCAACAACTCCAAACCGGATGCCCGTGGATTCCTGTCACGCCGAATGCAATCTTTCCGCAAGTCTGTTCTCACGATACAGAACTGAGTCATTCGATGAAGGCCGCGGACCCTTCCGAATCGAGTCCGCGGACCCTTCCGAATCGAGTCCGCATGATTGGTAAATGTGCTTGACATCACACATTATGCAATATAAATTCAAAAGTGTACGCAAAAGTGCTCGTCGATGGCCTGTCGATACAAGCGCTTTGGTCGTCAGTGCAGTCGATGGCGTGAAGAGGATTGTTGAACGAGAGGTAGCAGTATGTCTGGCCGTTTCGAAGGAAAAGTTGCGTTCATCACCGGAATAGCCCGTGGCCAGGGTCGTGCGCATGCCGTGCGGTTGGCACGTGAGGGCGCTGACATCATCGGTATCGATCTGTGTGAGCAGATCGATACGGTCGACTATCCGATGGCAAATTCAAGTGACCTCGACGAGACCGTCAAATTAGTCGAAGGTCTCGGCCGGGGAATCGTCGCCAGGCGTGCAGACGTCAGGGATGGTGACGCTCTGACCGCGGCTGTCGATGCCGGAGTCGCGGAGTTCGGACGCCTGGACTTCGTTGTTGCGAACGCAGGAATCATGCCGGTCTGGGGCAAGGATTCGAACACCATGCAGGCGTGGCAGGACTGCCTCGACGTTCTCCTGACAGGCGTGTTGAACACGGTCGAGACTACATACCCGCGTTTGATCGATCAGGGGACAGGTGGTTCCATCGTGCTCACGAGTTCAATGGCCGCGGTAAGGCCGATGATGCGTACTCGAGGCGGTCACACACTCGGACTGCTCGGATACAGCGCAGCCAAGGCGGCGTTGATCAACCTCGCTCAGAACTACGCCAGCTTCCTTGCGAACTACCACGTTCGGGTGAACACCGTGAACCCCACGGGCGTGAACACACCGATGATCCAGAACGAGATGGTCGAAGACCGTTTCACCAACGGAAACCCCGAGGACATCAAGGCGTTGGTCAATGCGATTCCGGTGGACGCCGTCGATCCAGAGGACATTGCCAATGCCGTGGCATGGCTCTGTTCCGACGAATCGAAGTTTTACACCGGCAACGCGATGCGCATCGACGCTGGTGCCAGCCTGCGCTGATTGTGCGACGGCACTCGCCGTGGACAACGATCCGCGGCGAGTGAGGCTCTCTCGACAGACGAGTGGCCGAACGAATCGAATACGTATCTGCGTTTCCTGCCACGCGTGAAGGAACTCGGTTGGTGACGAGTAATTCATGCTGTCCATGGTGATCACCGACACGTCGGGCGTTGCCGGCCATCCATATGAGAAAAATCTATCGCGGATTCACTCGCGTCCCTGCCGCAGGTCGGTTCGGACATAGACGCCGGGCACCGAGCGTATTCGAGACTCGACGAGCCCGCAAAAACCTGCAGACCAGACCAGAACGGTACGGGTTGACTGCTACAGATTCGATTCGGTCGTTCCGCCCAGGAGCACACGTCGTGCGGCACGGAACTGATCCCGGCGAATATATCCACACCCGCAGATCAGCGGGATTCTTCACGACCAACGGAAAATGCCGGCATCGCCCCGGCGGATCGGGGGACACAATGTTCGGTAATGGAATCGAGACAACCGATAGTGCGACGGTGGACGAGATCTATCGTCGTTTCCGTAGAATCGACGAGCAGGAAGGGCCGCAAGGACGCTCCGCTCTCGGTTCAGGAGCCTGGAATGAGTACCGGGTGACCAGGGAAGTGCCGAGTGAGGCGCTGTTGCTCGCGGCAACAGAAGACGCCTACTTCATGAGGTTCGCCTGGCACTGGGCACCGTACGGCGGCCCGTCCGCTGGTGACATTTTCACCGAATTCGGTATTCCGCGTGACAAGTTCGTCGAGCGTGTGTGGCTTCTGGTTCCCCAGTTCTGCTTCGAATCGGGCATGATCGCGGCATTGGAGTCGGCGTATCCGAGAAAGGTCAACCGCAGGCGGTGAGCCGGGCGGTGCTCCGGTTCTTCGGTAGTCCGAATGCGCGGATCGTCTTGTCGGAGATCGCCGAAATCTCGAGAGAGTGCAAGTTTGGCGGATGTCGATCCAAAACATGTGTCTACGCCGCACTGGGATGGGTCAATGAAGACCTTCATATGCGTTGGCGAACAACATGATTTGGATCATATATGGTGATGTGGCAGGTCAAGGGACCCTCGGTTCGTCGACGTGATGATCACGACTGCCCTCTTCGCAGTGCGGTGAGGTGCTCCCGGACAGTCTGTGATGCACAGTTGTCGGACGATTCGAGGGTCCCTGTCGTCGATCGGCCCCAGGGAGGACACCCGGCGGAGCAATCGACGAGATCATGGCCGCAGTACGCGGGTGTGAAAACGCATTCCGTAAACGTATTCCATTCGTCAGGAGCGGGTTCCGTTGAGATCGTCGACTCGTTCGCCGCCCAGGTGAAATTCATTGGCCGGGAGAACTGCTGTGGAAAATCTAGCTCAGGCAGAGGTATGTGGTCAAAATAGCTCGGCCTGAACAGATTTCTTCCTTGTCTCCTGCTCGATCAGATCACTGACGTCGGCATCGCCTCGTGGTTGCGGTTTACGTCAGCTCCGGCATCGTTGTCGGACAACCACGCTCGAAGTGTAGTGCCATGTGCGTCGAGCATCGGTGGCGCGGAAGTAGGCCGAGGGGGGGTAACGCTCATCGTCATCGGTGCTCGGACGTGGTCGACACCGTCGATGTCCCAGACCGGATCGAGTCCCAAGGTTTCGGCAAGCTTGAAGGCAGCAGCCAGGTCGTTGACCGGTCCAACTGGTACCGAAGCCTGCGAAAGACGTTGCACAGCTTCCTCGCTCGTCCACTCCTTCAGTGCTCCGATCAGGAGTTCGCGTAGTTCGAGGCGGTTGGACACGCGGGCGGAATTTGTGCTGAATCGAGGGTCGGAAGACAATGCATCCAGATCGAGGCACTGGCACAGGCGAACGAACTGGACGTCGGTACCGGCGGCGATCACGATACTGTTGTCGCGGGTCTCGAACACCTCGTACGGTGCGACGCTGGGATGAGCATTGCCCGCTCGGCCGGGTACGACTCCGCCCATCAGGTATCCGGCGGCTTGATTGGTCAGGGCCGACAGCAAACTCGAGAAGAGACTGACTTCGACCAGTTGACCTCGACTCGATTGCTTGCGGGCTGCCACCGCGGCCAGGACCCCGATCCCACCGTGAAGTCCACAGATGGCGTCGACGAGTGCCACGCCCACTTTCGTGGGTGGGCCGTCGGCCTCCCCGGTGATCGACATCAGTCCGCCAACGGCCTGTGCCACCAGATCGAATCCCGGAAGGCCTGCCGCGTCAGGATGAGAGCCGAACCCGGACAGCGAACAGTAGACGATTCCCGGGTTGGTCTCGGACACGCTGTCGTAGTCGAGCCCGAACTTGCGCATGGTTCCCGGTAGGAAATTCTCCACCAGAACATCTGCACGTCGTGCCAACTCCGCGGCCAGGTCGCGGTCGGCCGGGTCTTTCAGATTCAACACGATCGACTGTTTGTTGCGATTGATCGCCTGGTAGTAGGTGCTCTGGCCGTCACGCCACGGCGGCCCCCACCCGCGGGTCTGGTCTCCGTCGCTGCTCTCCACCTTGATTACGGTGGCGCCGAGATCGCCCAGCAACATGGTGAGGTACGGCCCGGCAAGGACCCGAGAAAAATCGGCGACGAGAAGGCCGTCGAGGGCGCCCGGCGTCATGGAAGACGAACGTGTCGAGTTCAAGTCGAACCCTCCCGTTGATTGAGAGCGGCAGTGCACGTGAGGCATTGCCTGGTGATGTGTCCAGCATTGAGGTGGTCGTGCTGATCGATATCGATACAGGTAGGACACCGAGCCCGGCCCGAAGTGGAAACCGCGCCGCCGACGAATCTGCGGGTCGGGTTCGGTATCCAGGTCAGGCGGATAGGTGCTTGCCGAAGAAGTTGAAGATCAATGCCCAGGCCTGTTCGGCGACCTCGGGGCGGTACGACGGTTTGTCCACGGCGAAGAAGGCGTGGCCGGCGCCGTCGAAGATGTGGAAGTCGACCTCCTTACCGTGCTCCTTCAGCACTGACTCGAGTTCGGCGGCCTCTTCTTTCGGTGGGTAGACGTCGTCAGCGCCGAACAATCCGAGGATCGGTGCGGAGACCTTGGGGGCCAAGTGCACGATGGGCCCGATGGAGAGTCCGATGGCCTCGGGTGGCGTCCCGATCACGAACGGTCCGTAGCAGTCGACTGCGGCGTCGACACCGGCTTCGGCTGCGGCGAGGAAAGCCTGGCGACCACCCGAGCAATAGCCGATGACGCCTACCTTGCCGTTGCTCGAGGCGAGCTCTTTGAGATGCTCCGACGCTCCCACGATGTCGCCGACGAGTTGCTCGTCCGGAACTCCACCGGCGGCCCGTGACGCGGCGGCCGCCTCGTCGGGTTCGGCGCCGGGTGCATCGCGGTGGTGCAGGTTCGGGCAGACGGCATTGTATCCGTGCGCGGCGAAGCGCCGGGCCAGTTCCTTGGTCGCCCAGTCGTATCCGGGCATGTGGTGTATCAGGACGACACCGCCCTTCGGCTGATCGTCGAGGGGAGTGGCGAGATAGGCTTCGATTTCGTCTCCACCGTGACCGGAGATGGTGATGGTATCGGCTGTGAGCGCCTCGTTGCGTGCTGCCAGAGTGGTCATGGTCTGAACCTTCCTTCGTTTTCAGGGGGATTGAACGAGTACACGATGAGCCGGTTGTTCTCCCGCCAAGACGGAAATGACACCCGAACAAGCCATCTGCGCCATTTTGCGCCTGGTTCCCTCGGTTGCGCTTCCGATGTGGGGGAGTAGCACCGTTCCCGGTGCGGCGAGCAATCGTGAGTTGATTTCGGGTTCACGCTCGAAGACGTCGAGCCCGGCGGCGAAGATGTGACCAGACTCCAACGCTTCGGCCAGGGCATCCTCGTCCACGATCGGACCGCGCGCGGTGTTCACGAGTACGGCACCCGGTTTCATCTGTCGAAGTCGATCACGGTCGATCAGGTGGTGGGTGTATCGATTGAGTGGTACATGCAGTGAAACGAAGTCCGAGGTCGCCAGTATGTCGTCGAGATCGGCGGTCCACCCGGGAATTCCGGTGTCGGTACGGGTGTGGTGGCGAACGACGAGACCGAAAGGCTCGGCGCGACGCGCCACTGCCTGACCGATACGACCGTATCCGACAAGTCCGAGTGATGCATCCCGCAGGTCTTTGCCGAGGAACTGGGTCAAGCCCCAGCCTTCCCATTGCTGCGAGCGGAGCACCCGTTCTGCTTCGGATGCCTGCCTCGCAGCGGAGAGAAGTAGCAGGAACGCGATGTCGGCCGTTGCCTCGTCGAGGACGCCAGGGGTGTTGCAGACGGTGACCCCGGAACGGGTCGCGTAGTCGACATCGATGTTGTCGTGCCCGACGGAGACGGTCGCCACGGCGCGAAGACGCCCACGTCCGGCCTCCAACACGTCCCGATCGATTCGGTCCGACAGTACGCAGACGATCGCGTCCACATTGCGCGCCAACTCGACGAGGTCAGCATGCCCGAGATTGTCGTCGGGCAGGCGGACTATCTCGTGTTCCGTTGTCGTGAGCGGCTTGTCGCCGCCGGGCGGAAGTGGTCGGGTGAGAAGGATCCGCGCCATCAGAGGCCCTCCGAGTTACTGTGCGGTCGGTCGAGGCGCTCGCGGCAGGTGAGGAATTGCGCCAAAATGCACCTCGTTAAAGAATCGTCAGAAATGTATGTAATTTAGACTACACTAGCGCTAGCATGAGGCAAGTATCACTCGAGAAGGTCCGAGGATTGACCTTCTCGCCATCCAAAGGTTTCCGAGTAGGAGGTTCACAGTGGATCGAGTCGACGCCGCCATCCTCGTTCTCCGGGTTTTGACCGGCACCGTCGTTGCAATCCACGGGTTCAATCACGCGTTCGGGGGTGGTCGGCTCCCCGGGGCAGCGAGTTGGTTCGAGAGTTTGGGGTTGCGGCACGGCATGGTGCAGGCAACGATGAGCGCAGTTGTCGAGGTCGCCGCAGGCATCGGGATAGTTTTCGGTATTCTCACACCTGTCGCGGCTGCTGCGGTGATCGCCGTCATGCTCGTCGCCGGAATCGTCGCGCACCGGCAGAACGGTTTCTTCATATTCCGCGACGGATACGAGTACGTTCTCTTCATCGCAGTCACTGCGCTGGTCATTGCGATCACCGGTCCGGGACGTGTGTCGGTCGACGCCGCGTTGGGAATTGTCATGGCCGGATGGGCGGGCTTCGGCGTCGCATTGGGACTCGCGGTAGTCGGTGTCGCCGCGCTCCTCGGCGCCACCTACCGGCCAGTGGCACGAGTCGGCGCCTGACTGCGAATTCGTCTGGGCGGCAGACCCTTGCACACTTTCCTTCCGAATCCGCCGGTCGAGACAATGGTCGGCGAACAGCACGCATTGTCAAATTTCCTGGTGAACGCGTCGGACGGCATTCGCCGTTCGTGGCGCGCCCACCGCACACCAAGAGATGGAGATAGTCATGAAGGTTGCTCAGTTCGCACGTTTTACCGCAAAGCCGGGACAAGCCGACAAGGTCGTGGCCGCACTCGAGGAAGCTTCGATCGCAGCGCGATCGGAGGAGGGAACGCTCGTCTACGCGATTCACGTGTTTCCCGACACGCCGGACGTCGTGTGGATGTACGAGTTGTACACCGATGCGGCTGCCCAGCAAGCGCATTCGTCGAGTGCGGCCACCGACCGGCTCAAGGCGGCGGTCAAAGATGTTCTCGCGGAGCCGCTCACCGTCTCGAAGGGTAACCCGCACAGCGCCTTCGGCCTGCCCGAGTAGAGCCTGATCGGCAGAAGGTAAACCATGGACAAGATCACCGACGAGCGGATCGAGTCAGCGATGCAGGTGGCGCGCGCTGCCGGCGAAGAAGGACTCGGGGTCGCTGCATATCTGGGTGACGAATTGATCGTCAACACCTGGGCAGGAATCGCCGACACGGAAACCGGCCGCGTCGTCGACGAGACGACGCTGTTCCAGGTTTTCTCGGTTACCAAGGCGTTGACCGCGACTGGGCTGCACGTGCTGGCCGAGCGCGGTCATATCGATTACGAATTGCCGATGGCCCGGTACTGGCCGGAGTTCGGTGCACGGGGAAAGCACCGGATCACGGTTCGAGATGCCCTGTGCCATCGGGCCGGAATTCCTCAGATGCCGGTCGGCGTCACCACCGAACTCATGTACGACTGGGACTGGATGGTCGAGCAGATTGCCAGTTACCGACCGTGGTTTCCGACCGGGACGACGAATTCTTACCATATCCTGGTGTGGGGTTGGCTGATCGGCGAGTTGATTCAACGCGCAGATCCCGAAGGGCGCTCGGTGTCGGACTTCCTGCAGGAGGAAGTGTGCCGACCGCTCGGCATCACCGATTTTCACCTGCCGTTGGCGAAAGAGCATGTCGGACGCGTGACCCGGCTTGCCGCAGACTGGGAGCCTGGCGTCGATCGTGACCACCTGCGCGATGCTGCCCAGCCGTTGTCGGTGGCGGCGGCGCCGCCGGTGCACAACCGTGCGGACACGTGGCTGGCCTGCCTGCCGGGTGCGGGAGCAATTGCCAACGCGGAATCGGTGGCACGATTGTTCGCGATGTTGGCCCAGCGCGGGACCTTCCGGGGCACCCGGTTGTTGTCACCGGATCGAGTGGACGGATTTCGAGTGCCCCGCGACGACAGTCGGGCAGACGATGTCATCTTCGAGGCGCCGGCGTGGATCGGGCAGGGCGGGTACTGGCTCGGAGGTGATCTACGGCGGAACATCCCCGCTGACGGGAGCCTGCCGTCGGTGATCAATCAGCCGGGTGCCGGTGGCTCCACGGGCTGGGCCGAGCTGGAAACCGGACTTGCCGTGGCGATCTGCCACAACCGACAATTCGTCGTCGATCGTAAGGATCCCGGGTTCATCGCCCGGATCACCCCGATTGCCGACGCAGTCCGGAAAGTAGCAAGAGAGCGAGGAACCAATGCCTGATTTCGGATTCGTCGGAGAGTCCAAAGCCCGGGAGTTGTTCGGAGACAAGCGTTACGAAGCCACCAGGACCAATGCGCCTGCGGGCCGTCGCCGAGATCTGATCCGGTTGGCAGATAGTGTGGTCTTCGGGCAGGTCTACCCCCGGCCAGGACTCACCCCTGAGCAACGCTCGTTGAGCACCGTTGCGGCGTTGACCGTGCTCGGTCAACTGCCACAACTCCGCGCACACGTCACCGGAGCGTTGAACGTCGGGGTGTCCGAGGACGAGATAGCCGAAGTGATCACCCAGATGGCGATGTACGCAGGCTTTCCTGCCGCACTCAACGCGATGCAGGTTGCCGACGAGTGTTTCGACGCCGTCGCGACGGAAAGGAAGAAATGACTCGAATCGGCTTCGTCGGTCTGGGCAGTATGGGCAGTGCGCTTGCCGGCCGACTTCTCACCGGGGACGAGCCGCTGACGGTGTTCGACATCGATCGGGAGAAGGTGCTCGAACTGGCAACCGGCGGGGCGCACGTCGCCGCCTCGTTACGGGACCTCGCAGAGTCGAGCGAGGTGGTGTTGATCTGCCTGCCGACCTCCGAGCACGTCGAGGCTGCGATTTACGGCGCTGACGGACTCGCCGAAGGGTTGCGTTCCGGAGCTCTGGTCGTCGACTGCACGAGCGGCCATCCGGACGTCACCCGCTCGATTGCCCAGCGGCTGAAACTATCCGGGGTCTCGTTCGTCGACGCACCGGTCAGCGGTGGACCACAGCGAGCGAGTGAGGGAACCATTGCCATTCTCGTCGGTGGGGAATCGGCCGACGTCACTCGCGCGGAAGAGGTGCTCACCCGCATCTCTGCCCACGTCCAGCATGTCGGTGGGGTAGGAGCGGGGCATACGGTCAAGCTTCTGAACAACGTGCTCGCCGCCGGCCACCGACTGCTCGCCTTCGAGATGACGGCGATCGCCGCTGCCAGTGGAGTGGAACCGGCGACGTTCATCGACGCGGTGAACCTGTCCTCGGGGCGTAGTTACGCCACCGAGGTGACCATGCCGCGGCATGTGTTCGGGCCGGAATTGGTGCAGGGGTTTTCCCTCGGTCTGATGGCGAAGGACGTCCGTCTAGGGTGCACCTTGATTCCGAAAGGACTCGAAAAGCTTTCTCTGGCAGCAGGGGTGAACGAGCGACTCGCGGACGCCTTGGGCGAGTTCGGTCCCACCGCGGACATCAACGAGATCATCGCTTCGTACGAGTCCGCGATCGGCGCTCCGGTTGTGACCAGTATCCGACCGGAATCGAGACTCTGACGTGACCGGCGGCGGCCGACCAGATCGATACCGAGGCGACGCATGCTCGAATGATCGTGATGTTCCACAGATGTCCGGCATGGCAGTGCCGGGTCCCTGGAATGTCATCGCCGAGGTGTACGCGCAGGTGCCGGAGTCACTGCGGCGTGAGCACCGTCCCTCGCCGTGGGCGGACGCTGTGCTGGGTACTGCCTCGGTCGGCTCCTTCCTCGAAGGGCCGTGCTTCGCCACAGACGGCACGATGTACATGTCCGACCTCGCGCACGGCCGTATTCTGCAAGTGTCAACCGGTGGCGAGATGTCGGTCCTGTGCGAGTACGACGGCGAGCCGAACGGATTGGCGATACATCGTGACGGTCTGATCTATATTGCCGACTACGGGAGAGGAATCCTCACCCTCGACCCGAAGACGGGTGCGATATCGAAGGTCGTGGACCGATATCGATTCGAAAACCTGCGCGGCGTCAGTGATCTTGTCTTCGGCCCGGATGGTGCCCTCTACTTCTCCGATCAAGGACAGTCGGATCTCGCACACCCCTTCGGCCGGGTATTTCGGTTCAGGGCCGCGGAGGGACTGCATCTGCTCATGGACGGTATCGCCAGCCCGAACGGGCTGGCACTGTCTCCGGCTGCGGACATGCTGTACGTCGCGGTCACGCGCGCGAACGCTGTGTATCGGATTCCGTTGAGGCCGGACGGGAAGGTCGGAAAGATCGGTGTGCACTTACACCTTTCTGGTGGGTCAGGCGGACCGGACGGGATGGCGATCGACGCCGCCGGTGGGCTCGCCGTGGCGCACTACGGCCTGGGCAGGGTATGTGTCTTCGACGAACTGGGGCTACCGGCGGGTGTCGTTCATGTACCGGCTGGACTGGGAACGACCAACGTCGTCTACGGTGGTCCGAACCGGGACACGGTATTCGTGACCGAGGCGGAAACCGGGACGATAGCCAGTGCGTCGATACCCAGGCGAGGAGCGACCCTGTACTCGCATACTGGCTGAGTGACCGCACAGACGATGGTTTGCATTTCGATGCAACCAATAGTCCTCCCGCGCAACGGCTATCGGTCAACACCGGAATTCACTGTCACCGGTCCACGCGCAAGTGTGTGTTTCGGCCGGTACTTACAGGTAGGGAAAATTGTTGTGGCTTATGTGATTACCCAGGCATGTTGTAACGACGCCTCCTGCGTGGCCGTGTGCCCCGTGGACTGTATCCACCCCCGACCCGACGAACCCGAATTCACCACCGCGGAAATGCTCTACATCGACCCGAACACCTGCATCGACTGCGGCGCCTGCTTCGACGAATGCCCCGTCGACGCGATCACCGAAGAACACGCACTCCGCGACGAACACCGACAATATCGCGCGATCAACGCCGACTACTACACACGCCACCCCATCACCGACAACCCACCCGAACCCGCCCACAAACACACCCTCGACCCGAACCTGGGCACCCTCCACGTCGCGATCGTCGGCACCGGACCCGCAGCCTGCTACGCCGCGATCGAACTGACCACCCACCCCCGCGTCGAGATCACCATGTTCGAACGCCTCCCCACCCCCTACGGCCTCATCCGCGCCGGTGTCGCCCCCGACCACCCCGGCACCAAAGCCGTCACCGACATCTTCCGCCTGACCATGGGCAAACGATCCGTCCACTGCCACTTCAACATCGACGTCGGCCACCACATCACCCACACCGAACTCCTCGAGCACCACCACGCTGTCCTCTACGCCGTCGGCGCCCCCGACAGCCGCCACCTCGACATCCCCGGCGAACACCTCCCCGGCTCCCACCCGGCCACCGACTTCGTCGCCTGGTACAACGGACACCCCGACCACACCCACCACACCTTCGACCTCACCGGCGAGCGCGCCGTGATCATCGGCAACGGCAACGTCGCCCTCGACATCGCCCGAATCCTGCTCACCGACCCCGACACCCTCGCCACCACCGACATCGCCGACCACGCCCTCCACGCACTACGCGCCGGCAACACCCGCGAAGTCGTCGTCATCGGCCGCCGCGGACCCGCCCACGCCGCCTACACCAACCCCGAACTGATCGCCCTCGGTCAACTCCCCGACATCGACATCATCGTCGACCCCACCGACGCACTCCTGGACCCAGCCAGCCGCACCTGGATCGACGGACCCCACAGCGAACCATCCGAGAAACTGAAAGTCCACCAAATCGAACAATTCGCCGCCAAAGGCAACAACAACAGCACCGGCACCGGCAGTAGTAGCAGCGGTGGCGGGCGTAAACGCATCGTGCTGCGCTACCTCACCGCACCCGAAGAAATCCTCGGCGAACACCACGTCGAGGCCATCCGCCTGGTCCACAACGAACTCCTCCCCGACCCCGACCACCCCCACAGCCCCGACACCGCACCCACCCTCACCACCCACGCCACCGAACACACCCACACCCTGCCCACGAACCTGGTCCTCCGATCGATCGGCTACAAAAGCCGCCCCATCCCCGACCTCCCCTTCGACGAACACCACGCCATCGTCCCCAACGACCACGGCCGCGTCCTCGACCCCGACACCGGAACCCCCATCCCCGGCGTCTACGTCGCCGGCTGGATCAAACGCGGCCCTACCGGCGTCATCGGCACCAACAAACACTGCAGCTCCGATACCATCGACAAACTTCTCACCGACTTCACCCACGGACACCTCACCCCACCCCTGCACAACCACACCCACCTCCACACCCTGCTCACCGAACGCCAACCCGACCTCCTCGACTTCCCCGCCTGGCAACGCATCGACACCCACGAACGCACCCACGGCAAACAAACCGGCCGACCACGCACCAAAATCACCGACACCACCACCATGCTCGACATCGCCCACGGACCGACACACTGAACCGGCGCATCGGTCGAAGGTGATGCCGACGGTGTCTGCCGGGGCGACCGTGTAGTTGGGCAGCAGTCTTTGCCGGTGTTGATTGTGCAATGTTGTGAACATGAAATCTATTATTCTGCAGATGATTTCATATTCAGAGAAGCCCTTCGAAGCCGCGATCCGGCGACAATCCGAGGGAGCTGAAGTGAGTGGGGTCACGTTTTATTCAAAAAGTGCTTGACGTCACAATGGTCTAACCATAGGCTTGAAATGAACACAGAAACGCATGCAAATTCTAAGCGGGCCTGAGCCTGTCAACAACATCTCTCATGGCGACGCACTCTCAGACCGCACCAGGGTGCGAAAGGAAAGTAATGCTTCGAGTCTCGATTGATCCGACCCGTTGTGAAGGTCACGCAAAGTGTCTCATGGACAGCCCCGAGGTGTTCGACCTCGACGATCAAGGTTTCGGATTTGTCAAACCCGAGGTCGACGTGGTCGCGCACGAGCATCGCAACGCGGTTCTGCGTGCAGTCGCGGGGTGCCCGGAGTACGCCATCAGTGCCCACGAGATCAGCGTCGAAGAGCGGTGACTTACCAATCGTCACGACAAAAGACAACGGAGGTAAGGGCAATGCCAGGTCAGCTCGAGAACAAAGTCGCATTTGTCACGGGAATTGCTCGTGGGCAAGGTCGTTCGCATGCAATTCGACTGGCGGAGGAGGGCGCCGACATCATCGGACTGGACATTTGTCGGCAGGTCGACACCGTCTTCTACCCGATGCCGGATGCGCAAGACCTGGAGGAGACCAAGCGACTCGTGGAGAAGGCGGGAGGTCGGATCCACGCTGAGATCGCCGACGTTCGAGATCTCGATGCAATGAAAGCCGTATACGACGCCGGTGTGGCCGAACTCGGTGACGTCGACATCGCGGTTGCCAATGCCGGCATCATGCCGATCATCGATCAGGGTGTGGAGCGCCAGGCGTGGCACGACGCCATCGACATCATGCTGACCGGCGTATGGCACACACTCGAAGTGGTGACGCCGCGCATGATCGAGCGCGGTGAGGGCGGATCGATCGTGGTGACAAGCTCGTCGGCCGGACAGAGCAGTCTCGGCGTCAACACCTTCCCGGGTTCGGCCGGCTACAGTGCGGCCAAACACGGCGTCGTCGGAATCATGCGCTTGTACGCATCTCGGTTGGCGCAGCACAGCATTCGCGTGAATACCGTCCATCCAACCGGTGTCGACACTCCCATGGCGCACAACGACGAGTTCACTCGATTCGCGATCGCCAACGCGGACTCCGTCAAGGGATTCGGAAACGCGCTTCCGGTCGACTACATCGAGTCCATCGACATCAGCAACGCGATCGTCTACCTGTGTGCCGACTCCGGTCGGTACGTCACCGGAACGACGCTTACCGTCGATGCCGGTTATCTCGTAAAGCCGTGACTGCGTCGCGTTGCTTTCAATGTTTCGCCACTTTCAGGAAGGAAGCCCGACAGTGATCGAAGAACGCGCCGTTGCAAGCCTTGTCGCAGATCCGGAGGTCGGCCGCTGGGGCGGCTTGCAATACGACCACCACTCGTCGAAGGTGAAAGTTGCACCGTTCGACTTGTGGTCGAGTTTGCGTCGTGAGTGCCCGGTGTTGCACAGCGACAACTACGGTGGATTCTGGTTCCTCAGTCGATACGATGACGTCAAACGAGTGTTGACGGACTTCGAGGACTTCTCTGCGGCCGAGGGTGCCACCATCCCCCGAACGCCCTTGGCGATGTTGCCACTCGAGGCCGATCCGCCGATCCAACGTCAGTACCGAAGCATCCTCAACCCGTACCTCACTCCGGCGGAGGTGCTCAAGTACGAGGGGTTCGCCCGCGAACTGATCAGCACCAAACTGGCCAGCGAAGTGGTCGACGGGCGTATCGATCTGGCGCACTTCGGCGAGACCTATGCGCACACCGTCACGATGCGTGCGGTCGGGTTCGACGTTGCGGATCTGAGCAGGCTCAGTGCATGGTGCGAAATACTTTTCGGTCCGGAGCGCGACAGCGAGGCCGGTCAGCAGGCCGGAGCGGACGTAATGGGGTTCTTCAACACGGCGTTGGATGCGCGAATCGGGCAGGATTCGTCGTCGAATCTGCTGACTGCCATTGCCAATGCCGAGATCGACGGACGACCCCTGGATCGACAAGAGCAGACGAGTCTGGTTCTCCTCCTCGTCTTCGGTGGTTTCCACACGACGGGTTCCGCTCTGACGAGCGCACTGGTCTGGTTGGCCGATCACCCCGGCGACGTGGACAAACTGCGAGCCGATCCCGACCTCATGCCGACAGCGATCGAAGAGTTCGTGCGCTACTCCAGTCCGGTCTCGCACATGCGCCGCACCACGACGCGTGACGTCGAATTCAACGGGTGTCCGGTCTCCGCCGGTCAGGCAGTCCAGTTCGGAATTGCCTCGGCGAACCACGACGAGACGGTATTCGAGTCGCCGGATCAGGTTCTCCTCGATCGGCATCCCAACCGGCACTTGGGATTCGGTAGCGGACCACATCGCTGCCTGGGATCGCACCTGGGCAAGCTCGTTGTTCGGATCGGATTGGAGGAGTTCCTTGCCGCGGTAGACACTTTCGAGATCGAGGACCACGAGGCGATGATCTACTTTGCGTCGGAAGGGCGTTCGATCACACAGGTTTTCGCCCGTGTGCAGGAGCGGACCTCGTGACGACGCAGTCCATCGACGGGGGAGTCGCGGTCACAGTCGATGCTCGGACTTATCATACGATCGACCCGTCGACCGGCACTCTGGTTCGTCAGTATCCGAAGTTGCTCGATGCTCATGCCGAGGACCATCTTGCCCGTGCGCACAAGGCTTTTCCCGGTTGGCGCGACACTTCAGTGGTAGAGCGTGTGCGACTGTTCCGGCGGTTCGCCGATCTGGTCGACCGTGACGGGGACAAGTTGGCGTACCAGATCACGGTGGAGATGGGGAAAGCGCTCGCGCAGTCCGTAGACGAGGTCGCACTGGTTGCCCACCTGTTCCGCTACTACGCCGACAACGGTGAAGAACTGTTGCGCGACGAAACCCTCGACGTTCCGGGTCTGCAGCAGACGATCATCCGCCGCGAACCGGTCGGAGTAGTGCTGGGCATCGAACCGTGGAACGGTCCGATATTCCAGGCCATGCGGGCTGCTGTGCCGAACCTGATGCTCGGAAACACGGTATTGGTGAAGCCTGCCGAACAATGTCCTGGTTCGACGTTGATGCTCGACGATTTGTTCGTCGAGGCAGGGTTTCCGGCCGACGTGTACCAGACCGTGTTGGTATCGGTCGATCACGTCTCTACATACATTGCCGATTCGCGAGTTCGTGCTGTCACGTTCACAGGATCCGACCGGGCGGGGGCCGTAATCGGCGCCCAGGCCGGAGCTCATGTCAAACCGGTGGTCCTGGAACTCGGGGGCTCCGACGCGTTCATCGTCCTGGACTCCGCCGACGTGCCCACGGCGGCCGCGGTTGCCTCTGCCTGCCGGATCTACATGGGCGGCCAGGCCTGTGTGTCGCCCAAACGCATCATCCTCACCGATAAAATCGCCGACGAGTTCATCGCGCAGTTCGCGTCGGCCTTCGGAAGTCAGACCGTCGGCAACCCATTCGATCCCGCGACCACCATCGGCCCGATGGCGAGTATCGCAGCTGCAGATCGTGTGCAGGCGCAACTTCAGGACGCAATCGACAAGGGTGCGACGGTAGTGGTGCCCGGTGGCCGGATGCCCGGTCCCGGTGCATATTTCCGTCCTGCGGCAATTGCCGGTGTCACGTCCGAGATGCGGGTCGCCACAGAGGAGGTGTTCGGGCCTGTGGCGTTGATCTACCGGGTTCCCGACGCCGATGCCGCGATCGAGGTGGCCAACAGCTCCAAATACGGACTGGGAGGAACTGTTTTCGGTTTGGACCTCGAGGAGGCCCAACACGTCGCACATCGACTCGACACCGGCATGGTCGGGATCAACGGCTACGTGGGTGCACCGGTCGAGATTCCTTTCGGCGGTACGAAAGCCTCCGGTACCGGCCGGGAGTTGGGTCGTTCGGGCATGGATCAATTCGCGAACATCAAAACCTACGGCATCGGGTGAATCGACAACCGCTGGCCGGTTGATATGTCTCCCACGCGCCCTGGACGGCCAATCTCGTCCGGGGCGCGTTGCAGTGCCGCAGACCGTCGAATACAACGAAGTCGATCTACAGTCGACAGCTCGTGCGGCCGGGCGTCGAACGCTGTGCTGCATGGTCCGTCGATTTGCGCACGGAAATTCCGCTCAACTATCGATCGAAGGAACTCTGCCCTGATGTCTGCCAACTATCCCTACCTCCTGAGTCCGATGTCGATCGGGCGAGTGGAACTCCCGAATCGCATAGTCCGAACTGCTCACGCGACCGGCCTCGACCTCGGGACGGACGGTGGCGACCTCGCTGCCTACCACGAGAGGGCTGCGCGCGGTGGTGCAGGTCTGACAATTCTGGAAGCTGCTGCGGTGCACCCGACGTCGACCGGGCGGCTGCGTTTCGAGGACGATTCTCTGATGAAGCCCTACACCGAGATGGTGACAAGGCTTCATCGTCATCCGATGAGGATATTCCAACAACTGGTTCACACGGGTCGAGCGTTCCTGACTCCGGGAGGTGATCCTCCCTGGTCGGCCTCAGCTGTTCCGGCAGCCCGGATCGTGCAGGCGGAACTCTCGCAGACGCCGCTGGCAATCACGCAAGACCAGATCGCGCATCTGATCGGTTGCTTCGCGCGGTCGGCGGTGCGCGCGGTCGAAGCTGGTGTCGACGGTATCGAGATAAATGCGGCGCACGGCTATCTACTAGGTCAGTTCATGTCTCCGCACACGAACAAACGCGAGGACCGTTATGGCGGGAGTCGTGAGAATCGGGTTCGGCTTCTGGTGGAAGTCCTGACTGCCGTGCGAACGGCGATCGGCCCCGACGTCGTGCTCGGTGTGCGGATCAGTGCCGACGAGATGTACCCGGGCTCCATCACGACTGACGAATCGCAAGAGATCGTGCGGGCCGTCGAGGCCGGGCGGTTGATCGACTTCCTGGACGTCTCGCTCGGCTCGCCGATGAACGTGACCAAAGTGATCGGCGGAATGGAAGAGCCGAGCGGATACGAACTGCCGTACTCTCGACCGGTCGCCGAGGTGGCGTCGGTTCCGACGATTCTCGCCGGGCGTATCACCACACTCGACGAGGCTGAGGAATTGGTTCGCGACGGAGCCGCGGACTTGATCGCGATGGCTCGCGCGCACATCGCCGATCCCGAGCTTGTCGTGAAATCGGCGGCCGGGCGGCAACATCGAGTGCGGCCATGCATCGGCTGCAACCAAGGTTGTGTCGGACTGGCGAGTTCACCGCATGCGCGTTTCGGGTGCACGGTCAACCCGGGGGCGGGTTTCGAGGCTCTCGAGGCTCGTTACACGTCGAACTCTCCGCGAGGGCAACGCGTTCTCGTGGTCGGTGGCGGACCGGCAGGTATGCAGGCTGCGCGGACTGCCGCACTGGCAGGTGATCACGTGGTGCTGCACGAGGCCAGTTCGTCACTAGGTGGTCAGCTCAAGGTGGCGAGGTTGGCGCCACATCGTGCTCGAATCGGCCTGATCGTGGACTGGCTCGCCAGGGAATTGGAGGAGCTCGGAGTGAAGGTGAACCTCGACAGCCATGTCGGAGCAGAGGTGGTGGCCGCGGGTGAGTGGGACCGCGTCGTCGTCGCGACAGGTTCAGTTCCGCGGACAAACCTGACTACGATAGCCGCTCCGGATTCATCAATACCGGGGATTACACGAGGCCATGTCCTGTCCAGTTGGGAAGCGATCAGTGATACGTCGCTGATCGGCCGACGCGCCGTCGTCTACGACGATGTCGGACATCACGAGGCCGTATCGGTCGCCGAGACACTGCTTGCCCGCGGATGCACCGTCACTTTTGCCACTCGTTTGAATCGTCTGATGCCGTTGCTGGAGAACGCGCGGATGGAGACAAGTGTGAAGAAGCGACTCTATGTCCCGGAGTTTCGGTTCATTGGAGACGTCAAGCTCGGTGAGATCGCCGCAGACCATGTTCTCCTCAACTCGTTGTACGGGCTGCGTGACGAGCGGATCGATGCAGATCTGGTCGTCGTGGTCGGAGCCAACGTTTCGCAGAGAGAGATCGCCGATCGGTTACAAGGAGCCGTGGATGTCGCGGTCGTCGGCGACGCTTTAGGTCCGAGGTTCCTCCAGCTGGCCATCTTGGAAGGTCACCGTGCGGGTTTGGATCCGTTGCTGTTGCCGGAGTCGGCCACGGGTTTCCAAGGCTCGCCGCTCCGTTTCGGTCAAAGTGCTTGACATCACAATTGCAGAGCCATAGCCTTTAAAATGAACACATAATCGCATGCAAACTAGTATGTTGCGACTTTTTGACGATGTCCATACGAAGACACCTCGGAACCGGACGTTGATGCGACAGGTCGGCGAGGTTTCGAATACCACCTTCTCGGTCGCGCTATGAGGTTCGGGTCGTCGGTAACGGTAGGTGCCTTCGTGAAACTGACGTGCTCCACCTGCGTGGCCCAGAAGGCGAGTGCCCACTGTGCGAGTACGCGGTCGACGTTATCGGCGCTCGTCTGCTCTGGGAGGGCAAATGGATTCACTGTTGGAAATCCGTGATCTGGCCATCGGTGTGCATGGGTCGGTTGTGGCCGAAAAGGTCGATCTGGATGTGTATTCCGGACAGCTGGTTACGCTCGTCGAGCCGGTACTCACGGGCAGTTCGATACTGTTCGACACTCTGCTGGGGCGAACTGCACCCCTGGGCGGCGAAGTGATGCTCCTGGGTGCCCGTCCTTCGATGCGACGACCGCGGTTGGCGGGCCTACGAGGACTGGGCCACGTGAAGATCGGCAGGACTGGACCAGGGGGTGAAGCTCGGCGTCGGCTCCGGATCGCAGTCGACCGCGACGAGAATTTGAGATCGTTGTTGCTGCAGATTCCGAGGCTTGCCGACGCTGTCCGGCATCGAGTTCCCTACGTCGACCCGGATTTGGCGAGTGCGCTCGACGTTGCGGTTGCACTGGTGAATCGACCGCGACTGCTACTGGTCGACGAGTTGTCGGCATCTGAGCGGTCGTCGGACTCGGTGGTGATGCACAGGCTCCTACGGCTTGCTGTAGAGCATTTCGACAGTGGCGTGCTGGTTGTTGCCCGGTCGGCGGCGCCACTCGAGTCGATCGCCGATCGCTGCCACTGCCTGTGTCCTGATGTCGCGGTGCAGGCCTTCTGCGCGGCCTCGTGACCCAAACGGCCGAGTGCGGAGGAAGTTCTGTCCCGGAACGCGAACCGGACATGAAGTACGCCTGGCGGGTGCTTGTGGTCACGTCCATCGGCATCATGCTGGCAGGGTTGAACAGCTCCGTCATGGATGTGTCGCTGCCGGCGGTGGCACGTCACTTCGATGCGACACCGACCGAAGCGTCGTGGATTCTCCTGTCGTATCTGCTGGTGATGTCGTCATTGATCCTGGTGTTCGGGCGGGCTGCCGATATTTTCGGTAGGCGTAGACTCTATCTGTTCGGCATGTCGCTCTTCACAATTGCCGGATTGCTCTGTGGGCTTTCCCCGTCGCCGCTGTGGCTCATAGCCTTCCGCGTCCTGCAAGCAGTCGGTGCGGCCGCCGTCATCACCAATGTCACGGCATTGATCGCCGACGTTTTTCCGGTTCGAATGTTGAGTACGGCGCTGGGTATCAGTGTCACGGTGGTGTCCACCGCTCAGCTGATGGGGCCGATCGTGGGCGGTGCGCTCGTGGACCTACTGGGTTGGCGTGCCACGTTCTGGTTCAACGTACCCGCTGGTGCAGTGGGGTTGGTGATGGCATGGTGTGTCTTGCGTGGTAAACCGAAGCAGCAGAAAAGAGAACCGTTCGATCTACTGGGCGCGGTTCTGTCCACGCTGGCCGTCGGTGGGCTGGTGTTCGCGCTGTCAGCCGGCGGTATCAGTTGGACGAGTCCCGGCGTGGTGGCCGGAGCGCTGTGCTTCGTCGTATCGGGAACAGCTTTCCTGCTGGTGGAGCGGCGACGGGATTTCCCTTTGGTGGATCTGGGGTTGTTCACGGACCGGGAGCGGGTTCTGGCCTACCTCTCCGGTTTTCTGCTCGCCGTCGCTCGATGTGCCGTGGTGGTACTCATAGCGCTGTATCTGCAAGCGGCTGCCGGATACAGTTCGTTCGAGGCTGGAATGCATGTTACTCCAGTGGCATTGGGTTTGGCATCGTCAGCGCTGATTGCAGGATTTCTGGCGCGGAGGTTCACTGCGCGGGTTTTGTCGAGTGGTGGCATCGCGGTGACTCTTGCAGGGTTGACTACCCTGGCGGTGTTCTTCGGTCCTTCCTTCACCGGAGGGTGGTTGGTCGTGTGTCTGCTTGCGGTCGGAGTCGGGACCGGGTTCTTCACGACTCCGAATACGAGTGCGATCATGGCCGGCGTCAAATCGGAACAGCGGGGAGTTGCCAACGGGATTCGGTCTGCGCTGCAAGGCGCGGGTTTTGTTGTGGGCACTGCGCTTTCGTTGGGAATTGCCACGTCGTGGCTGGACCCCGACGAAAAGCGGGCTGCATTCGCGGGTTCGCTTGTCGGTCTGTCCGACGAGGGTTTCTCCACGTTGACAACGGGGTATCGCGCCGCATTCTCGGTGATGGCCGGGATCTGTGCACTGGCGCTGTGGGCTTCGATTGCGCGTAAGCCGTCTTCCCATTCCGGGACGGAAGTGGTTGTCAGTGCCGAGGCGAGCGCTGATGGCTTGCCCACGTCGGCGGGGTACGTTGCTACATCGGTAGATTCGCGAGATCAGGACGGCCGCGGCGGAGAACTTTCGAGATAGTCAATGCACGGATCACGTAGGCCTTAGGGAGCGGAAATGCTTTCAGAGGCCTGCTAGGCGTGCCCATCGTGCCGGCGGGTTCATCGTGATCACGAAGAGGGTTGCAATTTATGCAATAACGTATACAGTTTTGTGGGTAACGTATTCGGGAGTGTGCACCTTGGCGATGCGGCAGGTGCGGAACGGGCTCCCGCGCGGAGTGCAGCCGGCTTGGTTTGAATGTCGAATACATTGGCCGGTAATCGAATTGGATGTGGATAGAGCGAGAAATCCGGCATCGAGGCGTCGTCGACATCGGCGTCCGGTGTAGTGGGACCTGGAAGCGGAGGTAAACGACTGTGCCGAATTACGATGACAGTACGATGTCAGGTCGATCTGCACGAGAGATCGCGACGACGTGGATCGAGAGGTTTCGGGACGCGATGGTCGCCGGCGACGGTGACGCTGCAGCTGATCTGATCGACCCGGACGGAGCCTGGCGCGACGTGCTCGCGTTGACGTGGGACCTCCATACCTACTACGGAGACGTTCAGGTACGGGCCGGGCTGAGCAGCTCACTGCCGCTCGTTCAGGTGACCGCGCTCGAACTCGACGAATCGGTGCCGCCGAGACTGGTGGCGCGAGGCGGAATTTCGGCGATCGAAGCGCTGTTCACGATGGACACCGCCGACGGTCGCGCTCGTGGCGTCGTGCGTCTGGTGCCCACGTCGGAATCGGCCGACGCACCGGCCCGGGCGCTGAATGTGATGACCTCGTTGCAGGAATTGAGCGGCTATCCCGATTCGCGACGCCTCGAATCGGATCATTCGAAGCGTTTCGGTGGAACGAACTGGCTGGACCGCAGAATCTCTTCGGTCGAATACGAGGATCGGGAACCGGCCGTGGTGATCGTCGGTGGTGGGCAGGCAGGCATCGCGCTCGCGGCCCGACTCGGTCAACAAGGCGTCGACACCCTCGTGGTTGACCGGATGGACCGCGTCGGTGACAACTGGCGCAACCGCTATCACTCGCTGACTCTGCACAATGAAGTCTGGGTCAATCATCTTCCGTTCATACCGTTCCCCGACACCTGGCCGACCTATGTGCCCAAGGACAAGCTGGCAGGCTGGTTCGAGGCCTACGTCGAATCCCTGGAGATCAACTTCTGGACCGGAACCGAATTCACCGGCGGCAGTTACGACGCGGCGGAACAGCGCTGGACGGTGACGGTCGAGCGCCGGGGCGTGAAACGGACTCTGCGTCCCCGCCACGTAGTTCTCGCCACCGGGGTCAGCGGTATCCCCAATCTGCCGGCAGTGCCGGGACTCGACGGGTTCGCCGGAGACGTGGTGCATTCCGGTCGATTCACCGACGGAACCGGTTATGCCGGTAAGCACGTCGTCGTGCTCGGTTCGGGAAACAGCGGACACGACGTGGCGCAGGAACTGCACGCGTGCGGCGCGCGGGTGACGATGGTTCAGCGCAGTGCCACCACGGTGGTCAGCGTCGGACCCGATGCCGCGGGACGCGTGTACTCGCTCTACGGCGAGGGCCCGTCGACGGAGGACTGCGACCTGATCACGGTGTCCGTTCCGTACCCACTGCTGCGACGGTCGTACCAGCACGTCACCAAGAAACTGGCCGAACTGGACGCACCGCTCATCCAAAGCCTCGAATCCGCTGGATTCCGAGTCGATTACGGCAGCGACGGCACCGGATTCCAGATGAAGTATCTCCGGCGCGGTGGCGGCTACTATCTCGACGTCGGATGCTCTTCACTCATTGCCGGTAAAGAAATTGCGCTGCTGCAGAACTCGGACATCGAGCGATTCGCACCCACCGGGATCAGGTTGACCGACGGTAGCGAACTGGCGGCAGACGCAGTCATTCTCGCCACCGGATACAAGCCGCAACAGGAGCTGGTGCGCTCACTGTTCGGGGACGACGTGGCAGATCGTGTCGGACCGGTCTGGGGTTACGACGAGGAAGGTGAGCTCCGCAACATGTGGAAGCGAACCGACCAGGACGGCTTGTGGTTCACCGCCGGCAGCCTCGCTCAATGCCGTATCTACTCGAAATTCCTTGCTTTGCAGATCAAAGCCTGCGAAATCGGTCGTATCTCGGTGTCGAGGGACGAGACGATTCCTCGCGGAGAAATCCGTGCGAGCGACATCGACGACGTCGCCGGAGCCCTGGTACCGCAGGCGACGGCTGTCTGAGGCGCTGTAGACCTGTCCGCCACACCACGAAGCGATAATCGAACTACCGATCGGGGACGAATTCCCATGACACGAACGACAGCTGTAGCCCCGCCTACGCCCGCTGCGCACCTCATCGCTGGCGAGTGGGTGGGGGAGGGTACCGTCGAGCGGCGCAACCCGGCCAGACCCGACGAGGTTGTCGCACTGGCCCCACTGGGCACCGCCGCCACCGTGCGTGACGCGGTCGCAGCGGCTACCGACGCGCAACCCGCCTGGCGATCGAAGACCGGTCCCGAAAGGGGAGCAGTCCTGACGCGGGCAGCGGAACTGCTGACGGCACGTACTGTGCTGGTTGCACACGACCTGGTCAGGGAAGAGGGGAAAACTCTCACCGAAGCCACCGGCGAAGTCACTCGGGCGGCCGACGTCCTGCGGTTTTTCGGCGCGGTGTGCCGTAATGCTGACGGACTGACGCTGCCCGCCGGTACGCCGGACACCCTGGTGTACACACGCCGCGAACCGCTCGGTGTGGTCGGCGTGGTGACACCGTGGAACTTTCCCATCGCGATCCCGGCGTGGAAGATCGCCCCGGCACTTGCCGCCGGGAACGCCGTCGTCGCCAAACCAGCCCAGTTGACGACGCTGTCCATGCAACATCTGGCGCAATGCCTTCTCGACGCCGGTCTGCCGGCCGGAGTGCTCAACCTGGTCCTCGGCGCAGGTTCGGTGGTGGGTGATTCACTCGTCTCGCATCCGGACGTGGCGGCAGTGAGTTTCACCGGTTCGGGAACGGTGGGCGCGGGCATTCACACTGCGGTCTCGGCGCGGATGGCGCGCGTGCAGTTGGAAATGGGCGGAAAGAACCCGCTGGTCGTCCTCGATGACGCCGATCCGGTCCGCGCTGCCGCGATTGCGGCCTCCGGTGCGTTCGGGCTGACCGGACAGGCCTGTACCGCCACGAGCCGGGTGATCGCAACACCCGGCATCCACGACGCCCTTGTCGAGGAACTGGCCAGGGTGGCACAGTCCTACACACCAGGTGACGGGTTGGAATCCGGCACGAGGATGGGCGCTGTGGTGAGCGAAGCTCAATTCGCGGCAGATCAACGCTTCGTGGAGACGGCACGACGCGAGGGAGGCGAGATCGTGGCGGGTTCGGGAGCGACAGACGGGCTCTTCCATCCCGCTGTTGTCGTTACCGGGGTCGAACCCGATCACACGATTGCTCAGGAAGAGGTCTTCGGTCCCGTCCTGGCGGTTCTGCGAGCCGACGACCTCGATCATGCCACCGCCATCGCCAATGGTGTTCGATATGGTTTGACTGCCGGAATCGTGAGCAACGACATGCGCGCCGTGCATCGTTTCGTCGATCAGGTCGAGGCCGGAGTCGTCAAGGTCAACAGGCCGACCAGTGGACTCGAACTCAACGTTCCGTTCGGGGGTACCAAGGAATCCTCGACCAACACCTATCGCGAGCAAGGGCAGTCCGCTCTTGACTTCTACAGCTGGACTAAGTCCGTCTACCTCGGTGTGGACTGATTTCGTCATCCGACACGGAGAACCGACTATGGATATTCTGGCCAAGCTCGATCCCGATCAACTGAGTTTGCGGGATATGGTGGCCAAACTGGCCGCTGAACGCTTCGCGCCGCATGCACGTCAGTGGGACATCGACCGAACCCCGTTGCCGCACAAGGACCGCAAGGAACTCGCCGACCTCGGCCTCCTGGGAATCACGCTGCCGGAACGATTCGGTGGCGAGGGGCGTCCGCTGATCGATGCACTCATCGTTCTCGAGGAACTCGCGAAAGCTTCCCCGATTGCCGCCTGGCCGGTGTTCGAGGCGAACACCGGGCCGGCGCGTGTGATCGAACAGTTCGGAACCGAAGAGCAGAAGCAGCGGCTACTGCCGCCGATCACGGCTGGTGAAAAAACTCTCGCCGTCTCGATCTCCGAGCCCGACGCCGGTACCGCGGCCACCGACATGAAGACCTACGGCCGCGTCGACGGCGATGTCCTCGTCGTCAACGGTGTCAAGCGGTGGTGTTCGGGAGCCGGGCACTCCGAGCAGTATCTCGTCTACCTGCGCCTCGACGACGCGCTCGGATCGAAGGCCATCGGCGCAGTGGTCGTCGACGGAGACACCCCGGGGGTGAGCTTCGGTCCCCAGGAGCAGCTGATGGGGTTCCGCGGAATCTGCTCGGCGGACATCTTCTTCGACAACGTCCGGGTTCCGATCGAGAATCTCGTCGTTCCGGCGGGGGGCTTCTCGAAGCTCTTCACGGCGTTTTCGATCGAAAGGCTCGGCAACGCGACCATGTCGCTCGCCGTCGGTCAGACTGCTCTCGACAGGACTGCTCGATACGTGCGTGAGCGTGCCCAGTTCGGTCGTAAGATCGCCGACTTCCAGATGGTGCAAGGCTCCATCGCGGATATGGTCATGCAGGTCGAGGCGGCGCGCCTGTTGATCTACGCTGCGGCCGCCGAAGCCGGACGAGGAGCCCCGAGCCCGTTGTCCGCATCCATCGCCAAGTGCACCGCCAATCAGATGTCGAAGACGGTGTCGGATCTTGCCATTCAGCTGCACGGCGGGTACGGATACTCGTCGGAGTACGAGGTGGAGCGTCTGCACCGCGATGCGCACGGCTGGGCTCTGGCCGGCGGCACGTTGAACATCCAGCGAGTGCGCATCGCATCCGAGTACCTGGGTCTGCGCTTCGATCAACGTGGGAACTGACCAGGTTTCGCGGTTCTTTGTTCTACCGGTGGAAGAATGAGCTGCGGCGCTAGGTAGAGCTCGCCTTCTGGATGAAAGGATTCGGATATGACGTTCCATGCCGCCGCCGGTTCCGGAGCACGGTCCTCCGGTGCGAAGGTCCCCGAGATGATCGACGTGCCGGGCGGAACCTTCCTGATGGGATCGGATCTGGCCGAGTATCCGGAGGAAGGACCGCCCACACGCGTGACGGTGGCCGGATTCCGCATGGACAGAACACCGGTCACGGTCGCGGAGTTCCGGCGCTTCGTTCGGGACACCGGGTACGTGACGGTCGCCCAGCGCCCACTCTCGCGGGCCGACTATCCGAATCTCGCGGCGTCGGCGCGGGCGGCGGGTTCCCTGGTTTTCACACCGTCGAACCGCCCGGTGGAATTGACAGACATAACCAATTGGTGGCGGTACGTGCCGGGCGCCGATTGGGAACATCCGGAAGGGCCGCGTTCGACTGTGGCGGGCCGCGAACAGCATCCGGTCACTCATGTCGCCTGGGAGGACGCCTCGGTGTATGCGCAGTGGGCGGGAAAGAGTCTGGCGACCGAGGCGGAATGGGAGTGGGCGGCTCGCGGCGGATTGGACGGCGCATTGTATGCCTGGGGTGATGAACTGATGCCGAACGGGAAGGTAATGGCCAATCATTGGATCGGTGAGTTCCCTTGGAACAACGTCAAACCGGCTCGGCGGCAACGGACTACTCCGGTGGGGTCATACCCGGAGAACGGATATGGATTCGTCGACCTCATCGGCAACGTGTGGGAATGGACAAGCGACTTCTACCGCGCACAACGGCCCGTCGGCAAGTCGTGTTGCGCGCCGCCGGAGAATCCCCGAATCGACGATCCCGACGGAAGCTACGACGAGTACGAACCGGGCGGTGCCCACATCCCGAGACGGGTGCTCAAGGGTGGATCTCATCTGTGCGCAGAAAACTACTGTCAACGCTACAGGCCGGCGGCACGCCAGGCTCAGCAGGTCGATTCATCGATGTCGCACATAGGATTTCGATGCGTAGCACGTCCGCCGAGCGAGGGTCACTCCGTGCCGTTGCTCCTCACCGAATCGCAACCTGTAAATCCCGGTCCCCGATGACGATCGAGCGTATACCCGAATTGGCGATCGAACGAATTCTCATCGCACCGGACAAATTCAAGGGTTCGCTGACCGCGAATGAGGTTGCCGCCGAACTCGCCGCCGGATTCGGTATGGCCGTCCCCGACGTGCTGATCGACATGTGCCCGGTAGCGGACGGCGGCGAGGGGACCGTCGACGCGGCAGTTGCGGCGGGCTTTACCCCTGTCACGTTCACTGCGACGGGACCAACCGGTGTGCCGGTACAGGCGAAGTACGCCGAGCGTGACGGGACCGCGGTGATCGAACTGTCGGCGACGTCCGGACTCGATCTACTTCCCGGTGGAACACCGGCGCCCCTGACCGCTACCAGCCGTGGTGCGGGAGAAGCGATCTCCGCAGCAATCGACCGTGGCTGCCGCACCGTGGTGTTAGGTCTCGGTGGCAGTGCGTGCACCGACGGGGGTGCTGGGATGGTAGCTGCGCTGGGTGCTCGACTGCTCGATCGCGCTGGTCACGAGATCGCACCGGGCGGAGCTGCGTTGCGTGAACTCCACACGGTCGATCTCGTCCGCCTGCACTCCAGACTCGCTGAGGTCGACGTCGTCGTAGCCTCGGATGTCGACAACCCGCTTCTCGGCACACACGGCGCAGCCGCCGTCTACGGTCCGCAGAAAGGCGCCACGCCCGGCGACGTCACCGTGCTGGAAGCGGCACTGGGGCATTGGTCTTCGTTGGTTTCCGATGCAACTGGACGCGACGTCAGCGCTCGCCCCGGTGCCGGTGCAGCCGGGGGCGTGGGGTTCGCCGCGATGGCCGTGCTGGGTGCGACGCTGCGCCCTGGGATCGATCTCATGCTCGACCTCGTCGGCTTCGCTTCCCGCCTGTCGAAAGTTGATCTCGTGATCACCGGCGAAGGTTCGGTCGACGCCCAGACGTTGCGGGGAAAAGCGCCGGTCGGAATTGCCATCGCGGCGACGAGGGCCGGTGTACCGACCATCGTGGTGGGCGGTCGGGTCCTACTCGACGAATCGTCACTGCAGAATGCGGGATTCGAGGCCACCTACGCGTTGACCGATATCGAACCGGACAGTGTGCGATGTATGGCCGAGGCACGGAGCTTGCTTCAGGAAACCGCATTTCGGATCGCCGCCGATCGAGTCTGACCGCCCCTTACCTGTGCCGTCACAGGCAAACGGATCCTCGCACGGGCATGGACGGCAGAGCGGAATCGGCCGATGCCGCTGCAGCAGCCAGTGTGTTTCCATCGACCGTGGCCTCGTTCTCGTCGACCGTGGCTGCGGTTGTCCTCACACAGGGTGAGTACCCACGTTCCGAAAGGAGAGTTGTCGATTTGTCTGTGAACATTCGCGAACTCGTCTCGTTCGGCGTCGAACCCGAATTCGACCAGGATCGAGCAGAAGCAGCAGTTCGGGAGCTGCTCATTGCGGTAGGGGAGAACCCGGACCGTCCGGGTCTGATGGACACCCCCGCACGGGTAGCACGCGCATATCGAGAGGTCTTCGCTGGTCTGCACACTGACCCGGACGACGTCCTTGGCACGACGTTCGACGAAGGGCACCAAGAACTCGTGCTGGTCCGCGATATCCCCATGTACTCCACGTGCGAACATCACCTCGTTGCGTTCCACGGAGTCGCGCACGTCGGATACATACCGGGATCCGACGGTCGGGTTACGGGCCTGTCGAAATTGGCGCGGCTCGTCGACCTCTATGCGAAACGCCCCCAGATCCAAGAGCGATTGACCCGTCAGATCGCCGATGCCGTCGTATACAAACTGGACCCGAGTGGGGTGATCGTGGTAATCGAGGCCGAACATCTGTGCATGGCGATGCGCGGTATTCGTAAGCCGGGTGCCCGCACGACGACGTCGACGGTACGGGGTATCTTCCAGTCCGACGCAGCATCTCGCCAGGAGGCTCTCAGTCTCATTCTGCGGGGTTGATCAGACGTCGGGAGGACAATGGTCGGGTGATGGCCCGACCCTCGTTCACCTTTCGTCGTAGCTACTGCGATCGGTGTTCCTTGTTCGCTGTGAAAAGGCAGTGAACTGTCCGGTGGCGCGGCGGGGAGTTTCTCCCAACGGATCAGAATGGACGTCCAGCTGTATTCGGTTGGGGCATATCACAAGTATCGCCATTCGGATGAGTTATCCACCGGATCGAGTTCAGTCCTTGACCGATTTCGATGGGGTGGACTACTTTCGCAATAGTGTGGTCAAAAATGCACTCAAAAATTGTGTGAAACAAAGGAGTGAGAGATGCAGGACGAATGCAACTCGCAGACGGTGGACCCCGAGTACTTCACGCGTTCACTGGATGAACTGGACTCCATCGAATGGCCCAAACTATGGGCCCGCCCATGCCTGGACGCCCGACAGCGCAGCCTCATTTCGATAGGCATCGTTGCCGCGCAGGGGCGGTTCGAGGAACTGGCGAGTCAGGTAGTCGGCGCGCTGAACAGCGGATGCACCAAGGAAGAGATTCAGGAAGCGATCTTTCAGGCAGCACCTTTCGGGGGGCGCGAGGTAGCGCGAAAGGCACTCCATACTGCCGATGCGGCGGTGAAAAGACTCGCCCGTTGGCGGCCCAGGGGCTGACACCTTCCGGCGTATTCGAGAAGCTGCTCCGGTAACCCGGTATGCGAACAAGTCATACCGGGTCACTGGTGATTCCCGGGCATAGACGGGTCCTTCTGTGAAAAATGTCGATGTCTTGGTGGAGATTCCATGATATGTCGTCTTCGAATTCGACGGGGCGGCTGCGTATGTCGACATCGAGTGGGTGAAGTTCCATCAGAATGGCGCAATTGGATGCTTGCAGTGCATGCCGATGTTTCGCACGCACACGACACGAGGGCCGACGGTGTTCCGTCGGCCCTCGTGTCGTGCAGTGACGGGCTGCTAGTCGCGTGTCGCGGCCAGCTGCGCCGCGAAACCTGTTTGTACCACCGTGGAATCGGTTGTCACGGTGACCATGCGATAGCCCTGATCGAGCATGATCCGCGCATCCACCCCGGTGTGGCACTGAAGTCCCGCGACGAGGCCGTGCGCGATGCACCGATCCCTTACGTGCGCAATGGCATCTGCATGCGCTCCCGGTTGATGTGCCAGCCCGGGGGGGAGGCCGAGTGTGAGTGCGAGATCTCCGGGACCTACGTACACACCGTCGATACCCGGTGTCGAGCAGATGGCATCGACGTTTTCCACGCCGCGCATCGTTTCGATCATCACGATGCAGGAGACCTGCCTGTTCACTGTCGCCACCGGTCCCTGCAGGTTGTATCCGCCGCGGATGGAACCTACGCTGCGGTGGCCTTCAGGGAAATACCGGCATGCTTTCGCGACGGCTGCGGCCTGCTCGGCTGTTTCGACGAGCGGGACGACGACTGCTTCGGCGCCGGCGTCCAGGACGCGACCGATCATGCCGCTGTCGTGGGAGGGGACTCGTACTACGGGAGACGTGCCGGTTCCGGTGAGCGCATACAGGGCCTGTACGACCGACTCGTAGCCGATCAAACCGTGTTGCATGTCCAGGCATACGTAGTCGTACCCGGCTCGGGCGATTGCTTCTGCAACGTACGGGGATCCGGTCATGCACCAGCCGCCGAGAGCGGATTCTCCGTGGTCCCATTTCGCTCGGATATGGCTACCAGTCATTGTCACGCCTTACTGTGGTCAGGGTCGCAGGCTCGTGGTGTCCGCCGGGGCTCACGCCAGTACCGCCAACTGGATCGGGAATCCGACGCGAAGGATCTCGGCTCCGGCGATTCCGATGATCGCGTCCCGGTCACCGAAGTCGGAGAACACGGTTGTTCCCTTACCGTGGCGGATGCCGCCGATTTCGATTTCGCCGCTGAGGACGAAGAGTAGCGAGGTGCGTTCGGCTGCCAGATCGAGTGTGCCGTTGTTGCTCCATTGGACGACGTCGAGAGCCAGATCGTCGGCACCGAAGCGGCCGACGCGCCGGTGCTGCAGGTGCTCGCTCTCGCCGGGTGTCCACTCGAAGGCGTCGGTATCGACGAGAACCATCTGGGCGTAACGGCGAGGCGGGATCACCAATGGACGTCCGAAGGCTTCTTCCCAGATCGCCTGGAGAGAATCGACGCGTTGCAGGCCGCCGTTCTCGTCAACGTATTCGTACATGCCGCCGCGGAACTCGCCGCGTTCCTTCATGCGCAGGATTGCGGCATCGTTGTCGGTTTTGGAGACGAAGGTCGGGCCCCATTGGATGAGTAGCTGTTCGGCATCCTCGATGTATTCGGGTCCGTATTCGGTGCCGGCTGGGTAATAGCTCAATGATCCTGTACGGCTGACGAATCCGTCTCCGAAACTTTGTTCCCCCGCCATGCAGTACCGAATCTGCTCGAAATCGTGCTGATGACGAGGGGCTTGGAACGGTCCTTCTTCGGAGGTGAATTTCGTCATCCGAATGTAGTAGTTGACGCCGGGAAGTATCTCGCCTTCGCGGATCAGTTTGCGGTAGACCTTGCCTTCCCGGCTGCTGAGTGTGGCTTCCCACTCCAGTGCTTCGGTATCAGTTACATGCATCTAGGTGTCACCCTCTCTCGCGATTTGCTCGGAGCTGGTCAGCGCGACTCACGGGAGATCTCGCCATTCCGCCCGACCAGCGGGAAGGAGGCGTTTTCACCGAGGGCCTGACCGATCTGCAAGCCGAGAGTGTCGTAATGCGGGTGCCCGATTCCGTTGTAGATCACGTCGGTTCCCGTGAATCGAGTCAGGTAGGCTTCGCGGACGATATCGGATTCGTTCGGGCCTGCACCGTGCACGGTGAGATCCCAGTGCACCTGAGCATCTCCTGCTTTGAGCGCTTTGCCGGCAACAACTTTCGCATCTTGAAGATGAGGATAAGTGGCGCGGACATCGAGTTTGCCCGCGAGTCCGAGGGGGCCTTCCAGGTGTGAGTCTTCGAGATAGGCTAGCGGCCCCATGTTTTCGGCGACGTCGACGAGAGCGATCCAGATGGTAATCGCGCCCTTGCGGTCGAACGGCCAGCTCGCGTAGTCCTGGTGCATCGCAGTCGGGCTGCCGCCGCCGCCGGGCTTGAAGAACGAGATGTCCTGGATGAACGCTGCCTGCTCGCGACGCATCAGCTGCACTGCGGCACCGGAGATACGTCGCGAGGTGCCGACTCGACGGAAGAAGTCATTCCGCCACGCCATGCCCTCGTGGTTCTGGTTGTGCTTGGAATCGAGTTCGTGGTCGAGGAACTTGACCGGTTGTTCTTCGGTATCGGCGGAGGTGTCGCCACTTGCACGGCGGTAGCTCTTTCCCAGGGCATCCAGTGGTCGCAGTGGCTCGGCGGCCAGACGCTCGCGAAGTTCGGTGACGACTGACGTGTCCAGCAGGCCTGGCAGACGAGCCCACCCGTGGGCGTGCAGATTCTCGATTTCTCCTTCCGGAACCACGTAGTCGGTATCGAGTAGCGGCAGGTCGTTTCGCCGCTCGTCGTGGATCTCGGTTGCGCTCGAAGACTGCGTCACGATTTTTCTCCTCTGATGGTGAAGGTACGGGATGGCGGCGGAAGGGCCCCTCCGCCGATGTCGGAATACGTTGGTGCTCAGACGGACCGAAACCCGGCCTCCGTGCGGCGGCCGGGTGTTCGAGGTCTAATCGTCACCGTCCCAGTAATCCGGGATATCCTCTTCCCGTGGCGCAACGGCCAACTCTTCGAGGGTGGGGGCATTGATCCTGGCGGCAACTTTCTCCAACGCGGCGTAGTCCATTCCGTACACCTCCGCCGTGGTCTTGCCGGCGATGTTGAGGACTGCGCGCTCGCTGGTCCCGGAGAAAATGTGTGCCAACGACGTTCGAATCGTCGACGTACCATCGCCATGTTCTACCAGGGCACCTTCGGTGTGCGGGTAGTCGGATCCCCACAAGACGTTGCCGTCCCATCCTCCACGCTGGGCCTTCCACGGCTCGTCTGGTGCGCGATGAAGGAAGCTGGCTCCGAGAAATACGTTCTCGCGCATGTACTCTGACGGGGGCCGAGGGCAGAGCTCGCCGACCTGCCAGTAACGCTTCTTCCAGACGTGGTCGTACTCTTGCGACGCGCCGGGCCACCACATGGACGGTTGCGCTGCCTGCTCGGTGTACACGATGTTCAGATTCGGGTGCCGTTCGAACACGCCCGAGAAGATCAGTCGATGCAGACCTTTGACGACGTTGAATCCGGTCGCTTCGAGCTGGGACAGCACTCCGGAGATCGGCCCGGCCCAGTCTGCAGGGTTACCGACGCCGGCATGGGTGGTCAGCGGCATGTTGAATTCTTCGCACGCGGCCCAGAAGGGCTCCCATGCCGGATCGTCGAAGTTACGCACTCCGGCTCGGGGCGCCGGGAAGTTCACTCCACGCAGTCCGTGCTCGTAGCCCCAGCGGAGCTCTTCGAGCGAGGCTTCGAGATCCCAGATCGGCAGGTGGACAAGGCCTGCATGGCGCTCCGGCTCGATCGAGCACACATCGGCAAGCCAGTGGTTGTACATCCTCAGGCCGACCTTGACCTTCTCCAGCGCTTCGCGGTCCATCTGGATTTCGTCGTTGCCGCCGGTGCGGAAGAGTCGCGTTCCCACGGAATCGAGAAAGGGGAGTGGTTCGAGGTTCTGACTGCCGTGGAAGACCACGGCACCGGCGATCCCGTCACGGTTCATGTCCGCGATTCTGGCGTTCATGTCGTAGTGGCCGGAGATGTCGTTCATGCGCAGGCGCTCGAGTCGTCCTGGATTACCGGCGTGCCGATGGTCGTAGGCACTGTCCTTACCCGCTTCGGTCACGGCGACCAGCCAAGCGTCGTAGTCGTCCAGTAATTCTTTCGGGCAGTAGGCCCGAAGATCCTCGGCAGCTCGTGGACCTATGTGACTATCTGCGGAAACGAACGCCACGGGCTTCGCCGCTGAGGACGTGCCGTCTGCGGTAGTCGTCCCACGTTCAGTTAGCACCGACACCATCGTCGTACTCCTTGTTGTTGTTCGCGCATCCGTGCCGAGTGTGGATGGGGCATCGTCCGAGGCAGAGAGATGTCGGATTCGATCCGAAGAATCGTCGTTCGATCCTGTCGATTGAGCGCAACTCGACCGTACCGGTAGTGCCTGAGATCCATACTGGGTGAATAAGATTGGTGCGAATGTGAGGTATTCACTCATGTTCACGGTGCGCATTTTTGTATACGTTCTTGTGTGCATAAACGTACGACTAACCCTCTTGGCTGTCAAGGGCTGGGTGCTGCGAATATCTCGGTCTCGAACCTTGACTCTATTGGCTGCGGCTATCTACCATCGACAAAACGTCGTAATAACTGCACACATTTTTCGGTGTCAGACGTTTTCAAGTCACCCAACGGAGGTTCGAAATGGCACAGCAGATAACAGACGACCATCACTACGTCGTGATCTCAGCGGACAACCATGCTGGATCCGATCTCTTGGGGTACAAGCCTTTTCTCGAAAAGAAGTGGCACGACGAGTTCGACGTGTGGGCTGCGGCCTACACCAACCCGTGGGATTTCGTGGATCCGCGTATGAAGCGCGACGACTTTCGCGTCGACAAGAATCAGCTTCTCGCCGGGGCTGCATCCTGGCATAGTCCGCTGAACTGGGAGAGCGAGACGCGACTGGAACACATGGATATCGATGGGGTCGCAGGTGAAGTGATTTTTCCCAATACAGCTCCCCCGTTCATGTCGGGATCGGTGTTGACCGGTAAGGGTCCTGCATCTCGTGCCGAGTACGAGCGTCGATGGGCAGGCCTGCAGGCGCATAACCGTTGGCTGGCAGATTTCTGCGACAAGGCTCCGGAGCGACGAGCCGGGATCGCCCAAGTGCTCCTGGACGATGTCGACGATGCCGTGTCAGAAGTGCGCGCGATCAAGGCGATGGGACTGCGCGGCGGCATTCTGCTCCCAATGGATGGCCCCCTCGGCGGTACCAGACCGATGCAGGACGTATCCCTCGAGCCGCTGTGGGCTGTCTGTGAAGAGTTGGACGTCCCGATCCACAAACACTCCTCGGCGCCGCCGGAGCAGGCGAACGGTACGCCGGGAAGTCTCGGGGAGATCGCTATCGGATTCGCCGAGCGGCAGTTCTTCAACCATCGTTGCGTTGCGCAGTTGATCTTCGCCGGTGTACTCGAACGCCATCCGGGTCTGAAGGTGGTCCTGTCCGAGAGCGGTTCGTCATGGGTGCCCGATCACCTGCGCCGCCTTGATTCTCTTTACCATGCGGGCAGTAACGAGAACGGATTGCTGGCCTTCCTGACGCCGTCGATGCGCACCCTCTCGATGCCGCCGAGTGAGTACTTCAAGCGTAACTTCTTCCTCGGTTCTAGTTTGTTCCTGCCGTCGGAGGCCGAGAAGCGGTACGAGATCGGCGTCGACAAGATCATGTGGGCAGTAGACTACCCGCATTCGGAGGGTACCTTCCCTTACTCGCGGGACGCCATCGCTCACACGTTCCCCGGCGTTCCGAAGGACGAAATCGCCGCGATGCTGGGCCTCAATGCGATCGAGGTGTTCGGATTTGATCTCGAGGCCATGCAGAAGATCGCGGACAAGATCGGGCCGACAGTTGACGAAATCAATCAAATCCCCACATCGCTGCCTGATGTCCCTGAGGAGAGCTTGAGTCCGGTGTTCGCCGAGAATGCGATCGGCGAACGGTGATGCAGCAGGAGCGCGTGGTAGGAGACTTCTGATGGGTATCGCCGTTGTCACGGGTTCGGCATCGGGGATCGGGGCTGCGCTTGCGGAGCGTCTTCGTCCGACCCACAGGGTGATCGGAATAGATCTGGCTGGAGCGGACATCGAAGTAGATCTGGGAACATCGGACGGACGACGGTCTGCGATCGACGAGGTACACAGACTTTCGGAGGGCGCGCTCGATGTAGTCGTGGCAGCAGCCGGAATAGGTCCAACGGGCCGGCGCCCATCGCAATTGGTGGCGGTCAACTACTTCGGTACTGTCGAGATTCTCATGGGTCTCCGTCCGTTGTTGAGCCAGGGGATCGATCCGACTGCACTTGCAGTGTGCTCCAACACCATCTCGTGTCATCGGAATCCAGTTCCGGAACACTTGGTGCAACTTTGTCTGGACGGCGACGAGGTCAAGGCCAAGAGAGCAGCGGACGAGGAGTTGAACTCAGATGTTTCCTATCCGGTGTCGAAGATCGCACAGATGAGGTGGATGCGGGCTCAGGCGATTTCGGCAGACTGGATCGGTGCCGGAATTCGGTTGAACGGCCTGGCGCCGGGCAACACGGATACAGCTATGTTCGCTGAACGGTTCACGGACGGGGAGTTTGCGAGTAATGCGACGGCGGTGATGGCAGCCGTTCCGGCCGGCCGTACCTTGACGGCGGACGAGGTCGCCGGAGTTGCCCACTTCCTTGTCGGCCCGGACGGCGCGCCGTTTGTTGGTTCCGTGGTGTTCTGCGACGGCGGTTACGACGCTCTCCTCAATCCGACGTCACCGTCGCCGCTGGTCGGCGCTCCGTGATGCATGCGTGATGTGCGCATGCTCTAGCGCAAGTTGCTATAGCAGCCGAACACGTTTCGGCATACTTCCGGCAGTCAGCCCCTGCCGGCGGTATGCCGAAACGAATCGGGCACGCACTCGAGGTGCCCTCCCGCGTGCTGACGTAGCGGAGCCATCCGGAATCGGGGCACAACGAGTGCCCTGCCGGCCGCTTCGGCTGCACCGTAAATGTGTACGCAGTCGGTCGATCCGCAGTAGATTTGCGTTCGGCGCGAGCTCTTGCTATTGCATTTGAAGAGGAGCACTGTAGTCGAGAACTCGACTTGTTCGGGCCCATATGTTGGATTTCGACCCTATATCTGCATTCAAAGTTACATGTATGATCGCTGCAAGTAAGGGCTGAGCTTCATCTCGAACGCCGACTTCAGGTCGGAATGTACGGGTGGCGTGGTGTCGGTGGTTTGTGCGTGTTTGTCGATCGACGAGTGTGCTGAAGTAGTTGAGTGAGGGCGAGGAATGATGGCGAGCGAGGCTCTGGCCGAGGAGGCCCCCGCGGCGGTTCAGCTCGCCAGCGATGCGGCAAACAAGCTGCGCGAACTCATCGGCGTTCGTACGCTCCTCCCCGGGGAGAAAATCCGACAGGTCGAGGTTGCTCAGCAACTCGGCGTGTCACGCAGCCCGCTGCGTGAAGCTCTGCGAACACTCGAATCCGAAGGCGTCGTGTCCTACGAGACCAACCGCGGATACGTCGTCACCAAACTCGACTTGAACGATCTTGCGCAGATATACAGGCTTCGAGCATTGATCGAGGACGAACTGTTGCGCAGCATCAGCGGCCCGACACCGGAGGTGCTCGCCGATGCAGAAGTGTGGGTCGACGAGTTGGCTGCTGCGGCCAAGGCCGGCGACAGTGTCCGGATAATTCGTGCGCATCGCGAATTTCAGATCGTGATCTTCTCGCTGTCCGACCGGGCCGTATTCCGGCGGGAACTGGACAGACTCTGGAATCAAGCCATTGCATACCGTGCGACATACCAGTGGCCGCCGGCCACCATGGCCCGAATCGTCAAAGGTCATCGGCAAGCGCTCGAGGCCCTTCGGGACAATGATCGTAAGCGCCTGTTGGCGGCTTTCAGTCGGATGCGTTCCAATAACGTCGACGTCATCGTAGGTCTCCCTCGTCTCGACTGATCAGTGTTCGAGGCTGTACCTCACTAATCGCCTGCCTTGAAGTGACGGTGACCGTCGTTGCAGGTCCATGGTTGGTGTCGCGATGGATAGCTCTCGCAATCGATTTCGGGCTACCGGCGATGTGACATCCGTATGGACGGGCGGTTCTCCGACGTGAATCGGCTTCTCTTCCCGGCGTAGACTCCACGATGCGAGAAGTGTTGGCTTTAGCGCCAGATCTGTTTGTCGTTATTTTCGGCGTGGACTTGTTGTGCTTCCGTGTCGACAGTCGAATGCCGGCTGGGCTGTGTAAAACATGATCGTGACGATCCGCGATCGAAGTGCCCTTGCGAGTTCGTCTCATTGAGCATCGTGCCGGCAACTTCCTCTTGCCCGCGCAGAGGTTGCGGTACGTGCGCAGGCCCATCCAAGTCTCGTAGATTCGAAAGTTCTGCGGTTCGGTTCTTTCTGACGTACTGATTTGGGTGTTAACCGGATGTGATTTGCTCACTAAAATGAATGCAATGTTGACCTACTCACAGCATGCAAATTTGTGCACAAATATGTGTACCCTGACGTAAGGTGTAATTCATCAACTCGACAGGCATCACGATTCCCGTCCGACTCTCGGCCAGGAAGTGCCTGTTCCGATCGAAACTTGTGGAGCAATGAGTACAGCAATCAGCGACGAGGCCGGTGACGGGGCTAAAGCTCCTCGCCGTAATCAAGCTGCCGAGCTCACGCGCCAAGCGCAAGATCATATTCGCGACTTGATCATGAGGCGTGAGCTACTTCCCGGCGAGAAGATCGGGCAGGTAGAACTGGCGCGTAAGGTCGGCGTCTCACGCAGCCCGTTACGAGAAGCGTTGCGCACCCTCGAATCCGAGGGAATTGTCAGCTACGAGAAGAATCGGGGCTATATAGTCGCCAGGCTCGATGTCGACGAACTCGCGCAGGTGTATCGCCTGAGGGCGATCATCGAAGCCGAGCTGTTGCTCAGTGTTACCCGGCCGACACCAGCAGATCTGACCGAACTCGAATCCCTCAATGCCTCGATGGCGTCCGCTATGGAAATCGGCGACATCACCGACCTGCTTCGGTTCAACCGCGAGTTCCATTTCGCGATCTTCGATCTTTCACCGCTGAACCTGTTCCGCCGTGAGGCACGTCGACTCTGGCATCTGTCGGAGGGCTATCGGGCCACGTATCTATGGCTACCGGAAACTCGCAGGCGCATCGTCAACGAACACGCGTCGATCGTCGATTCCCTGCGTAGGTTCGACCTCGCTGCGTTGGTTGAACTGTGCTCCGGTCATCGCTCTGCCAGCGAGGATGTCGTAGTTGGGTTGCTGGCCGCGCCACGCTGAACTGTGCCCGGTGCGAAAGACGTGTCTATTTATCTTGTTGCAGAAAGATACTAGGGCAATTGGAAGTGAAAGTTGTTGCTCTATAAATCATTCGACCTCAATTGAAGCGAAACGCGGATCATGTAGGGAATATTGCGATCCGTGCGTCTGCATGCAACCGGCCGGTGCGCTACTCACGCGAGTAGCGCACCGGCCGGTTGAACGCAGGCCGATTGTCTGCCCGTCAGTGGAGTTGGGGCAGGTGTGGTGTGGGGGCAGTCCCGAATATCCAAACGCTCAACGCGTGCCCGCTTGGCTGCCTTGACGTCAGCTGATTCCGAGATACCTTGGATCCAATCCGTTCATGTACGCGGATCCGCCCATTCTGTCGGCTCCGGTTACCTTGTCCGTGTACGCGACCTGCGCACCCAATTTGCATACGTACAAGTCCAGGGCGCCTCCGTTCACTACCGCTGATGCCTGCTCGTAGGCAGCGGTCCGATCGGCGGGGGTCAATGTGGAATTCGATCCGATTGAGATCGCGGTGGAAAGTTCGTCGGGAATTGTGCCCGGGAATCGTGACTTGCTGAGGAAGTTCTGGCTCAGTGTGAGGCCGGGAGTTGCATATCCGGAGCGGGTCGTCAGAAATCCGTCGACTTCACCACTTCGGAACGAGCTCATCGACTGATCGGTATCACCCTTCTTGAATTGCAGATCGATTCCGAGAGTTGCGAGTTGATCGGCCATAGCGGTAGCGACCTTCTGCAAGTACACACTGGATTTACTCAGAGCCACATTGAGAGTCACATTGTCGATACCGGCTTCGTCTAGTAACTGCCGTGCCTTTTCGGGGTTGTAGGTGTAGTCGGCCGGTGGCGCTGCCAGGAACCCGTCTACTCCACTGGCCAACAATTGCGTGGTAGGAGCGCATTGATCGTCCAGCAGACTGTTGTTGATCGAATCACGGTCGACGGCGTAGTTCAGGGCCTGCCTGAACCGCACATCGGACAATGCAGGCTTGTCGATATTCAGCATCATGGCGACGTTAGTGGTCTTGGGATAGCTGTGGACTTCGAAACGAGAACCCAGGGACGACGCCTGGTCGAACTGTTCGATGGTCAGCTGCGTGAAGTCGATTTGGCCTGAGCGTAGTGCGTTCAGGCGCGCGTTCGGATCCGTCATTCCTTTGATCGTGATTGTCTCCGCGCCCTGCGCCGACGAGTCCCAGTAATCGTCGCGGCGCTTGTACTCGACGCTGTCGCCGATCTTCACAGATGTAACTGTGTACGGCCCTGAACCGACGGGGTTGACGTCCAGATCGGGGTTGTCGATGGCATTCGGACTGATCAAAGCTCCGGTGGGACTGGACAGTGTCGCCGGAAGATCGACATCCGGACGATTGGTATTGATCCTGACCGTGTATTCGTCCATCACGTCGGTGGATGTGATCATCGACAATAGATTGCCGACAGACGATTCCGGTGCGATGGCGTGATCGAGAGTGACTTTGACTGCTGCTGCGTCGAGTTTTGCTCCGTCCGAGAACGTGGCGTCGTCGCGCAGATTGAATACGGTGGACAGCCCGTCTTCCGATGTTGTCCATTCCGTAGCCACCATCGGCGCAACTTCGGCCAGCCCATCGTCGCCGACGACCATCTGAGTCAGCCTGTCGTAGACCGGGGTGAAGTATGGATACGATCGAACCTCCGAGATGGCGGTGTGCGGATTCATACCCATCGGTGGCAACTGTGTGGCGATGCGTAGATGGCCGCTTGTATCGGAGTCAGATGTCCCACATGACACCGCGCCCATGGAGATGAGGGCAGCGGAGCACATCAGGGCGATGCGTCTCGTCGTGGTGTTCAAGCGAAGCTCCTTCGAGGTCCGCACGCAGTTCGGCGGATAGGATTTCAGGATCGGAATATGTGAGGTCGAGCGGAGTTGCCGAGATCGTCTACTTTTTCTTCGAGAAGAGTTTGAGTGACTTGGTAGTTCCCGTGGTTTCCAATGAATCGCGGAGCCCGTCACCCAATGTGGAGAAGGCAAGGACGGTCAGCACGATCATGATCGATGGGGCCATCAATTGACCGGGCGCGGCGTAGATGGTGTCGAACGAACTGCGGACCATACTTCCCCACGATGAGTTCGGGGGCTGCACACCGATTCCGAGAAAACTCAGGCTTGCTTCGGCGACGATCGCGACCCCTGCGGAGAACGACACTTGAACCAACAGGGGGGAGGAAGCATTCGGAAGCACGTGGCGCCACAACAATCGCCAGTTCGAACATCCGATCGCACGACACGCCTCGATATAGGTTTCGGTGGCAACCGATTCCGCGGCCCCACGAGCTAGACGGAAGAGGGAGGGCGCGAGAACTATTCCGATCGCGAGCATTGCGTTGGTGAGGCTGATACCGAGTACGGCGACGACCGCGATAGCGAATATCAATGAAGGAAGGCTCTGGATGGCATCGGATACTCTGCTCAGGAAAGCGCCCACCCAACCACCGACCAGACCCGAGAACAGGCCGAGGGGAATTCCGATGGCGGCGGCGATACCGACTGCCTCGACCACTGCCAACAGAGTCACCCCTGCGGAGCTGACAAGACGGCTCAACACGTCGCGGCCGTAATCGTCGGTTCCCAGCCAGTGTGCACCGGTTGGTCCCTGGAGGGTATTCGACAAATCCTGAGTGTTGGGGTCGTGTGGTACGAGCATCGGGCCGAGAACGGCAGCCATCGTCACGAAAACTAGGAAAAGCAGCGATGCCATAGCAGCTTTGTTGCGTACGAACTGCTGCAACGGGCGACTGTTCCGCAGGACGCGAGTCAACCGCCTCGGAGAAGGCGCTGGCAGGGAGGACAGCGAATCGTCCCGAGCAGAGGCCGGAGTTGGAGGCGAACTCGCACGTAGACGCCTCGCTAGTTGTTTCTCTGTCATGTCATTCACCAATTGTCAGTCTGGGCGGCATCACTGCCGAACCCGAGGATTGAAGTAGCCGTACGACAGATCGACGACTACATTGACGACCGCGATGATGAGGACTGTCGCGACGACCAAACCGAGGATCACCGGAATATCGCGGCTGAAAACCGAATTCACGGCGAGCGCACCGAATCCTTGCAGTGCGAATACGACTTCGACTGTCACGACTCCGGTCAAGACGCGATTGACTTGAAGACCGACAACGGTGGCGATCGGAACACCGGCATTCTTGAGCGCATGCTTACCTACGACGTCGAAGCGTCGCAGCCCCTTTGCTCTTGCTGTCCGAACGAAGTCCTTCCCCAGGGTGTCGATCATCGCGGCTCGCGTTTGCCTTGCCAACTCGGCAACGGGGACACTGGCCAGTGCTAGCGCCGGGAGGACGAGATGCCGCAACCAATCGCCGATACCGTTTCCGATCGGGCTGTATCCGGTCGCGGGAAGAATCGGCATTGTTATCGCGAAGACGACGACCAGTATCAGACCGAGGATGAATGCCGGAACTGCCAGTGCTACACCGGAAATTGCGGTGATCGCACGATCGATCTTGGAGTTGGCATGCATGGCAGCGTAGATTCCAAGGGGAATACCGACGGTCACCACCAACAACATGCTGACGATCGTCAACGAGAGAGTGACCGGAAGTCGGCTGAGAAGGATCTGGGTGACGGATTCCGAGCTGTACAAAGAGCGTCCCAAATCTCCTTGTACTGCACCGACGACCCAGTCGAAATAGCGTACGAGCAGGGTCTTGTCGAGCCCGAGCTCCGACCGGAGAGCTTCGATTCTCTCGGGGGGAGCGCTTTCTCCGGCGAGACTTTCCGCGGCATCGCCGGGAATCAGGTCGAGCAACACGTACACGAAGAAACTGACGAACAACAGCATGGGTATCGCTGCGAGGATGCGATTGCCGACGATCTTCAACATGAGAACTCCTTGTCGGCCACGAGGTCTTCCCCGAGGACTGGCTCAGAATCCGATTCGTCAGACATCGCATCGACTTGACGACTCGAGTTCCGCCTTCGCAGTTGCGGAATCGCCGAGATCAGACTCTTCGTATATGGATGTTGGGGGTTCTCGAAGATCTCGTCGGACGTCGCGAGTTCGACGATTTCGCCCTTATACATCACCGCGACTCGATGTGCGAGGAAGCGTACGAGTGAGAGATCGTGTGAAATAAACAGATACGACATGCCTCGTTCATTTTGTAGATCGACAAGCAGATTGAGGACCTGAGCTTGAATCGAGACGTCGAGAGCTGCGACAGGCTCGTCGCAGACGATGAAGTCGGGGTCGGTAATCAGAGCCCGCGCGATCGCGATCCTTTGCAGCTGACCCCCTGAGAATTCCTTGGGATACTTCTGCAGCTGGTCCTGGCGCAAACCTACGCGTTGTAGGACATCGAGAACCCGCTCGTCACGCTCGTCGCGGGACATCTTTCGATGTATCGTCAAGGGCTCGGCAACAGCATCACGAATCGTGAGATGTGGATCCAGCGAACTGAACGGATCTTGGAAGATCATCTGCGCTCGTTGTCGAAACGACCGAAGGGCAGGAGCCTTCATCGACAAGACTTCGTCTCCATGGAAGCGAACCGACCCGGAGTCCGGCTCGATCAGCCGCAGAACCTGACGCCCTACGGTCGATTTACCTGCGCCTGTTTCGCCGACGATCCCGAGTGTCTCACCACCGTCGAGAGTGAACGAGACATTGCGAGTGACGTGCACACTGGCGCTCTTGCCGAACATTTTTCGGCGTCCCGAGAAGTATTTGTTCAGACCGTTCACATCCAACAGCGTTGCCATTACGCCAGCCCTCTCAGTTCCAACTCGTCACTGCGTACACAGCGGACAGTGCCCCCGTCGGGTGTCGCGTGCAGCGAAACCGGATGTGCATCGCACACCCCGGGCACTGCGTAACGGCAGCGCTGGTTGAATCGGCAGGATGTCGGCCAGTCCCACGGCGCCGGCACTGCACCGGCAATTGCCTTGAGCTTCCGATCTTTTGAATATGGATCAGGGATCGCCTCGATCAGTCCTTCGGCATAGGGGTGGCGAGGATCGTCGAACAGACCGTCGGTGGTTGTCGACTCGACGACCTGTCCCGCATACATCACGTTGACTTGATCGCACATCTGCGCAACCACACCCAGATCATGTGTGATGAACAGTATCGCAACGTCGAATTCTTGCTGGAGTTCCTTCATCAAGCGCAACATTTCCTTCTGAACGGTGACATCCAGCGCTGTCGTCGGTTCGTCGGCAATGAGTAATCGAGGTTTACACGCCATGGCCGCTGCGAGCATCACTCGCTGGCACATGCCGCCACTGAACTCGTGTGGATAGGCTGATGCGCGCCGTTTCGCGTTGTCGATTCCGACCATCTCGAGTAGTTCGGCCGCTCGTATGTGGGCAGCCTTCTTCGATAGTCCCTCGTGTCGTCGCAGTACTTCTCCAATCTGGTGGCCAACCGTGAAAGCAGGATTGAGACTGCGTCGCGGTTCCTGGAACACCATCGACACGTCGGCGCCGCGAATGTTCGACAGTTCGTCCTCTCCGAGTCCGACGACTTCGCGCCCACAGATCCGAATCGACCCTGTGATGTGGGAAACTTTGGTCGGTAACAGACCCATCACGGCGAGTGAGGTCACTGTCTTACCCGAACCGGACTCGCCCACCAGTCCTACCGTGGTTCCCGCCGGAACAGTGATACCGACGTTGTCCACTACGCGAGCTACTCCTCGATCTGTGACGAAATCAACGCTCAGATCAGAAATTTCGAGCACATTGTCGTATGGCACCGGTAATCCTGCTTCCTTGCTTGCGGCTTCTGTGCTTGCTTTGGATGATTTTCATGGACCAAGCGTGGGATCGAAATCTGACTCTTTCGTCTGTATCGAACCTCGAGCGAGAGAGATAGATCAGGAGCGTACTGGTAGTGGTTCTTCACGATGAGGCCGAGCGATACGACTCGGTCGAGCTCGGTATTCGATGTAACGATATCGTCAAAGTTGTGAATCATTTTGCTGATCAACAGTATTCGATTGATATTGCAATCGAATATTCAGAAATGTTCGATGTTCGTAACCGGCCTCCGTGTCCCTGTGTGACGGCTCGATTCGTATGAAGATCAGCGATACCGGGGTCTATCGCGCCGGTGCAATAGAACGCGGTCGAAAGTACGTGCGTTTTCCCTAGCCGAAATTCATTTGGGTACAGGTAAATTGATACTTTTCGGCTCGATGTCCTGGTGCGGGGTCAGTGTTCGATGTTGATGATGGTTTTGCCGATGTTTCCGCCTTGCATCATGTCGAGGTAGGCGGGGACGATGGAGTCGAATCCGTGGTGTTCGGTTTCGAGTGGGTGTAGGGCTTTGGTGTGGATCCAGTGGGTGAGTTGTGCGACGGCGGCGGGGTGGAAGTCGGCGTAGAGTTTGGGGTTGAATCCTTCGAAGCGGAGGCCGCGTCCGTGGATGGGGCGGACGTCGACCATCCAGCCTCCGTCGTTGTTGTCGTAGGTGGAGATTTGGCCGCATTCGACGATGCGTGCGGGTTGGTGCATGGTGGACATGATGGTTTGGGAGAGTGTGCCGCCGACGTTGTCGAAGTAGATGTCTGGTCCGGTGGGCATGAGTTCGTGGAGTTCGTCGGTGAGGGTGGGGGAGCGGTAGTCGAGGGCGGCGTCGAAGCCGAGCTGTTCGAGGAGGGCGTCTCGTTTTTCTTTGGTGCTGGTCAGTCCGATGACGCGGGCGCCGCGTAGTTTGGCGATTTGGCCGGCGATGGATCCGACGCCGCCGGCTGCGCTGGAGATCAGGAGGGTCTCTCCGGATCGTGGTTTGGCGACTGCGAGTATGCCGAAAAATGCGGTGATGCCGGTCATTCCGAGGGCGCCGAGGTGGTGTGAGGGTGAGAGTGTGTTCGGTTCGATTCGTCGGAGTGCGCCGCCGGGGCGTCGGAGGTGGGCGGTGGTCGGGTCCGAGACGAACTGGGTGGACCAGTCGAGTGCGCCGAGGACGAGGTCGCCGGGTGTGAAGTCGGGGTTGCGTGTGTCGAGTACGGTGCCGATGCCTACGGAGTGTAGTGGTGTGTCGAGTGCGAATTGTGGCATGTAGTAGTTTCCGAGGCCGGTCATGCATCCACGCATGTAGGGGTCGACGGAGAGGTGTGTGGTTTCGACGAGGAGGCCGCCGTCGGGGATTGTGGGCAGCGGGTGGTTTCGGACTGAGAAGTGGTCTTTCGTCAGTTGTCCGCCGAGTGCGTATTCGTTGAGGAAGATCGCGGGGTTCTCGGGAGCCATTGGTGTTCCGTCCGTTCGTTCGTTCGAAGCGGTCTACGACTCGACCGTTCTGGTCGATGTCGAGACCGCTGCAGTCTGAAGGTCTCCATGCCGAATATTTGCACTCATGATGAAGTAAAATTTTGTATGCATAAACTATGACGGCACGTACCGCCTGTCAAGCAATGGCCGAGCGCTGATGCAGATGAGTGGCCGAAGAATGTGTATGCGTAGACCAGGTCGATGTTGCCCGTGTCCCTGATCAGCCCAAGCTCGTTTCGGGGAGGTGGTCGAGGCTGAAAGACGTCGAGCGGATGTCTGCGCAGATGGATAGAGGGGAGGTGTTCGAATAGCGCGCCGGTCCTGGAATCGCTTCTCGTCTATTCGTGGCCATCGGTATGTTGCGGGTCGGCAGTGCGATGCCGCTCGCCTTCGGGTGCGCCCCGCGTGCTTGACGTGTTCGTCGTTCTTGGCTGCGGGCAGAGCCAGTTCCGAGTCGGTATCTGGTGGCCAGTTTCGAGTCGGTATCTGGTGTACACACTCCGGAATTTCCATCTTGTCAGAGCGTCAGCGGGATTCGGGAATAATTCGGAATTCATTGTCACAGTTGATAACTAATCGTTGACGCATGACAATCTGCGAAGACGCTCCGCGAGCGAGCCGCGCGATGGTGGTCCAGTGATGATCGCCGCGATCAAGACGAATCGTCGATCACCGTCAATGTAGGTCCATGGCCGCTGCTCACTCCTCGCACGATTCCACCCGGCCCGTGAGTATTGGAGTGACCAGGCGCTCACTATAGAAGACCACCTTGCGATTCTGGATCTGTGCTCGATATGCGCGTGCGATCGACGGCGGTGACGATGATGGTTGGAGTGACTGTTTCGCTACCGCCGGAATTCCCGAGATTCCGGCTCTCGGCACTAGTCTGCAAGGACGCGTCTCCTTGCGGGCATTCGCGATCGCTCACCGCGACAGCTCGAACCGGTCCAAACATGCCACCACCAACATCATGCCGCGCCCGCCTGCGAAGACGTTACGAGAGCGGCGTACGTGATGGTCCTGATTCAGAACCCCTGGTTTCGGGATCGACTGTTGGCGCAACGGGCCGCTACCAGGACCGGGGCCGAACGGCTACAGCGCTGTAATCCTCGGGTGCAGAACGCACGTGTGCATGATCGGGTGAGTGAACCAGTGCACGAGTCGCCAAGGGAGGACAGTTCGGTGCGGCAGGAACGGGCACCGCGTGGTCGGGATTCCTCGGGAACGCAGGACGAGACCAGATTTCTGCTGTGCGTTATGTCTGGTTCCTCGTAGCCACGTAGGGTGTCACCTGAGTGCTTCGGTCTCCGATGAGGGTCTCGGCGCGGCACGAAAACGATCTCGGTGAACCTGGTCTGGACAATCCCGAATGCTACCTTGCCGAGCGTGTTTCGTGGTGACGACCTGGTCTGCACGGGAGCCGGATGCCACGTCTACAGTGATGTCGATGGTAGACAGCGCAACAGGTAAGGGGCCGCGAAGATGAGCGAATACGGCGCGATCAGAGTCGACTACGATGCGCCCGCTGGGGCACGGCCCATCGCGATTGTCACAATTGATCGCCCACCGGTCAATGCGTTGGACTCTGCTGCCAAAGACGCTCTGATCGCAGTCGCCGCTGACCTGTCGTTGCAGCGAGATCTCGGTGCGGTCGTGATCTACGGGCCGAGGCATTTTGCGGCCGGAGACGACATCAAGGAGATGGCGGGGTCGGAGCGTGTCTTCGCCGTTCAAGGTAGAGAGGCGTATTTCGGATGCCGTGGCAGCTGTGGCGAACATTCCGGTTCCCGTTGTCGCGGCAGTGGTCGGGTTCGCGCTGGGCGGGGGTTGTGAACTTGCCGCAGCGGCGGACTTCAGGATCACTGCATCGGATGCGACGTGGGGGCTGCCGGAGGTGCATCTCGGGCTGATTCCCGGGGGTGGCGGTACTCAACGGATTCCACGTCTTGTCGGCGTGCAACGTGCGAAGCGGTTGATCTATCTGGGGGAGACTGTCACCGGTGAGGTTGCCGCACAATGGGGTCTCGCGGACGAAGCTGTCGATGCGGATCGTGTATTCGAACGGGCAGTGAAACTGGCACGACAACTTGCCGATCGAGCGCCGCTCGCCGTCAGAGCCGCCAAGCGTGCGATCGACGGGGGGCTCGACCTCGACCTGGTGAACGGCTTGCGGCTGGAAGATGCGTTGTTCGCCGGTGTCTTCGCTACCCGTGATGCGGAGGTGGGGTTGAAGTCGTTCGTGGAGAACGGCCCTCGACGGGCCTCGTTCGAGGGTGCGTGAGTTCCGGTCAAAGGAATAGGTTCTCCGAGGTGCCACCGGCCACGGCCCGCTCGGTAGCGTCGTGTCGATGCAACACCAACCGGAGGTTTTGACGATGACACCCCTTCAGCCACGTTCGTTCGCAGATGTCGAGGCTCCCCAGTTCGCGATGTGCTCGTACTCGACGCCGCACAATTCGATCTACGACGACGTCGAGCAGTCGGCGGTGGTCGGCGCCGCGGCGGTCGGCCTGTGGGAGGGCAAGTTCGTCGACGGAGAAGACGAGAAGTTACTCGAGTTCATGGCGACACACAACATCGCCACCAGCACTGCGGTGCCGGAGCGGCACTCGATTCTGGGGATTCCGTTCGATCTACCGGGTACACCCAAGGATCCGGAAGCGCGGACAGAGTTGATCTGCCGCAGCATCGAACGGTTGGCCAAGTTCAGGCCGGCCGTAGTCGCTGTTGCACCGGGAACCACCGGTGACGCGTCGGCGCCGGCTGGACCGATAGAAGAACTGATCCCCAATTTGCGGACCATTGCCGAGGTTGCCGAGGCCAATGACGTACTGATCGGCTTCGAGTTGCTGGCAGAGCGTCGTGGTTGTCCGGTGCATACCCTTCCGGCGATGGCCGAAATGCTCGACGAAGTGGGTAGTCCCCGTCTGGGCATCATGTTCGACGTTTTTCACAGCTGGCCCGAGCCGGATCTGATCAACCGTATCGCGAAATACGCTCCCTACATCAACAGCGTTCAGGTGTGTGACGCGAGGATCGACGAGCGTAGCGGTTTCGACCGGGAACTACCTGGTCGAGGACGGGCGACGGCCGGCCCCATCATCGAGGCCTTGATCGCTGCGGGCTACCGCAGCTACTGGGAGATGGAGGTCTTCTCCGACGACGGGTCGTACGGGAACGACTTCCCGGACTCCTACTGGAAGATGCCGCATGTGGACTTCATTCGTGAGACCAAGCAGGAGTTCGAGCGTGTATACGCGTCGGCATTGACGAATCTTCGTGCTGAAGGCAGACTTTCAACTTCGTGAGCCCGCCGACGAGGTGACTGCCTTGCCGCAGTGGCAGTCGTTTCTCCGGTTAGTGGTTTCGCGGGCGCCGAGCACCCGTGCTCGGCGCCCGCGAAATGCGTCAGGGCGTCGGGTAACCGAGTAGGTCCAGATGATCGACGCGTGAATCCAACTGGGAGACGAACGGCGAATGATCCGAGTCGATCGTGGAGACCGCGTTGATCCCGGCCGCGGCAGCCATCGCGCGTTGGGCATTCAGGGGGATTGCGTGATCGTGCGTGCACTCGATGTAGACGCGATCGACCGACCCAGCTCCGGCCGCGGTGACGACAGGAGTAGATGTGAGCGGGCCGAGGCTTTCGGGAACAAGACGGGCCGACAATCGCTCTGCCAAGGGTGTAGCGACCTGGTTGAACAGCACCTGTGGGGCGACGTCAGCCGGCAATGTCTGAGTTCCCTCGACTGCGTCGTTCACAGCGTGTTTCAATGCGAGTGAGGAAGCGAATTCCGGAATCGAGGCCAATTCGGCCAGCCCGGCGCCGGGACGCGGGACGAAGGCCGCCAGGTACACCAGGGTGTGGACGTCATCTGAGACGCGTTCGGCAGCTTGGGTTGCGACGATGCCGCCGAAGCTGTGACCGAGCAGGATGACAGGTCGGTCGGCAGCTCGCACACACGCTTCCACCACTGCGGCGTAGTCATCCAGTGTGAACGGGGGAGTGGCGGCGGTGCGTGAGCGCCCCGGCAGATCAGGGGTATCCACGACATGGCCGCGGGATCGCAGTCGGTCTGCCAGCGCGTCCCAACACCAGCTACCCATCCATGATCCGTGGACGAGCACGAAGTGGTGTCGTGCCGCTGTGTCAGGGTCTTTCATCGAGCTCCTCGTCTTCGTGTCGTAAGGTACGTCAGGCCGGGCTCAAGACCGACGCTGGTGCGGCCATGCTACTTCGACACGATAGCTATGCTGCTTCGACACGAACCGGGATCGACGACCATCCTCGAAGGCTGTTGTTGAGCAACGGAACCGACTTGCCCACTCGCTCGATCTTCTTGATTCGTCTGGCGAGTGTGCTGAGTAGGACGTCGGCTTCCATGCGTGCGATCGGTGCGCCGACGCACTGATGGATACCTCGCCCGAACGAGAGTTGTGCGCTCGAGTCGCGTTCGATGTCGTAATCCCCGGCGGTCGGTCCCCAGCGATCGGGATCGTGGTTCGCGGCTCCCATGACGAGCATGATCTTCTGTTCTTCTCGAATCGGGATCCCGGCGATCTCCATATCTCGTGACGGTGTGCGCCAGATCTGACGGACCGGCGATCCCCACCGCATTCCCTCGTCGAAGGCGAACTTTCCGAGTCCGGGCTGATCGTGCAGTTTTGCGTACTCACCGGGGTTGTCGACCAGCAGGTTCAACGTCAGACCGAGCGCGTAGATCGTCGTATCGACGCCGGCACCTACCAAGGAGCGGGTCATCAGACCTGCTTCGTTCTCGTTGAGCAGACCTTCGTCGACGGCGGCCCACAGCTTCGCACCGAAGCTGTTCTCGGCCACGTTTTCTCGCTGGGTGCTCTCGGCAACCCAGGCCAGTGCACCCTCGATGTTCTCGACGCTGTCGATGACGGCACGCGCGCGCGGAGTTCGGGGCCCCATGGACTCGAACAGCCAGGTGCTGTATCGCAGAAGGTTCTCGCGGCCACCAGGCCGTACGCCCATGATCGCGTCAGGGATGACCCGTAGGGGGAAGGCTTCTGCAAGGTCGGTGTGAGCGTCGAACTCGCCCATCTCCAGCAACGTGTCCACGATTTCGTCGGCGGTCTGCTGGAAGGAGTTCTTCAGCGAGCGCAGATGGCGAGGAGAGATGATGTCTGTCATGACTTTCCGGACTCCACTGTGGTACGGGGGGTCCGTCTCCTGGAGTACGCCGGGGGTTCGGAAGGGTTCGTCACGCGCGAGATCGAGAATGCCGCCGCCTCGACTGTTGACGAAACTGTCGTGATCTTCGAAGATCGCGCGAACGATCGAGTCACGTCCGGCCGCGACGATGTCGTGACCTTCACTCTGTTCCACCTTCACGATGGGGCCGGCCTCGCGAAGGTCGGCGAAGAAATTCGTGGGGTCGGCCAGGACTGCGTCCTCGAAGGGGTCGATTGCCAGAGCGGGGATGGTCGACACGATGAGTGTCCTTTCGTCGTGTGCTCGGGGGGCACGTCGGTGTCTGTCACACTGTCGGAACGGAACGGGCGCAGGCCTTGCCGGTCACGAGTCGAGATGCGCGAGGAAGGTCAAGATCACGTCGTTGACTTCGTCGGGGGATTCCTGGGCTGTCCAGTGGCCGACGCCGTCGAGGATGCGTGATTCTCGGAGCAGCGGTACTCGATCGCGCTGACTGTCGATCACACCGTTCGCGTGGAAGAGCGCATAGGTGACGTCGGCGGTTCCGACGACGAAACTCGCTGGAACGCTGACATGTCCGGGCGCCCAGGGTGCGGCGGTGTGCCAGTTGCGGTCGATATTGCGATACCAGTTCAACGCACCGCGAAATCCGGTTCGGCGGAAGGTGTTCACGTAGGTTCCGAGGTCTTCTGCTCCCATCCATTCGGGCGCTGCGCTGGGCGGGGTGAACAGATCGCTGAAGTGGCCGCCCTCCGGAACCATCAAAGACGGTGGGGCGCCGAATTCGGAGCTTCCGCTGAGGCGATCGAAGATACCGGGCAAGAACGTGTCGACCTTCTCGTCCAGATCGTGTTCCTCGATACCGACGTCCTGAAAAAGTCTCTGGTAGAAGCGTTGTGGCGAAGATTCGACCGGTGCGCCGGCGCCGCGAGGTTTATGTGGGACACTCGCGATGACCACGCCGCGAACCCGGGCCGGGACCAGCGTAGCGATGGTCCACCCCAGGGTGGCGCCCATGTCGTGACCTACCAGGACTGCGGAGCTCGCTCCGAGGTGGTCCATCAGGCCGGTGATGTCCCCGGCGAGATGGAACTGGCTGTAGGAGTCGGCGTCCTCGGGTGCGTCGGTTCCTCCGTAGCCGCGCATGTCCGGTGCGATCGCCCGGTATCCGGCGTCGGCAACGGCTTTCATCTGCCGACGCCACGAGATGGCGAGGTCGGGGAATCCGTGCATGAAGACGACGAGGGGACCGGTGCCTTGGCTGAGGTAGCTCATCGTGATTCCGTTGACCTGGGCCACCAGTCGTTCGGCTGACCCGCTCACCACGGATGCTGCGGGCACGGCGGAGGTCGGTTCAGTGGGCAGCATAGGTCACGGCGTCTTTCGCGGCCCGGCCGCATTCGACGGCGAATTCCGTTTTCCGAGAAAGCAAGTGCGAACATGCCGGAAGAGTTACGGATTCGGCGGACCGGGTACGAGCGTGTGTCGGTGAAAGAGTGTGCTCGTGGACGAACGCGTCCACGACTGGCATCGCGTCGATCATGCGATCAACGTAGGTGATCTGCGCCACGTCTGTCAGGCTCGTGTCACGGATTCCACGGAAAGAAACTTGCGCAATGCGCTCCCGTTGGCCCGGCGTGCGCACCTCGAGAAGTGCTGCGTTCCACGTTCAGGAATCGAACGCATCTCAGGTGAGGCGCCCGTCACATGTGCATAAGGTCTGGGGGATGCCGATCAACATCCGTGCTTCGTGCCCGGACATGCACTTCGAGGATCCACTCGCAGTTCGCGTCCTGGCCGGAGTGGGTCTCGTACGGCCCGCGGACCTACCCGGCGGGCGTGTCCGCGGTTGAGCTGGTGCAGGCTACGCAGCCGCGGTGCTCGATACGACATCATCCGACGTCCAAGGAGGAATTCATGACACCGATCGCCCCCACGACTTCGGCGAGGCCAGACATATCCGAGTCGACGAGCGGGACGAGTGCTGCCGTCGCATGCGACGAACCGGTGCTGGAGATGTCTGTTGTCGAGAAGGTTCGGTTGGCGCCGGAGGTCGTCTCGCTGACACTTCGGTCGACATCGGAGGAAGAACTCCCGGCGTGGGAACCTGGTGCCCATATAGACCTGGTGATGCCCGGCGAGATGATCCGTCAGTACAGCCTGTGTGGTTCGGTCACCGACCGTTCGTCGTATCGGGTGGGCGTTCTCCGCGACCCGCGAAGCCGAGGTGGATCCATCTTCGTGCACGACACCCTTCAGGTCGGTGACTCCATCGAGGTGCGTGGCCCTCGAAATCATTTTCCGTTGGAACCGTCCTCGGATTATGTTTTCGTGGCCGGTGGCATCGGCGTCACGCCGATGATTCCGATGGCGGCACAGGCGCTGAGTGCAGGAGCAGATTTCACGTTCGTCTACTGCGGTCGGAGTCGCGAATCCATGGGATATCTGCCGGAATTGACCGAACGGTTCGGTGAAAGGCTGATCGTCAATGCAGATGACGAATCAGGTTTGTTCGACCTGACCGGTTACTTCCGTGATCCTCGCCCCGGAACCTCGGTGTACGCGTGCGGCCCGGCGCCGTTCCTCGACGCGACGGTGTCCGCTGCGAGTAACTGGCCAAGCGGAAGCGTGCACATCGAACGGTTCGAGCCTCTTGTCGTCGACGAGTCGACGAAGGCGGAGTTCGAGATCGTACTCGGGAGCAGCGATACCGTCCTGACGGTGCCGAAAGACCGATCGGTCCTGGAAGTTCTCCGGGACAACGGTGTTCGAGTGTTGTCCTCGTGTTCGGAGGGGACATGCGGGACGTGTGAGGTGAGTGTCCTGAGCGGTGGCGAGAATATCGAACACCGAGACACCGTGCTCAGTCCTGAGGAGTGGGACAGCGGCGAGATGCTGATGGTGTGTGTCTCGCGTTGTCGGGGTGGGCGTTTGGTGCTGGATCTCTAGCTGAGGTGATCGGTGGGTCACTCGAGGACCGGTGACCCACCGACCATACCGATGCAGCGCGGTGGTTCCGCGAGCCTGCGGTGAACCGACCACCTACCGTCGGTCGGCAGAATCGAGGCCGAGGCGATTGATCTCGTGGCTGTCGAGGATGAAAGGTCCCTTTCCGTCGGAGGATGCGAGGGCGATCATGGCGCGGCCGAGCTCGGCTGTGGTTGTCACGTATCCGGGGGCTATTCGTCGTAGTACGGGGTAGAGCCACGATCCCACTCGATACATCCATCGGTACAGGGGGGTCTTCGAGACGATTCCGTCTCCGGGTTGAATGTATCCAGGCCGGAACATATATGCAGTGAACGGCATTGCAAGCAGGTTATTTTCGGTTCTGCCTTTGACTCTTGCCCACATCGCTCGTCCGGTTTCGGAGCTGTCGGTGCCTGCTCCCGAGACGTACATGAAGGTGGCGTCGGGGCTGTTTTCATACACGGCTCGTGCAACGGCGAGGGTGTAGTCGTAGGTGATGCGTGTGTACTCTGCTTCCGTGTGTCCTGCCGACGAGACGCCGAGGCAGTAGAAGCATCCGTCCAGGCCGTCTAATACGTCGGCGATGGCGGTCAGATCGGTGAAGTCGTTGTGCACCACTTCCCGGATCTTGTTCTCGTGCAGTCCTGGACTTGTTCGCCCGATGACCACTATCTGTTCCACTGTCGGGTCTGCGAGGCATGCGCGCAGCACGCCCTGACCGATCATGCCGGATGCACCGAATATGGCTACGCGCATATGTAGATTCCTCAATCGTGGAAGAGAATGTGTGGATGTCGGGTCGAGTGAATTCACCTCTCGCCGGCGGGTTCGACGACTAAACGGTCGGTGCCATCGGAGGTGGCAGACGTCGAGAACTGTCCGGCGGGTTCGCGATTCCCCGGCCCGCGACGTCGAACCCGTAGCGAGCGGTGTTCGTCATCTGTGCGAATCCCTGATCGGGTGACCACAGTTCGTAGGCCGTCAGGATTACCCCGTGGGCAAGGTTGACCATCAGTGCGGTGTGCACCTTGTGTTCGGGGGGTGTCCGTGATGCTGCCCACTCGTGCACCTCGGCCATGAACTGGCCGTCCAGCTCTCGTGTGGTGTCACCCAGTCTCGGACTGATCGCCTTCAACTTCTTGGCTGCCGTGACGCGTTCGGAGAAGAGGTCCAGGTAGCCCAGATGCACGGCTTCGAGCGCGGCCCACAGAGGCGCGTCGGGCGATTGCTCGCCCATCAGTGCCCGCCACTTCTGTGGATCCTGGGGATCCGGGTCGAGGACGAGCGCTTCCTTCGTGGGAAAATAGTTGAACAGCGTGCTGCGGGAGACATCGGCCGCAGCAGCGATCTCGTCGATGCTCACGTCGTCGTAACCGCGCTCGTCGATCAGCTGCAATGCCGCAGATCGGACGGCCCTCCAGGTCGCGAGTTTCTTGCGCTCGCGAAGTCCGAAGGGGGTTGCTGCCGTCATATCCTAACCTTAGATCAATGTTGTACTGAGTTCAATATTGTCCGTGATTGCTGGAGGTCGACAGGCGGTGCGAAGGCGGGCGGCAGCGGAGATGGAGTCGTGCCGACCTCGGTGGGTGCGCCGCGCGGCTCGTGGTTCCGTCTGGCGGAAGATTCACTGCCGGGTGCGGTCCCGGGTTCATAACCTGAGATCCGACGGCGCGGCGGACTGCGGCACTGTCGTGAGTCAACCCATCACAGAAGGAATGGAACACGTGGTAGCACAAGAGAATTCATCAAGCACCCAGCAGGCTGTCAGCTACGCCGTCTACAGCTGGGAATGGAAGGACGACGCACCGCTCGGTGAGATCGAACGCGCATTCGACGAGATGTGCGCGATGGGCGACGACACGCCGGGAGTTCGGCGTGCCAGTTGGGGCCGTAACGAAGCGGGATCGGCCAATGGGCACAGCCATGCCATGATCGTTGTCGCCGACAACAAAGCGGCAGTCGACGCTTACAACCTTCGCACGAGCAAGCATCCGATGTCGGATCTCGTACACGCCTCCGAGAAGTCGGGCATCGGCATCTACTACGCACTGCCTGCCTGAGGTTCGCCGCAATGGACCACGACCTGGGACTGTTCGTTCTGAGGCTCGCATTGGGCCCGATGCTCGTAGCTCACGGGTGGAACAAGGCCTTCGGCCCGGGCGGGCTCCAGGGCACGACGAGTTGGTTCACCGGACTCGGCATGCGACCGGCGTGGCTACACGCACGAATCGCGGCTGCGTCGGAAGTCGGCGTCGGTGTGCTGCTGGCAATAGGATTCATGATTCCGTTGGCGAGCGCGGCGTGCGTAGGACTCATGGTCGTGGCCGCGTTGACCGACCATCGCGGTAAGGGGTATTTCGTCTTCAAGGGCGGATTCGAATACGTGGTGATGGTTGCCATGGTGGCGATCGCGGTCGTCGTCATGGGGCCCGGCGCGTGGTCTATGGATCATGTGCTCGGGTTGGACAACTGGTCTGGTGTCGGTTGGGCGTCGGGTGCTGCAGTTGTCGGTTGCCTCTCGGCTCTGGGTTTTCGATCGCTGGCTTACTCGCCGCGCTGATTCGATCGCCGAAGGCCGGTAGAACGATCCTGAAGGCCCGCACTGCGGGAGAATCGGACGGAATCCGACTCCGGTGCACTACGCTCGAATAGGCGGACGGGAGAGACGATGGTGACCAGGGATGACGTAGCGCGTGTCGCCGGCGTCTCGAGTGCGGTCGTCAGTTATGTCGTGAACGGTGGTCCGAGACCTGTGGCTGCCGATACGGCGGAGCGAGTATGGCGTGCCATCGAACAACTCGGATATCGACCGAACGGTGTGGCCAGGGCGCTGGCCACCAACCGCACATTTGCACTTGCATTCATCGTTCCGGATACGTCGAACTCGTTCTTCGCGACTCTTTCCCGATACGTGGAGACGGCAGCGTTTCAACTCGGGTACACCGTTCTGTTGGGGAACACGATGGAGGAGCAGCAACGCGAGATCGGTTACGTGGAGACCTTCCGTCAACGTGGGGTCGACGGGTTCGTCATTGCTCCGACGGCCATACCCAGCGATGCCCTCGGTCACCTGGCGGCGGGGGACGATCGTGTTGTGCTGATCGATCGTGACGGTGGTCGGCAGGATATTTCTCGTGTTCTGGTCGCGAACGAGGACGGTGGCTACATTGCCACGAAACATCTACTCGAACACGGCCACACCCGGATCGCCTGCCTGTTGGGTCCCATCGATGTCAACAACACGCGCATGCGAGGTCGTGGTTGGCAGCGGGCATTGGTGGAGGCAGGTGAATCGACCGACGGTCTGTTCATCCATACCGACGTCTCGCGAGAGCAGGCGTACCACGGTACCCTCGAGCTTCTCGACCGCACACCCACTCCCACAGCTATTTTCACTACTGCTGACGAGCAGGCGCTCGGTGTCTATCGAGCCGCTCGCGAACGAGGGGTACGTATTCCGGACGACATCGCGCTCGTGTCCTTTGACAGCGCCGACACCGCGCCGTATTTGAATCCAGGGCTCACCGCTGTAGGTCAACCACTTCGCCAGATGGCCGAGTTGGCCGTACAGCGCTTGGTCGGCCAGTTCAAGGATCCCAAGGTGACGTGTGACGTACTGCCCGTCGAACTCGTCACTCGAGGATCTTGTGGATGTGTCGAGCCGACAGTGACCGTCAGGTCGCAGATATCGGCATGATCCGACGCGCCACGTGAGTTGGTAGTGCCACTGGGAGGTGGCCTCGATTGTGGTCGGAGTACGATCAATCTACTTGACTCTCAATATGTTTCACGGTCGACGTTCCAGGTGTCGGGACAGCTTGACGACAAGGCTGAGAGGATTGCCTAACCTAACAGCCGAGTGGTCGCGGGGGGCTCCGGCTCGCCGATCGACGGCGACACGCACTGTCTGTACGGGCTCGACTGCGGCTCGAGCTCCTGTGAGGAGGGTTCAGCCGTGTCGTATCTACATCGGCGAGATCCTCGACGAGCGTCTGATGGCCCTCGCACTCGACAACCGCCTCGGGCTCGGCCTCCTGCTCGTCGCCGGTTCCGTCGCGTTCGTCATTCCCGCGACCGGCCACATCCACGTCGTCCTCGGTGTCGCACTGCTGGCCTGGTTCGGCTTCTACCTCTACAAACTCAGCCGTGGCGCAATGGAGGAGCCGGAACTGATCGGGACTGCCGCCGTGATCGGTGAACTTCCCGACCGTTCCCGTCGCGCTACCGTCGTGGCCCTGTTCGTCGTAGCGGCTGCCGTGATCCTGGTATGCGCGAAACCGTTCGCGAACAGCCTCGTCGACATCGGCACCGAACTCGGCGTCGACAGATTCCTCCTTGTCCAGTGGCTTGCGCCACTGGCTTCCGAGGCGCCGGAGTTCATCATCGCCGTCATCTTCGCCCGCCGAGGAAATGGCACGGTGGCGATTGCCGCCTTGATCTCGTCCAAGATCAATCAGAGGACCCTTCTGGTCGGCTCGCTGCCTATCGCCTACTTGGTCGGTGGCGGTAGCTCGTCTCTTGCGCTGAACGGATGCCAGATCGAGGAAGTACTCCTCACCGCCGCCCAGACGATAATGGGTGTCGCACTGATCCATTCGCTGCGCTTCGGGAAGTATTCGGCGTGGGCGCTGATCACGCTGTTCGTGATTCAGTTCGCCGTCACGTCGACTCAGGGCCGATTCGTCCTTTGCTCCGCGTACGTCGCGATCGCGGTCGTCGCGGTGCTGGTGAACCGCAGACATTTTCTACCGACGTTGCGTTCCCCGTTCGTCGAGTAGCCATCGAGAACATTGCCGCACATGGAGATTCAGAAGCTGTCGCCCGGTCTCGGGTGGGTGGAGAAACGGGAGGATACAGGTGTTGTCACGAATGCGTAGGTTGTTCTACTCGCGCAAGCATCGGTCGGGGTTCGAGGCCGACTCGGCGCGCGACTGCCGGTGCCCGAGCCGGGAGAGCGTCGTGGCGGGGGCCATTCCCGACGTGTTCGTGCTCGCGTGGATCGAGCACGAGGACGGATGCGCAGGTGCTCACACGGCCCGCTGAACGGCCCGCCTCAGGCCTGCGGTTCCACCGCGCGGAACCGAGCTGCCGAGTGCGGGCCCGATCTACCTAGGGTCGCTCGCTATGGACAACATGCCACAGGCGATTTTGGGACAGACCGGCCTCTCCGTGTCGAAGATCGGATTCGGAGCCATGGAACTCCGGGGGCCGTACGGAGACTGGCCTACTCGGGTCGACGACGAGACGGCCTCGACACTACTTCACTCGGTTCTCGATCTGGGAATCAACCTCATCGACACGGCACCGGACTACGGACTTTCCGAACAGCTGATCGGAGAGTTCCTCGCGCATCGCCGTGACGAGTACTACCTCGCGACGAAATGCGGCTGCGCAGTCCGTGAGAACGGCGAGCCGTTCGAAAGCAATCTGCACACCTTCGAGCGACCGAACATCCGGGCGGCGGTGGAGCAGTCGCTCCGCCGGATGAAGACCGACTACATCGATATCATCCAGTTCCATCACAGCCCGACGAGAAGTGAACTCGTCGAACAGGATTCCATCGCAGAGCTTCTCGAGCTGCGTGAGGCCGGCATGGTCAGATTCATCGGTATGTCCGCAACGCTTCCGAACTGTTACGAGCACCTGGAGATGAACGTCTTCGACGTGATCCAGGTTCCGTACTCGCTGGTCGAGCGTGACCACGAGGACTTCCTGTCGCAAGCGTCGGCGGCGGGTGTCGGCACGATCGCACGTAACGGGGTCGCGCGCGGAATCGTTTCGGCGAGCAAGGACAAGGTCGATGCCATCCCGGACGGCTGGCGTGAACAGTGGCTGACGAACAGGGACAGGTTCGAATCCGCCGGCTTGGGGGATCTACTGGACGGTGCGAGCCGGACAGAATTCATGATCCGGTATCTTCTTGCAACCGGGTCGGTCGATTCGACGATCCTGGGTACCGGTAGCCCGGCTCATCTGGCCGATAATGTTTCGGCCGCGGTGAAGGGGCCGTTGGACTCCGACGTCTACGACGAGGCTCGGCGACGGATCGATGTTGCGGCCGTCAGCTCGTCATGAGCTCGCCAGTTCGCCACAATCGGTGGTGATGTGGATCACTGACAGGTTCCGGCCGTCGGGACGAACCGTAGACCGTGTTTTTGCGGGATTCTAGGTTCACTCAGCCTGACGGTTGGTTCGGGGTAGACGTTCGCTGCTGATTTGCGGCCGTGCGAAACTCCCCAACCAAACACCACTTGCCCCATGAGGAGGTGCTCATGGCGCTTCCGAGGAGGACGTAATGATGCGTACCAGACCTGTATATCTCGCTATCGCTGCCCTCGTGGTGGCGTCGGGCATGCTTTCGGCTTGCTCGTCGGGCGCCGACGACGACAGCGCGACAGCCGGATCGAGAATGTCCGAGCCTGCTCCCACCGGCGTGACGTTAACCCTGTGGAACACGGCGCTGGATTCCCCGGCCCTCAAGAGCCTGTACAAGGCCTACGAAGCCGCGTCGGGAAACACGATCGACCTCGTGACGTTTCCCGCTGATGCCTTCGAGAACACCGTGCTCACGAAGTGGACGGCGGGCAGTAAACCGGACATCCTCGAATGGCAGCCCGGACTGTCACGACTGGCCGGACTGAACCCGACGCAGAAGATGATCGACCTGAGCGATCTCGACTTCGTCGAGAAGGAAGGGGAGTTGGCCACCTCGTCCGGCGCTGTCAACGGCAAGGTGTACGGCGCAACACTCGGGCCGCTGACCGAGTACGGCGTGTTCTACAACAAGAAGGTATTCGCGGATGCCGGTCTGGCACCGCCGAGGACGTTTGCAGATCTGTCGGCATTGTGTACCGACCTGCAGGCGAAGGCGCCGGGTGTCGCTCCGATCTTCGAAGCCGGCGGCGATGTCTGGCCGACCCAGATCCTGTCCGGGATGATGTATCAGTCCGACGCCAACAAGGACGGCAAGTACATTCAGGCACTGCTGTCCAAGGAAGAACAGCTCAGCGATCCTGACGGAGTGTTCGTCAAGGGGCTCGAAGCCTACGACGATCTGAACACATCCGGATGCTTCAACAAGAATGCGACAACGGCAAAGATGGCCGACTCGGTGGACGCCGTCGTCAAAGGCACTGCGGCGATGGTTGCGCAAAGCTCGTCGATCTTCATCGACACCGCGAAGGCGAGTCTGGCGGGTTCGGGTACCAACCCCGAAGACGTGGTGGGGTTCGTCGGTGTCTCCGCGAGCGGACCGACCCTGGCGTACGCGCCGAACGTGACGGGAACCTACTACCTGCCCAAGAGCGGTGACTCCGAGAAGGAACGCGCTGCCATCGATTTCGTCAACTGGATCACCGGTCCCGGCTACGCCGACTACATCGTCGATGCCGGTGCGCTGCCCACGATGTCAGGCCACGAGGCGCCGCCGCAGGAGGGGTTGTCCAAGGAAGTCCTCACAGCGTACGAGGCAGGCGCCACACCGACCTATGTGATCAACCTGCCCGGCGGGGCCTCGCTCCAGGAAATCACGAACCGAGTGCTGAACCGGCAGCTGACTCCCGAGGAAGCCGGTAAGCAGATGGATTCCGCCTTCCTGACCGCTCTCACCCAGATGCGTTGACCGGGGGATCGGACTGATGAACATCCACACCGAAAAGATCGATGACGAGCCACGGTTGGACGCGGCCCCGTCGTCGGATCCGGCGGGATCGCCGACCGAGCCCCCACCTGCGGAGCCCGGATCGGTTCGCCGACCCGCGAGCTCGACGATTTCCGGTAAATCGGCTGGGGCCGGCCGAGCCGCAGGTATCGGAGCAACCATCCGACGACTGTCCTGGGGGCCGTGGGGGCGCGTAGGCTTCGTGGCCCCTGCCCTTGCCCTGATCGTTGTCTTCTTCGTGTTCCCCTTCACGTCCGGCAGCATTTTCGCCTTCGTCGACTGGACGAGTTATCACGAGGATCTTCGATGGGCAGGTTTCGACAACTTCCGCCTGATCGGCCAACTGGGCGTGCTGTCGCATGCCATCAAAGTGACGGCGATCTTCGCCGTTGCGGTGATGATCATCCAGAATGTCGTAAGTTTGACCCTCGCCGTGGCGCTGCACAAGTCGTCGAAAATCAACTCGATCTTCCGAACCCTGTTCTTCATCCCCGTTCTCATGTCGCCCCTTGCTGCGGGATACATCTGGTCCGCGATCCTGCGGCCGGACGGGCCGATGAACAGTTTGATATCGCTCGTGGTTCCCGGACAGTTCGACTACGCGTGGCTCGGTCACGAGACGTCCGCGCTGCTGTCGGTCGCCGCCATCGAATCGTGGAAGTGGAGCGGTCTTGTGACCCTGGTCTACATCGCCGGGCTGAACGGCGTCCCGACGAGCGTTCTCGAGGCTGCGACGATCGACGGTGCATCGGCGTGGCAGCGCTTCTGGAGAGTGAAATTTCCACTGATGGCACCTGCCTTCACCTTCAACGTAGTGGTGGCGTTGGTGGGATCACTGAGTGCATTCGACGTAATCATGTCCACCACCAACGGTGGTCCAGGCAACGCCACTTCGGTGCTGAATGTTTCTCTGTACCAGCAGTATTCGCAGGGATTCTTCGGAACCTCCAGTGCGATCAGCCTGGTGGTGACGCTACTCGTGCTGTGCACGGCAGTTCCCCTGGTGGCCTGGCTGCGCCGACGAGAGGTGTCGATGTGAGTATCAGGCAAGTAGTGCCGACACCCAAAGCCGGGTCGGCCGTACGTATCACTCTCCTGACGGCGTTCGGTCTCGTGTGGATTGCTCTTCCGTTCTGGTTCCTCGTGGTGAACTCGTTCAAGACCGAAGGTGACGCGAGCGTTTTGAGCCTGGCGTGGCCATCCACCTGGAATGTGTTGGACAACTACCGAACAGTCCTCGATGAGGGTGGCTATCTGCGGGCGCTGGTGAACAGTCTGTGGATCGCGGTGCCCACACTGGCTGCTGTGCTCGTACTGGGATCCATGGCGGCCTGGGTGTACGCCCGCTCGGACGCCCGATCGTTGAAGTTCGCGTACTACGCGTCGATTCTCTCGGTGCTGATACCACCGGCGATCATTCCTACGATCTTCGTGCTCCAAGAGCTCGGTCTCAACGGCAGCCGTTCCGGTTACATGCTCACTCTCGCCGGTACTCGAATGGGAATCGTGATCTTTCTCGTCACCGGATTCATTCGGGCGATACCGCCCTACATCGAGGAAGCGGCGTTCATCGACGGTGCTTCACGGCTCGGGGTGTACCGGTACATCGTGCTCCCGATGGTCAAACCGGCACTGTTCGTCGCGGCGATCCTGTTGTCCATCAACACCTGGAACGACTTCTTCATGAGCCTCTATCTGCTCCCGGAGCCGGAGCGGGCGACGTTGCCGGTTGCGCTCTTCCAGTTTGCGTCGGCGACCGAGTACACCTTCCGCTGGAACCTCGTCTTCGCACACGTCATACTCACCAATCTGCCGCTGCTGCTGATGTACGTGGTGTTCCAGCGGCGTGTGATGAGCGGTTTGACCGAAGGTGCCTTGACCGGCTGACCTACCGTCCACCCCCGTTCGTGCCAGCGGAACCGACATTGGCGAGTGGGGGTGGGCGGCACCGAAGATTCGAGTCACCCCCCGAGATCCTCGGGTGGTGGCCGAATACTTCGAAGGAGAAACACATGGCGCTGACCGAGGAAGCCCTGATGGCGGTTCCAGGCCTGGCGAGCCGGTGGGTGCGACTGGCCAACGGAGCCCGCGCTCACTACGTCACGTCCGGCGACACGGGGCCGGCGGTGATACTTCTGCACGGCGGACTGCCCGGCTCGTCGGGAACGGCTGGATGGCGTTTCCTGGCACCGTATCTGGGAGCGCAGGGATTTCGCGTATACTGCCCGGATCAGCCGGGATTCGGGCTCGCCGACACCCGTGAGGAATACTGGCCGCAAGGTCCGCACTCGCACGTCGAGTTCGTCCACGACTTCGCGAACGCCCTGTGCCTCGACAAGTTCCACCTCTCCGGTAACTCGATGGGCGGCACCACCGCTGCCAACTACCTTGTCGCACACCCGGAACGCATCCTGAGCTACGTTCTGATCGGGACCGATATCGGCGACGCGGCGCCACTCGAGAAGAGGCCGCCGGCTGCGGCGCACTTCGAGGAATACGACGGCAGTCGGGAGAGCATGCGGCGTCTGATGGCGTCGATCATCGGACGTGACGCGGCAGTCGAAGAAGATCTCGTCGAGATGCGTTGGCGTTCCGCGCAACTCCAGAAAGAATCTCGCGCTCAGTGGTGGCCGACGCAACTGCAGTATCGCGGAACGATTCCATGGGAGGACTCCGACCTACAGGCAAGTATGTCGACGAAGGGCCGGATCGAAAGGCTCGAGATTCCGGCGCTGTACTTGTACGGCAACGACGACGTTCTCACGCCGTCGGTGTGGGGACACGAGCAGGAAGACGTTCTGCCGAACGTCCAGTTCTTCTACCCCGAGGGCGCCGGTCACCAGTCTCAGACGGATCTGCCAGATCTGTTCAACGACGTCTATACCGAGTTCTTCCGAGACGGCCGCGTCAGCCGGGCTACCGCCGACCGCGCAGGTGTGTCGAAGCGTCGTCCCGAACTCACTCATCTCGTGGAACAAAGGGTAGCGCCGTGATCGACGTCCAACTCTCCGAAGAACAGTCTGCGCTGCGCGAGATGCTCGTGACGTTCGCGGAGCGAGAACTACGGCCGGCAGGCCCGCACTGCGATGTCGAGGGGCAAGTACCGGCCGAGCTCGGTGCGAAGATCAACGCTCTCGGAATCACGAGCGGTGATACCGGGATGACCGCGCTCGATTACGTCGTGGCGGCGGAAGAACTGGGCTGCGGCGACCCGGGGATCGCCTACGGCGCACTCTCGACCGGGCATGCAGCTCTGCTGCTCGGTCTCTGCGGAAGCCAAGAGCAGCAGGCGACACATCTACCTGCTTTGGCCGACGGTGGTCTCGGTAGCGTCCTGTATTACGAGGGATGGGGCAGAAGAACCGCAGAACTCGAGGCCACCGCGCGTCGCGGGCCTGCCGGTTGGAATCTCAACGGCGAGAAGTTCTTCGTCCCGAACCCTGCCACTGCCGCGACCTCCGTCATGGTGGCATCGGACGTCGAAACCGGTGATCTGCGGGCCTTCGTATTCGAATCCACCCCGCCCGGCTACGATTCGGCGAGTGACGACCGGACGACACCGAACAGCGGTCTACGTGCTGCCCACACCGGGCCCGTCGGCATCCGGCACCTGCGAGTTCCTCACACCGCAGCCCTCCCGGGCCGAGGAATCGACCTGGCGCGGGCCCTGGCCTGGATCAGGTTGACAGTACCCGCGGTCGCAATCGGTGCGGCCCGTGCGGCAAACACGTATGCCGCCGCGTATGCCCAGGATCGAGTGGCTTTCGGACGGCCCATCTCCTCGTTCCAGGGCGTTGCATTTCTCGTTGCGGATGCCGACACCGCTATCGACACCGCCCGGTTGTCGCTCTGGTCGGCTGCGATCGAACTGGACACGATCACCGACGTGTCGGTGATCGACGATCTCGTGTCCACCATGGTGGCACGTATCTGCGCCGCCATGGAACGTGTCACCCGGGACGCGGTCCAGGTTCTCGGCGGTTCCGGTTACGTGAAGGATCACCCGGTCGAACGGTGGTGGCGCAGCGCCATGACATTGGCCGCCATCGACACGGACCCACTCGCCGTCCCCGGAACCGTGTGATGCAAAACCATTTCGAGCTATTCACGAGCAATGGGAGTGACCGATGACCGTCAGTTTCGAACTGCCAGACGACGTGAGAAAAGTCAGCGACGAGGTTCGTGACTGGAGCCTGCATCAGGTGCGGCCGCTGGCGCGCGAGAGTGATCGTGCGAAGGGCTTGCCCGCCGGAGCAGACGCCGTGATGGCAGACTGTCCGGTCGATCTGTCACCGCTCGCGATCGCCACCTTCGGGCGAACCCACGGCGACTGGGGGCAGGAGTTCGCGCTGAGCGGTTTCACCACGAACTACGTCCTGGGTGCTGCCGTCTCCGAAGCAATCGGCTACGGAGACAGTTGGCCATTGGCGACGCTGCGGGGGAGTATCGCCGAGAAGGCGATACTGGCACTGGGTACCCCGCAGCAGCAGGAGCGCTGGGTAGGCGGCTTCATGCGCGGCGACTTCCGCTCCAGCGCGTTCGCTCTCACCGAGCCGCACTTCGGTTCCGACGCCTCCCAGGTGGCAACAACGGCAACCCGAACCTCGGACGGCTGGGTCATCCGTGGCTCGAAGATGTACTGTTCCCTCGGGGCGAGTGCCGACTACACCGTGGTGTTCGCCACCGTCGACAAGGAATCGGGCCGACACGGGATCCGAGCGTTCGTCGTCACCAGAGACACTCCGGGATACATCGTGACCAAGGCGCGCGAGGACAAACTCGGGATGCGCGCCTTCGAAACGTCCGGGCTCTCTTTCGACGACATGCACGTACCGACGGACGCACTCTTGGGCAGTGAGGATCAGGACAGCCGCGGCTTCTACGCTGCGCTGGGCACGTTGAACACGAGCCGACCCCTCACCGCGGCGTGGGCCGTGGGCATCGCGTCCGGAAGCGTCGACTACCTCGAACAGTGGACCCGGCAACACGGTCGGGCGTTCACCCCTCGCCGTCGACGCGGAATCGACGAGGAGGTTCTCCGAATGAGAGCGGGCCTGGCCGCGGCGAGACGGCTGTATCTGCGTGCTGCCGCACTCCAGGACAAGGGTGTGGACAACCGTCGGGAGGCATCGGCGGCGAAGGCGTACGCTCCGCAGATCGCAGAGGCAGCGTGCCGTCGGGTTGCCGAGCTCATGGGACCGGACGGCACCTCCGAACGGCACCTGGTCGAGAAGTGGTGCCGCGACATCCGGATCTTCGACATCTGGGAAGGCTCCGGTCAGATCCAGCGTCTGACCATCAGCCGCATGCTCATGGGTAGCGGTGCCGGGCGAGCCTGAGCACGTCGACGATACAGCCCGATCATCGGACATCGCTGGTGATCGGGCCGAGTCGAATGCGGAAGGCAGCTCAGCCGATGGGCTGGCCGAGCGCCTGACGCAACCATGCCACCTGTTCACGATGCTGGCGTTTCGACACATCCGACCTCACTTGGGTTGAACCATGGAAAGTGCCAGGGAAACAATGTAATTCGACGATAATGCCGGCATTCATCAGATCGAGCGCGTAGGCGACGGCTTCGTCGCGCAGCGGATCGTTCTGCATGGCCGAGACGTAGGCGGGCGGCAGACCGGCCAGGTCCTCGGCGGTGGCTCGGCCCGGTGCCGCAGTCAGCGGCAGGATCTCCCGCCCGTGCAGTTCACCCAGGTAATACCGCCAACTGTGTTCGGCAGCCGGACGACTCCACAACGGTGTGTCGACGAATTCCCGGCTGCTGTGACTGAGCAGTCGATCGTCGAGTTCCGGGGTTCCGAGTAACTGCGCGCAGATCGAGGGCCCCTGGCGATCACGCGCGAGGATCGCCAAGGCCGCCGCGAGACCACCCCCGGCGCTGTGTCCGGCCACCGCAACCCGTTCGGGATCGATGCCGAGCGACAAATGGCTGTCGTGAACCCATCGCAGAGCCCGGTACGCATCCTCGATCGCGGCCGGATACGGATGTTCGGGAGCGAGCCGATAGTCGACGGAGATGATCACGGCACCGATCGCGACGGCGAGCACCCCCGCTGCCAGATGTTCACTGTCGATGCTTCCCATGACGAAACCACCGCCGTGCAGGAACAGAACTGCCGGCGTCGGTTCGGCCGATCGGCGGTCCGGTTCGTACACACGAACCGGGACCGGTTCGCCGCCGCCGCTTCCGACGAGATGATCGGTCCACCCGACGTCACGTAAAGTCGGTGTTGCGCCGAAGTTCTGGCGGATCCGCTCCATCTCCTCGCGGGCGGCGACGACATCGCTGAGGTCCACTGCCGGTAGTTGCGAGACGTAGGGTTCCAACTGGGGATCGTAAGCAGTCATGTCATCCTCTTCTTCGTTGCCGATCACTCGATCGCCGATGCTGCGTCACCAGTGGCGGATACGTCGCAATCTCGTTCCACAGGACAGAACCGGACGAAGCACTACCGGGGCGATGACCTGCAAGCATCCCGGTATGACCTTCATCGCTCACGACCGTCGATTGATCGACACCACCGAGAGATTCGCCGCGACCGGATCAGGCCCGCCGGTGCGGGTACTGGTGTATCAGCCGCGAGATGTCGGCATCCCGTTACCACTGGTGCTTCGCATCCACGGCGGCGGTTTCGCACGATTTCGTGCCGACACGTTCTCCGCGACCGACGTTGCCATCGCCTGCCTCGGCGCGACAGTCGTGTCCGTCGACTATCGGCTGGCGCCTGCGCATCCCTATCCGGCAGCGCTCGACGACTGTTACAACGCTTTGTGTTGGGCTCATGCGACGCTCGACATCGATCGAACTCGGGTCGTCGTCACCGGGTCCAGTGCCGGTGGTGCCCTGGCCGCTGCGGTGTCGCTGCTGGCGCGCGATCGGCGCAACCCACGAGTGACCGGTCAACTTCTCCACGTGCCTGCCCTCGACGATCGGCTCAGCACGTCGTCGATGCGGCAGGTACGGGAAAGTGGGGGTGGTTTCACCGCAGCGGACGCGAAGCAGATGTGGAACGTGTACCTGCCACTCGGCACCGACCGTCGCCGTACCTCGCACTATGCCGCCCCCGGGCGGGCCGAGGATCTGACCGCGCTGCCGGCAACGTTCATCCAGGTCAACGAATTGGATCCGCTGCGGGACGAGGGAATCGTGTTCGCGCAGCGTTTGATGAGCGCCGGGGTCCCGGTCGAGATGTACTGCGCGCCGGGGCTCGGCCACGGCGCAGTTCCCGGTGATTCCCCGGTCGCAGCGCAAGCGCAACGGATCTTCGACCTGGCGATGACGCGCGCCCTGAGACCACGGCCGCAGACGGCGTATTCGGGTCCGTGAGATGTGTCGTGTGGGCCACGGCCAGGCCGGATTCCGGCCCACTGAACAGTGCCTTGGTGCCGAAGCTCACCAACTGTACTGTGCTGCGAGACGGCCGGGATAGGCAGTGACGTCGTCGGACTATCCGTGGCCTGAAAGTGTAAAGACCACAACGCGTTCCCGACAGAAGGATGAGATATGAGATTCACCCCGCTCTCGGACCACATCGGAGCTCAGGTTCACGATCTGGATCTCGGCGCACCGATCTCGGAGGATGTCGCCACCGAGCTCAACACCGCGCTCGCCACACACAAGCTGCTGCTCTTCCGTCAGGGCCCCGTCAGTGACGACGACCACGTACGTCTACTCGAGTCGATGGGCCGGATCATGCGCGAAGACGACGCCGGGTCGCTGTTCACACATGTGGGCACCAGTCCTGAAGACTACGTCAAGGGCACAGATCGGCTGCGCTTCCACTCCGACTGGCAGTGCGCGGAAAGTGGTGCACTGCAAGCTATCTCGCTCTACGCGAAGGAGATGGAGCGCGACGACCCGACGATCTTCGCCGACATGACCTTTGCCGCGCAAGCGCTGCCCGCTGAACTGCGTGAGCGGGTCGCCGGCTTCGATCTGGTCCAGTGCACCGATTTTTCGGGTGCGACCCCCAAAGACGGCAACTTCCGGCTCAGTGCACAGGGGCCGGGCGTTCCGGATTCACAGTTCCCGCGCTCGATCCATCCACTGCTCGGACGACACCGCATCACGGGCGAGGAACTGCTGAACCTCAGCGAACAGCAGACGAGTCACATCGTCGGTATGACCGAAGACGAGAGCGACGCCGTGTTCGCCGAGATCGTCGCTCACCAGTACGGCCCCGAAAACCGGTACGTGCATCACTGGCAGGTCGGTGATCTGGTGATCTGGGACAACATTGCATTGCAGCACGCCCGTGACGCCGCTTCGGGTGCCAGCGGCCGGCGTCTGCGTCGTGTCGTGCTCAACGAACTGGACTTCGCTGATCTGTTCGCCGGTGTCTCGAAGAACATCACCATGCGCTGATCTGTGTCGACCGCAGTTCCCGGCACGACCCGCCACTACACAGGAGAAAATTTTGTTCGACAACTTCGCCGGAAGCGGTGCGGTCGTCACCGGTGCCGCACACGGTATCGGCCGAGCCCTCGCATTGGCCCTCGCCCGTGAGGGCTGTTCGGTGGTTCTCGCGGACCTCGACCGCGGCGGCCTCCATGAGACCGAGAATCTGGTGACCGAGACCGGGGCCGCCGCGTTCACCTGTGTCACCGACGTCGCCGACCCGACCGCCGTCGACCGCCTCGCGGATTTCGCCTTCGATCGGCTGGGCGCGGTTCAGATCCTCTGTAACAACGCGGGAATCGTCGGGCCGACGGGAAACCCGGTCTGGGAGATCGACGCGGAAGAATGGTCCCGCGTGTTCGGGGTGAACGTGACCGGTGTGCTCAACGGCATGCGCTCGTTCCTACCGCGAATGCAGCAATTGGGGCAGTCGTGCCACGTCGTGAACACCGCCTCCGAGTGTGGTTGGGTTCCCGCCTCGTCCGTACCACAGTACTTCGCCAGCAAGCATGCGGTTGTCTCACTCACCGAATCGCTGCGCTTGCAGGCAGCCGATCAGTACCCGTGGTTGACCACCACCCTGCTGTGCCCCCGACTGGTCGACACGGGAATCACGGAACGTGAAAAGACACGGATCGAGGCGGCCGGCAAGGAATCCGGGGCGGCATACACCGCCGATCAGGCGGTGGTGGCCGCGCTGCCCAAGCAGACACCGGAATTCGTGGCGGACTGCACGATCGACGCGATGCGATCGGGCAAGTTTCATGTCTTCCCGGACCCGGCGTCGAAGCAGACGCTGAAGGACGAGTTCGACGAGGTACTCGCCTCGATCTGATCGTCGACCGTACATTGTTGCACCACCCAATATTCGAGAGGATTCACTCATCATGACTTCATCAGGACTGATCGACAACCATGCAGTGCACTTCGCGGTCTACCGCTACAAGGAGGGCACGGTGATCGCCGACGTCGAGCGCGCACTCGAGGACGTGTGCAAGCTCGGCGACCAGGTGCCGGGCATCCGAGTGGTCAGCTGGGGGACCAACTCGTCACCGCACGCGTGCGGCTACACTCATGCCATGACCATTGTCGGCACCGACATGGACGCCGTTCGTGAATACCGGGAGCTCGCACGCAATCACCCGACAAGCCAGCTGCTCTCGGACGCGGAAGAGACCGGGGTCGGCGCCGATTACGACTACCCGGGCGTCGCCGGAGCCTGACCCGACGAGGGCGGCCCGCAGACACTGTACACGGTGTCTGCGGGCCGCTCTCTGCTCCGGCTACAGCTACGGATGTGCCTCGAGGACGACGGTCTTCGGCTCCAGGAACGGGTACAGACCCTCACGTCCGCATTCACGGCCGATCCCCGAATCCTTGAACCCGCCGAATGCTATCCTCCAGTCGGTCCGGAATCCGTTGTGCCCCACACTTCCCGACCGAATCTTGCGTGCTATCCGAAAAGCACGTTCGGTGTCGTTGGTGAAGACCGACGCGTTCAGGCCGTAGGCGGACTGGTTGGCGAGCTCGACGGCATGTTCTTCGGACTTCGCAGGTACGACAGCCAGTACAGGACCGAAGATCTCCTGCTGCGCAATGGTCGACGCGTTGTCGACCCGCGCGAACAGTGTCGGCTCGACGAAGAAACCACGATCGAGCCCTGCCGGCCGCTTACCGCCGGTGACCAGTTGGGCGCCCTCGTCGATTCCGGCCCGGATGAACCCTTCGACCCGATCACGCTGGCGACCGATGGACAACGGCCCCATCTGTGTCGTGGAATCGAACGGATCACCGATCGCGACACCGCTGAACTCGCTGCGTAACGCGTCGACGATCTCGTCGTGACGGGACTCGGTCACCATGACGCGGGTGAGCGCCGCACACACCTGGCCACCCCAGCGCCAGGTGTTGGAGAGCACCTTCGCCACTGCAGCGATGTCGTAGTCGTCCATGACGACTGCAGCGGACTTGCCACCCAATTCTAAGGTGCACCGGGCGATACGCTCACCGCAGATCGATCCGATTCGGCGCCCGGCCGCAGTGGATCCGGTGAAGGTGACCTTGTCGATGCGATGATCCCGAACGAGCATCTCGGACTCCGCCCGGTCCGCGGTGATCGCGTTCCACACCCCGGGTGGCAATCCGACCTCTTCGGCGATCTCGGCCATGATCTGCCCGGCACCCGGCGCCTCCGGGGAACATTTGACCACGACGGTGCAGCCGGCGAGTAGGGCCGGTGCGGCCTTCATCGCGATCATGGGTGTCGTACCATTCCACGGAAGGATCGCCGCAACGACGCCAACTGGTTCACGAACCAGCATCCGCTGCAACCGAATTCCGTCCTCTTCCTCGTCGGGGAAGTGTTCGACGAACTCGAACGACTCCGCGAGATCGGCGTAGAACTCGTAGATCTGCGGGGGCGTCGCCAACGCCGCTACGGCCTCGCTGTATACGGCGCCCGTCTCGCGGGACCAGAGCATAGCGAAATCGTCGGTGCGGCGACGCAGCGCAGCCGCGATGGCTCGCAGATACCCGGCCCGTTCAATCGGTTCCATGGTCGGCCAGGGGCCGTCATCGAAGGCGGTGCGTGCCGTCGCGACAGCATGCTCGACGTCCGCCGGACCCGCTGCCGGCGTTGTGTAGGCCACCAGTTCAGTGCTCGGATCGATCACGTCGATGTGTCCGTCACTCGCCGGCCGAACCCAATGTCCTCCGATGTAGAACTTGTCCGGATGCCGGAAGGGCAGCGGTGCCTCGTGTCTCAAATCCATGTTCAGTCCCTTCGTGCCCGGTTGCCGTGGACCCCGGGCATCACATATCTGTGACGATCGCCCGCCGGCCCGCAGTGGGCGAGCCGTCGAGACGAGTCTCGTGGTGTGAAGGAGTTATGGGCCTCTCGGTTTTCCGTCTGCTGGGACGCTGGAACGCGAGTTCCCACAGCGCGGGTGGTGTGAGTGGGTTCGGCCCGCGTGCGACCGCGGCGAGTAGGGTGCGTGTGGACAACGAGTTCAACCGCGATCCGGAATCCCGGCATACGTGCAGTTGGTCCTCCAACTCAAGCAGGCGCTACGCCTCGGTGATCTGAATCCGGGAGACCGACTGACCACTGCCAGAGAAGTGGTCGCGGCCGTCGCGGCGGACCCCAATACCGTGCTCAAGGCGTACCGCGAACTCGAGAACGACGGGCTCGTCCAGGCACGACCCGGCCTGGGGACGTTGACCCAGTCCCTGGTCAAGCCCGGGACGGCGGAACGGCAGGCGCTGCAGGACGAGTTGGTGGGTCTGGGGCGATCGGACCTCGAAGCGTTGGTCGCGGTGGCATTGGACACCTAATTCGGTTAGGAAACATGATAATTCACATGAGTGGAGCGAGAGACAATGCGCTGTCGATGAGAGCGGTCGACAAGAGCTTCGGACGTAAGCAGACGTTGCGGCAATACTCGTTCGACATCGAACGGGGCACATACGTGTTGGGACGGTCTCAGTTCGTGAGCCGAGCCCGTTGGTACTGGAATCGGGTGCTGGTCGTGTTCGTTACCGTCACCGCTGCCGCCACGCTGCTCGGGTATGTGCTGCATTGGGCTCGCTCACCTATCGTCGAACCGATCCCCCCGGCCGGCGGCGACAGTCCGCTGATCTTCCCTGTATTTCTGTCCACTGGCATCGTGGCATGCTCGTTCACATTACTTGCGTTGATCCTGGGCAGCAGCGCCGCAGGTTGCTGCGCAACACGATCGGCGCGATGGTGGTGGTGCTGGTAGCGATGTCGGCGCTACTCGTCGGTTTCCAGACAGTTGCCCGTCCGCGTTACGCGACAGCAATGGTGGGGGAGCGTCCACTCAGTCCACCGAGTCGGACCGTCTACTCGCAGGACATCCCGAAGCTGACGTCGTGGCTGCCCGGTACGGGTTGCGTCGACGCCGACGGCAGATCCGTGGCAGTCGACTATTCCCGGCGTGAAAGGGTCTGGTCCGGTTCCGTGTGGGATCAACTACCGTACCAATCCGATGCTCAGTCCGACGTCCGATACGGGGCGCTCGTAGCCGCCGGCTATCGCGCGTACGACGACTGCCTGCGTGCACAGGGAGCGGATCACTTCAAGGTCAAGTTCTATCCCGCCGGTCTGTTCCATCGCTTCCAATTGATCGAAGCTGCACTGATAAAGGTGCTCTCGGCGACCTTGCTCATTCCGTCGCTGTGGGCGCTGCGTCGGCTCGACCCTGACACTGGCCAGAGCAGAACAGAGTGCGCGGAGGGGGCGATCATCGCCTGGCCGACGCCGCACCGGCTCTCCAGTGGTGTGATGCTCTCGGCATTCGAACTCTTCTCGAGGTGGCCGCATTCCGAGGGCTACGCCGTCGGCACCCGAGAATGCGCGGTTGTCGTCGCGGCAGGTCTAGTCGACAGTGACGGAGTCGTTCGGGAGTGCAGGTCGGAGCCGGGTTCGCGAGTGTCGTGCCTGTCGCGGGATCGGTACCGGCTGCCGGTGAGAGCGAGGTAGGCGAGAGCCGAGGTGCCGAGTCCGACCGCGAAGGAGACGTCGAGGTCGCTGAGTGCGGATGCGGCCCAACCCTCGTGGAACGGCAGGTTCGCGAACGGCGACATCGACAGGATCCGATCGCATATGCGGTCAGGCGTCTTCACCTCCAACTTCCGTAGATTCCGTGCGCAGTGAACAGGTCCGGGCTGATGTAGTTTCCGCGTCTGACGACGAAGTAGTCGACGAGGTTCACGGCGCTCCACGGGACAAGGAGGAGCAGCATGAGTGAGAGTGCCTTGCCCGCGGCTCCGACGACGTACGATCCGAAGAGCGCGGAGATACCCGAGTAGGTGCCGACAGCTGCAATGACCAGCTCCGAGCGCAGCCCGCGTGACGGGGTCCATTCCAGTGCTATGTCCATAATATATTGCAGGACTGAGTATTTCGGACAATTCAAAGATGTGACGACTAGGTTTTCGGGTGATGTGGCTGATCGGTGGGGATCACCGTCGCCGTCGCTGCGCCGGATTCGTGTCGAAGCGCCGACGGAAGAGTCTGCGGAAGGTCGTGGGGTCCGAGAACCCGGCTTGCTCGCCGGCTTCGGCTGCACCGAAGCCGGACTCGAGCAGGCACAGTGCCCGATCCAATCGGACGTGGCGGATCCGACGCGCCGGCGAGTCGTCCGCTTCGGCGAATGCCACCTGAAGATATCTGAGTGAGACGTGCAGCCGGGTAGCGATCCGCGCGGGCGTCAGCTCGGGATCGTCGGATGTCGCAGCGATCATCCGACAGGCACGATGGTATATCTGTTTTCGGTCCAGGACGGACTGTCGAGCCTGCCTGCCGGTGCCGGGAATCACCGTCGACGGCTGGTGGGCGAGAACGTCCAACGAGATCATCGTCAGGGTCGCCGAATCCACCTCGAGCGTGGTGGTCGACCATGCGATCGGTACGACTGTCCCCGTTCGCCTGATGAACCACTCGGTGCCCCGTCTCGCGGCAGTTGCGGAATGGTCCTGACGGGTGCGGTGGAACAGGGGGCAGTCGCTCTGGTGATAGTCGGATCCGTCGAGATGGGAGTGATGGAACAACGTGTGGCAGTTCTGGCCGACCAGACTCTTGTCGTCGCCGTAGCCCATCGTCGACAATGCAGAACGATTGATCGTGACGATTCCGCCGACGCCGTCCACGATCCACACCGGGTGATCGATGGTGTGGATCACCCGCTCCACCGCAATCGATTCGCTTCGTCTCATTGCACTCCTGTTCAAGCGAGAAACAATGGTATGTGCGGGATGTTAACGATTTGAGCCGATTCTGTTACATGCCGGTCAACCGGACTCTCGCCGGCAGATGTGCGCGTTTTGCCTGATTGTCGTGCGCGTTCTCCTCTCGCGGCGGCAGGTCCGGCGATGATGAAGTAGTAACTCCACACCAGTTCGAACGAGGAGTTTTCATGGCGTACAACCCTGATATGCAAGCAGCACACCTGGCCTCGATCACCCCTGACATCCACGGCCGGATCAGCAAGCGCAGCGCCGAACTCGACGGTGTCACGGTTACCGAAGTGACCTTCGACGTCGGAGCAAAGTGGTCCGAAGATCTCAAGAGCTACGCCCGAACCGATCTATGCGAACTCCCTCATGTCGCAGTGGTCACTGCTGGAACCCTCGGCGTCCGGATGACTGACGGCGCCTACCGCGAGTTCCCGACGGGGAATGTCATGCTCTTGCCGCCGGGGCACGACGCCTGGAGTGTCGGGGACGTTGCCTGCACCTTCATCGAATTCTCACACGGCAACGACTACTACGATGCCGACTGAATCGCACTCGTCGCACCGCCCGTTGTTTCCCGTTGTCAATGAAAGGACACACATGTCGACCATCATGAGTAAAGATCAGGCTGCACAGCACGTGGCATCCCAGCGAATACGCAAGAACAGAACGTGGAGATCGCTGGCCGAGGACATCGGCAAACCGACGGCATGGACCATTGCGTCCCTGCAGGGGCAGCACCCACTGCCTGCATCCGATGCTGAAACAGTAGGCCGGGTACTCGATCTCGACGCAGAGGTGGTCGAGGCTCTGCAGAGGCAGCCGTATCGTGGCACCCGCGCGAACTCTCTTCCGAGTGACCCCACGATCTATCGGTTCTACGAGGCTCTGGACGTGTACGGACCTGCGATCAAGGAGATCATTCATGAGGACTTCGGCGACGGCATCATGAGCGCAGTCAACTTCAATCTCACGGTAGAACGTCGAACCCACGACGACGGTGACCGGGTGGTCGTCACTTTCGACGGTAAGTTTCTCGCCTACCAGCACGACGTGTGAATTCGGTGTGGTGCCGAACGATGACTGCGGCAATCTAGACGCACTCGTCGATACCGAGAATCGCTCGGCCTCAAGGAACTTCGGTTAACATGACTCCTTCGAGTGAGGTGGATTCCGCGCTCGCGAGGTCGTGATACGACGCGAGCTCCTCGGCCACCGTCGCTGCATCCCAGTTGAGGAGCGGTGCGATCAAGTCGGCAACCTCTGCGGCGGCGTCGATTCCGTGGCCGGGGTATTCCATCGCGATACGGGTCCGGCGGATCAGAATGTCGTCCAGGTGCCGAGCATCTTCGTGAGTGACGGCGTAGACGATCTCGGCGCGTAGATACCCGGGCGCACCCAGCACCGGAAAGGCGAGTTCGGGCCGATCGTGAAGTAGCGCGCCCAGATCCGAGATCCGGTCGCCGTATCTACGGAGGAGTCGTTCGACGGCCTCGGTGGTGAGTCCCAACTCGACTGCGAGTCGGGACCGCTTGTTCCACAGGGCTGCAAAGCCCGCGCCGCCGACGAGTGGAACGTCCTGGGTGCACGAGGGTGGTATTTCCGGCCCGAACTCTCGGACAGCCTCGTTGACCACGTCCGCAGCCATCACCCGATAGGTGGTGTACTTTCCGCCCGCGATCACGAGCAGACCGGGAAGAGGGGCGGACACGACATGCTCGCGCGAGAGCTTGGTCGTCGAATCGGCGGAGCCGGCGACCAGAGGACGCAGACCGGCGTACGTGCCCACGACGTCGGCACGACCGACCGGTCTGCGAAGTATGCGGTTGACTTGCTCGAGCAGGTAGTCGACGTCGTCGGCATCGGTGACGGGTTCCACGGTGGGGTCGTCCCATTCGGTGTCGGTCGTTCCCACGATCCAGTGCTGCCCCCACGGGATGACGAACAACACACTGTGATCGCTGCGCGCGATGATGCCGCTGGCCGAATCGATGCGGTCGGCGGGGAGCACGAGGTGAACACCCTTGGACGCGCGCACCGTCAAGGCGCGCGCGGAGCCGGCCAGTTGTTGCGAAGCGGTCGACCAGGCCCCGGTAGCGTTGATGATCTGCCGGGCATGCACCGTTGACCGTCGACCGCTCTCGAGGTCGTGAAGTTCGGCACCGACGACCCGATCGCCGTCGCGCACGAACTTGGTGACCTCGACTCGGTTCGCAACGCAAGCACCGTATTCGGCTGCTGTGCGTACGATCGACATGGTGTGTCGGGCATCGTCGACGGCGGCATCGAAGTACTGGATGGCTCCGCGCAACGCGTCGGGTCGTAGGGCCGGAGCAACGTCGAGCGCCGCGCGGCGGGAGAGGTGCCGGTGCGTCGGGATGCCCTTCTTGGCGCGGGACGCGAGGGCGAGCGCGTCGTACATTGCGATACCTGCACCGACGTAGACTCGCTCCCATGCGGGCCGGGTGAGCGGGTACAGGAACGGAACCGGCCGAACCAGATGCGGCGCAAGACGGTTGAGTAGCAGGCCGCGCTCTCGTAGTGCCTCGTGAACCAGGCCGAAGTCGAGCATCTCGAGGTATCGCAGACCGCCGTGGATCAGTTTGCTCGAGCGACTGGACGTACCGCTGGCCCAGTCCCGGGCTTCGACGAGGGCAGTGGACAGGCCGCGTGTCGCGGCGTCGAGAGCCGCTCCGGCGCCCACCACGCCGCCGCCGACAACGAGGATGTCGAACGGTTCTCGTCCCATACGTTCGAGGGAATGCTCGCGGGCGAGTGAGGACAGCGCACCGCTCATTTCCGCACGCACCGGGACACGAACGAGACGACATCGCCCAACACGCCTGCAGCGTTGGTCTCATTGAAGACCTCGTGCCGGGCCTCGTCGTAGACGATGCCGTCGAAGTGGGGGCCGCGGATCTTCTCGAGAGCGGCCCGGGTCAGATCCAGCGGGGCCAGCGCATCGAGTTCGCCGTGGAGCCAGAGTGTGGGGACGTCGGGAAGCGTGGGGCCGGCAGCGATCCGATCGACACTCGTCCGATACGCAGTCAAGGTCTCGCGCAGGTAAGGCCCGTGATAGACGAGGGGATCGGACTCGAATTCCTTGCCCACATTACTGTCTCGGGAGAGCGCGGCAGGATCGACGGGTACGTTCTCGATCGGATCGTGATCTGCCAACGCGAACACCGCGGGGTTACCGCCCGCAACCGGTGCGGACAGTACCAACGCGCGAAGGTCGTCGCCGAGACCGAGCTGCATGAACCGTATCGCGATGTTCCCGCCTATCGAATGCCCGATCAGCGTGGCAGGAAGGTTACCGTGTTCGGCAACGACAGTTGCCCGCACTGCGGCCAGATCTGCGGCGTACTCGTCCAGATCGCAGAGGAGCCCGCGCTCGCCGGGTGAGCGTCCGTGTCCGCGGTGATCCGGTGCGATCACCATCGTTCCGGCGTCCGTCAGCCATCGGGCGAGAGGCTCGTACCGACCCGCGTGCTCGGCGTATCCATGAGCGAGGAACACAACTCCGACTGCGGCGTGCGAGGGATTCCACACGTGCACGGTCAACTCTCCCGAGGGAACTTCCATGGTGCGTTGCGTCGACATATAGGTCTCTCCGATCCGTTTGCGTCGCTACAGATTAGGTAGTTCCGGCAGCCGCATCGATCCCGTGTTCCGGGAGGCGAAACCGACGGGTTCCACCTTGTGGAACCCGAACCCGTCCGCCGGATCGGGCACTCGTAGTTTCTGAAGCTGCGCCGGCCGATGTTGTGCCGACGACCCCAGTACTGCTGATCATGTGGAGGAAATCGTGAATGCCGAGACGAACAGTGCAATGGCCGAGTACGTAGGGCCGGTCTACGAGTTGTGTGAGTTCGTGGTCCCGGAGGGCCGTGAACTGGAATTCGAAAAGGTGATGCTCACGGCGCGGACCGTCATTGCACGATGTCCCGGACTCGTCTCGATCGAGTACTGGCGTGGTGTGGAGAAACGCAACGTTTACTCGCTCCTGCTCAAATGGCGCTCATTGGACGCGCATCTGGTGCAGTGGCGCAGTTCGCCGCACTATTCGGAATGGAGCGATCTGGTTGTCCCGTTTATTGTGGAGCCGCCCCGCGACGGCCACTTCGTGCCGTGCGGCGATCCGTACTCGGCATGACCGGCTCGGTGTGCGCGCCGGCCGCCCGAATATGCACTGGTGCACGTCGTTCCACTGGCCGGAATTAACGTGGCCTTGGTCATGCGAAATGGTTGCCATAGTGGAATCTACGCGCGTAGAGTGACGTGAGACACACGGCAGGCGATGGAGGTACGAACGTGGAATCTGTTCTGGAAAGACCTGAGACGACGGCGGGTGTGGTGTCCTCCGTTGCCAAAGCCGCGCGACTTCTGCGCGCACTCTCGCGCAGTAACGGCGAGGCCGGTGTCACGGAACTGGCGCTCGCTGCCGGACTGCCCAAGAGCACTGCGCATCGAGTACTTGCCGAGCTGATCCAGGAAGAAATGGTCGCTCACAGCGGTTCTCGGTACGCCCTCGGTGCCGGTTGGTATGCGTTGCAGATGAGCCGGAGTACGTCGATGTGGGGCGATCTCCTCGACATCGCGAGACGACCGCTGGAAAACGTGTTCGAGGCCACCGGAGCCAACGTCCATCTTGCTGTCCTCGAGGGAGGTCAGGTCCTCTACCTGGAGAAGCTCACCGCCCGCGGTGGAACTCGGATTCCCACTCGCGTCGGCGCGCGCATGCCGGCCACCTGTACGGCGATCGGCAAGGCCCTACTGGCATTCAGTGACGTGTCCATGATTCGTTCGGTGCTCTCGCATAACCTTCCTCGTCCGTCGGCACGGTCCATCGTCGCTCCACGCCTGTTGCTCGATCAACTCGCAGAGGTGCGTCGGGTCGGGTACTCGCAAGACCTCGAGGAATCCCAGCTCGGGTTGTTCTGCGTAGCGGCACCGGTAGTGACGGAAGGACGTTCTGTCGCCGCCGTCTCGCTGGCGCGGCTAGGCTCGAGTGGGCACATGGTATCGGATAGAAATCATGTGCGCCGCACGGCATTACAGATAGCTCAGGCACTGTCGACGCCCTACTGATCGACACGGAGTCGATCGACGTTCCACGCGCCGGAACCACCGGCGGGGACGGTGCGGGCGGGACGCAATACTGGGCCACCCGAGCAACGGGTCGCCCAATGAAGGAGTAAGGACATGTACCGGATTCAACGCCTCGGATACGTCGCGATCGAAGTGGCTGATCTGGAGGCGGCGATCGACTTCTATGCGCGAGTGGTTCGGCTCGAGGTAACCGAGCGTCGCGACGGCGTCGCGTTCATGAGCGGTGGCGTAGACCATCATTGGGTACGTCTGGAGCAAGGGCCCAACCCCGGAATTTCGCGGATCGCCTACCAGGCACTCGACCGCGCTGCCTACGACGGCATCGCTGCAGACCTCGAAGCGGCGGGAATCGAATTCGTTCGAGGTGGCGACTTCATCGCCGACCGTGTCGAGGAATGGCTCCGGTTCCGGGACCCGGCGGGGATCCAATGGGAGATCTTTACCAAGATGGCCGAACTAGCCGTTCCCATTGCTCCGAACGGTATTTCGCTGGACAAGATGTTGCACACCCTTTGGGTGGTGCCGAACTTCGACGAAGAAACGGCGTTCTGTCGCGACGTCCTCGGATTCCGGATCTCGGATCAGGTCGAGGAATCGGTGGAGTTCCTCAGATGTGAGAACGGCTATCACCACTCGCTCGGCTTCGCTCGTGGTGGGAGAGGAGCTCGCCGGGCCCCAGTTCTCGCACTTCTGCATTCTGGTAGACACTCTCGACGACGTCATGCGATTTCGACACAACGCCGTATCGCTGGGCGTTGAGCTCGAACTGGACATCCTGCGCCACCCCACATCGGGTTCGATGGGGGTCTACGTGACCGAGCCGTGGCTGGGTTTCTCGATCGAGTTCTCCACCGATCACGAGGTGATCGTCGACGCGACACATCGTCCTCGGCGTTTTGCCATGGGCAAAGGCGCACTCGACGTGTGGAAGGAACCGCTTCCTGCTCCGCGCGTGGACTCGGTGGCATCGTTCACCGAGTACCTGGACCCGGTGGATGCCCTGTAGCAAACGATCGGAAAAAATGAACTGCGCCTGCCGATCTCGGTAGGCGCAGTTCAATCTTGTGTCAAGAGATTCGGATCAGATCATCTCGGAATCGGGGACGGCGAAGCTTGCCCACCCCTTCACCACGACGGTATCGCCGGCGCGCGCTTCTAACTCGACGTCGACGAGTGTGTCGCACCCCCGCACCTCGGTGCCGGTGATCGTGCCACTGCACGTGAGCGTGTCACCCGGCCAGACCATCTGTGCGAAGCGGACCTTGTACCGGCGGATGTTCACCGCGCCCAGCCACGAGGTGGCCCAGGACGCGAGCAGGCCGGCGGGATACATTCCGGGAGCGAACGGTTTCTCGTAACCCGCCGCGCCTGCCACTGCAGGGTCATGGTGGATGGCGGCCAGGTCGCCCGACGCGCCCTGGTAGACGACGAAATCGGTGACACTGAGCGGCCCGAACACGCTGGGCTCCGGCGGTGCCGTCAGTGAGATGCGGGGGCGGGGGATGTTCACCGGGCACTCGCCGGACGTGAAATATGAGCTTCGGTCCAGATGCACTGAGCAACCATGTCTCCCTTTTCATTTCGATAGTCGGTGGTTACGGCGACAAACGTCATGGGTCCGGCGCGCTTGCCTTCCTTCTCCCAGGTGTCGGAGATCCGGGCGGTTCCGGTCAAGGTGGTGCCGACCTGCGGCGCCCCGCTCGGGAAGACATATTCGACCTCCACGTGGAGCATGCGAGCGGAGTCGAGTTCGGCGTCGTGCAACGGGTTGGCGTCGTCTCCCTGCCACCACATGGCGGTGGCGAGAAAGGTCGGGGGAATGACTGCGGCCGGATCGTCGGTGTCGATCGATCGTTCCGCGACCGCACCTACGAACTCACGCAGCTTCCCCCGCTCGATCGGAAGAACGAAATCCTGTCCGGTCTTACCGATGACTACAGCGGAGTGATCCATACCGTCATGTTCCGGCGTCCCGCCTCCGCCGGCATGCGCCGGTTCCGTCGGTCGGAAAGCCTAATCCCGGCAGCCGCTTCCGCGAGGCAGAACGACGACTGGCAAAGGAATCTCCAACTGCGTACTTCTGATTCGGTGACCAATCCCGATGACGTATCCCAGACGAGTCCGGTGGTGGATCTACACGCCCACTTCATGCCACCTGACCTACCTGATCTGGCCGCCGAGACCGGCGACGACCGCTGGCCGATGCTCTTCGCGCATCCCGATGCCTTGACCGGCTCGGTGATGCGCGGTCCCCAGACGTTCCGGGTCGTGCGGCGACCGTGTTGGGACACCGCTGCCCGACTCGGTGAGATGGACGCATTGGGCGTGGACGTTCAAGTGATCTCGCCGATCCCGGTGGCACTGACTTACTGGGCCGAGCCGAAACTCGGGCTGCGCTACGCTCGGCACATCAATGATTGGCTGGCACAGACCGTCGGCGAGGGCCGTGGTCGGCTGCGAGGGTTGGGCACGGTGCCCCTGCAGGATCCGACAGCTGCGGTCTCGGAACTGAAGCGGTGTGTCGAGGAGCTCGGGTTGGACGGGCTGGAGTTGGGTACCGTGGTGGGAACAACCGAGTTGGATGCGCAAGAGCTACGCCCGTTCTTCGCCGCGGCCGAGGAGCTCCAGACGCCGCTGTTCATTCACCCCATGGACACCAGGTGCGTGAGCCGAGCGGCGTCCGTGGATCTTTCGTTCGGAATCGGAATGATGACCGATACCGCGCTGGCAGCAGGTGCTCTCGTCTTCGGTGGTGTGCTCGAGGACTTTCCCGGTCTGCGGATCTGCTTGTCGCACGGTGGGGGCGGGCTGCCCTGGATGTGGCCGCGGCTCAAGTTCGGTCGCTCGATCAGCCAGCCCGGTCTCGAAGCCCACTGGGATGAACTCGTGGGCCGCTTCTACGTCGATTCACTCGTCTTCGACCCGCAGCATCTGGATCTGCTGCGAACGCGCTTCGGAATCGACCACATCGTGGCCGGCTCCGACTACCCGTTCCTGCCGAACGGGCCGAGCCCGCAGTCGATCCTGGAGGTGGCGGCGCAGCGCGGACTGCTGTCGGCCGAGGAACTCCGAGCGGTCAGGAGTGGGAATGCGTTGGAGTTCCTCGGCCGTCGGATAGCCGGAGCGGTCTGAGCTCGGACCGCTAGCGGGATATGGCGATCTCGTCGGAGGCGACGAGATTCGCCGCCAGGACGGTCATTCCAGTTCTGGCGAGCTCGGCGATCCGCGTCTCCTTGGACAGTCGGGTCTCCGCGGCAACCAGAACGTCGGTGACGCGGCTGTCGGGGATGACCACCACACCGTCGCGATCACCGACAATCCAATCTCCGGGTTGCACGAGAATGCCACCAAGACTGATGTTTCCGCCGACTTGGCCGGTACGTCTCTTGACGGTGCCGCGTGAGCAGACGCCGCGGGCCGCGATCGCCGGCGGTGCCTCCAACGAATCCAGGTCACGAATCCCGTCGTCGAGGACGATGGCCTGCCAGCCGCCGGCGCGGAGCTGCTCGACCAGCAGATCGCCGATGGCCCCGTAACGGCCCTTTCCGGTGCTGGCGACGCAGTAGACGTCGCCAGTGGGATTGGTTGCCATGAGCCCGTGGTGAAGTCCGAGGTTGTCCCCGGCAGTAATCTCGGCGGTATGTGCTTGCCCTGCGAAGGGCACACCGACGAGGAGTTTCAGCCCGGACGCAAGTCCGCGCCGTCCGGCTGCTTCGTACAGCGTCGGGACCCCGAGCTTCAGTAGGTCCTCTTTGATCGTGTTCATGCCGTCTCCTGACGCGTGGAAGGGTGATCGATCGAAATGTGGGTTCTCACGCAAGTGCCTCCGCACCGCCGTCGAGGACTACACGAGTAGCACTCAGGTAAGCCGGGGCATCCTTGACGAGATAGGCGATCAGGTCTGCTACCTCGTCCACGCGGCCCAGGCGTGCAGCGGGCACTCGCGCTGCTGCCCAGTCATCGAGATCGCCTCGGGCAGCGGCGATGAACGCGCTGTCGATCACACCGGCCGAGACGACGTTGACCACGATGTCGCGAGGAGCGAGTTCGACGCCCAACGAGACGAGGAAGGCTTCGAGAGCAGCCTTGGTGGCGCCGTAGACCGTCCGCTCGGGAAGCGGACGGCGGGCGGAGATGGAACCAAGCCCGACGATACGCGCTCCCGAGGACCAGTCACAGTCCCGCAAGAGCGCTTGCAGCAGCAAGATCGGAGAGACCACGTTGGTGGCGAAGGTCGTCTGTACGCGCTCCGGTGCCACGGTATCCAAACGTCCACGTGCGCCTACGCCCGCGGTGAGCAGCACCCAGCCGATCGACCCACCCGACTCCTGGGCGGCGCGCACCATTGCAGTGCGCACCGCCTCGTCGTTCACGTCTCCGGCCACCGAGACGAGCCCGTCGCCTTGCAGTCGGGTGAGGGGCTCGGGGGAAAGATCGAGAGCGATGACGTGCTGGGTCGAGCCGCGGAGGCGGTCCACTACAGCCGCGGCGACATCTCCTGCGCCGACGACGATTCCGATACTCATCGTGATTCCTGTTCCAGATGGCGGGCGACACGCTCGGGTCCCGAGGATGCGAGTTGATCGAGACGCTGCCCGAGTGCGGGACGCAGCCGTTCCAGTTCTTCACCGACGAAGACGTACGGATCGCCGGTGGCTGCCTGCCCGGCGTCGGAGGTCAGGTAGATCGTCGAGCCGAGGGAGTGAACCAGATCTGTCCGCGCGGCCAACGGCGCCAACGGCATCTCCCGCACCGTCCGTGTCAACGTGAAGAGGTCGACCTCGAAAACCGCCCCCGAACCGGCCAGGGTCCCGACTTCGTCGTCGGTCAGATACAGGCTGTGCGTGACGGTACACAGAACCGGACCGACGGTCGCCGCGAATTCGGCGAACTCCCGGCGGCCGTCTCGGGAGAGGTGCGAGGTGGCGAGCACGATCGGCTGCGCGAGATCGCTCAACATCTCGGCGATCTCCGTCCAGAACCGGGGCAGCGGCAGCTCCCAACCCAGCGAACCGTCCGCGTTACGAGACGGGCCCCAGATCCAGCGCACACCACGTGCGAGAGCGTCGCTCACGTCCTTCGGAGAGATGCCCGGGTTCAACACGATCGACGCAATGACATGTGGAGAACCCGGCGGCAGCGCATCGACAGGTTCTGCCGTGCAGCCGCCGTGCGACTTCCAGACCAGCCCCTTGACGCCTGCCCGGCGTGCTGCTTCTCGCACCGCGTCGCCGTCACCCCACCGGCCCTCGTCGGCCGAACCCGGATGAACGTGTAGATCCCAACTGAGCATGACCGGTCAGTCCATGTAGATGCCACCGTTGACGTCCACGGTCTCGCCCGTGAGATACGACGCCGCCGGTGACAGGAGGAAGTTCACGACCTGGGCTACTTCGTCGGCGCGCCCGATCCGACGAAGCGGAATGCCCGCGCCACGATCGCGGATACCGGGCACGTTGTCGAGGAACTGGGTTTCGATGATGCCCGGCGCCACCGCGTTCACGCGGATGCCCTCGGGGCCGAGCTCCCCGGCGAGAGACATGGTGAGGCAGAGCACCGCGGCCTTGGCCGTCGAATACGGTGCACCGATGAGGAGCCCGCCGGTCTTCGCGGCCTGCGACGTGAAGTTGACGATGCTCCGGTACTCGCACGCCGAGGCACGCAACAGTGGCAAGAACGCGCGGCAGACGCGGACGGTGCCGAACAGGTTGACGTCGTAGACCTGCTGCCATATCGCGTCGGTTGCGTCGTCGAAGGACACGGGGGTTCCAGCTCCCGCCGCGTTCACCAGCGCATCGATCTGCCGGTGTTGCTCGCGGATCTGCGCGCTGACCGCGTCGACCGCGGCCGGGTCGGTGATGTCGCACGCGAGGATTCCGGTGGCGGTGTTCGCCTGACGGTCCAGACCGATCACGGTCCAACCTTCCGTGCGAAGAGCATTCGCGGTGGCGAGGCCGATACCGCCTGCGGCGCCGGTGACGACGCAGACGCGGGAATCAGTGGAAGACATGAGGTACGTCCTGTTCGGTGTCGTGGTGTGAACTGTGTTGGCATGTCGTGATGGTGTCTGCCACGGTGCGTCGTCGGAGCTCGGACAGCGAGCGCTCGCTGTACCATCCGATGTGCGGCGTCACCAGTACGCGTGGATGGTCGAGGATGTCGGTGAGTGGACTGTCCGGCCGAAGCCGGGCGTCCAGACCGAGACCACCGAGCCTGCCGTCCAGGACGGCGGCAGCGACCGCCCCTTCGTCCAGCAGTCCCACGCGCGCCGTGTTGACGAGGACCGCACCCGGGCGTAGGCACCGGAGGAGATCTTCGTCGAAGAAGCGCTGGGTGCCGGGATCGAGCTCGCGTTGGACGAAGACGACGTCGGCGCGGGCAAGCCCTCGAGTCAAGGTGACGGCACGCATGCCGGGATCGAGCGGTACGTCGGTTCGGCGGCTGGTGATCATGGTGTTCCATCCGAGTGCAACCAGGCTTTTGGCGAGGTGGCGACCGACAGCGCCGAGTCCGATCACCAATGCGCTGGTATCCCCGGCCCGTCTGTTCCCGGTGATGTACTCCTGCCAACCGTGACGCTGTCCGTCGACATTGTCGTGGCGTGGACCTAGTTGCTGCACTAACGTCAGACCGAGACCGAGTGTGTGATTGGACAGCTCGCTCACGCAGTAGTCCCGGACGTTGACGACCGCGATCCGGGCAGCCTCCGCCGCCGCCAGATCGACGGTGTCCACACCGGTGCCGAAACGTCCCACCACGCGGCACGACGTCAGGCGGGAGATGAAGTCACGGTCGATCACCCTGCGCACGTGGACGATTGCGTCGGCGGCGGCGAGTTCACGGTAGTCTCCGCTCCAGCGACGCAGCTCCCAGCCCAACTCGTCGGCCGCGGCTTCCTCGACGGTCAGATCGTCGTCGAGCAAAGAATCGACGGCGAGGACGAGCCCGCCCGTCACAGCCATCGCTGACGCCATTCGAGGGTGTCGAGGGCTCGGGCGTTGCCGCTTGTCAGTGCGACCTGGTCGTCGGCCTCGAGCGCGGCGAGCAACACCGCGTCGGCCCCGGTGGCGGATCCGCGGGATCCGAAGACGAACCGGTGCGCACCGAAGGTCCCGACACCGGCCGCCAGGCTCGCCGGAGCCGTCTGATCGGTGACCTGGAGGAGTACGTTGGGGCAACAGTCGAGCAGTCGCCAGACTGCGGGCTGTTCACATACCCGGTCTCCCAGTACGAGTAATGCCACTTCAGGGGCCGAACAGGCGAAGGCGGCCAACTCGGTCAGGGGGACCGTGCCGGTCGGGCCGTAGTCGAGCGCAAGGGCGTAGCCCTCACGTTCACATACCGCCGGAAGCGGATCGAGCGCCCACTCGGTGAGGGGAAGAGCACCTTTCGTTGATCGAAGGTTCAGCCTCAGGACGCCGGGAGCTCCCGCTCGAACGGCTGCTCGCGCCGAGTCGACGCTTTCCCACGGGTCGAGGGACGGGACGAAGACGACCTGTCGGCGAAGCAGGGCCCCACTGCTGGAACTCTCCTGCCAGGTCTCGGTCACGGAGAGCTCGGGCACCCACGCCTCGTAACCGGAGCCTTGTCGTGCTGCCTCTGCCGACGATGCGTCGGTGTCTACCAGATCGATGCTCATGTAGTCCTCATTGCTGGAATGCCGGCCGGGCGGCCGACAAGATGTCGTCAACGGTTCGCTCGGCATCCACACCTGTCTCGGTCCAGTGCTGAGCCAGACGTGCCAGAACCTGGGCCGCGGCATCGGCGACACGGGATGCGCATTCGAGATCGGTGGCATACGAGATGGCATGGCGCAGTTCGGGAGTGCGCCGAGCCACGTGCGTGACATCGCTGGTCACCAGTACGTCCGCGAAGTCGGCGAACACACCTCCGAGGTTCTGCTGGATCGAACGCCAGGCGACGCCGGAGGGGTCGAGAACCTCGGCGTTCGCCCGGAACTCCATCACCAGTCCCTCGAGGGGTTTCATGAAGAGGGAACGGGTGAGTTTCACCGCGGCCGCCTGCCCCACCGCACCGCCTGCGACGTCGACTGCGAAACCGAGACCTCGCAGAGCTGTCGCCGCAGCTTCCGAACGTATTCCGCTGATCGCCAGGAGCGGATGGTCAACCACTCGGTCGAGTGAGTCGAGCAGGGCGACGTCGATCCAGTCGTCGGCATCGGGAGCGGCGGTTGCGATTTTCGTCGACGGCGGCGCACTCGCCCAGTCGAGGATCGTCGGACGTCCGTCGACGTGGGTACGGACGTACACGGCGGCGTTCGGTGTGACCGACGACGGCACACACATCGCAACATGCGATGCACTGATGTGCTCCTGCGCGCCGACCCGGGTGACTCGTTCGTGACGTGAAGGCGGTATCCGGGGAGCGTCGTCCCTGACCAGAACGGAACCGCCGGCGGCGAGAATCCGTTCGGACAAGACGAAGCCGACCGAACCGTGGCCGACGATCAACCAGGTCCCGGCCACGGATTCCATACCTGTGATCGCATCGCCCCTTGCGTCGATCGGATCTCGCGCATTCACCGTGTCTTCGCTCCCGACCATCTCCGTGCGCCTCGATCGAGGCGCACCTGTTGTGTGTGGACATGTGCAAGATAGGCATGTGGCGTCGGTCGCCACTTCCCCGAGTTCCGGGCGCCGGAACGGTGTGGGGCGAGTACCGCTGACGCCGAACTACTTTTGCGCCAAACGAACTGAGGAGGTACGGCCATGCCGGGACCAATGAACGGGGTCCGAGTCGTCGAGTTGGCAGCGTGGGTCGCCGGGCCGTCGGCCGGCGGGATTCTTGCCGACTGGGGTGCGGACGTCATCAAGATCGAGCCACCGACGGGAGACCCGCTGCGCGCGATCTACACCGAGTTGGGTCCTGACGTCGACTACAACCCGTTCTTCGATCCGGACAACAGAGGTAAGCGCAGCGTCGTCTTGAATTTGCGGGATCCGGAGGAAGCCGAGCGCGCACTCGAGATCATCGCCACCGCCGATGTGTTCCTGACGAACATGCGCGGCGCCGCGCTCGCACGACTGGGCTTGGACCACGAGACCCTCCGTGCCCGCGACCCACGCCTGATCTATGCATTCATCACCGGCTACGGCCTGTCGGGGCCGACTGCTGCCGCCGGCGCATTCGATCTCGGGGCTTGCTGGGCGCGCGGGGCGATCGCTGATCTGCTGTCCGTTCCCGGCCAGGACATCCCGCTGCAGCGTAGTGGAATGGGTGATCACTTCGCCGGCGTCACGGCGGCGGGAATGATCAGCGCGGCACTGTTCGATCGTGAGCGAAGCGGTGAGGGACAACTGGTGTCGACATCGTTGGCGCGCGTGGCGGGATATCAGGTGAGCAGTGACCTCAACACGAAACTGCTTCTGGACCTGGACCCCGCGCACCCTGTCCGTACCGCACCGGCCAATCCGCTGGCCAACAACTACGCAGCTGCTGACGGAAAGCGATTCTGGCTACTAGGGATCGAGTCGAATCGACATTGGCCCGCGCTGATCAGGATCGTAGAACGGCAAGACCTGGAATCAGATTCGAGGTTCTCGAGCATCGAAGCTCGCTACGAGAACGCCGGGGAGTTGGTGGCGCTGCTCGACGACGAGTTCGCCAAGCGCCCGCGCTCGGAATGGGCGGCGCGGTTCGACAACGAGGTCAACTTCTTCTGGTCACCCGTCAACGACGTCACCGACCTGTTGGCAGATCCCCAGACCCAGGCGAGCGGCATGCTGGTCGACACCGAGGACGGTTCGGTCTCGCGGCAGATGGTGGCCAGCCCCGTCGACTTCTCGCGGACCCCGGCAGCGGTGCGCACTCGTGCCCCGCAACTGGGCGAGCACACCGACGAAGTTCTTCGCGAACTCGTCGACCGAGCCACCACGACCGGTGTCGCTGTCCGATGAGTACCGATGCAGTGACCCACGACGAGATCGCCACACTGATATCCACTCGGAACAATTGGGGGCGTTGGGGTTCCGATGATCAGCGCGGAGCCGTCAACTTGGTGACTCCAGAACGTACCCGCGCCGCGGCGGCCAGTGTCGGCGCCGGCACGGTGATGTCGCTGAGTCGACCGTTCCCCAAAGAACCCGGCCCGACTAACCGGAAACCGGCCAACCACTACCTCATGCAGGAACCGCGCGGCGCCGGCGGGATGGCGTCGGACTACCTGGGGCTGAACTATCACGGGCTCGCCTGCACCCACATCGACGCTCTCAATCATGCCTGGGGTGAGGAGGGCATGTGGAACGGACGTCAACCCGAGGACGTGCTGCGTCCCGCCGGTGCGCTGTGGGCAGGAATTGACGCCTGGAGTAACGGAATCGTGACGCGCGGAGTGCTTCTCGACGTACCCCGCCATCGCGGAGTCGGCTATGTGACCCAGGACCGTCCCGTGCACGGCCGCGAGCTGCATGAAATCTGCACGGCACAGGGAGTGGAGATTCAGCCCGGTGACGCCGTCGTCGTCCACTCCGGCCGCGAAGAACACGACCGACACGAGGAGCCGTGGGGGACGGGAACCGCTCGTCCCGGCCTGCACGCGTCGTGTCTGGCATTTCTTCGCGACACCGACTGCTCGGTACTGGTCTGGGACATGCTCGACATGGCACCGAACGGTGTCGACATGGACTGGGCGGTGCACGCTGCCCTCTATGCCTTCGGTACTGCACTGGTGGACAACGCCGTGCTCGAGCCGCTCGCGGACGCCTGTGCCGAACGCGGCCGCTACGACTTCATGTTCGTCGCCGCGCCTCTGCCGGTTGCCGGTGGAACCGGTTCTCCGGTGAATCCGTTGGTGATCCTGTGAGTCGGCCGTACAACGTCGCCGGGTACCGGGAGCAGGCTCGGCGCGCCCTCCCCAAGGCGATCTTCGACTTCGTCGACGGCGCTGCTGGTGACGAGTGGACGATGCGCGAGAATCGGGCAGCGTTCGAGCGGCGCGCATTTTTGCCCTCGGTACTGCGTGACGTCAGCGAATGCTCCCTCGCCACCACTGTCTGCAACCGTGAGATGGCAAGCCCGATCATGCTGGCCCCGGCCGGACTGGTTGGGATGATGCACCCCGACGGTGAACGAGCACAGGTGCTTGCCGCCCGTGAGCACGGAGTCATCGCAGTCACGTCGTCGGCGTCGACCTACTCGTTCGAAGAATTGACCGACGCCGTACCGGACCATCGTCCGTGGTTTCAGCTCTATCCGTACAAAGACCGAGGCTTTTACGGGGAAATGGTTTCTCGCGCTGCGAACGCCGGCTTCACCGGGCTCTGTCTGACCGTCGACGCATCGGTGTCGGGTAAACGTGAGCGTGATCTCGCCAACCACCTCAGCGTCCGTCCGCTCCGTGTCACCTGGGGAAACGTTACCGGCGCCGCACGCCACCCCAGGTGGCTGGCCGGTGTCCTGCGCGAGCGTCGCATCGTTGCCCGAATGTCGACGGAAGCGCTCGGTCAGGACCGACCGACGCTGCGCAGCCTGCTGCGCTCGGCCGGTGACTCCGCCGCCAATCTCGTGGAGCTCCTTCCACGCCAGTCGACGTGGGAGGATCTGGAGTGGCTGCGCGACAACTGGTCAGGTCCTCTGGCGGTGAAGGGCATCGTGAATCCTGAGGATGCGCGGCACGCCGCACGTCTCGGCGTCGACGCCATCGTGGTCTCGAATCACGGTGGCCGGCAGTTGGACGGCATACCGGCGACATTCGATCTGCTCCCGCGCGTGCGCGGCGCCGTGGATGAGCACGTCGACCTCATCCTCGACGGTGGGGTACGCCGGGGCGCGGACATCGTCAAAGCCCTCTGTCTCGGTGCGAGTGCCTGCATGGTGGGGCGCCCCTGGGTGTATGGCCTCGCTGCGGCCGGGGTCTCCGGGGTGAACGGCGTCCTGGACATCCTCGAGGAGGAAATGGCCACCACCATGGCGCTTCTCGGTGTCCGCAGCGTCAGTGAACTGGGTTCGTCGCACCTGGCCTGAGTGCAGGCGGTGTCAGGCGTTGTGATTCGATGTCGTCGTTTTTGTCCCAGGCCGGAAGTGCTTGCGCTTCTCGTCCTCGGATCATGAAGTAGTGCGCGGCGGTGATCATGGCAATTCCTGCGGTGCGGAAGGTCGCCTTGTCGCCGGCGGTGAATGCTCCGACCGGCGACGCTCCACCCCGCAGTACCCGAGAGGGTGGAGCGTCGCCGGTCGGAAACCTCTGGAACTAGGAAAGGCTGCCGAAAAGGTTTCCGAGCGAACCGGTGCCGCTCTCGGGCAGGGGGTCCTTCTTGGCGAAGTTCGTGGTGCAACCGTTGAACTTCACCGCGTCGACGAGGGTCGAGGTTGCCGCTGAGCCGCGGCCGACGCTGACACCGTAGTGGTCGACGATGGCGTCCGGCTGAGCATCGGCGATCGCAGAAAGACTCACGCGCGCGAAGTCCTTTGCGCCGTCGATGTTCTGGGTGCTCCACCACTGACCGTCCTGCAAGTTCTGGTGGACTGCCCCTGCGGTGGTGTCGGGGGCCGTGGCATCCGGAACCCAGACGAGAGTGGTGAAGCCGGTGGTGTCGCTGAACTTTCCGCCGGTGGTCCCGCTCAGTCGCAGCTGGAACGATGCTTTCGCGGTGGCCGCGAGTTCGGAGAATCCGATTTCCTGATCCAGGATGTCCGCGAGCTTGACTCCACCTGCGGAGTGGTAGCTCGCGGAGCGATCCTCCACCCCGGTGACCGACAGCTCGAGGGAGCCGTCTGTATCGAGAACGTTCTCGGCGGAGTAGGAGGCGGTGTGGTCCTGTTCGTCGAGGAACGGGATTCCCCAGCCATTGGGGCTCGTCTCGGTGGACAGGGTTGAGCAGACGAATCCGCCCAGAGGCGCGGCGTCCGAGTCGAGCGAGCCCGTGGGGAGTGCGCCGGCGAATGTGGGTGCGACCAACGCAGCTGCACTGACCAGTGCGGCGATGGTGGCGACTCTGCGGGTGTTCTTCGACATGCGAATGAAACCTCTCGGTGAACTGTAGCGATGATGATCCTGTGGAAATTAACACAAACTGACCGGTTTGCACGCATTTGGCTGTCAAAAGAAAATCCGAATCTGCTTACAGGAGAAATCTTTCGGATCGAGGCTAATATTTCGCTTCCTCCCTAGCCTTCCGGGTAGGCGTCGAAATTTTTTGCGAATTGCGTGATGGGCGCCTTGGAATGCGCTGGATCAGAAGTTTCCAATCTTCCTCGAGATGCAATCGAGGATCCAGGCTATTGTTTCGTTTCCCGGATGATTGCCGAAATCGTTACCGGAAGATCTGTCGTCGTTCGATGAAAACCTTGCAATCAGCGTTCGGGTGGAAGCGCAGTTCAACGGGATAAATCCATGGAAGGAAGTTTCGGATATCGGCCAGGAAGGAGTCGTGATTCACGAGTTCCATTGTGGTGAAATGCGGCTTCACTCCTTCTGTTTCGGGAGGATATACACAGGAATGAATATCGGCAATTCCACGGGCCGCAGAATCAGTCGTTATGTGTGACAGGGAATCGCATACAACCGATGAGGATATTCATCGCCGGCCGGCATTGATCGATATCGAGTTCATCGTCCTGCAGGAGAATCGGTTTCCACCGCATTCGGTGTGGAATGAATCCGATAGTGCGCGAGCACCGCGTCCTCGGTAGCTGTCAGTGTTCGGGCGGCGTCGTCGGGCACCGATTGCACGGCGAGGTGGAGTCGGGCGGCGTCGGCTTCGTGCCCGAGATGCTCCAAGAGCATGGAGATGGCGGCGTAGGCTCCACGAGGGTCGGCATTGTCGGACGGTGTTTCGGTCACCTTCGCGGCGGCGGCGTGGAGTGGTTCGAACAGGGACGGGCCGTTGCCGTCGGCATTGAGATCTGCCGAACCCGACCGGTGCAGGGACTGTGTGACTGCGGCGGCGACGTCGGTGACGATGTCGCCGAAGAGATTGTCGGTGACGATCACGTCGAATCGGGATGCGTCCTCGATCAACCGGACACAGGCGGTGTCGGCGTCGAGGTAGGTGCAGTCGACGTCCGGGTATTGAGGAGACAGGCTCTCGAGCAGTGACAGCCAGATACTGCCGGAGTATTCGAGGACGCTCACCTTGTGTACGAGTGTCAGCGTCCCGTGCCGCTTCCGTGTCAGTTCGAAGGCGTACCGTAGCGTCCGCTCGACTCCAAAGGCCGTGGTGACCGAACCCTGAGTCGCCATTGCGTGTCGCGTGCCGGGTCGCAGGATTCCGCCCTCCCCGATGTAGCCGCCTTCGGTGTTCTCACGCACCACGACGACGTCGACGCCGTCCGCTTTGGTATAGCGACGCACGTTGACGTACAGGTCGAGTTCCGCACGGAGGGTGAAGATGATGCCGCGTTCGAGGAGTCCGCGGGGGATACCGTCCGCTCCCACCGGAGGCGATCCGATCACCAGTGCGTCCATCGAGCGCAGGGCGTCGAGATCGCCGCCCGGAAGTACGTCGCCGGTCCTCAGGAACCGCCGAGCCCCGAGATCGAACTCGGTGACGTCGACGGGATATCCGATGATGTCGAGGACTCGTAGCGCCGAGGTGGCGACCGCCCGGCCGTGCTCCGTGACGGGTACGAACCCGATCGACCAAACCATGTGTTCCTCCCGGATATGAAAGTCGGGCCCGAGACCCGTTGTCGCCCAAACGGTAGTGGGTGTGTTCCCGGCGCAGCGATGCGAACGTTCCTGCCACTGGAACACCCGTTCGCTCCGCCGCGGTGGCGCACGCAAGATGGGGTCCAAGCAGTATCCCGGGCCTGACTCACTCGCGGCCGGACAAGGGTGATGCCCTCGACAACCTGACGGACGGCGAAAGGAATCGCTATGGACAAGATCATGATCATCTCTTCGGACGGTCACGCGACAGGTCGTGTGGACGACTATCGGGAGTACCTCGATCCCGAATTCCGCGAGGAATACGACGACTACTGCGTGGAGTTCAAGAAGCAGCCGCGGTACGCCTTCGATCCCGAGGTGTTCAAGCTTCGCGCCGACCTCGACGTCGTGGAGGAGTGGGACCGCGAGGTCAACGAGGCCGGTGTCATGGAAGGCAAGTGGGACATGGATGTCCGACTGGCAGAGATGGACAAGCACGGTGTTGCCGCCGACATCATCTTCCCCGACTTCGGTAAGCCGTTCGAGCTGTACTCCGCCACGCAGGGCGCCAAGGAAGGCGCCAAGCCGCTGGACTTCAAGCACAAGCAGGCGTCGGACCGCGCCTACAACCGTTGGCTGGTCGACTTCACGTCTCCCGCGCCGGAGCGTTTCGCGAACATCGCGATGATCGAGTTCGACGACGTCGACGCAGCAATCGCAGATATGCACTGGGCGAAGGAACAGGGCTTCAAGGGTGTTCTCTGCCCGATGTTCGAAACCAGCGCACCGCTTTTCGACAAAAAGTTCGATCCGGTATGGAGCACCATGGAGGATCTGGGACTGATCCTCAACTCGCATGGCGGTGTTTCCTCGACCAACCGCAGCGGTGAGCGCGACATCTCTGCCGACGCGATGCCGCACCCGGCGATGATTCTCCCGATCATGGCACGACATATCGAGTTCTTCACCCACGAGATTCTCGATCAGTTGATCTTCTGTGGAGTATTTGAGCGGCACCCGAACCTCAAGGTTGTCTTCACCGAGCAGGGCTCGGCATGGGTTCGCCCGAAGCTCGCCGGTGCTGACTACACGTGGAAGGGAAGCTACGTGCGCAGCGACTTGCGCGACGTCGTCAAGCACTCGCCGACTGAGTACTTCGAGCGTCAGTGCTGGATAGGGTCGTCGCTGCTCTCGCGTCATGAGGTCGCGATCCGCCATGACATCGGAATCGACAAGATGATGATCGGTACCGACTTCCCACACCTGGAAGGCATGTGGCATCCCTCGGTGACCGAGTACCTGCGGGCCACCTTCGGCGTTAACCACGTGCCCGAAGATGAGGCTCGACAGATGATGGGCACCACCGCCGCCAAGGTCTTCGACTTCGACGTCGAGAAGCTTGCCCCCCTCGTCGAGCGGATCGGCCCCACCGCCGACGTCGTTCTGTCGGAGCCGGGCCGCGATCTGTACCCGCGCGGCGACGTCCACAAGCCGGCCGCAGGCGCACTCGTCTGAGCCACGAGCGGATAACCATTCACCACGTCCGCGGGTCCTCACGGGCAACCCGCCGATGATCTTTCGCGTCGTCCCAGGTCGACGACGTGTGTAGGAGCAGCCTGCTATGCCTGAAACGAATGACACCTTCGACTTCGACGTGATCGTCGTCGGTGCCGGACCCACCGGACTGACACTCACGATCGACTTGGGGCGCCGCGGCGTCCGCTGTCTGATCATCGAGAAAGAACCGACGCCGGCGCCGTGGCCCAAGATGGATCGGTCCAATGCCCGGACCATGGAAATCTATCGTCGATTGGGGATCGCCGAGCGTGTACGTGAACTCGGCTACCCCGCCGACAACCCGATGGACATCGTCCTCGCCACGACGATGAACGAGCCTGCCGTTGCCGTGCAGTCGTACCCGTCGGTGGCAGAGCGCCGCGAGCAGATCGCGGCGTCCACGGACGGTAGTTACCCGCTCGAGCCGTACCAGCTGGTCTCGCAGAACACCATCGAACCGCTGCTGCGCGACGTCGCGCAGAACGAGACGCCGAACACCACGGTCCGATACGGTCACGAACTGATCGACTTCACGCAGGACGCCGACGGCGTGTCCGTCGTGGTCCGCGATGCGGACGGCGCGGATCACACCTATCGGTGTGCCTTCCTCGTCGGCAGCGACGGCGGCACCAGCACGGTGCGCAAGAAGCTCGGTATCAGACTCAACGGCCGGGCCGCGATTGGTGAGATCCGGCAGGTGATCTGCCGATCCGACGACATGTACGAGAAGATGGCCATCAGCAAGGGCCGTCACTACCATTTCGTCGGCAGTGACGACGGACTCGTCGTCCACGGTGACCGCAAGGAAATGTCCTACGGTACGACGCTTCCCGAGGACACCGACTTCGAGGCACATATCCGTCGCCTGATCGGGTTCGACTGTCACCTCGAGATCCTCACGGTGAACACGTGGCGACCGCACCTACTGCTTGCCGACCGGTACCGTGACGGCCGGGTATTCCTGGCCGGTGACGCCGCGCACCTCGTCATCCCGACCGGCGGTCTGGGAATGAACACCGGTATCGGCGATGCGATCGACCTCGCCTGGAAGCTCGCGGGCGTCGTGAATGGTTGGGGCGGTGAAGAACTACTCGCCGGCTACGAACTCGAACGCAGGCCGGTGGGCAGACGGAACATCGAGGCGTCCGGGTGGGCAACCGACGGTGCCACACTGTACCGCCAGATTTCGAGCACCTACGAGGAGTCCGAGGGTGAGGCCGGTGCGGCCGCTCGGGAGCGTCTGGTCAACTCGTTCCTCAACGATCACGGCCGTATGCACGGCATGGTGGGCGTGGAGACCTGCTACTCGTACGCCGGTTCACCGTTGGTGGCGCACGAGCCCGGCAACATCCCGTCGTGGGAGTTCTGCCGGATCGAACCGCATGGTCGCCCGGGCATCCGCATCCCACACATGTGGCTCAAGGACGGTTCGCCGCTGCAGGATTCGCTCGGCGCCGATTACACGCTGCTCGACCTGACCGGCGAGGCGGACACCAGCGCGTTCGAGGACGCGTTCGGTGACCTGAAGGCGCCACTGCAGGTAGTCCGGATGGACGAGCCGCAGTTGCGTGACTTCTACAACGGCTCGCTGTTCCTACTCCGGCCGGATCTGCACATCGCCTGGCGTGGGGACGCGGCACCTGCCGACGCCCGAGCTCTCGCGGATCTCGTCACGGGGCACGGCCCGAGTTACCGTCGCTGATCGAGCCGATCTACGACAGGACAGATGTGCAGTTCGGTGTGTTCGTTCCCCAGGGTTGGACTCTCGACCTCGCCGGAGTGCCGGTCGAAAGCCAGTGGCCGGTGATGCGTGGCCTCGCTCAGGCCGCCGATCGTGGTGGGTGGGAGAGTATCTGGTTGTTCGATCACTTCCACACCGTTCCGGTGGTGACGGACGAGGCCACGCACGAGGCATGGACCCTCATGGCGGCCTTCGCCGCCGTCACCGAACGAGTACGCCTGGGGCAGATGTGTACCTGCATCTGTTACCGGAACCCGGCCTACCTGGCCAAGGTCGCCGCGACGGTGGACATCGTCTCCGGCGGCCGAGCCCAGGTAGGCGTCGGGGCGGGCTGGTACGAGCAGGAATTCCGTGCCTACGGCTACGATTTTCCCGCCCCAGGCGCCCGACTCGGAATGCTCGAGGAGGGCGTCCGGATCATGCGTGACCTTTGGTTAGAGGGCCGCTCGACTATGCGGGGCAAGCACTTCGATGCAGACGGCGCGATCTGCCGTCCGTTGCCGCTCCAGGAAGGCGGCATTCCGCTCTGGATCGCCGGTAGCGGAGAGAAGAAGACACTGCGCATCGTCGCCGAGTATGCCGACTACGCGAACTTCGCTCCGGAGCCGGACGAGTTCGTGCACAAGTCAGCAGTCCTGGCCGGGCACTGCGCTGATCTCGGCCGGGATTTCGGGTCGATCACTCGTTCGGCCAATTATCCGGTGATCGTGGGGGCCACCGAGCGGGAGGTGCGAGAGCGCCTGGACTGGATCACCGCGCACTACGCTCCGCTGGTCCCGCCCGCCGAGTTGGCGACGCTCGAACACACGTACCGCACCACCCAGTTGGTCGGGACGCCCGAACAGATCGTGGAAAAGCTCCGCGCCGCCGAGCGAATCGGAATGACCTACGCGATCTGCACGTTCGTCGAAGCTGCTTACGATCGACGCGGAATGGAACTGTTCGAGCGTGAAGTCATCCCGGCGTTCGTCTGACGCCGATTGGCCGTAAAGCGCTTGCCTCCAACAGATTCTGGAGTGCGGAACAGTGACGCCCCTCATTGTCGTGGTCGTCCTAGTGTACAGGCATGGCCACCGCTGAGGGTTCACACGACAGTTTTCGTCTCGACGGAATGACGGCAGTTGTGACGGGAGGTGCTTCCGGAATAGGCGCGGCCATCGCCGCCAAGTTCATCGACAACGGGGCGCACGTATTCGTCACCGACCTCCCCGCGGTCATCCGGACCCATGAGGACGAACCGTCGCGGACGCATATCCCCTGTGACGTCACCGACGAAACGTCAGTAGAACATGCAGTCGAGCAGATCATCGTGCACTCTCGCACTGTCGACATCGTCGTCAACTGCGCCGGAATCGTTGTCCTTGCGAAAGCCGAGGATCTCACCCTCGAAGGCTGGTCCCGCACCCTGGCTGTCAACCTCACCGGCACCTTCCTGGTCGCGAAACACCTCGGAAAGCACATGATCCGCGCTGGTAAGGGCCGAATCGTGAACATTGCATCACAAGCTGCACACGTCGCACTCGACCAGCACGCCGCCTACTGCGCCTCGAAGGCCGGGGTCATCGGGCTGACTAAGGTGCTCGCCTCCGAGTGGGGACCCCACGGCATCACCGTCAACTCCATTTCACCCACAGTGGTGTTGACCGAACTGGGCCGTAAAGCCTGGGACGGCCCGCGCGGCGACGCCCTACTCACACAGATCCCCACGGGCCGGTTTGCGCTACCCGACGAAATTGCCTCAGCTGCACTATATCTCGTGTCGTCGTCGGCCGGAATGGTCAACGGCGCCGATCTCGTGCTCGACGGTGGTTACACCATCCGCTGACAACAAGCCCTGTCCCTGATCCGCGACATCCGAAGGTGACCGATGACCCGCCTGTACAACGATCCTGCCGCGTTCTCCGACGACATGCTCACTGGTTTCGCCGATGCCCATCGGCAATACGTCCGCAAAGTCGCGGGTGGAGTCGTGCGCGCGACGCCGCCCCCGCCAGGGAAGACCGTGGTGATCGTCGGCGGGGGCGCCGGTCACTACCCGGCTTTCTGCGGCCTCGTCGGCCCCGGATTCGCCGACGGCGCCGTCGTCGGTAACGTCTTTACCTCCCCGTCGGCGGCGCAGGTCGAATCGGTGGCGCGGGCGGCTGCCACCAGTGGCGGGGTGCTTCTCCTGAGCGGCAACTACACCGGCGATACCATCAACTTCGACATCGCGCGGAATGCACTGTGCGCCGACGGAATCGAAACCGTCTACCTCACGGTGACCGATGACGTGGCTAGTGCGCCACCGCAGGAACATGCCCGGCGAAGAGGCGTCGCCGGCGGATTCGTCGTCTTCAAGGTGGCAGCCGCCGCTGCGGACGGGGGAGCGCCGCTCGCCGAGGTGGCGCGGGTGGCGACGCACGCCAACGCCATGACCAGGACAATCGGTGTCGCGTTCGACGGCTGCACCCTTCCCGGCGACAGCACTCCCTTGTTCACGGTTCCGGCCGGGCGGATGGGTATCGGTCTGGGCATCCACGGAGAACCCGGTGTCGACGAGACGGCTGTGCCCACGGCGGCAGAGCTCGCCGAGCTCCTCGTCGACCGGCTGCTCGACAACGCTCCGGTGTCGGGTACTGGTCGGGTTGCTGTGGTGCTCAACGGTTTCGGCGGAGTCAAGTACGAGGAACTGTTCGTGGTCTGGTCGTCGGTGGCGGTGCGGCTGCGGAGCCTGGGACTGGAAGTCGTCGACCCCGAAATCGGCGAGTTGGTGACGAGCCTCGACATGGCCGGCTGCTCGTTGACCCTCAGCTGGCTCGACGACGAACTCGAGGCGCTGTGGAGCAGCGCCGCAGACACACCGGCCTTCCGGCGGGGCGGCGCAGTGCTCGAATCGACTCGTGCCTCCGGAGCGAATCAGTCTGAACATGACCGGGCGGAGGTTGTCGAACCGGTTCGCCCCACTGCGGAGCCCGACCGCTACGCCACAGCCGTTGTCGAGGCGCTGAGCCGTGTGGTGGACACTTTGGAGGACATTGCCCCCGAACTCGGTCGGCTCGATGCTGTTGCGGGAGACGGGGATCACGGCCGAGGCATGACGAGGGGTGCCGCAGCCGCGCTCACCGCCGCGCAGCGAGCAGCAGCCGTCGGTGACAATGCCGGGGCAACGCTTATCGCCGCCGGTGACGCCTGGGCGGCGCGCGCGGGTGGGACGTCTGGTGTCTTGTGGGGAGCGGGGCTCGCGGCAGCGGGACGCTCACTCGCCGACGTGTCCGAGCCGAACCCGGAGAATTGGGTGAGCGCCGTTCGCGTCGCCTACGAGGAGGTGCGGAGACTCGGCAAGGCGACACCGGGCGACAAAACGATGCTCGATGCGTTGGCGCCGTTCGTCGATGCCGTCGATGCCGAGTTGGCGGCCGATTCCCACTGGCAGACAGCATGGAGCAAAGCCTCCGACGCCGCCGAAGATGCGGCGCGTGACACTGCGGATCTTCGGCCACGAGTGGGGCGCGCGCGGCCGCTCGCGGAAAAAAGCATCGGCACACCCGATCCCGGTGCAGTGTCCTTGGCTGCATGCGCGCGTGCCGCGATGCCCGCGACCGATTCGGTGGCAAAATGACTGCCGGTTGGAGAGTGGTGATCGGCAGCGACGACGCCGGCGCAACCTACCGTGAACTGCTCCGTGAGGATCTCGAGCGTGATCCGCGGGTGGAGAGCGTTCAGGACATCGGGGCGAGCGACGCCACCCCCTACCCCGACGTAGCCGTCACCGCCGCGCAGCTCGTCGCCGACGGTCAGGCGGATCGCGCTCTGCTTATCTGCGGAACCGGTCTCGGTGTTGCCATCGCAGCCAACAAAGTTCAGGGCATCCGGGCGGTCACGGCCCACGACAGCTTCTCAGTCGAGAGGGGAGTACTGAGCAACGACGCCCAGGTGCTGTGCCTCGGTCAACGCGTCGTCGGAGTGGAGATCGCGCGCCGCCTTGCCCGCGAATGGTTGGGCTATCACTTCGATCCGGCGTCCCCGTCCGCGGCGAAGGTGGCGCGGATAAGCCGTTACGAATCCGACTGTGGCCGTTCGGTGGCGGCTGACCTCGACCCTCGACTCGACACGGATTCGAAGTTCAAATCCCGACAATTCCGAGCGTTGGAACGGTGACAGGACACCCCCGGTCGATACGGACACTATCTGCGAATGATTCCGGAGAGTAGAGCACCGCGAATGCTGGTGCGTGTGACGTGCTGACCTTGTGGCTGGGCATCTGCACTGGATGCGTCTACGTATTGGTTGCGACGGGCTTCAACATGGTTTTCGTCGCGTCGGGAACGTTCAACTTCGCTCAACCGCAGTTCTTGGTGCTTGGCACCTTCCTGGCGTATGCCACCGTGTTCACCTTCGGTCTGTCGCCGTGGGTGGCGTTGCCGTTCGGCCTGCTCGCCGGCGCTGCGATCGGTGCCGCCGAAGAACGGCTCGTCATTCGTCCGGTGCGGTCCAAGGGAATCAACGCCGAGTTGGTCACCATGGTCGGCTGGTCGGTCGCGATGCAGGGCGTCATGCTCCTGATCTGGAAGGAGAATCCACTCGCGGTCAAGGGCCTCGCGCCGGATCACGTGTTCACCCTCCTCGGTGTGCGAGTGACAGCCGCCCAATTGGTGCTCGTCGGCGTCACACTCGTTCTCGCCGTAGGACTGTACCTGTGGTCGCACCTGACGATGCTGGGCATCGCGAGCCTCGCGACATCCGAAGACCGCGACGTCGCAATGCTCCGCGGAATCAACGTTCCCCGGCTGGGTATCGGCGCCTTCGCCCTCGCCGGCGGTCTGCTCTGCGCGATGGGCCCGATCGCCGGACCCACGACGTTCGCCGTCTACAGCTTCGGCGACACCGTCGTGCTCTACGCCTTCCTGGCCATGGCGATCGGCGGCTTCGGGCACAACATCGGCGCGATCATCGGTGGTCTGGGGCTGGGCATCTTTCAAGCCGAGATTTCCCTGCACTGGGGTGACAAGTGGATCAGCGTACTCACGTTCGCACTGCTGCTGTCGGTGTTGCTTCTGCGCCCCCAAGGACTGTTCGGCGAGCGAAATGAGAGGGTCGTATGACTGCGTGGCGGTTGGATCGAATCCCGTCCTGGTTCCTTCCCCTGGTCGCCGGTCTCGTGTTGGTCGCCGTACCATGGTTCGGGACCGATCCACTCTGGGTACGGCAGCTGACCCTGATCGCGATTTACACCATGTTGGTTGCGGGACTGAATATCACGTTCGGTTACGCCGGGATGCTGTCGTTGGGTCAAGTGGCGATGTTCGCGCTCGGCGCGTACACCACCGGCATCCTGATGATCCGCGGATGGTCCATGCTGTCGAGTCTCGCCGTCGCGGTGATTGCCGCAGGCGTCGTCGGCTTCGTCACGGGTCTACCCGGGCTTCGGTTGGGTGGCTGGGGACTTGGCATGACGTCGTTCTTCCTGGTGTTGCTGATCCCCGACATCACCCAGATCTTCACTGAGCAGACCGGTGGGTTGTACGGACTGACTGCCATCCCGGCCGCCACGATCGGTGGCCGCGTGCTGGACAAGAACGAGTTCTATGCCGTGTGCATCATCGCCATGGTGATCGTCCTCGCGCTGCTGCGTAACCTGATGCTGTCCTCGTTCGGAAACTCGCTGCGCATTCTGCGGCGAAGCCCGGTTCTGGCAACATCTCTCGGCCTCAATACCAACGTCATCAAGGCCAAGGCCTTTGTCATCTCGTCGCTACCTGCCGGTCTCGGCGGCGGCCTCGTGGTGTGCCTCGACCACTTCATCGCGCCGACGTCCTTCACCCTGACGCTCGGGGTTCTGATCATCGCCGCCTCCGTGCTCGGAGGCTCCGAGAGCATCTACGGCGCGTTCTTCGGAGTGGCAGTGATCCGTCTCGGTACGTGGCAGGTCACCGCCTTCGACAAGTACTCGTTGGTTGCCTACGGATTGTTCCTTGTGGTCGGTGGTGTCTTCTTCTCGAGGGGGATCGCCGGTCTTGCCGACCAACACCTTTCGCGGTGGCGTTCGCGTCCGACAGCCACTGCCGAGTCGCGGGAACAACCCGGACCGATTCCCGCGATCGAGGTACAGCCGATTCCGGGCGGCGTTCTGGAAATACACGGACTGACCAAACACTTCCAGGGAAACCAGGCGCTGAACGACGTCTCCATCACTGCGGTGCCCGGCCAGGTCACCGGCCTCGTCGGGGCAAACGGGTCAGGCAAGACAACACTGCTGAACTTGATCTCCGGCCTTTACCGACCGACCTCCGGTGACGTGAGCCTCGCGGGTGAACGGTTGTCCGGCCGAGCGCCGCATCTGATTGCTCGCCGTGGGGTGGCCCGAACCTTCCAGACACCGGTGCTCCCGGACGGGATGACCGTGCTCGAGGCGGTCGCCTCCGCGCGGTATGCGAACGACGCCGTCAGCATCGCCGCGACGATACTGCGTCTGCCCGCTCACCGACGCGCCGAGCGATCCCGGGCGGAGGCTGCCCGGCAAGCTCTGCGACTCGTGGGGTGCGAGGACCTCGCAGACCAGGATGCCGCAGGCCTGGCGCTGGGTACCCGTCGACGCGTCGAGGTTGCTCGTGCACTGGCCGCCGACCCACATCTGATTCTCCTTGACGAGGCGGCGTCCGGGCTCGACGAGGGGGAGGTGGAGGAACTCGCGTCGGTGATCCGGCGAGTCGCCGATGCCGGTGCGACAGTGCTCCTCGTCGAACACAACTTCAAGATGGTCTGCTCAGTGTCGGACCGGATCTACGTCCTCGAATCGGGGCGATTGCTGGCCGAAGGCACTGCTGACGAGATCCAAGCCAATGCGGCTGTGGCGGAAAGCTACCTGGGACAACTGCCCGATGCCGACGAACTGGGAGCGACGACCAATGCGCACGAATGACGCGTCCTCGACGCTGTTGGAAGTCAAGGACCTCAGTGCCGGCTACCGCGACCTACTCGCCGTCCGCGATGTGTGCCTGAGCGTCCACCCCGGCGAAGTCACCGTGCTGCTCGGGCGAAACGGCGCAGGCAAGAGCACGGTGTTGCTCACGATCGCGGGCCTGGCCAAGCGTGCGTCCGGCCAGATCCTACTCGACGGAGCCGACATCACCTCCCTCTCGCCGTATGCACGTAACGGTTCGGGGATCTCGCTAGTGCCTGAGAACAAACGGGTCTTCCGCCGCCGCACCGTCGAGGAGAACCTCGCCATCGGCGGGTACGTCCTCACACGTGGCGAACGACGCGCAGCCATTCAGAATGCATACGAACGCTTTCCGGCGCTGCACGCCAAACGGCACGATGCGGCCGGTGGTTTGAGCGGCGGGCAACAACAGATGCTGTCCATCGCTCAGGCGCTCATGCCTGGACCCCGAGTGATCATGCTCGACGAGCCCACCGCCGGGTTGGCACCGGCGATCGTCAACGACGTCCTCGAGATACTCGTGTCGATCCAGGCGGAAGGTATCGGTGTTCTGCTCGTCGAGCAGCTCGTCGACCAGGCGCTGTCCGTGGCCGATCACGTGGTTCTGCTCGATCACGGACGAGTGCAGTACAATGCGTCGACGGACGGTCTGCACGATTTCGAGCAACTACGAAACATCTACTTGGGGAAGCAATCCGGATGACTCGGAGGGAACATCGGTGTCGATGTTCCGGCAAGTGGCACCGGGGCGCGCCTTGCAGCGTGGCGGAGTCCACCATTCCCAGTAGTTCGTCATTGAATCTCACCCGGCCGTGACAGGTGCCGGCAGAAACAAGGGAACTTGACAGTGCGCAGAGTGATGTACGGCATCCTGGCAATTCTGCTGGTACTCACCGGCTGTGGGGTCGCGGACTCGGCGAGTTCGGGCGATGCGGGTGGCCGGTTCCGAGTGCTCGTCATCACCGGAACTTCGGGGGCTTTCGCCGAGTTCGCCAATGCGAACGTGATCGGATTGAAGGCGGCGGCGAAGGTGATCAACGAGGCCGGTGGGATCGGCGGTCGTGAGGTCGAGGTCAAAGTCGTCGACGATCAGAGCGACGCCACACAGGCCGTCAGCTTGCTCCAGCAGGAATTGGTGGCATCGCGCCCCGATCTGGTGACCTTCTTCACGATCGACGAGGGGCAGGCGTTGATGCCGATCCTCGACGAGGAGAAGATCCTGGTCATGACCGTCTCGGGTGATCCGCTCGCAGACCCCGAGAAGTACCCGTACCTCACCTCGCTCGCGTCCGATCAGCGGGCACCCTATGTTGCCATGCGGAAACGGCTCGAAGCAGAAGGCGCCAAGAACGTCGGATTCATGACCACCAACGACGGTGTCGGGCTGGTCGACTGGCCGGCTTTCCAGGAGGCGATGGACGGGTCCGGCATGACACTGTTCAACGAGCCGGTGAACCTGAAATCGCTCAATGTCACGCCCAACATGCTGTCGTTGAAGAACAAGGGCATCGACCACCTGGTTGTCGAGTCGTACACCTCACTTACCTCGTACATCTTCTCTGCACGCACCGCAGCGGGTATGGAGGAAATCCCCACCATCGGCGATTCACCTGTCGCGCAGACCAACCCGGCCAAAGCGATCGCGCCGTCCGATCAGAAGAACGTCGTCTTGGTGGCCGCTAATCCTCAGGTCGAGGGCGCAGTGTCGGGGCAGGGCTGGGACACGATGATCGAAGCGCTCACCGCAACCGGCCCCATTTCCGTGATTCAGTCACAGGCCACCGTATACACCGGGTTGCAGGCATTCGCTGCCGCTGCCACGAAAGCAGGCTCGACCGATCCGGTGGACATGATCAAGGCGCTGCGGGGGAAGCTCGAAAGCCCTGATTTCACCTTCCCGCAGGTGTGGGAGCCGGTGAGTTCGACCTCGCTGCTTCTCAAGTCTCCGCCTGACCAGTTCAACTTCGTCGAGGTGGCTTCGTACAACAGTATCGGCCAGTTTCCGGCCAGTGCGGTTGTGGGTTAGCCGGGCCAGGACTCATTGATGACCAAGTATGTCGGTGCGATCGACCAGGGCACCACAAGTACCCGATTCATGGTCTTCGATCATTGCGGGCGCGAGGTGGCCAAGCATCAGCGCGAACACAAACAGATCCTGCCGCGCGCCGGGTGGGTGGAGCACGATCCGTACGAGATCTGGCAGGCCACACAAGAAGTCGTCTCGGCGGCACTGGGCAAGGCCGGTATCACCGCCAAAGATCTCGCCGCAATCGGCGTTACCAATCAGCGTGAGACGACGCTCGTATGGGATCGCCGCACAGGCGTACCGTACTGCAACGCAGTCGTGTGGCAGGACACTCGAACCGACAAGATCGCCGCCGCACTGACCAATGACGGGCACAGCGCCGTGATCCGCAAGCGGTCGGGACTGACTCCCTCGCCGTACTTCTCGGGCGGCAAGGTCCGCTGGATCCTCGAAAACGTCGATGGCGTGCGAGCCGACGCCGACGCCGGCCACGCAATCTTCGGCACCGTCGACTCCTGGTTGATTTGGTGGCTCACCGGCGGCCCCGACGGCGGTCTGCACGTCACCGACGTGACCAACGCCGGCCGTACCATGCTCATGGATCTGGAATCACTGATGTGGGACGACGAACTGTTGGCGCTCTTCGACATTCCGCGTTCGATGCTGCCCGCAATCAAGTCCTCGTCCGAGGTGTACGGGTACACCGAAGTGGACGGTCCGTTCAAAGGGGCAGTCGCGATCGCCGGTGATCTCGGCGATCAACACGCAGCCCTGGTCGGTCAGGTGTGCCTCGAGCCCGGTCAGCTCAAGAACACTTACGGAACCGGAAACTTCCTGCTGCTCAACACCGGTACTGAGATCGTCAGATCCGCAAACGGATTATTGACGACGCTCGCCTACAAGTTCGGCGACGCCCCTGCTGTCTACGCGCTGGAGGGCTCCATTGCCGTGACCGGATCGTCGATCCAGTGGTTGCGTGATCAACTCGGAATCATCGATTCCGCCAGTGACGTCGAAGCTTTGGCGGCATCGGTGGACGACAACGGCGGGGTCTGTTTCGTTCCGGCGTTCTCCGGACTGTTCGCACCGTACTGGCGCTCGGATGCGCGCGGCATCATCGTCGGGCTGTCGAGATACAACACGAGCGCCCACATCGCCCGCGCCGCACTCGAAGCCATCTGCTTGCAGAGCAAGGACGTCGTCGACGCCATGATCGCCGACGCTGGTCTCGACCTGACAATCCTGCGAGTCGACGGAGGAGTGACCGCCAACGAATTGTGCATGCAGATTCAGGCGGACGTCCTCGGAGTTCCGGTCAGCCGTCCCGTCGTGGCGGAAACCACGGCCCTAGGCGCGGCCTATGCCGCCGGCCTCGCGGTCGGATACTGGGCCGACACCGATGAGCTCGTCGCCAACTGGAACGAGTCCCGGCGCTGGGAGCCGCACTCCTCGCCGGGGGATAGGGAACGCCGACAGTCGCAGTGGAAGAATGCGGTCGAGAAGACCATGGGCTGGGTGGACGTGGGCGATTGACTTGGCGAGTTCAATCGGCCGTTGCAACACCAGGCTGTTGAAGCGAGCATAGTTGTTCGTCGAAAACCTCGACGGGCGTCTTCCAGTCAAGGGACTTGCGGGGGCGGTTGTTGAGCGCAAGGGCGACAGCTTCAAGGTCCTCGGCGGACCAGGGCGAAAGGTCAGTTCCCTTCGGAAAATACTGGCACAGTAGACCATTCGTGTTCTCATTCGTCGGTCGCTGCCAGGGAGAGTGCGGATCGGCGAAGAACACTCTCGTGCCGGTATCGAGCGCGAACTGAGCATGCCCGGAGAGCTCCTTCCCGCGGTCCCAGGTCAGGGTCTTGCGAAGCTGTCCGGGGAGCTGCGTCATCGAGGCCGTCAGAGCGGCGTTCATCGCGATGGCCCCGTAACCGACAAGCAACAGAACATTTTTCACGGCTGGTTTCTCGCCCCAGCCTTCCAGCCGAGGAAGATGAACGAGGATTGTGGATCGGCTGCTGCGCTCGACGAGCGCGCCGATCGCGGACCGGCCGGTCCCGATGATCAGGTCCCCCTCCCAGTGCCCCGGAACGGCGCGATCGGCGGCTTCTGCGGGGCGCTCTGAGAGGACGACATCCGCGGTGACATGCCCTTGCGGCTTGTTCTGTGACCGCGCCCGAGGGACCCGCAGCGCGCGGCCGGTGCGCAAACACGCGACCAACTCCCGCTTGAGTGCGCCACGGCCCTCGATGAACAATGACTGGTAGATCGCCTCATGGCTGATGCGCATGGACTCATCATCGGAGGAAGTCGACCTTCAGGCGTTGCGAGATCTGCTGCGGGCTCCACGCCGACACCCAACGTCTGTCCTGCCGATGAGGCTTGTTCAACCCCTTCCACACTGGCGCCTGAGGCCCGGTGACGATCGTGCCGTCGGGACGCCGAACGATCCCAACGAGCCGCTCCTGCACGTACTCACGTAATCTGTTGTCGTCCAGTAGCTTCGCCGTCTTCGGACGCTTCGCGGACTGTTGCGCCTTCCACTGTGCCACCAGCGCCCGGTAGACATGCTTACCGCTTCGGGTCGCCGCGTTGCGGCGAAGTTCACGTGAGATCGTTCCCGGGTCGCGCCCGATCCTGCGGGCGATCTCGCGGACGCCGATGTCCTGGGCGCGCAGCAGCGCGATCTCCTCACGCTCGGCGAACGACAGATAGCGGCCCGTGGGCTCGTCCAGGCTGATCGGCGGCATCCCGCCGGCGTGGCGGAATCAGCGGACTCCGACCGGTCACGACACGCCAACAGCCTCCGACGCCTCGACGGGCGTCACGCCCGAGGCGATCCGCCGCCAGAAGTCCCGCTGCACCGCACGAGAGGCCTCAGGCCGCCCGGGTGAACGCATCGGCGGTCGCAATGCTCTGCCCGCTGCCGCCGCGCACCCGAAGGCACCTCCGGAATCTGCTTCCCACCACGTCCCATCGTGCACCTCCTTGAACGCGGTGTTGCGACGACCTGTTGAATCCGCCCTTTGCTTGTGAGTCTCTATGAATGATGCGGCTATGTGGCGGCCTCGATCCAACAGATAGTGATACCCGCAGGTACTGGCGCATCGTTGAGGTCGAGGTAGCCGAGAACCATGGTGCGGGCTGCGTCGCGAGCTCGGGTGCCGTAGGTCGGCGTGGGCCTCCCTACGTCACCGACCCTGTGAAACCGAGCGCCGCGACTTCGCACCGGGACTTCAGGTTCGGTCGTAGGAGCGCGAACGATCTGCGGTCAACCGGCGTCGGCCATCAGTCCGATGGACGTCACGCCGGCCAGCGCGGCTTCTTCGTCGTTATCGGAGGTGTCGCCGGAAACTCCGACCGCGCCGAGCAAGGTTCCGTCCGTGTCCTTGATGAGAACTCCGCCGGGAACAGGGACCAATGCGCCGACCGAGTGAGTGACGGCGGCGATGAACGACGGTTGCTGTTCGGCGCGCGTCATCAGCGCGCGCGAGCCCACCCCGAGAGAGACGGCGCCGTGGGCTTTGCCGTAGGCGACGTCGAAGCGTTTGTTGGACGAGCCGTCCTCGCGCTCGGCCGCGAGGACGTGGCCACCGGCGTCGAGGACGACGATCGTCAGCGGCTTCATCTTGGCAGTGTTCGCGGCTGCCAGGGCTCCGGCGATGATGGTCCGGGAGTGGGCGAGAGAAAGGTTCATTTCTGAGTTCCATTCCAGTTCTTCATGTTCGGCTTCGAATGGATCGCTGCCGAATCTTCGTGGTGAGGCAGCAGTCATTGTTCAGCGATGTGGCCGCGATGTCTCAGAGGTGTTCTGGATGCCGGAACTTTTCGTTGGCGCAGGGCAGGTGTGACCGCTTGAGTCGTGGCGAACGGTGGTCCCCAGGAACGTCGTGATCGACAGCGAGACCGGACCGACGAGAGGGATCGACACAACATGAAGCATCTGGACGCTCTGGTAGCGGAACTCGGCGACGACGTCGTCGTCACCGATCCGGATCGGATGGACAAGTACCGCTGGGATCGCGCCAACGACCCCGATGCAGGTGTGCCGCTGGCTGTGGTGCGTGCCGGGTCAACCGAGGACGTGCAGGCGGCGCTGCGATTCGCGACGGCACACGGTATCCCCGTCGTACCGCGCGGTGCGGGCTCGGGATTGTCCGGCGGCGCTTCGGCGGTGTCCGGCTGCCTGGTGGTCTCGACCGAGCGGATGACGACGATCACCGTCGATCCGGTCACCCGAACGGCAGTTGTTCAGCCCGGGCTGTTGAACGCTCAGGTGAAAGCCGCTGCCGCCGAGCACGATCTCTGGTACCCGCCGGATCCGTCGTCGTACGAGATCTGTTCGATCGGCGGCAACATAGCTACCAATGCAGGTGGCCTGTGTTGCGTGAAATACGGTGTCACAACCGATTACGTTCTCGGATTGACCGTCGTTCTCGCTGATGGCACCGTAGTCCGTCTCGGCGGTGCGAGGCTCAAGGACGTGGCGGGCCTGTCGTTGACCAAACTGTTCGTCGGCTCCGAAGGAACGCTGGGAATCGTCACCGAGATCGTGCTGCGGCTGATACCGAAGCAGCGACCTCCGGCGACGCTCGTTGCGACGTTCTCGACCTTGGACGATGCAACCAACACTGTTCTGGCGATCTCGCGGCGGCTACGGCCTTCAATGCTCGAATTCATGGACGGCCCCACCGTCAACGCGGTCGAGGACATGACGAAGATGGGGCTCGATCGCGAGGCCGCAGCGATGTTGATCGTTCAATCCGACGAGCCGGCCGGGCACGCCGGTACCGAATGCGAGTTGATGGCGTCGCTGTGCGCGACGAACAATGCCACCGAGGTCTTCACCACTGCCGACGCGGCAGAAGGGGAGGCGTTCGTCGTCGCCCGCCGGCTGGCGATCCCGGCTGTCGAACGGACGGGAACTCTCCTGCTCGAGGACGTCGGAGTACCACTCCCGCAGCTAGGGGCGCTCGTCTCCGGGATCGCCGGCATCTCCGCCGACCGCGCCGTCACCATCGCTGTCATCGCGCATGCCGGTGACGGGAACACCCATCCGTTGATCGTGTTCGACCCCGCCGATCCGGACATGGCCGAACGCGCGCAGAAGGCGTACGGCGAGGTGATGGAGCTGGCGATGTCACTGGGCGGAACGATTACCGGCGAACACGGCGTCGGCAGGTTGAAACGCCCGTGGCTTGCCGATTATCTGGGCCCGGAGGTGTTGGCGCTCAACCGGAAGATCAAAGACGCTCTCGATCCGCAGGGAATCCTCAACCCCGGCTCGGGTTTCTGAGCGGCGTTCCGATTTCCGGAACGATGCGTTGCCGTCGACGGCAACTCGGATCAAGGTCGGCGATGCGGAAGTCACGAGTTCCGACCTGCCCCGCACATGATGCGGGTCGCTTCACTGAGGATCGTCCGGCACGTACCTGCCGGTGAAGAAACGGAGAAACAACCATGGCAACAGTGACGTTCGAGAAGACCCAGCGCTGGTATGCGGGGGCAGACAAGCCCACCGTTCCCGGCATCGACCTCGAGATCGAGGACGGCGAATTCCTGGTCCTCGTCGGACCGTCCGGGTGCGGCAAGTCCACGACGCTGCGGATGCTGGCAGGGCTCGAAGAGGTCAACGACGGCAAGATCTTCATCGGAGACCGGGACATCACGCGAGTTCCGCCGAAGGACCGGGACATCGCGATGGTGTTCCAGAACTATGCGCTCTACCCCCACATGACCGTTGCGGAGAACATGGCCTTCGCGCTGAAGATGGCCAAAGTCGCACCGGCGGAACGGCAGACGCGGGTCCTGGAAGCCGCCAATATCCTGGGCCTTGAGGATCTTCTCGATCGTCGGCCGAAGGCGCTCTCGGGTGGTCAGCGGCAGCGTGTCGCGATGGGCCGCGCGATCGTGCGTAATCCGCAGGTGTTCTGCATGGACGAGCCGCTGTCGAACCTCGATGCCATGATGCGCGTGCAGACCCGCACCGATATCGCCAAACTGCAGGCGGAACTGGGCGTAACCACCGTCTACGTCACTCACGACCAAGTGGAGGCGATGACGATGGGTGATCGCGTAGCCGTCATGAAACTCGGTGAAATTCAGCAGGTCGACACCCCGCTGAATCTCTACGATCGTCCGGTGAATCTCTTCGTGGCGAGCTTCATCGGATCGCCACAGATGAATCTACTCGAGGCCACCGCCGTCGAGGGGCAAGCCAGGATCGGCGACTACGTCGTGCCGGTCGATCCCACCGCAGCCAAGCGGATGAAGGGCAACATCACCGTGGGTGTCCGCCCCGAGGTGTGGCGCATCGTGGCGCCGAGCGAGGGCGGTCTGCCGGTGCGGGTCACCCTTGTCGAGGAACTCGGATCGGACGCGTTCGTCTACGGCTCCTGCGGAGTCGAGGGCACTCCCGGCAACGTTATCGTCCGCGTTCACGGCCGCGATTCGGTACGTAAGGGCGACACGATTTTCGTCACGACAGATCCGCGCCACGTACACGTGTTCGACACCGAAACCGGTGCGCGCCTGAGCGCATGAGTTCGGGCGATACCGAAGTTCCTCACCGGTGTACCGCCGGGCGGAACATCGGTGAGGACGCTTCCATCGAAGAAGGAGATCGTGAAGACATGACAGCTATTGCGCAAGATCACGCGCACGTCGTCGCTGCGGCAGATCGACTTCGTGACGCGGCGCGGTCAGGCCGCCCGGGACCACCGGTACGTGATCTCATCGGCAGTGACGACGTGACGTCCGCGTATGCCGTCCAACGTCTACTGGCATCCGAACGTATCGCTGCCGGAGCCACTGCGGTGGGCCGGAAAATCGGTCTCACCTCGACGGCCGTGCAACGTCAGCTCGGTGTGAGCCAGCCCGACTTCGGGGTGCTGTTCGACGACATGGCGTACGGCGGTGGAGACACCATCGCGATCGGTGCAGTTCTCCAGCCGCGTGTCGAAGCGGAGGTCGCATTCGCCCTCGGTGCAGATCTCGTCGACGGCGATCTCGACCTGGCACAGGTGCGAGGCGCCGTGAAATATGCCGTTGCTGCACTCGAGATCTGTGGAAGCCGTATCCGCAACTGGGACATCACCTTCGGGGACACGGTTGCTGACAATGCGTCCGCCGGCGCGTACGTACTCGGACCGCGGCGTATGCGTCTCGACGAGTTCGAACCCCGGGACGTCGAGATGTCGATGACAATCGACGGGGAGGTCGTCTCGACGGGAAACGGTGCGGCGTGTCTGGGTGATCCTCTGATAGCCCTTCAATGGTTGGCCAGGAAAGCGCGTGACCTCGGGGTCCCGCTCCGGGCGGGCGAGATCGTGCTCTCGGGAGCACTCGGTGCCATGCGACCGGTCGGTCCGGGAAGCACTGTCACCGCAATGATCTCGGGAATAGGCAAGGTCAAAGTGACCTTCAGCGAAGAATAGGGGAGATCGCCATTACGAAAGTCGCCATAATCGGGTCGGGTAACATCGGCACCGATTTGATGATCAAGGTGATGCGAAGCGAGCATCTGGAGTTGGCAGCGATGGTCGGCATCGACCCGGCGTCGGAAGGGCTGGCCCGTGCCGCCCGCCTCGCGGTTCCGACGACCCACGACGGGGTCGACGGGCTCATGGCACTGCCGGGGTTCGACGAGATCGAGTTGGTATTCGACGCGACGTCCGCGGGAGCACACCGGAAGAACGCCGCGCAGCTGCAACCGCACGGTATTCGCCTGGTAGACCTCACCCCGGCGGCCGTCGGGCCGTACGTGATCCCGGCGGTGAACTTCGACGAGCACCTCGACGCCACGAACGTGAACATGGTGACCTGTGGCGGGCAGGCGACCATTCCGATCGTCGCGGCGATCGCGCGAGTGGTTCCGGTCGCGTACGCCGAGATTGTCGCCTCCATCTCCTCGAGATCTGCGGGTCCGGGTACTCGGGCGAACATCGACGAGTTCACCGAAACCACGTCAGCAGCCATCACCGGAGTGGGTGGCGCCGAACGCGGCAAAGCGATCATCATTCTCAACCCCGCCGAGCCGCCGCTGATCATGCGCGACACGGTCTTCACTCTCGTGGACACCCCGGACGAGTCCGTGCACGATGCGATTCGGCAGTCGGTGGCGGCGATGGTCGGTGACGTCGCCGCCTACGTACCCGGCTATCGGCTCAAACAAGACGTCCAAATCACCGAGATCCCTGCGGATCAGCCGGTGGAAACTCTAATCGTCGAGGGCAGATCCAGGCCGACACATCAGATTTCGGTATTCCTCGAAGTCGAGGGCGCAGCAGACTACCTACCGGCGTATGCCGGCAATCTCGACATCATGACGTCCGCCGCAGTGCGGGTGGCCGAACGGATCGCCGCACTCGAGGAGACGCCCGCGTGAGTATCCCCATCTTCGTTCAAGACGTCACTCTGCGCGACGGTATGCATGCTGTGCGGCATCGTATGTCCACCGACGATGTCGCGCGCATCGTCACAGCGCTCGACACGGCCGGTGTCGACGCGATCGAGGTTGCCCACGGTGACGGGCTTTCCGGCGGTTCGGTGAATTACGGTCCCGGATCGGATACCGACTGGGCGTGGATCGAGGCTGCCGCCGGTGTCATCAGTAATGCCAGGCTGACCACGCTGCTTCTTCCTGGTGTCGGCACCATCCACGATCTGAACCGAGCCTACGAACTCGGTGTTCGATCCGTTCGGATTGCCACCCACTGCACCGAGGCCGACATATCGGCTCAGCACATCGATGCCGCCCGCACCCTGGGCATGGATGTCTCTGGATTCCTGATGCTCTCGCACATGGCCGAGCCCGAACAACTTGCGCGGCAAGCAAAATTGATGGAATCCTATGGTGCGCACTGTGTCTACGTCACCGACTCCGGTGGCCGACTCGTGATGGACGACGTTGTCGCTCGCGTCCGTGCCTACCGGGATGTGCTCGACGATACCACCGAGATCGGTATTCATGCTCACGAGAATCTGTCGCTGTCGGTAGCGAATTCCGTTGTCGCCGTGCAGAACGGAGTTCGGCGCGTCGATGCCTCGCTTGCCGGACAGGGCGCGGGGGCGGGAAACTGCCCGATCGAGGCATTCATCGCTGTCGCCGATCTCGTCGAATTCGAGCATCGGTGCGATCTCTTCCATCTCCAGGACGCTGCCGACGACATCGTTCGACCACTCCAGGATCGACCGGTTCGGGTCGACCGGCAGACCCTCACGCTCGGATACGCCGGCGTCTATTCGTCGTTCCTGCGCCATGCCGAACGTGCGTCGGAGCAGTACGGCGTCGAGGTGCGCGACATCCTCCTCGAATGCGGTCGTCGCAGACTCGTCGGAGGTCAGGAGGACATGATCATCGACATCGCACTTTCGATGGTCGACGCGGCCGAGTCGGTGGCAGGTTCACGGTGAGGTCTACCACGTACTGAGAAACGAGAATCCATGGATCCCTACGAAAACGAGATGCTGAAATTCGTCCAGATGTGGAAGCCGTACGGCGGAGCGGATGATCAGGTTCTGCCCGAATTCGGTATGACGGTGGACGTGTTCTATCGGCGGGTGTTGGACATCCTGGAGCGTCCGCGCATGCTCGCACTCGCATACGATGAACGGCGAGATCTGCGCCAATTCTGTCAGTTGAAGCTGCGTCAGTGTGCTCGCTCGGTGCTGCTGTCCTCGGTGGCGAGACCGGAAGGCCCGAGATACATTCGACACCGTTGACCGCTGCCACATGGCCTTGAATTCAAGAGATGCAGCTGCCGTTCAGATCCAATTCGAGATCTGAACGGCAGCTGCATTTTTGGCAACAGGGGGTTCAGTGTGTCGGTCCGTGGGCGATGTCGAGCATGGTGGTGGTGTCGGTGATTTTGGTGCGTGGTCGGCCGGTTTGTTTGCCGTGGGTGCGTTCGTGGGTGTCGATGCGTTGCCAGGCGGGGAAGTCGAGGAGGTCGGGTTGGCGTTCGGTGAGCAGGGTGTGGAGGTGGGTGTGGTTGTGCAGGGGTGGGGTGAGGTGTCCGTGGGTGAAGTCGGTGAGAAGTTTGTCGATGGTATCGGAGCTGCAGTGTTTGTTGGTGCCGATGACGCCGGTGGGGCCGCGTTTGATCCAGCCGGCGACGTAGACGCCGGGGATGGGGGTTCCGGTGTCGGGGTCGAGGACGCGGCCGTGGTCGTTGGGGACGATGGCGTGGTGTTCGTCGAAGGGGAGGTCGGGGATGGGGCGGCTTTTGTAGCCGATCGATCGGAGGACCAGGTTCGTGGGCAGGGTGTGGGTGTGTTCGGTGGCGTGGGTGGTGAGGGTGGGTGCGGTGTCGGGGCTGTGGGGGTGGTCGGGGTCGGGGAGGAGTTCGTTGTGGACCAGGCGGATGGCCTCGACGTGGTGTTCGCCGAGGATTTCTTCGGGTGCGGTGAGGTAGCGCAGCACGATGCGTTTACGCCCGCCACCGCTGCTACTACTGCCGGTGCCGGTGCTGTTGTTGTTGCCTTTGGCGGCGAATTGTTCGATTTGGTGGACTTTCAGTTTCTCGGATGGTTCGCTGTGGGGTCCGTCGATCCAGGTGCGGCTGGCTGGGTCCAGGAGTGCGTCGGTGGGGTCGACGATGATGTCGATGTCGGGGAGTTGACCGAGGGCGATCAGTTCGGGGTTGGTGTAGGCGGCGTGGGCGGGTCCGCGGCGGCCGATGACGACGACTTCGCGGGTGTTGCCGGCGCGTAGTGCGTGGAGGGCGTGGTCGGCGATGTCGGTGGTGGCGAGGGTGTCGGGGTCGGTGAGCAGGATTCGGGCGATGTCGAGGGCGACGTTGCCGTTGCCGATGATCACGGCGCGCTCGCCGGTGAGGTCGAAGGTGTGGTGGGTGTGGTCGGGGTGTCCGTTGTACCAGGCGACGAAGTCGGTGGCCGGGTGGGAGCCGGGGAGGTGTTCGCCGGGGATGTCGAGGTGGCGGCTGTCGGGGGCGCCGACGGCGTAGAGGACAGCGTGGTGGTGCTCGAGGAGTTCGGTGTGGGTGATGTGGTGGCCGACGTCGATGTTGAAGTGGCAGTGGACGGATCGTTTGCCCATGGTCAGGCGGAAGATGTCGGTGACGGCTTTGGTGCCGGGGTGGTCGGGGGCGACACCGGCGCGGATGAGGCCGTAGGGGGTGGGGAGGCGTTCGAACATGGTGATCTCGACGCGGGGGTGGGTGGTCAGTTCGATCGCGGCGTAGCAGGCTGCGGGTCCGGTGCCGACGATCGCGACGTGGAGGGTGCCCAGGTTCGGGTCGAGGGTGTGTTTGTGGGCGGGTTCGGGTGGGTTGTCGGTGATGGGGTGGCGTGTGTAGTAGTCGGCGTTGATCGCGCGATATTGTCGGTGTTCGTCGCGGAGTGCGTGTTCTTCGGTGATCGCGTCGACGGGGCATTCGTCGAAGCAGGCGCCGCAGTCGATGCAGGTGTTCGGGTCGATGTAGAGCATTTCCGCGGTGGTGAATTCGGGTTCGTCGGGTCGGGGGTGGATACAGTCCACGGGGCACACGGCCACGCAGGAGGCGTCGTTACAACATGCCTGGGTAATCACATAAGCCACAACAATTTTCCCTACCTGTAAGTACCGGCCGAAACACACACTTGCGCGTGGACCGCCGGATCTGGCTGAACTAGTCCTCGATGGCCAGCGCTACCTCGGGGCACGCATGCACACCTTCGCGGGCTATGTCGATCCGATCGTCCGCGACGGCCGTCGTTTCCAGTGTGGAGTACCCCTCGTCGTCGATCGGGAACATCTCCGGATCGACGGCATGGCACCGAGCATGCCCACTGCACAGCTCCCGTCGAAGGGTCAACTTCCTGACTCCGGCGTCGGCCACGTTCGTCACGCTTCCGGCTCGGCGATCGGCCAGCTGAGGAGCAGCCGGTCCAGCATGGGGACGGAGAGGCCTTCCCCGAGCAGTGGCTCGAGTCCGGATATCTCTGGATCTGAATCTGGTTGTGTCAGAGCGTATTCGGGAATTCTGGAGTGCCATTCCGTCAATGCGATCCGCAATTCGGTGCGCGCGAGATGAGAGCCCAGACAGCGGTGTGGTCCCAGCCCGAAACCTACGTGGCGGTTCGGGTAGCGGTCGATGACGAATTCGTCGGCGCGGTCGTACTCGGCGGTGTCTCGATTGGCCGGCGCGAAGGGAATGACGAGTTTGTCGCCGGCATGCATCGGGCATTCGTTGATCGTGACGTCCTCGGTCAGGGTGCGCGCGACGGTGATCACCGAGTAGTACCGCAGAAACTCCTCGACTGCCGAATCGGCGAGCTCGGGGTTCGATACCAGCGCGGCACGATCGTCGGAACGGGTTGCCAGGTGCAGGAACGACCACCCGAGAGTGGCTGCGACGGTGTCGAGGCCGGCGATGAACATGAGACGGCCGATGCTCAGAAGTTCGTCGTCGGGGATCGGCTTCCCGTCGATCTCGGCGCAGAGCAGTTCGCTGGCAAGGTCGTCCCGCGGTTCGATACGCCGCTGCTCGAACAGTTCCGTCAGTGCAGCATCGATGGACGCTTCTACGTCTCGCCGGTCAGTGTCGATTCGTGGCCTCGCGTACCGGTGTGTCAGCTCGACGAACTCCTCGCATCGCTGCACGTCCAGGCCGAACATGTCGAGGAAAATAGTGGTGGGGTACAGGAAGGCGAATTTCTCCATGAAATCACACGATCCGTCGGCGATGAATCCTTCGATGAGTTCGATGCAGAATGCTCGAATGTTCTCTTCCCGTGCGGCGATACGTGCGGGCGAGAAGAACGGGTTGAGTATACTGCGGTACTTGCGATGTGACGGCGGATCCACCTCGCCGGGAATGAGATCGAAATCCTCGGGCGTTCTCTTGGCCGGATCCTTCTGGCTGGATGCACGCGCATAGTCCTGCAGCGTGCTCCGCATATCGGGATATCCGAGGAGATACCAACACGCTCCATCGGACGGGTCATTTTGAGTTGCAACAGGTTTCCTACCGCTCAAGGATTGCCAGCCGGCCCACGGGTCGAGGAGGTCGACGACGGCGTCGCTGAGCTTGGACACCGTGCCGGTAGTTGACGAGAGATCCTCGGAAGAACCCATTCTTTGCTCCTTCGTACGGGTACGCGGCAGGGGCCGGAGGGTGATCCTCGTAGTTGCCGCGCACGGTGCCGGTGAATCTAGAGGTCGCATGATGGATGCCATGCTGGGCTGTTCCGTTGCCTGGAACGCCGTATAGGTGCATCGGCGTGGAAAAGCAGGAGCTCAGCAAGGTGTGAAGCGGACTGTTGACCGGCGGCGTGGATCGACGTCATCGATCAGGTGGTCGTCAGGTCGATCCTTACCGGAGAAACAACTGCAGATCGTCGACGTATCTCGGCAGTGGCCGTGAACCTGCGGGCATGCGCCTGGTGCCGGACGATTCGCCTGGTCGAGCTCTGATGGAAGTAGACTCGGGCACATGGCCATCCCCGACAAGTCCCAGATTCGGTTCGAGGAGATACTGAGTGCATTGGGTCACCCTGTCCGACTGGCGATCCTGGCGGCACTGGCCGACAACCAACAGCACCGTTGCGGTGCGTTGGTGACCGGAGTGTCCAAGTCGACCCTGACCCATCATTGGCGAGTGCTCCGCGATGCCGGTGTCATCGATCAGGAACCCTCGGGTCGAGAAAACCTCTTGTCTCTGCGCCGCAACGACATCGAATCGCGTTTTCCTGGATTCCTTCCGACCGTGCTCGCCGCTCTCGCCACCGATAGTGTCGCCGAAACCACGATCGGTGCGTATCTTCCCGACCCGCCTACGGCGGTCTCGTAGACGATCCGCTTTTCATGGCCATTCGTGTTGCAGTCGCATCAAAAATAGGACTACTGTTCACGTACTAACGTAGTTTTCAATCGGTGGGGGCAGCATGAATGCACCAACAGGAAGGCGACTGGGCTGGTCGTTGGCACTCCTGGCCTTCGCTCAGTTGATCTTCTCTCTCGACATCAACATCGTGTACGTCGCACTGCCCGACATCGGACGCTCGCTCGGATTCGACGGACAGACACAGCAATGGGTCGTCAGTGCGTACACCGTCTTCGCCGGAGGCTTCCTGCTCTTCGGCGGACGAGCAGCGGACCTCCTCGGGCGCCGACGTGTATTCGTGACCGCCCTGGCGCTGTACGCAATCAGTTCCCTGGTCGGCGGTTTCGCATCGGCGCCATTCATGTTGATTGCTGCCCGTGCTGTTCAAGGTGTCGGCGGGGCACTACTTCTCCCCTCGACATTGGCGCTGATCAGCAACCTCTTCGCGGAAGGGCGTGTGCGTAACCGAGCTCTCGCCATATGGGGCGGCGCCGGTGCCAGCGGACTGACGTTGGGTGCATTACTCGGTGGCGTACTGTCCCAATGGTTCGGTTGGCCTGCAGTGTTCTTCGTCAATGTCGTCCTGGCCGGTGTCGCCGCAGCGGCCGCATTCGCCCTGATACCCCGCGATGTCCCTCGGTCCGAGTCGCGTACGTTCGACCTGCCAGGAGCTGCCTCGGTCACCCTTGCAGCCACGTTGTTCGTGTATGCACTGGTACAAGGTCCGGCCGACGGATGGGGGACGTGGCCGATCATCACTGCGCTTGCCATCTCGATTGCGGCAGCGGTTTCGTTCGTCGTCATCGAGTCGCGCTCGACCGACCCGCTGATGCCTCTGCGTCTGCTCGGCAATCGCAACGTCGCAGTCGGTGTCATGACGACCTTCGTCTACATGGGCACGTTCGGCGCTCTACCGTATTTCCTCACGGTGCTGCTTCAGAACGTGCATCGGCTGTCCGCGCTGCAGACCGGTCTGGCTTTTCTGCTGCCGTCGGTGGCAATCGCCACCGGTACGCAGTTGGGCGAACGACTCCTCAATCATGTTGGTGGACAACGCGCTCTGCTCGCCGGTTTCGCTCTCGGACTGCCGGGAACCATCGTGCTTGCTCTGGGTTTCTCGTCGTCGCTTTCGTACTGGGCACTCGTACCAGGTTTGGTCATTTCGGGTCTAGGGCAGGGGGTTACCTGGACCGCCATGTGGATTGTCGCGAGCACTGCCGTGGCCCCGCATGAACAGGGTGTGGCAAACGGCCTCGCGTCCACCGCTCTGAACATAGGCAATGCCGTTGGACTGGCAGTGCTCGTTGCGGTCTCCACGACCGTTCGATCGCACGTCGGTGGCTCCGCCGGTGGTGACCGCTTTGCTGTCATGATCGCCGCAGCCATCATGATCCTCGGGGTGCTCGCCGCAACGCGCCTGCGCCGAAAAGGTAGCGAAACATCCAGCGTGTCCGATGATTCGAAGACCGGAACCGCCGATTCGGATCGGCGCGAGCGATCGGTCGCCGATGTGATCGAGTAGGTCTGAGCGTCAACGGGAATCGGCCCTGCACCCAGATGGATGCAGGGCCGATTCACGTTCTGCGGTGCCGGTATCACTCACACCGCAGGCAACCCCAGGTGCTCGCGGAGGGTATGGGTGGTGTACTCGGTGCGGTACGCGCCTCTCTCCTGCAGGGCCGGGACGAGTTTGTCGACGAGGTCGTCGATCGAATCGGTCAGGTGGTACGGGTTGATGTTGAATCCGTCGACCACTCGGTGCCGGACCGAGTACGCCCAGCGGTCGGCGATCTCGCCTGCCGTCCCGGTGACGTACCGAAAGTTCGGGGCGACCTCGAGCACCAACTGTCGGATGGAGAGTCCCTTTTCGTCGGCGAGTGCACGCCAGCGCGCGATCTGGTCGAGTTTTCCGGTGCGGTCCGCGATCTGAATCGTTCCTCGGGACGGATCGAGTTCGCCGTCGACGGGTTCGACGTCGGGCAGTGGACCGTCCGGGTCGTATGCCGAAAGGTCTTGACCCCAGTAATGTTCGAGATAGGCGATGGCGCGGTGCGGATTGTAGGCGCTCTCGCGGAGCCAGCGAGCCTTCTCGTCGGCGTCCGCAGCGGTGTCGCCGATGACGACGGTGGCGCTGGGCAGGATACGAAGAGAGTCCGCAGACCGGCCGTGGGTGGCGAGTCGCGTCCGAAGGTCTCGCGCGTACGCGACGGCGGTGTCGAATTCGGTGTTCGCCGAGAACACGACATCGGCGTGGCGGGCGGCAAGTTCACGGCCACCGTCGGAGTCGCCGGCCTGGAACAGGACCGGGCGTCCTTGTCGGCTCCCGGGCACTGTGGGCGTCGCGCGGGCGCGCAGGATGTCGGATGTTCGGGTGACATCGGCGGTGCTGCCCGGCAACCACGAGTCGGCGTCGACGCTCGATGCGACGTCGCCGAGAGACCATGCGCCCCAGTACTGTTTGGCCAGTTCGACGAGTTCGGTGGCTCGTTCGTAGCGGCGCTCGTGTGGAAGCCAGCCGCCGCGACGAAAGTTCTCGCCCGTCCAGGCATTGTCGGTAGTGACGATGTTCCAGCCCGCCCGGCCGTCGGACAGGAGGTCCAGGCTCGCGAGCCGGCGGATCAGGTCGACGGGAAGACTGTAGGTGGTGTTCTGGGTGGCAACCAAGCCGATTCGATCGGTCACACCCGCCAGTGCCGACAGTTGCGTGATGGCGTCGGGACGGCCGGCGATGTCGGTGGCCAACACCGCGCCCCGGTTCTCACGAACGCGTTGGCCGTCGCCGAGGAAGAAGGCGTCGAACAGTCCCCGCTCGAGGGTCTGGGCCACCGTCACGAAGGTGTCGGCGGAAACTTGGTCCGCGGCTTTCGGATCCTCCCACACGGTCTGCGGGCCGATTCCCGGATAGAACACACCGAGGTGAACTTGCGCTTCGGCGTCGTACGGCGCTCCGGTGTCCGGAGTGGTCATGGCGAACTCCTCAGAGGTATGTGACTAGCGGGTCGACGGCGATGCGTAGCGGCTGACAGGGCGCGGCAACCCCAGCGTCTCGCGTAGGGTCGCGCCGACCTGCGGCGCACGGTGTAGGGACAGCTCCTGCAGTGCGGGAACGACGCTCTGGTACAGAACGCCCAGATCGGTGGTGGCGACGGCGGGATGGATCCGGACACCGTCGACGGTGCCCGTCAGGGACCGTAGCAAGTCGACGAATTCCGGTGCGGAACCGACGAAACGGAACCGCCCACTGTCGTGCCACGTCGCGTGGTCGTCGAGTGCGGTGAGGCGGGACTGTGCCGCCTGGCCGGAGTCGTCGAGAACGATCTCGATCTCGGCGAAGGTCAATCCGTCGTGTCGGGCAGCGCCTTCGGCGATCGCGGTCTCGTCGCGGCCGGAGACCAGCGTGATGTCGAGAAGATCCGACACACCCAGATCCGCGTCACCCACGACCACGATCTGTCCCTGCGGGGGTCGTGGGGTGATCAGCGGGCCGACGACGTCGAAGAACTCGCCGGAAAATCGGACATGGTGGACTTTGTCGGGGTCGAGGTAGCGGCCGGTTGCGGCATCACGAATGACGGCGTCGTCTTCCCACGAATCCCACAGTCGACGGGCGAGGTCCACGACGTCTCGGACCTCGGCTCGTGCGGCTTCGGTGCTCCGGGCCGCGAAACCGACGGCATCGTTGGCGTCGGCGGAGTTGTCCGCGCCAACCACCCAGGCGGCGCGTCCTCTCGACGCGTGATCGAGGCCGGCGAGTTGGGTGGCGACGTGGAAAGGCTCGGTGGTCAGTGTCTGTACCGTCGGCGCGAGTCCGATTCGGTCGGTTGTCGAGGCGAGGTACGCGGCGCGGGTCCCGGCATCCAATCTGCCCACCGGATACGGCGCGCTTTCCGGTACCACCGTGTCGGCGAAGGTGACGAGTGAGATCCCGGCTTTCTCCGCGGCTGCTGTGGTCGATCGAAGAATGCGGGGCGAGAGCAACTGCTCGGGCGGGTGTCCCCACGCCCGCCACGCAGCGGGATGACTTCCCGCGCCGTCTATCTCGATTGCCAGGTGTAGAAAATCAGGCGAACCAACCACGATCAAAGACCTTTCGGATGAGTGCGGACGCACACCGGGGCTCCAGTCCTCACCCCTGCGCGCTTGCGGAATCTGCTCTGATCCCGCCCGGTCGTCACCTGGAGCACCCCACCGCGCAGGAGGGTTGCCGACCAGCAAGCCAGGGCTTGACGCTGGTACTCATGACCGCAGCTCAATCTAACATGCGTAGTTCGTACCGAAAACCTCTGCGCCCCAACGCCAAACTTGTATATCTGGTAGCGAGGTCAATGCCCAGTGTTTCGATCCGGCAGATTCGAAAACTCGATACCGCGCCGAATCTGCCGTCGTTGCTGCCTGCGTGGAAACACCATCAGGCTGATCACCCCGGCCCGACGACCTGTTACCCGCACCGGCGCCACCGCGCAGGCCCGGATCGGCTTCATGCTGTTCCTGCAAATCCCTCCGCCCCGTTTCACTCGTCACCGCAGGTATGGAGGCACGGATAGGGGTGGCTGCTTGATACTGCCTCTGTGCGCGCTGCCGATTCTCGAGGCGTACCGGCAGGATCGGCTACAGGTCCCCGGCCTCGCACGTTCGGGCGCCTCCGATGCCACCCCGATCGCTCTAAGCCGTGTCGTCGAGATTCTGCTCGTCGACGACTGCACGCAGATCCGCTGTATGGCGCCCTCCGCCGCCTCCCGAGCAGGGTCGGCAGCGACAATGTGGAAGACGGTATCGGCCACAGAATCACCAGGACGGACAGCGCCGTCATCGTCGGATACTGCCCGGTCAACTGATCGGCGAGCCAGTACGTGCACAAAGCCAGTGCCGAGATTGTTGCAGTCGCCCGCGTGAACACCCCGACGACGAGTGCGATTCCCAGACCGGTTTCCACCGCCGGAACGACGATTCCGAACGGTCCGGGCATTGTTCCCAGGACGTCGGTGGTGAAGATCTTGTAGAGATCTGGGACACGAGTGTTCGTCGACGTGCTGTCGACGACGAGAAGAATGTCGGCACGGCCGAAATGAGCCCGATACTTGACAAGGCCCTCGTGCAGCCACAGTGCGCCGAGGGCGACTCTCGTCGCACCGGCAAACACCGGTGCGACGAGAGCAGAGAACCGGTTGCGCCCCATCAGGAAAGGCTTGCCGCGCCGAACACGGCCTTGGCCTTGTCGCAGTGAACGACGAGGTCGGTGAAGGTCGATGCGTTCGCACCGTTGAGGGTGAAGGTCTGGGATGCGTTCGCGAAAGCGACGCTTCCGAGTTCGACTCCCACGGATACGGCAGCCTCGTCGGTGCCGTTGGTGAGGTAGAGGTGGAGGTCAGGTCCTTCATCCGACGAGAAGCCGGAGAGGGTGAGTGTGTTGCCGGTTACGTTCGCGACGCCGGTGACCTTCTTGTCGTTCAGGCCGGCGAAGGTGCCGGAGAGTTCGTGTGATGTTCCTCGGGTCATTGCCGCTGCCGCCGAAGTATCGGCGACGGTGGTGCTCGAACCCGCTGCCGGGGTGTCGTTCTGGCTGCTGCATGCGCCCAGCACGAGCGTCAATGACAGTGATGCGATGGCGATGCCGACTTTGGTACGCACGGTGTGGAGTCCTTTCCTGAGGAAATCTTGCCCACCCACTCAATCACCGCGAGCTCGGCATGCATTCGGATATGACAAGCCCGTAATGGACTATGTCGAGACTGTAAGAATCGGGGGATACCGTCGGGTCGACGCTATTGTCGAGTCGTGAATTCTGTACCTCGTGTGATGCTTGTGGAGGACGACCCGACGGTCAGATCGGTCGTGGGGGAGTACCTGCGTGCCGCCGGCATGGAAGTGACGGAGTACGGCGACGGAATCAGTGCAGGCAACGCTGCTCGTGCGCAAATACCGGATCTCATGATCGTCGATCGGATGCTCCCGGGTCGCAGTGGAGACGACGTATGCCGTGAAGTGCGCAGCTACTCGGACGTGCCGATCATGATGCTGACTGCGCTGTCCGCGGTCGACGAGCGTATCGAGGGGCTCGAACGTGGTGCCGACGACTATCTCGGTAAGCCGTTCTCCATGCGCGAGCTTCAGCTTCGGGCGCAGGCACTCTTGCGTCGCCGGAGTGCAGGGGGAGTGCAGACGATCATCGAGGCAGATCAGTTCAGAGTCGATCTCACGCGTCGGCGGGTATGGACGAAAGGCGACGAGATCTCCTTGACCACACGAGAGTTCGAGCTCCTCGTGTACTTGATCCGCAATGCCGGTCGTGTGGTCGGCCGTGAGGAATTACTGCGTGAAGTGTGGGGATGGGGGTTTGGAGATGCGTCGACGGTGACTGTGCATGTCCGGCGGCTGCGCGAGAAGATCGAGGAAGATCCGCGGTTTCCGTGCCACCTGGTCACAGTGTGGGGCGCGGGTTACCAGTTCGGTACAGGTGCTGATTCCTGATGCCGGCCGTGCATGATTTGTTGCTGATCGTCGGAACGACGGTGACGTGTACCGCGGTGATCACTGCCGTGGCGTGGATTGTGTTGCGCATCAACAGGCATGGTTCGATAGCGTCTCAATTCGTTGTCGTTGTTGCGGCTGCGGTGCTGTCGATAGCCTGCTCGACGATCATGGTACTGATCGAAATGTTCTTCTCCGCTCATGATCTGGTGGTGCTCGGCTGGGTGATGGCCGTCTCGACGCTGATGAGTGTGGGTGCTGCATGGCTGATCACCACCCGTGTTGCGAAACGGTCGATTTCGAGTTTGATCCGCTCCACCCGACAGATCGCGGACGGCGATGTGCTCGACCCGCAAAACCCTGGTTGGCGCGAGTTCAACGAACTCTCCGAACAACTGTCCGAGACGTCACAGAGATTGGCCGACGCGCGGTCCGAGATCGACAAGCTCGATGCCGCGCGCCGTCAGTTCTTCGCATGGATTTCGCACGATCTACGCACTCCTCTCGCTGGAATTCGGGCAATGGCAGAAGCTCTCGGTGAGGGTGTCGTCGCAGACCCCGACCTGTACGTGCGGTTGATCAGGGACAAGGTGGATACCGTCAATCACATGGTCGACGATCTGTTCGAGCTTTCACGGATCGAGAGCGGATCGTTCGGTCTGCGATGCGAGATCGTCGACTTACTCGACCTCGTCTCCGATGCGGTGTCCGACGTGCAGGAAGTTGCCTTGCAGCGTGATATCCGGATACGCCAGAACGGTATGACAGGGCACACGCTGTGGGGTGACGCCCGTGAATTGACTCGGGCGATCGGAAATCTTCTTGCCAACGGCATCCGGTACACCCCGGACGGATCCGAAATCCTCATCTCGGCGACCACGCGTGACGACGGGCACCTGGTGTTGAGCATCCTCGATCACGGGTCAGGGGTGTCGACCGAAGACCTGGGGCGCATGTTCGACGTGGGATGGCGAGGAGATGCCGCTCGGCAGGCAGACTCGTCATCTGGTGTTGCCTCGGGCGCAGGTCTCGGGCTCGCGATCGTTCGTGGCATCGTCCACGCGCACGGCGGAGACGTGTACGCCAGATCCGTCGAAGGTGGTTTCTGCTTGGACGTCACCCTTCCGCTCCAAGGACTCGATCAGCGCCGACAGGGAATCTCGATGTGATGGTCCATGACATCGCCGGGTCGAATCTCGGACGCATTTTAGGCGCTGATCTATTATTCACGTGTGGTTTCACAGGGATGGTAGGTTCGGCTGTTTCGGAATGAGCAGGGCAGCGAATACTGCGACAATGCAAATACCGCCGAGCATCAGATATCCGTTTGTGTAGCCGGACTCGAGAGGCACGCCGGAGGGGGACGCGCCCACCGCTACGATGCTTGCCATCGCGGCGGCACCCAGCGATCCTCCGATAGTCCTGATGTTGGCGTTCATGCCGCTGGCGACACCGGTCTGGTCAAGGGGGACAGCTGCGACCACGACGGTGGACATCGCGGCAAATGCCAACCCGAGTCCGATACCGATGATCGCGCTGGCCACGTAGATGTCCCGCTGGTGTCCGTGCATCAGTGCGACGACGAAGAAGCCGGCGGCGGCGATCAGAACTCCCGTCGCAAGGACACTCTTGGAGCCGTACCGTTCCGACAACCGGCCGGTGTAGATACTGGATACGAAAGTGCCGATTGTCATGGGCAATAACGTCAAGCCGGATTCGGTGACCGATGCTCCGAAACCGTATCCGTATTCCGTCGGTGCTTGTAAAAACTGCGGTAGAAAACCGAAAGAGGCGTACATGCCCACACCGAGCAGCAACGCCACCAGGTTTGCCGTCCACACCGATCGGATGCGCATCATCTGCATGTCGATCAACGGATTGTCCGAGCGTGACTCCGCAATCACCCACAACACCGCGATTACGATTGCGACGGCAATCAGCACGAGCGCCGTCGTCGACAACCACCCCCACGACGAGGCTTGGCTGACAGCGAGAAGTAGTGCGATCAGCCAGACAGATAGCAATGATGCATTGAGCCAGTTGATCTTTCCGGGTGTCGTCACCGGCGATTCCGGCACCAGAACCTGGGTGGCAATAGCGGCGACGGCGGTGACGACGAACGGGATGATGAACAGCCAACGATAACTCAACAACGAGACAATGGGGCCGGCTAGCACAATTCCGAGACCTGTACCGACAGCGAGGAGTGCACCGATCACCCCTACCGCTCGGGCAACCTCACACGATGGAAGCTCGTCACGAATGATGCCGAAAGCCAATGCAGAGGTTCGCGGATTATGGAGCATCCGTGACATTCCTGTTCATACAAGGGATGCGTGTTCTGCACGCATTGCGTACATTGCGTGCAGGACATGCAGAACGCGCAATGCTCACGTCACGGTGAGGCATTGACACGTTCCGACTCCATGGCCGGCGTGTGTATTCGATGGGCGGGACCGGTACTCCGTCATGAATCGACCGATGTCCGTGCCGGACACGGTCCTGGTGGCAGGGCAACCGCTGTGCGCACTGGACGCCCCGTTCGAGGATGCCCGTTGCAGTGTCGACGAGATCTACCGGGACGGATCGAGCGGAGTTACTTGCTGATCAGTTGAGATGCAATCGCGGTGCCTGCGGCGACGACGGCGACCGACGGCCAGGGGCCGATCTTCTTCGCGAGGGGATGTGAGGCTCCGAACGCGCCTACATAGGTTGAGACGAGCGCGGTTGTCCGTGCCGGTCCACTCGTGCGCGCCCAGTACGTCCCGCACACCGATCCGACGATTCCGAGTACGGCGCCGCCGAGTTTGCGGTTTCCACTCTGGCGGGCGACGGCATATCCGCCGACGAGGCCGCTCGCGGCGAGGGCTGAAATACAGGTCGTGGTCAGGGTCATGGAATCTCCTCGTGGGTACTTACCGAACTTTGCCCAACGATATCCGTGCGTCCGGAATGTCGAATCACGCTATCCATGCTCTGATGGTCGATGACGAGTTTTCTACGTGATTGTGTTCGGCCGGTGAACGGCCGTCGACATGCATCTACGGCCGTCCGGCGGCGGTAGCGATCGCTCGGAAGGGATCGATCGAATCGTCGTTCGGGCCGCCAGAGCAGGCTGGGTTCGTGAAAGGTCCCGCCAAGTCGATTCAAGGTGATGGCAATACCTGTGTCGGCAACATATACGACGAATTGCGTAGTGGAAGCGGGGACTAGACGGGCGGAAGTTCCGTCACTGTGGCCGCCAGGGATTTTGTCATGCGGAGCAGAATCGGGCCGAGGTGGATCCGAAATTTGTCGGAGTGAAGAGTTGTCGACGGACAATCGAGGTGTTCGTCGGTGGGTTCAGGGCGGGGCGGTGAAATTCCGGTCAGCTGACTGGGTGGATTGCGCAGATCTGGTTCGCTGCGGATCTCGCCCAGCGGGCCCAGCGCAGTCCGGAGGCCGCGTGTAGGTCCACAGCTATGGCCCAGACCTATCGATGGCCCATAGCTGCAGGTTCGGAGTCGCTGCTACCCGAGGCCGGTCTGTCGGTAGTCGTCACGGATACGCGGACGACTAGTAGTGCAGTGTCGATGAGGTGGCGGAAGGCAACCAGGTTTGTGCTGTTCGTATTGCCGGCAATGTTGCCCGGTCATACGAAAATTGTGGATTCACGAACTAAATGCAATGTGACATACTACTGGCATGGTGGAATTTGGCTACAGCAATGGGGTTGTCGTCATCGGCGGCGGAGTGATCGGCGCGGCGTGCGCGTATTACTGTTCGGAGGCGGGCCTCGAGGTCACCGTGATCGAGCGTGGCGCCATCGGCGGCGGTACGACGGCGGCATGTGAAGGCAACATCCTGCTCTCCGACAAACATCCGGGTCCGGAACTGGATCTGGCACTGTTGTCATCCCGATTGTGGGCCGATGTGGCCGCTCGTCTGGGTGCCGACAGACTGGAGTATCAGGCCAAAGGTGGTGTCGTGGTGGCCACCTCGGATTCCACGTCCACGGGCTTGCAGTCGCTGACGGCGTCGCAACGGCGAGTGGGAATCGATGCGATCGACATCTCGCAGGACGAGTTACTCGACCTCGAGCCCAATGTGACGCCAGATGCCGTCGGCGGTGCCTTCTACCCGCAGGACAGCCAGGTGCAGCCGATGCTGACCACCGCGCGGCTTCTGCAACATGTACGCGCACGCGGTGGGACGGTCCTCTCCGGTACATCGGTTGTCGGTTTCCTGCACGGACCGGGTGGGGCCGTCATCGGAGTGCGCACCGATTCTGCTGTCATGCCCGTTGTACGCGGGGCATGGACCGTCAATGCCGCAGGGACATGGAGCGGACCGATCGCCGAATTGGCCGGTGCGCCCGTCCCCGTGCTGCCCCGCAAAGGATTCGTCCTGGTCACCGAGCCGCTGCCGCGGGCGATCCGACACAAGGTCTACACCGCCGAGTATGTTGCCAACGTCGCGAGCAGTGATGCGGGGCTCGAGACGTCGGTGGTGGTCGAAGGAACCAGCGCAGGTACGGTCCTGATCGGAGCAAGCAGGGAACGGGTCGGCTTCGACCGCTCGGTGTCCCTTCCGGTGATCCGCAAGCTGGCCGCGCAGGCGATCGGAGTCTTCCCCTTCTTGTCCGATGTTGCGCTACTGCGCACCTATCTCGGGTTTCGGCCGTACTGCCCCGACCACCTTCCGGTCATCGGTGCTGATCCGCGCGCTCCGGGACTGATTCATGCCACCGGTCATGAAGGCGCCGGAATCGGACTGGCTACTGGCACCGGATTGCTTGTCGCTCAGATTGTTTCAGAGACCACGCCTGCTCTGGACCTGTTCCCGTTCCGCCCCGACCGCTTCGAGGAGGCTGTTGCATGAGCACCACGAGATTCGAGTTCCAGTTCGACGATCACCCGGTTGCGGCCGAGCCGGGGCAGAGTATCGCTGCGGCCCTGATCGCCGGTGGTCGCCGCTCGTGGCGTCGCACCAGAGTCGGGGATGCTCCCCGCGGTGTGTTCTGCGGCATCGGTATCTGCTTCGACTGCCTGATTACGGTCAACGGTGAACCGAACCGCCGAGCTTGCCTGATCGAGGTTCGCCCGGATGACGTCATCACCACCCAGGAAGGAGCAGGTCATGGCAACCTCTCGTGTTGAGTCCCCCTACGATCTGACAGTTCTCGGCGCCGGACCGGCCGGATTGGCTGCCGCGACTTCTGCGGCGCGAGCCGGGGCCCGTATTGCCCTTGTCGATGCCGGTGCCCGACCGGGCGGGCAGTATTGGCGTAACCGTGACAACGACACCGGTGCGCTGCACCACGATTGGTCGACTTTCACGAGTCTGCGCGCAGACTTGGCCACCAACAGTGACTTGATCGACCACCTGCCGTTCCACTCCGTCTGGCACGTCGAACGCACCGGCGGCGGATTTTCCGCGCACGCGAGTACTCCGTCCGGTGAACAGGTCATCGACAGCCGGGCACTGGTCGTCGCGACCGGCGCCTACGACCGCCAGCTCCCTTTCCCTGGATGGACGCTCCCGGGTGTATACGCCGCGGGCGCAGTTCAGGCGCTCCTCAAGGGACAGGGAGTCCTCGCGGGCCGCCGATTTGTCGTATCGGGGACTGGGCCGTTCCTCTTGGCCGTAGCCGCCGGTCTGGCCGACGCGGGAGGCGAGGTCGTCGGAGTTTTCGAAGCGGGTCATCCGGCCGGGTTCGGTAGGTTCCCCGTGGCGCTTGGGCGCAATGCCGCCAAGCTCGGCGAAGGTGCCGAGTACGTGCGGACGATGATCAGACACCGCATTCCCTACCGCACGCGCACCGCCGTCGTTGCGGCGCACGGTGACGACGAAGTCGTCGGTGTCACCACTGCCAAACTTGATCGGGACTGGAACGTCCTCCCGGGAACCGAGTCGAGGATCGACTGCGACACTGTCGCGGTCGGATACGGATTCACGCCGCAACTCGAGATTCCACTTCAACTCGGCTGCGAGACGGTTCTCGACATCGACGGAAGTTTGATCGCGGTGGCGGACGACGCGCAATCCAGTTCGGTCGCCGGGATCTATCTCGCGGGCGAATCCTGCGGTGTCTCCGGTGCTGCCGCGTCGGTCGTCGAAGGCCGCATAGCCGGGCTGCACGCGGCCGCCGCCGTTGTCGGTGCCGCCGCCGATCGCACAGCGTTGCGGCGTCTTCGACGTCAACGCGCGGCGTTGCATTCCTTCGCCAGGGCGATGCACAGCACCTTCCCCGTCCCGAGCGGATGGACCGGCTGGCTGGAGCCGAACACGATCGTCTGTCGATGTGAGGAGGTCGAGGCTTCGGCAGTCGACACTGCCGTCGACGAACTCGGCGCCGTCGATTCCCGAGCGGTCAAGCTCTACGCCCGACCAGGAATGGGTATGTGCCAGGGCCGGGTCTGTGGATACGCCACCAGTTGCCTGGTTGCAGCTCGAGGTAACCGTGATGTCACTGTTGCCGATCTGCGAGGTGTCGCCGGTAGGCCCATTGGTCAACCAGTGTTGTTGGGAGATTTGGCCGCGACCGCTGAACCTAACTGACCTTTGCGAAGTGGCGAGCACATTCTCATTCAAGTCTATACAATTTTACATGTCACATGGCATAGTGAACGGGACGGAAGTTCCGCAGTTTCGGGAGAATCCGGGACACTTGACTACTGGAGGGCACATGAACGCACCGAAGGCACCTTGGCACGGAGTGCTGGTCGCCACTGCACTGCCGATGCACGACCGCGGTGGAAGGACCCTGGAGATCGACTTCGACGGTTTCGGCGAGCACATCGCATGGCTCGCGGAGAACGGTTGTAGCGGCGCCACGCCCAACGGCTCGCTGGGCGAATACCACAACCTCACACCGGAAGAGCGTGCCCGCGTCGTCACGACCGCGATCGAGGCGGCACCGAAGGGCTTCACGATCATGCCCGGTGTTGCTGCGTACGGTGCCGACGAAGCGCGCCGCTGGACCGAGCAAGCTGCCGAAGCAGGCGCTCCTGCGGTGATGCTGCTGCCGCCCAACGCATACCGTGCGGATCGCCGCGCAGTGGTCGAGCACTACCGGATCGTCGCGGAGGTCGGTGTACCGATCGTGGCATACAACAACCCGTTCGACACCAAGGTCGATCTGACCCCGGAGCTTCTCGCCGAGTTGCATGCCGAGGGCCTGATCTCCGGTGTGAAGGAGTTCTCCGGCGATGTCCGTCGCTACTACGAGATCACCGAATCCGCTCCCGAACTCGATGTATTGTGCGGAACTGACGACGTTGCACTCGAGTTCGCCGTCGCCGGTTCGCCGGGCTGGATCTCCGGTTATCCGAATGCTCTGCCCCGCACCAGTGTTCAGATTTGGGAAGAGGCTTCGGCAGGCAAGATCGAATCGGCACTCGAGCTGTACAAATCGTTGCACTCGCTGCTGCGTTGGGATTCCAAGACCGAGTTCGTACAGGCGATCAAGCTCAGTATGGACATCGTGGGTCGCTACGGCGGTCCGAGCCGCCCGCCGCGTGTTCCGCTCACCGCGGAGCAGGAGAAGCTGGTCCGTGCGGCGACTGAAAAAGCTGTCGCAGAGGGACTGGCCTGACCCATGCGTAGCAACCGGGTCTTTCATGCGGTCGACTCTCATACCGAGGGCATGCCGACTCGGGTCGTGACCGGTGGCGTCGGGACCATTCCCGGCGCCACCATGTTCGACCGTCGCCGGTATTTCATCGAGAACCTCGACCACATTCGAAAACTGTTGATGAACGAACCGCGGGGACATTCGGCCATGAGCGGGGCGATCTTGCAGCCACCGACTCGCCCCGACGCGGACTACGGCGTGCTCTACATCGAAGTCTCCGGGTGTCTTCCCATGTGCGGGCACGGCACCATGGGGGTTGCGACGGTACTCGTCGAGACCGGAATGGTCGAGGTCAACGAACCGGTGACCACCATTCGCCTCGACACACCGGCAGGCCTGGTCGTCGCCGATGTCGACGTCGCGGACGGAGTTGCTGGCAAGGTGACGTTGACGAACGTTCCGTCGTTCGCCCTCGGCCTCGATCGACGAGTCGACGTCGGGCAGTGGGGTTCGGTGCCCTACGACATTGCATACGGCGGAAATTTCTATGCCGTCGTCGAACTCGAGACATTGGGAATCGAATTCGATCGTGCCAACAAGGGCCGGATCATGGAGGCAGGCCTGGCAATCAGCGCCGCCATCAACGAACAGGACCTTCCCGTGCACCCGACCAACCCTGAAATCGCCGGGTGCCATCACGTGTACATGGCTGCGCCCGGGTCGACCGCGATGCATTCACGGCATGCGATGGTGATAGCGCCGGGAATGTTCGACCGGTCCCCGTGCGGAACCGGAACCAGCGCTCGCATGGCGCAATTGCACGCTCGTGGCGAACTCGACGTGAACTCGGACTTCCTCAACGAGTCCTTCATCGGCACTCGGTTCGTCGGCCGTCTCGTCGACCGAGGTGCCATCGGGGATATCACCACTGTCACGCCCACTATCACGGGGCGTGCATGGATCACCGGGACGGCGCAGTACCTGCTTGATCCAGAGGACCCGTTTCCTACCGGATTCGAACTCTGACTCTGGCCCGAGTGTGGTGGTGAGGCCGATGTAACCGGTCTCACCATTGCCGATTCGCGTTTCACGGCGGTGCATTCGTCGTGAGGGCCCGTGCGCCGTCAATCGACATCCCGACGAAAGGTCATCACGGTGACAACCGATTCTATCGATTTCCTGTCGGCACAAACCGTGTTCGACTCACTCACCCCTGCCGCCGCAGTGAATGCGATCGAGAATGCGCTGCGTGGAGATATCGAGCCTGCCAAGGACTTTCGGCGGCAAATCCTCGATGTCGATCATGGCCAACTCCTGCTCATGCCGTCACAGTCCGGATCGAGCGCCGGCGTGAAGGTTGCTACCGTCGCGCCCGGAAACCCCGCTCGTGGGCTGACCCTGATCCAGGCGGTCTACATCCTCTTCGACGCCGAGACTCTGACACCTCGAGCGCTGTTCGACGGTACTGCGCTCACCACACTCCGAACCCCTGCCGTATCCGTCGCTGCGGTCAAACCGGCGCTGTTGCGTTCCCGAACGCCGTTGCGGGTGGCAGTGTTCGGCGCCGGCCCCCAGGGAACCGGGCATGTCGACACCATCGCCGGAGTGGTCAGCGGAACCCGAACTATCGCATCTGTCACCTATGTCGTGCGGAATCTTCGGAGTGTCGAAGGACTTCCCGGTCACGATGCCCGCGTGGTGACGGCCGGCTCGTGCGAAGCTCAGGACGCCGTCCGGCGCGCGGACGTCATCGTGTGTGCCACCGGATCGGCGGTCCCGGTCTTCGACTCCGCGGACGCGAAATCGGATGTGATCGTGATCGCCGTCGGGTCGCACGATCGGGATCGGCGGGAAGTCGACACCGCGCTTTGCGCTCGCGCACAGGTGATCGTCGAGGATGTCGGCACGGCGCTGCGTGAGGGCGGTGACGTCGTCATGGCCATAGCCGAATCAGACTTGGTTGCCGCCGACTTGATACCGATGAAAGACGTTGTGCGCGGTGATCGACTTCTGCGAGCAGACCAGGCTGTGCTGTTCAAGAGTTCCGGTATGTCCTGGGAAGACGTCGTCGTTGCAGAAGCGGTTTCGGCCGTTGCCCATAGCTGAGCCCGTTCCCATCCGTTCTCCGGAGAATTCATGACCGCCAACCTCGCGCTCAGCGATCACGGCCACGTGACCGCCGTCGAACTGACCTACCGGACACCCGGCTCGTCGGCGCGTATCCGTACCACCTTTACTTCGGGAACGGATGCAAAGGTTGATGACCACGCATCTGGCGCGATTTGTCCTCGACGACAACCCAGACATGTTCTGGGAGAATCGCACTCCTGTTATCGAAGATCTGCATGTTGTGCTGGCTCGGGTGCCGCGGTTCGACTCTGGGATCACCCTCGACGGCGTCGCACAGCACGGCTCTCTCGCCGTTTTCGGCGACTACAGCATGCACCACCTCGTATTGCGTGATCGCACGGTCAGCCTGATCACCGATTACCCACGCCGTAGCGCTCTGACGTTGCGCTCCATGTGATCGGTACCGACCTCGATTGAAATACCGACCCCGACTGACTTCTTGGAAAGGACATCATGACCACCATCGCCGGCATCGATCCGCGAACCGGGGCTGCACTCGCGCCCGTTGCACACGTCACGACCACCGAGGAGGTGGCTCGACTCACTGCGGCCGCGGACGCCGCTGCCACCGATCTGCGCCGGCTTGGACGTCTCTTCCGAGCGGATCTGCTCGATGCACTCGCAGGCGCAGTGGAGGAGCGGCGCGATGACCTGATCCGCACCGCCTCCCAGGAGACCGGGTTCAACGACGCCAAGCTCGGCGGGGAACTGACTCGCACGGTCTTTCAGTTCCGGTTTTTCGCCGACGTGGTTCGCGATGGCGGTTACCTCGAGGCGACCGTCGACCCAGCGAGCGACACCCCGATGGGACCGCGCCCGGACCTGCGCCGCATGCTGGTGCCGATCGGGCCGGTGGCAGTATTCGGTGCCAGCAACTTTCCCTTTGCGTTCTCCGTACTCGGGGGCGACACGGCCTCGGCGATTGCCGCCGGGTCTCCGATAATCGTCAAGGCGCACAGTTCGCATCCTGCGACCTCGCAGCTCTCCTTCGAGATCCTGCGCGACGCCGCAGCTGCGGTGTGTTCCCCCGCTGGAACCTTCGGCATCGTTTTCGGTACCAGAGCCGGTGCCGACCTCGTAGCGGATGCGTCGATCAAAGCAGTCGGATTCACCGGCTCGCTGAACGGAGGAAAGGCGCTACTCGAGGTCATCGGTACCCGCAGCGAGCCAATTCCGTTTTACGGCGAGCTGAGCAGTATCAACCCGGTGATCGTCACTCCCGGCGCAGCTGCCGAGCGCGGTGCAGACATCGGGCGCGGTCTCATCGCGTCTATCACTACCGGATCGGGACAGTTGTGCACAAAGCCTGGACTGGTACTGGTGCCGGCCGGAGCGGACGGTGATCGGCTCGTCGAGGCAGCCCGCTCCGCAGTTGCGGGCGTCCCAGCGCAAACTCTGCTCAACGAGCGGATCTACACCACGTACTCCGAAGACACCGTCGCTGTCGGGCGGAGCCGGGAAATCCGGCAGGTCGGTACGGGCCGGCCTGCCGGGGAGGGGTTCAGTGTTGCGGCAAAGCTGTTCGAAACCACTGTAGAGGCTCTCGGCGATGGTGTGATCGACGAGATCTTCGGGCCCGTCACGGTTGTGGTGCGGTTCAGCGCCGACTCGACAACGACGAGTGTGACACGAGCGCTCGACACCCTGTCGCACTCGTTGACCGCGACGTTGCACACAGGACCCGAGGAATCGGATCTCACTCGGGAGTTGACCGCCGTCGTCGAACCCCGGGCGGGGCGGGTGATCTACAACGGATTCCCGACCGGCGTCGCAGTGTCCTGGGCGCAGACACATGGCGGGCCCTGGCCCTCGACCAATTCGATCCACACCTCGGTCGGGGCAACCGCTATCCGGCGTTTCCTGCGGCCGATCACTTTTCAGGACGCACCTGAATCTGTTCTCCCGGAAGAGCTGCGCGACAACTGCACTCAGATCCCGCGCCGGATCGACGGAGTACTGCGCGTCGCGGACTGAGCATTCGTCGTTCAACCGAAGAGCCAGGCCCTCATTGCGAAATACGAAGAGGGTCTGCTTTTCTCGGTCCGCCGCGGGCCGCATTCGGGGAGCCGCGATGTTGAGCGGACGATGCCGACGAGATGAAAATGGCGGACCCCGAAAATCGAGAGGTCGCGTCGGCCGTTTCCGGGGAATCTGCAGTTTCTCACGGTGAGAAATTTCTTCTCACCGAATAGTCTAGGCAATGTGACCTGTGACATTGTACTGTGAGGTACCGGTAAGGATACGTCTCCGACTCGTTTCCAATTGCGGCGCAACAGATGTGGACGCGTCGTTGTACAACGAGAGCACGGGTCAATCCGTAGAAGCCGTCGACATCACAGGTACAGCGCGACACACGAGTAGGAAACACCATGACTTCATCACACACCCCTCCCGATATTGCGTTCGGAGAGTTCGAGCAGTCCGACTCTCACCTGCAACGCAAGATCGGACTGTGGCAACTCATCGCGATTGCGGTCACAGTCCAGATCGGCGCCTCGTGGCTGCTCGCTCCTCTTGCCACGGCGGGGTTGGCAGGGCCGGCCGCGATTGTCACCTGGATATTCGGTGGAATCGTCTTCACAATCATGGCAATCCCATGGCTCGAGGCCTCGACCGCGCTGCCCCGTACCGGCATCAGTGTGCGCGGTCCCCAGTTCACCCACGGATCCCTGCTGAGTTGGATGAACGGGTGGGGCTACATGATCGCGTGTATCACGTTGCCGCCGATCGAAGCGCTGGCCGCACTGACCTATCTCGGTGGGCAATTTCCGAATCTGCACTTACTGCACGTCGTTGACGGGGTCACGATGTTGACCTGGCCGAACGGTATCGTCGGGGCGGCAGGGTTGATCGCGTTGTTCTTCGTCCTCAACGTTTTCGGGGTCAAGGTTCTCGCGAAGACCAGTGCTTGGCTGTCATTGTGGAAGATCGTCATCCCGATTGCGGTTGCGATCTTGTTGTTCACTGCATTCAAGTCGGAAAACGTCACGCAGTACGGTGGATTCGCACCTCTCGGTACCTCTGCGATCTTTCATGCAATGACTGCAGGCGGAGTTGTCTTCGCTTTCAACGCGATCCGAGTCATTGCCGATTTCGGCGGTGAATCCGAGAACCCGCGCAAGCACTTGCCGATCGCGATTGTCGTCGGGGGCCTGATCATCCCGCTAGTCATCTACCTGACGCTGCAAATTGGATTCCTCGGGGTGATGGACTGGTCCAGTCTGGGTCTGGCACCCGGAGACTGGGCAGGTCTGAGCGAAAGCAACTGGGCGGCTTCACCGCTGGTCGATGCGCTGGCAGTGGCGGGATTCGCCTGGTTTGGCACGATCTTGTTGATGGATGCTGTCGCCGCGCCTGCCGTCACCGGGTTGACCTTCGCCGGAATCTCGGGTCGTACCACCTACGCGAACTCCGTCAACGGCTCACTACCGACCATCTTTCAGCGGCTCAACCGCTTCGGAGTGCCGTGGGTGGCGATGACCTTGTGTGCCGTCGTCAGTCTGCTTTTTCTCTTTCCCGCTCCGAGTTGGTATCAGATGGTGGGACTGGTTTCCACTGCGCTCATCGTCAGCTACCTGATGGGTAGCCCCCTGGTCATGGTATTGCGGCGGACCGCACCTGAACTCACCCGTCCTATCCGGCTACCTGCAGCAGGATTCGTCTGCGGATTCGCGCATGCAGCATCGTTGCTGGTCATCTACTTCGCCGGTTGGTGGACGTTGACGAACCTACTCACCATTTTCTTTTTTGCGCTGCCGATCTCGGCTGCCTACATAGGTCCCCGACTTGGCTGGTTCGGTCATGCCGCCGGCTACACGATCGCGATCACCTTCACCGCTGTCTGGGTTGTACTCGCGTGGGCCGGGGGGTGGATTCTCACGGTGGGCACCACCAAACGGGCCGACAGTCTCGACGATTGGACCTTCATCGGGTTGTTCGTGGCCGTTGTGTTCGCAACACTGGCTGTTCTGTGGGTGGCAAGTAATGCCGACGGTCGGAAGCAGGTAGCGGCATCTGTCTGGTTGCCGGTATCGCTACTCGTTGCGATGGTTGCCTCCTACATTACCGACACGACCAACGGTCACGAGAAGGTCTTCGGCGACCTTTGGACGGCGTTGATGGTCTTCGCTGCCGGATTGGCCAGCGCAGTCTGGGCAACTCGCAGCGGATTCGCGACTGAAGAAATTCTCGACGTATTGAGGTCGGAAGAAGCGTTGGCACGTTCTCGCGACGAGCGCAGCGAGAATGCAGAGTCGCGCCGCGATCACCAGGTGTGACCGGTGGTAGCAGTCGAGGCAGGGCCGCGCTCACTCTACATGTCCGTTCTCATGACACCCGACATGAGTAACTTCTCCGGAAATGTCCACGGCGGAGCACTTCTCAAGCTACTCGACCAGGTAGCCTATGCCTGCGCGAGCAAATATGCGCGGTCCTACGTAGTCACGATCTCGGTCGACCGCGTCGTCTTCCGCGAACCCATTCATGTCGGCGAACTGGTCACGTTTTCGGCGTCCGTGAACTACACCGGTCGAACCTCGATGGAGATCGGTATTCGAGTCGACACCGAGGACATCGGCACCGGGCATAGCCGCCACACCAACAGTTCGTACTTCACCATGGTCGCCGTCGACGAGGACGGTCGCCCCAGTGCCGTCCCGCCGATAGCTCTGGAAGGCGACGTCGCGCATCTGCGTTACGAGGCGGCCCGGCGTCGGCGTCGTGCCTTTCGGAACCTCGCAGCACGCCAATAGTTGGCAGCGGAGATCCAAGCGATGTGACATGTCGATCGAGGATCGATGCCATGTAACATGGTATCGCCCTGCTACCATCGACATGCAAGTCGAGCAGGACAGGCCCGGGATTTGGTCTGTGTTGTTCCGTCCGCTGGTTGAACGATGCAGGAGGAATCCGATGTCCGCGAGTGGCCACGTGGCTCCCGTACTGGCGGCATTCCTTCCGCGACGGAATATGCGTGAGGAAATCATCGAAACCCTGCGCGGTGCAGTAATTTCCGGTGCGCTACGCCCAAACGAGGTATATTCCGCCCCGGTACTCGCCGAACAATTCGGAGTGTCCGCGACCCCGGTGCGGGAGGCGATGATCGATCTCGCAAAAGAAGGCTTGGTCGAGGCCGTTCGAAACAAGGGCTTCCGCGTCAAAGAGCCGTCCGAGGAAGAGTTGGACAACCTCACCGCGTTGCGTCTGCTGATCGAGGTTCCCACTGTTCGCCGGATCGCCGAACTAGGCGTTGCGGTCGCCGACATCGAGGCCCTGCGCCCACTTGCCTTGGGTATCGAGAAGGCGGCAGTCGAGCACGACCTGCTCGCGCACGTCACCATCGACATGGAATTCCATTCCGGGTTGCTGGCTCTCGGGGGTAACGCTCAACTTGTCGACACGGTTCGATCACTTCGCGCTCGATCGCGTATCTACGGACTCAAGACCCTCGCAGAGCGCGGCGAACTCATCCCGTCGTCACACGAGCATGCAGAGATCCTCGATCTCGTCGAGGCAGGCGACGCGATGGGTGCGGAAGCCCTCATGCGTCGACACATCGGTCATGTTCGAGGAATCTGGGCAGATCGAGGCTCGGACCCTATCTGACTTCGATCCCGGGGTCGAAGTCAGTGGCCGAACAGTCTGTATTGCCGACGGGTGTAGTCGATCTCGCACTTTGTTGCTGCACGGAAAGGTTATGTGATTAAACAGATTCCGTGAAATTAAGTGGGTCATCTAAGGTTAACCCGCCGCGCCGGCTGCTTCCTGAAGGCCGTCGGTATCAGGTTGGCCGACTGAAATCACCGGTAGACATGTGCGGTGCACGACAACCACGAAGTGTGGTTGTACCAATGTATTACTCGAGGCTTTGCACCCGGGTTTCAGTTTGCTTCGCCCCAAGCCGCGTCGAGCATTGCCGAGAGATCGACGATCTTGGTCCGTGGCCTCCCGCTCTCGTCGCCGAGAAGCCGCTCCTGTTTGTCGATGCGCTGCCAGCCGCGGAAGTCGATCGCGTCCGGCTGCCGCCGACCGATCAGTTCCGCGAAATGTTCCGGGTCGCTGCTCGGTTGCGTGAGTACGCCACTCGTGAAATCTGAGAACAGGAGGTCTACTGTGGCCGCCGAGCAATGTTTGTTGGTGCCGATGACACCTGTGGGCCCGCGTTTGATCCAGCCTGCAACGTAGACACCGGGGATCGGGGAGCCGATTTCCGGATCAACTACCCGGCCGTTCTCATTGACCACGACGCCACTACGTTCGTCGAACGGCAGGTCCGGCACCGGCAGACCTTTGTAGCCGATCGAACGGAGTACCAGGCCGGTGTCGAGTGTCTCTGTGTGATCGCTTGGTCGGGCTGACAGCGTGCCTGCCTCGTCGGCAACGAGTTCGTTGCGCACCAGTCGGATGCCTTCGACGTGGTCGATTCCGAGAATCTGTTCGGGCGACGCGAGGTAACGCAGCACGATTCGTTTGCGGCCGTTGGTGGCCGTGCGCTTGGCGAACTCCTCGACCTGGCGAACCTTGAGTTTCTCGGAGTGCTCCGAGTCCGGACCGTCGATCCACCGGCGGCTGACCGAATCGAGAACGACTTCGTCAGGATCCACCACGATATCCACGTCAGCCATCTGCCCAAGTGCGATCAACTCGGGGTTTGTGTATGCCGCCTGCGCCGGGCCGCGACGTCCGACGAGGACGACCTCGCGTACGTTGCTGTGCCGCAGCGCTTCGAGAGCATGTTCGGCGATATCGGTCGTCGCAAGCTCGTTCGGGTCGGTGACGAGGATCCGCGCTACATCGAGCGCGACGTTGCCGTTTCCGATGATCACCGCGCGCACACCGGACAGGTCGAATGTGCGGCTCGCGTAGTCCGGGTGACCATTGTACCAGGCGACGAACTCGGTCGCAGCGTGTGATCCGGCCAAGTCTTCACCGGGTACTTCGAGACGGCGGTCACTGGCTGCACCGACCGCATATATGACGGCATGGTGATGTTGCAGCAGTTCTTCGTGGGTGACGTGGTTGCCAACCTCAACGTTGAAGTGACACTGAACCGACCGCTTGTTAAGCACTGAACGAAACACGTCGATGACACCCTTCGTACCGGGGTGGTCGGGTGCGACGCCCGCACGGACCAGTCCGTACGGTGTGGGAAGACGGTCGAACATGTCGATCTCGACGCGCGGGCGTGCGCTGAGCTCGATCGCGGCGTAACACGCTGCCGGACCGGAGCCGACGATAGCCACCCTCAGCGTGCCTAGGTCGGCGCTGGGGGGGCGTGGCTGGTCTGGTTGAGGCAAGGCCGGGCCGATCGGATGCTTCTCGAAGTAGTCGGCATTGATCTCGGAATAGATCGCTTGGGCCTCACTGAGTTCGAAGTCGGCGAAGATCGCGTCGACCGGGCACTCGTCCACGCACGCACTACAGTCGATGCACGTCTGTGGATCGATGTAGAGCATCTCCGTCGTCGCGAATTCAGGCTCGTCCGGCGTCGGACGAATACAGTTGACAGGACACACGTCCGCGCATGAAGCATCATTGCAGCACGCCTGCGTAATCACATAAGCCACAGTTCTTTCCTAACTTGCGAGTACCCTATCGAGACCGCAGTTCTCGGATGGACCACAATGTTGCGATTGGGGCGCGAATCATTGCGCCAGAAGATGATCAGAGCAACAAAGCTGCTTCGCCTCGAAGCCTACACAATACCCGGTTGGAAGAACGTAGATCGGTGAAGATCCCACAGGCTCCAAGGGTCGGCCTGTAGTCGAAACCGACCGACCCGAGATGATTGGTAGGTTCCGTCGGCGCGCAAAGGATTCCGGACTTCGTGTGGTAGATATGCCACCGTGTGTTGCTCGACCACCGACGTATCCCGCAGCTCTCGTGCTGTACCGGTCGGGTCAACCGTTTCCAGGCGTGAAGCCCGATCCATGGCCGCCCAGGGGTGTTTTTCTGGGGTCTTCGTGATCGAAAACTTCTGCACACCAAATTGTTTGACAATTTCCTGATCACTTGCCGCTAGGTGCCTTGCTTGGCAGCCGGCAGACGGAGATCAGGATTAAACCCGCGCCGACACCGATTGCCCCGGATAGCAGACCGATTCCAATACCGGCGACATCGAGGCCGAATACTGCATCGAGTGACCAGTCACCGGGGCCGCTGAAGGCGAGGGCCAGTGCGGTGACGCCTACCACGGCGGTGTACTCCCATCCGCCCTTGAAGACGAAGAACCCCTTTCCTCGGTGGTCGGTCAGCGCAGCTACGGTCATCAAAGCGACGAATGCCATTGCTGCGACACTGGTGAAGAGGCCGGCAGCGAGGAGTGCCCCGGCTTCCAATCTCGGTAAACGCTGCAAGTCGTGCATGCATCCAAGCAGGTTGGAGGCCTAGTGTCTCGAACCATTTTGTCGTGCCGGTGAACCCGCCGGGGCCTATGGCTTTGTTGAGGCCATGGGCGATGAGCGTCGCGCCGAGTGTGAAGCGTATGAGAGCAAGTGCGAGGTCGATGTCCATCGGAGTCCTTTCGACTGATGGTTGGGACGACAACTGCGATATCGCTAAGGTTGTCTCCGGACTCATTAAGGTTGTCCGTGAAAGTGGTTTTCGAGTCAAGCGGCAGTGCCTATCTGGCGCTCGCCAGACGGTTGGTTGGCGGTGTAGTCGTAAATGCGATGCACGAGCCTGCAAGGGGTTGAGATGTGGATTGACGGTGGTGCGAGCTCGAAGAACTCTGAGTCGGCCGAGGTTGCCTCTGCCTTGGCCGGGTCCATGGTCCGGCTGCGCGCGCGTCTGCGGCGTGAGTCCGCCGATCTGGCTGGTGGATGGTCGTGGACGCAGCTGCTGACGCTGACCAGGATCATCGAGGAGGGCAGCAGCACCGTGACCGAACTGGCTGCGGCTGAACACGTCCGCCCGCAGTCGATGACCGACACCGTGCGGGTGTTGACCAAGGCAGGTTTGGTGGAATCGGCCCAGGATGTCAACGATCGCAGGCGAATGCAGATCACACCGACTGCACATGGTCGTAAAGTGGCACGGGATCTGAGGACCGTACGCGAGAGCTGGCTGGCGCAGGCGATCGCTGTCTCTGCAGATCCGGCGCAGATCCGTCTGCTAGGTGAGGCTGCCGAGTTGATCAACAAGTTGGCCGACGAAAGCCAACTGAGGGTTGCGCGACAGGGATGAGTGTCCAGCCGTCTACGGGAGTCAGACGATGGTCTCACCGTTTTCACGCTGGTGCTCCTCGAGCATGTCCAACAACTTGCGGCGGTTCAGAACGAGCTCGCTGAAGTGCAGTTCGGCGATCGAGGACATGTCACCTTCGAGCTTCCACTGCGACCACCAGGTCGAGAGATCGGGGGCGGGGGCGCGCACACAGGCAATCACAGTGGTGTCAAACAATCCGGTGATATCTCCCCGGTGTACGACTAACAGGAAGTCGGACTCGGGGAATTCCACCAAAACCTTAGTCCCGGAGTGGGAGACGTGAACCGGGCCGATGCCTGCCTCGGTAAACGCTTCCGACAACTTGGAGGTGAGGCGGGCGATCAAGCCGGCGGGGACCTCTTCCGAGGTGACGTCCTGACGCCACGCGGGGACCGAAGACCGGCAGGGTGAGGCCTGGCCTGTTGAGCCGGTGGCAGTCGCTCGGGTTTGGGCGGTGAGCCTGCTCATTAGTATCTCCTTTCGGTGCGTACGAGCTCCGAGGGTCGCGCCGTGCGGCATCTATGCCTGTCACAGCGTGCGGTCGCCCGGTTCGGTTCTGCGAAGCCTCGAGGTTCGAGATCTTCAGGATGCCTGAGTATTACAGGAGCCACGCAAATGTTCAACGTTCATGTTGTATGGAGTGCGAGTCGAGTGGGCTTCGGGGACTGATTCGCGCGCGGCGTCGAGTGACCGGGGCGGGCTATCTCAGTGGGAGGCTCTCTGCACTGGGGACGGCACATTTCGTGGGCTGAATACTTTGCGTGGCTCGGTTCGACCGTGAGAATATAATCAACGTTATCGTTGACGAAGATGACGACGTGAGTTAGCCTGGCCGCAGGTGGCGGCCCTGGGTCGTCCCCGCCGAACGTTTCAGGTGGTCCGTCGCTTGTTTGGGAGTTGGTTGCTGTGAGTCGTGTTCCGGTGATTTCGTCTGATGGTCATGTGGCTGCTCGGATGGCTGATTATCGTCCGTATTTGGATGTTGAGTTTCGTGCGGATTTTGACGAGTTCTTGGTGCAGTACGAGAAGTATGGTGTGGTGACCGTTGATGCCGAGAATGTGAATGCTCGGTTGGATCCGGAGGCGGCGGCTGAGTGGTTGGAGAAGGTTGCCGAGCCTGGTCGTTTGGATTCGATGTGGGATCCGGAGCGGCGGATTGTGGAGTTGGATCGTGAGGGGATTTCGGCGGAGGTGTTGTTTCAGGAGTTCGCGACGCCGTTCATGATGAGTTCGCCGACGCGGGCGATGGCGATGGGGTTGGCTCCGGCGAGTGTGGAGCAGTTGTCTGCGGGTTTTCGGGCGTATAACCGGTGGTTGGCTGATTTTCGTTCGGTGGCTCCGGAGCGGTGGATTGGTATGGCTGCGGTGAGTTTTCATGATTTGGGTGCTGCGGTGGAGGAGATTCGGGCTGCGGCGCGGTTGGGTTGTGGTGGGGTGGCGATTCCGGCGGTGGAGGATACGGCTCGGATTTATCAGGCTGAGTACGATCCGGTGTGGGCGGTGATGGAGGAGTTGGGTCTGGTCGCGAATTTTCATGTGGCGATTGCGAATAGTATTCCGACGTATGTGGGTGCGCCGACGGCGACGTCTGGTCGTGCGTTGGTTGGTTCTGATGTGTTCACGGGGATTCGTGGTTTGTTGCCGTCGTTGATTTTTGGTGGGGTGTTGGAGCGTTTTCCTGGTTTGAAGGTGGTGTTCACGGAGACGCATTCGGATTGGGTGTTGGGTGCGTTGGCGCGGATGGATCATTCGTGGACGAATTCTGAGTTGAAGCGGGATATTCGGGATGTGGTGAAGATGCGTCCGAGTGAGTATTGGGCGCGTCAGGGGTTTTTGGGTTCGTCGATTTTTTCTCGTGCGGAGATTGGTGCGCGTGGGGAGATTGGTGTGGACAAGATGATGATTGGTATTGATTTTCCGCATAGTGAGGGTGCGTGGCGTCATGGGACGTTGCGTTATTTGCAGGCGACGTTTGGTGCTGAGGGTGTGGCGCCTGCGGAGGCTGAGCGGATGTTGTATGGGAATGCTGCGCAGTTGTACGGGTTTGATGTGGCGGCGTTGGGGCCGGTGGTGGAGCGGTCGGGGTTGGATTTGGATGAGGTGTTGACGGCGCCGGAGGTTGAGCCGCAGTTCCGTGGTGATTTGCATCGTCCCCTCATCCACGGCTGACCGATTCCGTTCTTGCAGAGAGGTATACATCAATGGAGATTATCGAGACTGACAAGCTCACCTGGGATCTCATCGTACCGAACACCCGCGGTGGAGACATCTATCGGAAGGTCATTCGCGCGGCGGAGCAGACTGACGGCGTCGCCTACGACGTGCGGATCGAGCTGTTCTCCGAAGGAGACCGCGCCTATACCTCGATCCGGCACCGCCACGACTTCGAGCAGCTCCGCTTCGCGGTCCGCGGATCTATGGACCTCGGGTTCACCGTGTTGAACGAAGGCGACGTAGGGTACTTCCCGGCGAACGCCTATTACGGTCCGCAGAAGTGCGCCGATGCGATCATCCTTATCGCCCAGTGGGGTGACAACTTCGTCACCAAAGAAGCAAACGACAAGGCCGTCGCAGAACTTGAGGCGGCCGGCGAGTTCAAGGACGGCATCTACCACGGCGTAGACACTGCCGGAACGCCGTACAACAAGGACCCACTGAACGCGATCTGGGAGCAGGTCTTCAAACGTCCCTACGTGCCCCAGACTTCACGCTATCGGCAGCCGGTCGTGATGACCCCGTCGGCGTTCGGTGTTACCGACGAACTGGACTCCATCCATCAGCGACGTCTGGGCTGCTTCACCGAGAACGACACCGAGGCAGAGCTTCTGACCTGGTCGGCCGACGGCGTTCTTTCGCTCCAGCCGGACCGACGTCCGACACTACTGTTCACCACCAAGGGTTCGTACTCGCGGGGTGAAGAGACCTTCGGTCCGCTCACCGGTGTTTGGATCGCACCCGGTGAGGAGCTCGAACTGGCAGGTGTCGAAGGCGGCGAGCTACTGCTGGTGCGTTTCCCGTCCCCCGACGCCAAGATCACGTTGGGGTGATGACATGAGCATCAAGTTCGGAGCGACTTATCCGACCCAGGACCTCGGCACCGATCCTGCGGTGCTGCGGGACTGGGCGAACGGACTAGAGTCGATCGACTATGACGAGCTCTTCATCCCCGAGCACGTTGTCGGAATCAACGCTGATCAGCGTCCTGACTGGAAGCCACTGAATCCCACGACCATGAAGAAGGGAAGGCCGATCTACGAGCACACCAATCCGTTTTTCGAGCCGTTCGTGGTGATGGGATTCCTGGCGGCCGCCACCAGTCGGATCATGCTGACCAGTGGTGTCCTGGTGGCACCGCAGCGACCGACCGCGCTCATCGCGAAGCAAGCGGCAATTGCCGACGTTCTCAGTGGTGGACGTATCCGGCTGGGCGTAGGTGTCGGCTGGAACGATGCGGAGTACGCCGTCCTGGGTGCCGATTACAAGACTCGTGGACGCCGATTCGATGAGCAGATCGAGGTTTTACGCCGACTTTGGACCGAGGAATCGGTGTTCTTCACCGGCGAATTCGATCACCTCAAGGCGGTCGGACTTTGCCCGATGCCGGTGCAGCGGCCGATTCCGTTGATCATTGGAGGCGACTCCGTTCCTGCTCTCGAGCGTGCGGCGACTCACGGCGACGGCTGGTTCCTGACGCAGAGCGCCCAGAACTCGATGGATCGATGTGCCCGCTTTTGGGAGAGGGTCGACGAGCTCGGCAGGCGCGATCAGATGACCCTGATTGGGACCGTGCAGCAAGGAAATCGGAGCGGCGAGGAGTTGGTATCGGATATCGCCGCATGGCGTGACCAGGGCGCAACGCATCTTAATATTCGGACTGCGGCGGTGCCGGTTCCTGGTTCTTCGGAGCGGCCCAAGCGTAAGACCGACGTCAATGAGCATCTGAGTGCTTTGGAAGCAACCAGGGAGGCATTCCTCGCGGGTTCGAAGGACTAACTGCGGGGAACTCACCGGCTGACAGGTATCCCGAAAACGGCGTTCGAAAGAACATGTACCGAGACACTTCCGGGAGCCGCCTCTATTGCTTCTGTTGCGCGGTGAATTAGAACGCTGCTGCCGGTGAGATCGGTTGTGCCTAAATCATACTGGTTGTTCTTCAGCAGCAGGGCGGTGCCATGGTTGGAATGCTCTACTCGCGGGATCAAGGCAATGATTCCATAGCTGACACTACATCCATCGATTCGCAGATGGAGTAGCGTCATGCAGTCATTCTCAATACTTGCCCTCGCTGTCGAATTCGTACTACCGAAATGCGGCCGCACCCTCTGCTTAGGCATGAAGGGCTACCGTTCGCCGTGGTTTGCCGATTCAATTTTGCAATCGTAGTGAAGGCGAGTGGTGATAGCGCGGCAGCGATATCGCCATCACTCGATGGCCGCAAAATCTGCGTGACCAGTGATCCCCGGTATCTCACGATGGACTGCGGATTACCATCGTGGCTGAATCGACGCACCGAGCGTCGCTGCTGATTCCGAGCAGGTTTGACCGGGGGTGGTCCCTCGGCGAACCGCAGTGCGTCACGAACATTCGGCCATCACGGTAGGCTCACGCGGACCGGCCCCAGCGTCTAAGGTGAGTTATTCTCCGAATTTTTTGCAACAGTTATGTTGATGAAATTGCCATACGCGGCGTGCGCGCATACATGAGTTTGTAGGTCGTGCGATTTGGAACGTGGTGCGAAATAGTCAACATTAGCGTTGACAGTATGAGATGACGAGGCTACGGTGAGTATTGGGTATGGAGGGTGGGAGCGGTTTGCTTCCTACCGTATTCCGCTGTGACAGCGACCGTGACTCACGAATGAGGTTGATCGACATGACGAACCAGGCGACGGAGCTTCCCGCGGGTCACCCGCCGATCGGTTTCGACCGCGACTCGGGTGTCGATCTGAGTAGCTACCGAGACGTCGAGGAGATGCTCCGGAGTCGCTCCTTCGGCATGGAAGGCTCCTATGAGGACTCCCTGGAGTTCGTCGAGGGATCGCTGATCGCAATCGACGGCCGTGCCCATCTCAACCGGCGCAAGGCGATGGCGCGGATGCTCAGTCCGAAGATGCCTTGGGGGGCAGAGGGAACGGCGTTCGACGAGATCTTCGGATACTACTTGCGACTGGAGAAAGAAAAGGCGTTGCCGGGCGCCACCGAGATTCGGTTCAATCTCTTCGACTTCTCCTCACGAGTTTACTGGCGACTGATGGCCCAGATGATCGGAATCGACCAGATCGAGACCGAGGAGGAGATCGAGCGATTCCGTGCGGTCTCCGGTCACCTGGTCGGCGGAATCGTTCTCGACTACGTTCCGCCCGCACAGCGCGACCAAGCCCGGGACCGGGCGCGTGAGGCGATGGCTCAGATCCGTGAAGAAGCCTACCTGCCAAGTTTTCGGCGTCGACTCGAACTGGTGCGTGAGGCCGGTGACGACGCCGCCAAGAAGACTGCGCTGCCGGGAGACCTGATCACCAGCATGATCGCGGTCCAGGACGACCTGGACGACATCGACGACTCGGTGATCTTTCGCGAGATGACCGAACTCCTGGCTGCCGCAGTCAACAACCCGGTGATTTTTTCTGTCTACGGACTCGACGACGTTCTGCCGTGGCTCGAGACACATCCAGAGGACCGGGAGAAGATCCGGGACCGAGCGTTCCTGAACAAGTGCATGTCCGAGACGCTTCGGCTGCACCGGGTGACGCGCCCGTACTTGGTTCGGAAGGCGAAGGAGGATGCCTCGCTAGGCAATGGGCAACAGTTTCGTGCCGGCCAGTGGGTGAAGGCGTGGGTCGGCAGGGCAGACCGTGACGAGCTTGTCTTCGGTGATGCCGTCGACGAGTACAACCCTCGCCGTCAACCGCTCGTCGACAAGGTCACCGGTTTCGGGATGGCCTTCGGTGGTGGCCCGCACATGTGCCTCGGCCGCCCGATCCTGATCTGGGAGCAGGGCGAGAACGACGCTCAAGGTCTTTTGGCCAAGATGCTGCGACTGCAACTCGAGCACGGCATACGACCTGATCCCGATGTAGTGCAGCAAGTTGAGACAACCATGGAGGGCGGCGTGCGCTACGTCCGTTACGACGTCGTGATGCCGCTCTAGGAGGACTCAACCGGCTGTCACCGAGGTGTAGATCAGCGAGTAGGGCGCGACGACGAGCTTTCACAGTTGAGCACCTGGACCAACGGTGAAGGACAAGGAATCAGAGATGTCACAGAACAAGGATCAAATTACGCTTCGCGTGCGGCGTAGAGCTGAAATCGCGACGGAAGCGCTCTTACTGGAATTGGAGAGCACTCTCGGTGAGGCGTTACCGGCATGGGAACCTGGCGCTCACCTGGACATTCGTCTCCCATCGGGGCTGACACGGCAATACTCCCTCTGCGGTGATCGGGACGACCTGCACACGTATTCTATTTGCGTGTTGCGTGAACCTAACGGGCGTGGAGGATCGGAAGAGGTCTTCCGTGAGCTCCGAGAAGGGTCGGAGTTCAGTTCCTCGAAGCCGCGTAACCATTTCAAACTGGCGGAGTCATCGGAGTTCGTGCTGATTGCCGGTGGAATCGGGATCACTCCGATCAAGGCGATGGTCGACGAGGTGAGGATTCGTGGTGCGAAATGGCATCTCCACTACGGTGGTCGCGATCTCGCACACATGGCGTTCGTCGACGAACTCGTGGCACTCGGTGGTGAGAATGTCAGCATCGTCCCTCAGAATGAAGACGGATTGCTGGATATCTCGTCGATCGTCGAGAATCTCTCGACGGACGCGAGCGTCTACTGCTGTGGTCCTGGTCCATTGCTCGAAGCATTGACCACGGCGTGCGCAGAAGCCGGGGTGTCCGAACGTCTTCACTTCGAGCGTTTCGAAGCTCCGGCAGGCGGGCCTGACGTAGCCACCGACAGTGACACGGCGTTCGAAGTCGAACTCCGTTCCTCCGGAGTGACTCTCCAGGTCCCCAAGGACAAGAGCCTCCTCGAAGTCATTCAAGATGTTCGAGCTGACATCCCCTTTTCCTGTACCGAGGGCTATTGCGGGAGTTGCGAGTCCGTTGTGCTCGAAGGGGAGCCCGATCATCGGGGAACCCTGATGTCAGACGAGGAACATGACGAGGAGGGGACCATGCTGATCTGTGTGGGCCGTTCCAAGTCCTCGCGACTTGTTCTCGAGTTGTGAACCGATCCTGTAGTACGAGGAGAACCAATGAAGACGCATCTCAATTGTCCGTGTGGTGAGGTTCTTGTCGGCAGCGACGAGGATCAACTGGTTGCACTCACTCAGAAGCACCTTGCCGAGATGCACTCCTCACGGGAGTATTCCCGTGAGGCCATCTTGGCCATGGCTTGGTAACTCACATTCTGGTCGAAATCGGCTGGTACTAAGACTGTTTTGTCAAACACGGTGTAGGGCGAGTGATTGAATCGGTTTGACCTTCGTTCCTGTGGTGAGACTTGTCCGGCGGGTGCTGGTTGGGCTGATTCGAGGCCAGCGTAGTACGCCGTTTCGACTTCACATGGGGTGCGCATGTCGAGCTCCCCGTGCAGGCGCTGGTTGTTCCACCACCACACGTATTCGACAGTCGCGAGCTCGACCTGCTCAACGGTCCGCAAGGGGCCTCGCCGACGGATCAGTTCAGTCTTGTAGAGGTTGTTCACTGCCTCCGCCATCGCGTTATCGAAACTGTCACCTACCGTTCCTGTGGATGGAATCGCACCGAGTTCGACAATCCGGTCGGTATAGACCATCGCCATATAGTTGCCAGGTTCGAGCCGTGGTCCGAATGATGCGTCAGACCAGTCAGATCGTCGTCGGCGTCCCACGCGGCCAAATCGAGCGCCTGCATCGGCAGGATCTCTGCCTTCAGAGTTGCTGCAACGTTCCATCCGACGATGCGACGCGAGTAGACGTCAGTGGCGAACGCGAGGTAAGCGAACCCGAACCACGTCGCGACATAGGTCACGTCGGCGACCCAGAGTCAGCGACCCAGAGGCGGCGACCCAGAGTCGGCGAGGACCGTCAGCGGTGAACCGGCGATTGACGAGGTCCGTCGGCCTCTGCAGAGCGGGATCGGACTTCGTTGTAAATATCCGTTTCGACTTGCGCACCCCGCGAACACCAGCAATCCGCATGAGGCGCTCGGTCTGATCCCGCCCAACATCTCAACCTTGCCCTCGCATCAGCGCATGCATCTTCCGGCGCCCGTAGATGACATAGTTCTCCGCATGCGGGTGAACGATCTCCGGCACCAGCAGATTGTCCTGCAAGTGCCTCGCCGACAGGGTGCGGTTCACCGCGGCGCGGAAGCCCCGAGAGGTGAGGAATCCTCTCACTGCCGGTCGCAGGACCTGGCAGATGAGCTCGACCCCGAAACGATCGCGGTGTTCGGTGATGAACCGGATCATCTCGTCAAGGGGTGGTCGAGCTCCTTCGCGAAAAAGTTACTCGCAGCCTTGACGATCTCGTTCGCCTTCCGCAACTCCGAGACCTCCTTCTGTAGGCGCTTGATTTCCGCCGCCGCTTCGGTCGTGACCCAGGCTTCACACCGGCATCGACCTCGTAGCGGCGTTGCCACAACCGCAGCGTCTCCGGGCTCATCCCAGCGACGTGACGGATCGCGCTCATCGTCGTCGAGTGGTCCGGCCCGGACTCTGCGAGCATCCTCAACGCACGCTCACGCATCCCCGGCGAATACTTCCTGTTCATGATGCTCCATCCTTACTAGAAGAACGGAACAAAAGTCAGATGCTTCTATATCTGTAAAGACACCAAGATTGGGTGTGCAGTGGCAAGTGTCCGGAACAGCTGCCGGGTGACGTAACGCTTGAGGGATCGCATGATCTCCTTGGTTGTGTGGCCTTCGGTTCGTCGACGTTCGACATAGGCGCGAGTTTGGGGATCAACTCGCATCCTCACGATGACGATGGTGGTCAGTGCTCTGTTCAGACGGCGGTCACCGCCGCGATTGAGCCTGCAGCGCACCGTGTTACCTGATGAAGCCGGGACCGGGCAGGTCCCGGCGAGTGAAGCGAACGCAGCCTTGGAGCGCACCCGACCTGCATGTGACCACGCGATCAGGACAGTCGCTGCAACCACTGCGCCGACCCCGACCGCGGCAGTCAGTTCTGGCGCATTGGTCTTGACCAATGCTTCGAGAGACTTTCGATTGTTAATCAGCTCCGAGTCGAGCGCACGAATCCTCTTGGCTAGTCGCACGGCCTCTGCTCGGCGCGTCGCAGTGGTGGCGCCCTCGGGCCGAGATCGCCACGTGACGATCTCCTTTACTTGACTGTATGCCAACGATTTTCGTGCATCTACACCAAGTTTGACAGTGCGAACCAAAGCCGTCAACGCATTGACCGCGCGCATCCGTTCGCACGTCATCTGCTCGCGCGCGACCACGAGAACGCGCATCGCCACTCGCGATCCGTCCGCACGCGGTCGGCGCAGTCGATCGACGTCGACGGACAGAACTGACCGGGCGATGCGGGCGGCGTCAAGATCGTCAGTCTTACCGACTCCTCTCCGATCTGCCGAACCCATCACGGAGGGTTCGGCTACCGGGAATCCCGCCGCAAGAACGCGGTCGGAGAGTCCGGCGCCGTAGGAGCCGATGCCTTCGATGACGACGAGGACGGCTTGTTGACCTGCTCTGTGTGCGATCCACGTGCGGGCCCGATCAAGACCCGTTGGACTTGCTGGAAAACTCGCTTTGTCCTGCACAGCACCGGTTACAGCGGCCACAACACACAGCGCATGGGCGGCAGCGTGGGTATCTACACCGATGACGATCTCGTAGTTATCTGCGACGATAGGCATAGCGACGGATGTCCTTTCCGATGGCCGACGTCGTTGTCGGCGTCGGCCCGGAAAAGAGCACTTCGAGGCAGGCCTGTAATGGGCCACGACCTCGCGGCAACGGGGTCGGGCAGGCTTCTGATCAAGCCGCCGAAGCATGACCGGCGTCGCCGCCACAACAGAGTGGACAAACCCCGGCCAGTGCATCCGAACAGGAGCAGAGCGATTCATGAGTCACACGGCGTTGCAGCGACGACACCTATCCTGTCAGCCAGCCCCGGGCCGGCCACTGCAAACGCTTACACGCGATTCAGTTCTGGACGGGTATCGAATTTGTCAATCATCATCGTGCTGTCGAAGTTTCGGGTAATAGCGATTTCTTCAATGCTGACTGGGCCGGGGCTGATGCGCTTGTGTCGCCCAGCTATTGGTGTAGCTGGCGATAGTTTGTCGGCGGTTTCTGGACAGATTCGTGCGAATGGGTCGGCACGATAGTCGATCTTGACTCTTGCGAAGTCGATGTCGAGGCAAAGGCTGTGACCAAAATGCGGACTGACGGACTCGGCTCGGCGATTGCGATACGGCAGGTCAGCGGTCACTCGAGGATCGGATTTGTCAACGAAGTCACGTGGTCCCTCATCGAAGCCCATGTCCGCTCCGAAAAACGAACAACACTGATGTTGAATATGACTTGAGCGTGGTTGCTCTGTTTCTTCTGGTTCGCGCATCATTTAAAGTTATTTAACGAAAAATATTCTCTGAGAACAATCCCGTATAATTTCAACATAATCGTTGACTTAGATCATATTCTTATGTAGCGTCGCGTTCGAAATCAAGAACGGTGTCGTCACTTTGGGTCTGCAGGCACTTACCGCCCAGGGGTCGCAGTCTGATCTGACGTCGAGGATTTAGCGAGGAGCTCACATGGGTCATCGAAGTGGCACGACTGATTTGGGTTGCAGGAGCAATGCCGAGGTGCGTTTCGACGGCAGGGTCGTCGTTGTCACAGGAGCTGGACGCGGCCTTGGGCGTGAGTTCGCACTGTTGTTCGGCAGTCTGGGAGCAGCTGTCGTGGTCAACGACATCGGAGTTTCGACAGATGCAGAGCGGTATGCCGGGCTCTCAGAGCTGGAATTCGGCAGGGACCGACTCGACCTCGGCGTGGCTCAGTCGGTCGCCGACGAGATTGTGGCTATGGGAGGGCGCGCTGTAGCAAGCTCTGCTGATGTTTCAGTAGAGGATACTGCTGCCACTGTTGTCGAGGACGCGCTCAACCACTTCGGTCATATCGATGCGGTCGTCAACAATGCGGCGGTCGTGCCGTATGCGCCGTTCGAACAGCAAACAATGAAGGATTTGCTAGCCGCATTTGAAGTCAGTGTCGGAGGTTCCTTCAACATTTCTCGTGCCGCGTGGCCGCATTTCAAGAAACGCGGATATGGACGCATAGTCAACGTCTGTTCGATCGACGGAGTGTTGGTGAGCAGTCCAGGATTGTCTGCGTATGGGGCGGCGAAAGGTGGACTTGCCGGGCTCACGCGGATTTTGGCAACCGAAGGCGCTCCTCTTGGAATTTTCGTCAATGGTCTGCTCCCCGGAGCGATGACGCGTTCGAACGCATCGGTCGATTCGGGCTATCGGCGGGTGGAGAGCGTGGCCCGCACTCCGGCGATGGTAGCCCCGGCCGCATGTTGGCTCGCGCACGAGGAATGCGATGCGAACGGGAAGTTCTTCGCTGCCACTGCCGGCAGTATGCGAATGGTGTTCATGTCCGCGGCTTACGGCTATCAACATCCGAGCCCTGATGAATTCGATCTGGCGGCGATCCGCAATAACTGGGAACCGATCACGTCGGCGTCAGGATCGCTCATTCCGGACGCAGTATCGGAATACAACGATTTTCGAATGCGTATCTATCGTGAGCGCGTGCAAGTGGACAGGGTTGCGCCCACGCCGGACGTCCACCAACAACCGAAACCGGACTCTTCCTCTGTCGCAGTCGATCTCGCTACTCGTGTAGGACGCTTCCTCAGCGATCCGACGGCGCGCCGCAACCCGTATGAGTTTCTTGCCGACTTGCGAGCGCAAGCGCCAGTTGTCCGGTCCGATTCAGGGGTGTGGCTGGTGTCGACCTATGCGGGTGCCCGTGAAGTGTTGCGCAACGATGCACTGCTGAGCCGCAGGGAAGCGGCCCTCAAACATGTACTGGTTGACCATCCGGAGGCGCGGGCGATCTTCACTTCACGGATGTTGTACAACGACGGAACAGAGCACACGCGGTTGCGTCGACTGGTATCGAAGGCATTCACACGAGGAGGCGTACTGCGCTGGGAGAGCCGAATTCGGGAGATTGCGGACGAGGTTCTCGACCGACTCGAACCCGCCGGACAGATGGACCTCTTGCACGACTTCGCCTATCCGGTTGTCGAGCACATCATCACGGAGTTGCTTGGCGTCCGTCACGGCGATCTGGCGCTGTTCACGAAGTGGTCTTCTACGATGACGGCTCCTCCCGCCGGTACGGACATCTCGCTGTTCATCGACGGGGCCAACGAGAGTGCATTGGAGGTCGCCGCGTACGTCCGGGACCGTATCGCAGAGCGTCGTTCGAGTCCGGGGGACGATCTGCTCACGAATCTCATCGAAGCGGAGGGCGCAGAGGACGGCAGACTCAGCGAAAGGGAACTCGTCGCCATAACATTCGAATTGATCTTTGCCGGTTACGAGACTACTTCGAACTTCGTCAGTAACGGGATTCATCGGCTCTTGCTCAATCCGGAGCAGTTCGAGGACCTCAAGGCCGATCGAGCACTCCTGGGAGGAGCTATCGACGAGATGCTGCGCTGCGAGAGCCCTGCGCAATTCCCGCAGGCACGAGTAGCTGTCAAAGATGTAGTGGTGGAAGGTATTTCCATTCCTAAGGGCGACACGGTCATGGTGTCGTTGGCGGCAGCCAACCGCGACCCCCTGATGTTTATGGATCCGGAACGGTTCGATATCCGCCGTCAGCCCAACGACTACATCTCGTTCGGGTTCGGGTCTCATTACTGCCTTGGACATGCTTTGGCTCGGCTGGAATCGGCGCAGATGCTGACCGCCATCTTGGACCGCTTGCCGCAACTTCGACTAGCGGGAGAGGTCCGGTCGGGTGACTCGCAATTTCACCACACGTTGGCGGGGCTTCCGGTTTCGTGGTGAACCCCGTCGGTGGATCGTTCGACGCACGGACTGATGGCCGCGGTCAATGGTTCCGATGACTTCGAATCCAGTGTGACCGGACGGTGAGCCAGTGCTACTAGTGTTCTGCGTTAGAAATTAAGCATGTTAGTTATTGATTGTTTTCGTCGTGGTTGGGTTGAACTTGGCGAGGTAGTCGGCGAGGGATCTGAGGATCTCGTCAGCGGTCTTGGTCCAGCGGAAAGGACGCGGATTGTCGTTCCAGGTATCGATCCACTCGGTGATCTCGCCTTCGAGGGCTTTGACCGAGGTATGGACACCGCGGCGGATGAGCTTGTCGGTGAGCAGTCCGAACCAGCGTTCGACTTGATTCATCCAACTCGAACCTGTTGGGGTGAAGTGAATATGGAAGCGGGGATGCCTGGCCAACCATGCCTTGATCTCGGCGGTGTTGTGGGTGGCGTAGTTGTCGCACACCAGGTGCACGTCGAGGTCACGGGGTACGGCTTTGTCGATGGTGATCAGGAACTTGCGGAACTCGACGGCTCGATGCCTACGGTGCAGTGCGGAAATGACGGTGCCGTCGGCGATGTTGAATGCCGCGAAGAGGCTGGTAATACCGTGACGAAGATAATCGTGGGTGCGCCGTTCGGGAGTGCCGGGCACGATCGGCAGGATCGGTTGTGACCTGTCGAGGGCTTGGATCTGAGACTTCTCATCGACGCAGAGCACGATCGCCTTCTCAGGTGGATTGTGGTACAAGCCAACAACATCGACCACTTTCTCGACGAACAGCGGGTCGGTGGACAGCTTGAACGAGTCCTGCAGGTGCGGTTTGAGATCGAACTTGCGCCAGATCCGCCCGATCGTTGATTTGGACAGTCCGGTGTGCGCAGCCATCGACGTCCGGGACCAGTGGGTGTCCTTGCTGGGCGTCGACTCCAAGGTCGCGATGATCACGTCCTCGACCTGATCGAGCAGGATCGACGGCGGCCGGCCTGACCGGGGCTCGTCGACCAACCCGTCGAGCCGGTGTGTAATGAAACGCTGACGCCACCGGTTCACGGTCGACTCGTCGACACCGAGATCGGCCGCCGCCTGCTTGTTCGTCCCGCCTTCGGCGCAGCGCAGTACGATCGTTGCCCGCATCGCAAGGTACTGAGCGGTTTTCGCTCTCCTCGCCCACGACGTCAGCTGCGTTCGTTCGTCCTCGCTCAACACCAATTCCGCCTTCGGGCGCCCACTTCGCCCGGCATCGGCCAGTCCCTCGAGCCGCTCGGCGGCGAACTTTCGCCGCCATGTCGCTACCGTGAGATCGAGTTCGCGTGCAACACCCGCGTTCGACGCACCTTCGGCGCAGGCCAACACGATGCGCGCCCGCTCCGCCTGCCGCCGGCCACCCGATTCGACCCTGCGCGTCAGCTCGGCACGTTCAGCCACGGACAACGTGATTTCAACAGCCGAAGGTCCACGATGCGACATGAAACAGATTATAAACTAATTGGTGTAATTTCTAACGCAGGACACTAGTGTCCTGCGCCTGAAATTCACTGTATAAATTGTTACGATACGAGGGTGGTGCGCGTTGAGCGTTCCGAGCCTGAGTTCGTGCTGACTGATAGTGAACGGTTTCAACTGCTCACGTGGTCGCAGGGGTCGTCTCGGATGGTGGTTTGGGGCTCGAATCATTCTGGCGTGCAGTGAGCCTGGTGTGGTGTACGACGATGTTGTATCCGAGGTGGGTGTCTCGCGGATGACAGTGAATGCGTGGCGGCGGCGGTTCACGCAGGACCGATTGGCCGGGTTGACCGACAAACCCCGGCCTGGCCGCCCGAAAACCGGACTCGAACTCTCCGATGGAGAACGCGAACAGTTGACGCAGTGGTCGCGGCGGGCCAAAACATCGCAAGTATTGGCGCTGCGGGCGAAGATCGTGTTTGGCGTGCGCGCAGCCGGGCGCGTCGAACAAGCAGGTCGCCGACGACCTGCGGGTCACCCCGAGCACCGTCACCAAGTGGCGTTCTCGGTTCATCGACAAACGCCTCGAAGGTTTGACCGACGAACCACGGCCCGGCCGCCCGCCGTCGATCCTGCTCGACCGGGTCGAAGACGTCATCACCAGCACTCTCGAACAATCACCGCCCCAGGCGACGCACTGGTCACGAACGTCGATGGCGGAGAAGACCGGGCTCTCGACATCGACGATCGGACGGATCTGGCGCAAGTTCGAGCTGAAACCGCACCTCACCGACGGTTTCACACTCTCCACGCACCCGCAGTTCGTCGACAAAGTCGTCGATGTCGTTGGCCTGTACCACAATCCGCCCGAGCATGCGGTCGTGCCGTGTGTGGACGAGAAATCCGGAATGCAAGCTCTCGATCGGTCCCAACCGGTGCTGCTGATGATGGCCGGTATGCCTGAGCGGCGCAGCCACGACTGAAGTCCGTTCCGATGTCATGAGCTTGGGGGGTACCTCCCTGCACGTAGTGCTCGGGGGAGTCGCAGCGTTCGATATCGCCGACGGTACTGTCATTTCCGCACTGCACCGCCGGCATCGGGCCGTCGAATTCAAGCAGTTTCTGGTCGCGATCGACAAAATGGTCCCGACCGAACTCGATGTGCAGTTGGTCTGTGACAATCTCGCGACCCACAAAACCGTCACCGTACGGGACTGGTTGGCGAAACATCCACGGTTCCATATTCATTTCTCCCCCGCGAGCGGGAGGGACCCCTACCCGACCGGGTCCTCGTGGATCAATCAGGTCGAGCGGTGGTTCGGGTATCTCACCGATCAACTGCTCCGCCGTGGAGTGCACACCTCCGTCGCGTCACTGGAGAAGGACGTGCGGGAATGGATCGCCGATTGGAACGAGAATCCGAAACCCTTTGCCTGGACCAAAACTGCGGACGAAATCCTCAATTCACTCGCAAAATATATCGAACGAATCTCAGACGTAGGACACTAGAATCTGTGTACTCGACGATGAGCTAGGTGTGTCTCGTCGAGATGTTATGACTTGCAGGCGGTCGACGAGCCTTGAGCCAGTTCAGGCGACGTTCGGCTCGGCTGGGAAAGTGTGGCCGAAGGTCGGGTACGTATGCTGGTACCGTTTCGCACAATCTCGTTCTCGAAGCCGGTATGCCGGCCGGTGTCGTCGATGCGGACTTGGGGAGATGCAACGAAATGCGTTGGTTCTCAGATGGATCGTCATGCTGGTGACGGTCGAGGTTACTCCGAGTAACAAACTTCGAGACGGTCGGGCTAAGGGGCCCTGCGGAATTCGCGGACGCGCTAGACGGATTGCAATCGTAGAATCGCGTCTCGGCTTTCGGGCGGATACGTGATGTAGTGGTGCGGCGTATTGCAGGTGACATGGATGTCGACTGCAGTTGTCTGGCCTCGAGTGAATCCGCGCGCTCCTCGACCAGAACGGAGTTTCACCGCATTTTCGGATGTCGGGCCGAGGCTCCGGGTGAATCCTCCGTGGTGAGAATCGTTTTGTGACGGCGGCACTGAAGTTGTGGCCACAGGAAAAATAGGCACTACGGTCGGCCGTGAGGCATCGGCAACCGAGTTGGAGAGGTTGGCGAAGGAACACCTTGAGGTCGCGGAATTCGACTTCGTCACGGTGGGCTTTCTCGCTACTGCGGCAGAAGCTACCGGGTGCCCGCCCGCATCACGGTAGCTTCTGCGCGCCAGTTCGGGCATCTCCTGAGCGAGCGCGTGATCAGGAATGTAACTCTGCAGGCAGTTCCTCGGTGTGGGTGAACGATTCGCGCGTAACAGTGGCGCCGCGCGTGAGTGCTCGTCGTACGGCCGTGTAGTCTGCGGGCCGGTTGATCGCGTGGATGGCTATCAACCGATTGTCGCGGAAGTAGATGACTGAACATTGCTGATCCGCGGGGTCGCCGAGGATCAGATGATCGTCATGGTCGGCGGCCCATCCGGCGATCTGAATCTTCCAGTCGCCCTGATCCGACCAGAACCACGGAATGTTCTTGTAGAAAGCCGGTTTACCAGCGAGGGTTGCGGCGGCGGTGCGAGCCTGGTCGATGGCGTTCTGGGTTGATTCGAGGGAGATCCGACCGCCTCCGGGCGCTGCCTGATGATGAAACTCGGTGCAGTCACCGGCTGCGCAGATCAGCGGGTTACTGGTCCTGGCTGCCTCGTCGACCAATATCCCACGACCAGTAGCGAGGCCAAGTCCGCGAGCGAGGGAGCTTTGCGCGCGCATGCCGACGCTGACCAAGATGGCGTCGGCGGGTAGTCGCTCACCCGTCTCCAGTTCGACCTCGGTGACGTGGTCGGTGCCGTGGAAGGCGGTGGCACGAGTCGACAAGTGAACCTTGACTCCGCGGGCGGTGTGAGCGCGGGCGCACATTTCAGAAACCTGTGACGTGACCACCCGGCTCATCAGACGGTCGGAGGTTTCGATCAGGTCGGTCTCGATTCCAAGGGATCGAGCGACCGCCGCCGCTTCGAGCCCTATGAAGCCGCCACCGACGATGACCAGCCGGCGGCAGGTGGTCAGCGCGCTCCGAAGTGCGTTTGCGTCTTCGAGAGTGCGTAGTTGATGCACTCCGGGCAGGGTAGCGCCCGGCACGTCCAAGTGCACGGGTGAACCCCCTGTAGCAAGGGCGAGTTGCCGGAATTCGAAGACGGTACCCGCGTCAGTGACCGCGCGCCCGGCGTTGTCTGCCGTCGGAGCGGTTGCTTCGCTGACCGTTTCGCCGAACACCGCAGTGATCTCGGCGGAAGCCAGTGCGTCGAATCCGCCCAAGGCGAAGTCCTCGGGTTCGACCTGCCCGAGAAGGAATGCCTTCGACAGTGGGGGACGAGTGTAGGGCGCGTGCTGCTCGGCCCCGACGATTGCGATGGAGTCACCGTGTCCGAGGCGCCGCATGGTCATGGCGATTGTGTGCCCCGCCTGGCCTGCGCCGATGATCAGGGTGTTGACGGATATCGTCGTAGGTGCCGGAACTCGATTCGGTTCCATGTATGCTTCCCGCTTCGGTCGAGGTGTATCCAAATAATCAACATATATGTAGAAGACATTTGGATGCGCTGCAGCTTCTACTACATCTTCATGATTTGAAGTGCATGTGACGTTCTATATTACACAACGCTGGTGTTGACTACTTTCGAGGAGATTCTGGCGAGATCGAAGTGGGTGGATTGTCGTACACCCTTGGCACGAGGTTCCGGATAGCGGTATGAGCGTGGTGGTGGTCTCAGCGTTCGAAGAATCGCATCGGTGCAGAGTGCCAACCGTTCCGCAACACCGCGATCATCTTTTCGGCTGGCTCTGCCGACTCGAATCGAGGAAATCTGTCCAGAAGAGCTGTCAGCAGGGCTGAGGCCTCCATGCGCGCGAATGCCGCTCCTATGCACACATGCGTGCCGAAACCGAATGCAGCCTGCTGGGTTCGCGGACGCTCTATATCGAAGATGTAAGGGCGGTCGAACAACTCCTCGTCTCGGTTTGCCGAATCGTAGGCCAGGTACACGCGCTGACCCTGTTCCAAGTTTACTCCTCTCAATGTGGTCGGGGCGCTGACTGTTCGCAGGAATCCGCGTGCTGGGGTGACCCAGCGTAGAGATTCCTCGATGGTGTCCGGCACGAGAGTTGGTTTCGAGGACAGTATTTCGAGTTGATTAGGGTGATCTGTCAGTGCGACGACCATCCCGGTCAGTAGCGATCTCATCGTGTCGTTGCCTGCGGCGAGGACGGTGATGAGAAGCATCAGAACGTTGGCGTCGGTGATGCTTTCATCGTCTCGCTGGACCTCGAGTAGTCGAGATGTCAAGTCATCGGCGGGTGTCACGCTCTTCCGGGCGATCCACTCGGACAGGTAGTGCGACAAGGGTAGAAAATCTGCCTGAGCCTGTGCCATTTCGGCCGGGGTAAGGGGATAGGAGAGACGCTCCATCGCTTCGCTCCAGCCACGGACTTGATCCACGTCCTCGATCGGGAGGCCGAGTAGGTTGAGTGCGACCATGACCGGAAGTCGTTGGGCGACATGGACCCAGTCTACTACCTCGCCTGGTGGAATATCGTCAACCAATCCTAGGGCAAGTTCACGAATGCGCTGCTCCCGTGTTGCAACCGCCCGTGCAGTGAACGTGGACGCCAAAGCCTTTCGTAGAATTGTGTGACGAGGTGGGTCGACAAAGGCGAGGAACTCGCCACCATCGCCGAACATGGGCTCGGACGCGAGTTCTTGGAGCGCGATGGTATTCAGTTCGATTCCGTCCGTCACTGTATAGTGCTCGTTATCTCGTGATACTGATCGGATGTCGCTGTGCTTCGTGACAATCCAGGTGTTGAGATCGGGGTACCAGTGAACCGGAGAGTGCTCTCGGAGGAACCTGAATGCGTCTTCGGCTTCGAACGTGTGAAACGTGGAGTCGTTGAGCCGGATGGAAGGCTCGGCCTGAATGCTCATGGTAGAACCGTTGCAGCATGGTTGGGAATCGCCACGTCGTAGACCTGCCTCGAGGTGTTCGGGCGAAGCCGGATGGCTGCGTCTCCTAAGTCGTCGAGCGGTCGCAGATCGACGCCGGTCGAGCTGAAGTGGCGCCCCCACTCGGAGGCCTGCTTCATAAGGTGACCACCGGTGGTTGTGCGGATGCCGGTCGGGCGAAGGGAGTTCAACGTCTTACTCATACAGCCTCCTATTTTGTGCCTGCCGTCACACCTGCGGATTACGTGAACCTAGTCCTGCAGTTTCTTCATGTCCACGAATTCGTTGAAAAATGTCCGAATATTCGACGATTCGCCGCTCGGCTGTTTGTCGATCACGGGCATGCCCCCGCGTAGTCGGTGATGTGGTGGAGGTTGATTGTGCCATGACGGATGGTCGATGATTCATCGCGAGAGGCCCGAATCGAGTGGAACATGCATTGTTCTATCAGATTTCGACCAGAAAGCTCGGGCGGGAGATATTCACCTCGGTTCGAATGGCGTCCGAGCCTGAGTGGTCCGGGTCGGGATCTCGTGAGTTCCGCGTGGCTCCGTTCGGGGTAAGAAGAAATACAACGAATATGTTGATTAAACTTGCCTCACTGTATGCACTCGGCAGCTTGCGCTTCGGGTGAAGGCGAGTTTGCGTCGATGCCGTTGCGGTCATTCTGGTGGAAACATGCTGCTCGGCGCGTTTGTCGGACTGTGATGCATGGGTATATGTCCCCTTCCAGGGCATCGTGTTTCGGGTCGCGTCGTCCGACTTGCCGCCTGTCGGCGATTTCGGCGGACCTAGTCTCGGATTGTTTCCGATTGCGACACTTCCTGGGGTCTTTTTCGCGCGGTTCCGAAGGTTGGGAAGGTTCAACGGTGACGACATTTGAGTCCTGCCGAAAGTCAACGTCAAAGTTTCAACTTGACTGTTGAGTATTTGCCAATTCCTGAAGGAAGTTTCGTCAGGCGAGTGATTTGTCGATATTTTTATGCAACGCTAGTGTTGATTATTTGGTCAATCGGGTTAGCATCGAGGTCGGTTGACGTGGGCGAAGTGCGTCCCCGGTCTTGCGCTCGCCGTCTCGGGCAGTTGCCGTGAGTGGTGACATGGCCGAGTCGGTCGGTACCTCAAATGAAAGTGAGTGGTTGTTATGTCTGAAGCAGTGATCGTTTCTGCGACTCGATCGCCAATCGGACGGGCAGTCAAAGGGTCGCTGGCGGGAGTTCGTCCCGACGACCTTGCGACTCAGATGGTGCGCGCAGCGTTGGACCGTGTGCCTGCGTTGGATCCGCGCGATATCGACGATCTCTACCTGGGGTGCGGACAGCCGGCTGGTGAGGCCGGTAAGAATCTGGGGCGGGTGGTTGCCGTGGAGTTGGGCTACGACTTCCTTCCCGGGCTGACGGTGAACAGGTACTGCTCGTCGTCAGTGCAGAGCACACGAATGGCATTCCATGCGATCCGGGCGGGGGAGGGGGATGCTTTCATCTCTGCCGGAGTCGAGACGGTAAGTCGGTTCGGTCGAGGTAGCGCGGATTCTTGGCCGGATACCGAGAATCCGGTGTTCGACGCAGCTCGCTCGCGAACCAGCACCGCGGCGCAGGGAGGCGTCATCGAATGGCGTGATCCTCGGCTCGACAACGAACTGCCCGACATCTACATCGCGATGGGCCAGACCGCGGAGAACGTCGCGCTGTCATCGAATGTGAGTCGGCGTGACATGGACGAGTTCGCTTTGCTCTCCCAGAACCGTGCAGAGCAGGCTGCACTCGATGGCGTCTGGGACGAAGAGATCACGCCCGTCAGGCTGGCTGACGGAAATAAGGTCGCCGCCGACGACAGTCCACGAAAGGGTGTTGTCCTCGAGGCATTGGAATCGCTCCGGCCTGTCTTCCGTTCGGACGGTCGTGTGACCGCCGGTAACAGTTGCCCCCTTAGCGACGGTGCAGCCGCACTGGTAGTGACTAGTGATGAGAAGGCCGGGGAGCTGGGTCTGCGTCCCTTGGCGCGCATCGTTGCCAGCGCTTCCTCGGCTCTTTCGCCCGAAATCATGGGCCTCGGGCCGGTGGAGGCGACCAAACGCGCGTTGGCGCGCGCCAGGATGAGTGTGGCTGATCTCGATCTGGTGGAGATCAATGAAGCGTTCGCCGCTCAAGTGCTTGCCTCGCAGCGTGAATTGGGTGTCGACATCGAACGCCTCAATGTTCATGGTGGTGCCATTGCTCTCGGACATCCGTTCGGAATGACGGGAGCGCGCATCATCACCACCTTGATCAACGCCTTGCGGCGTCGGGATGCGGAGATCGGTCTTGTGACGATGTGTGTCGGCGGCGGTCAGGGGATGGCTTTGGTCATCGAGCGGATGTCCTGATTAATTCGCCGTTCGCGACGGTCGAAGTGTGATCCACGAAGACGTTGATCTGTCACCCAAGGTCGCGCGGGTGTAATTCCTATCTGGAGATCTTGAATCGACGGGTATTCCTTGCCTCGAGCTCAACTGGGATCGAATTTATCGACAAGGTGTGATCTATTAAATATCAACATCGGTGTTGACTAAAACATCGAGAAGCAATTACGGTGGTCGGGAGCGGTGATCCGCCCCCGTGTTCGCGGGGCACTTCGTGCATGCAAGGCCGGAGACGGCGCCGAACGGGCCGCGGCCGGCGCATCGGCGCGCTGTGGGGCATCGATCTCGAGTAATTCCAAAACGGAGGTGCGGCTGTGTCGAAGGAATCAGTGGGCGGTCAGCAGGAGGAGGGCACGCTGTGTGAAGTGGCGACGGCTAACATCCCCACGCTGCTCATGGTGATCTATCAGGTCACCGGGGACGAGCGCTGGTTGAATGATCCGTATCGTCCTACGCGCAGTCCAGGTTTGAACGATCACGACACCGGAGGACTGCCGCAGGAGATCCAAGACGAGATCCTGGTGGCCGGAGTGGCGGCCCTCGATCACCTGCGGGCCGGTGGCGCGCCGGTGATCGAGGTGCCCGATCCGGAGTTGATGAGCCGGATGCTCGGTGTCTGTGTCGGGGAGAAAGTCGACGAGAATTACGGCCGGATGTTCTCCGAGGAATTCCGTCGACGGTTGGTCGGCAGCAGCAATCTGGGTAAGCCGGTAGCAGCATCGTCGAACTTTCGAGTGCTGGTAGTCGGTGCCGGTGTTTCGGGCATCATCGCTGCGCAGCAGTTACAGGAGATGGGAGTCGATTTTCTGGTCGTCGACAAGCATGACGCTGCGGGCGGTAATTGGATCGACAACAGGTACCCGGGTGTCGGTGTCGATACTCCGAGTCATCTCTACTCTTTCTCTTTTTCGGAGAACGATTGGCAGATGCATTTCGAGCTCCGCCCGCAACTGCAGGACTATCTCGAGCGCACCTTTGCCGCGATCGGTGGCCCGGAGAGGACCCGGTTCGGAACCGATGTCGTCTCGATCACCTTCGACGAGGAGTCGGCGGGATGGTATGCGGTGCTCCGCGACAGCGGCGGCGTCGAGGACCGGCAGTGGTTCAATGCGGTGGTCAGCGCGGTCGGCATCTTGAATCGCCCGAAAATGCCGACTCTGCCCGGGATCGAGGACTTCCAAGGCCTGGCCTTCCACTCCTCGGCCTGGCCCGAAGACCTCGATATTCGTGGTCGTCGGGTGGCGATCATCGGCAGTGGCGCCAGCGCCATGCAGATCGTTCCCGCGATCGTCGGGGACGTCGGGGAGCTGACGCTCTTTCAACGCACTCCCCCGTGGGTGGCGCCGTTCGAGAAGTTCATGCAGCCGATCGACGGAGGAGCCCGCCGTCTGCTCAGCGACGTTCCGCTCTATCGCTCCTGGTATTGGCTCAAGTTGTACTGGCAGTTCGGGGACAAGGTCCTCGACTCGCTGCAGAAAGACCCGACCTGGCAGCACCCGGAACGGGCAGTCAATGCCCGTAACGACGGACACCGGCAGTTCTTCACCCAGTACATCAGAGACGAGTTGGGTAAGGACGCCGACGACCTCTTCGACAAGGTTCTCCCTAGCTACCCCCCGTATGGCAAACGGATCCTGCTCGACAACGGATGGTACCGGGCGCTGTGTCGACCCCACGTCAGACTGGTCGACAAAGGCGTCGCCGAGGTCAAGGTCAACGGCGTCGTCGACACCGAAGGTCAGTTCCACGAAGCCGACATCCTGGTATGGGCAACCGGTTTCGAGGCTTCGCGGTTTGTTTCCTCCTACGACGTGATCGGGCGCGATGGCCTGACATTGCGCCAAGCGTGGGATGATGACGACGCCCGCGCGTTCCTCGGTGTGACTGTGCCGGAGTTTCCGAACTTCTTCATGCTCGGAGGCCCGAATTCGTTCCCGGGCAGTGGCAGTTTCATGTATTTCATGGAAGTTCAGATGCGTTACATCACTCGGCTTTTCGATGCGATGGCGGCTGAAGGAGTTGACGCGGTCAACGTTCGCTCCGATGTGTTCGACGAATACAACGCCCAAGTCGAACACGCCGCCGAGCAAACCGTGTGGACCCACCCCGGAACGAACACGTTCTTCCGGAACGAGCGTGGACGCCTGGTCTTCGTCTCACCGTTCCGGAACGTCGACTACTGGAGCCGGGCCGAAAGCTCAGGCCTCGACGACTACACCCGCATTCACGCCCGAGCCGCAACCGAGGAACGGCTTTGATCATGACACCGACACTGCTGCATGCGCAGGCGCTGCCGGCTGAATCCGAGACGATCCGGGCCGAGGTACGGGAATTTCTGGTCGACGAGCATTCGGCTCGTTCCTTTGAACCGCGTTGTGACAGTTGGCTTGCCGGCTTCGACCCGTCATTCAGTCGTCGGTTGGGCGAGCGTGGATGGATCGGTACCACCTTTCCGACGAAGTACGGTGGTCTCGGGGCGGACGCGTTCACCCGTTTCGTCCTGGCCGAGGAACTCCTGGCGGCGGGGGCGCCGGTCGCCGCCCACTGGATCGCGGATCGGCAGTCCGGTGCGTCGCTGCTGCGTTTCGGTACCGAAGAACAGCGCGAGCGGTTTCTGCCGGGTATCGCTCGCGGTGAGCTCTACTTCGCTATCGGGATGAGCGAGCCCGATGCAGGCTCGGATCTGGCGGCCGTTCGTACCAAGGCCGTTCGGGCCGACGGAGGTTGGCTGGTCGACGGCACCAAGGTGTGGACCAGCCATGCACACGGTGCGCACCAGATGCTCACCCTGGTGCGGACCAGCCCGCTGGACACCGGTCGACGTCACGACGGGCTGAGCCAGTTCGTCATCGACCTGTCCAGTCCCGGTGTGAAGTGCAATCCGATCAACTTGATGAGCGGGGCCCACCACTTCAACGAGGTCGTACTCGACAATGTCTTCGTCCCCGATCAGGACGTGCTCGGCACCATCGGTGACGGCTGGAACCAAGTCACTCACGAACTCGCCTATGAGCGGTCCGGGCCGGAGCGTTTCCTCAGCAGCTACCCACTTCTCGAGGCCGCGAGGCCCTACCTTGCCGCGACGCCCGGTGGACGGCGGGTGCTCGGCAGATTGACTGCTGAGTTGTGGACGTTGCGAAGCATGTCGATCGCCGTCGCCGCCGAGCTACATGCCGGCCGTCGCCCCGACGTCGCTGCGGCGATCGTGAAGGACCAGGGTACGAGGTTCGAGCGGGATCTCGTGCACGTGGTTGCCGAGCAGATCGAGGTGACCCCAGATCCGACTGCAACCGGGACACTGGCCGCCATGTTGGCCGGCGCACTCCTGCATGCGCCGGGATTCACTATTCGTGGCGGCGCGAACGAGGTTCTGCGCGGTGTAATTGCAAAGGCGGTGCTGCGATGAATGCGGACGAGATGAAGGCGCTACGGGAATCCGTCGGTGCTGCGTGTGACAGCCCGGGGACGGGCGGATGGCACCCCGAGGCGTGGGAGATACTCGCTGGACTCGGTGTCCAGGCAGTCTCGGTCGCCGAGGAGTTCGGTGGCGCCGGGGGCGACCTGGTTGCGGCCGAGGTGGTTCTCTCCTCGCTCGGTACGGCCTGCGTGTCGGTGCCGATAGTGGAAACGGACCTGGTGGCAGGTCACGCACTGGAGGCGGTCGGTGTGGCGCTACCGTCGGGCGTGGTCACCGCAGCCCTGGCCTTCGACCTGGACGTCGTCGAGGTGCCGGGCGGTCGGTCTCTCTCGGGTGTTCTCACCCGAGTGCCCTGGGGCTGCGTCGCGGACTGCGTCGTCGTTCTCGTCGGCGGAGCCGAACCAGTTCTAGCAGTGGTTGAGGTGGCCGACTGTACGGTTCGATGCGGCGCCAACGTCGCCGGGGAGCCGCGCGACGACTTACTGCTGGACGACGTCTTCGTCTCGGCAGCAGAGCTACATCCGATCGGCGGTGAGCTGATAGATACGGTTCGGCTGCGCGGAGCTTTCGGTCGGGCCGCGCAGATTGTCGGTGCCGCACACCGTGTGTACGAGGAAACAGTGCGCTACGCAGGAGAGCGGCAACAGTTCGGCCGCCCACTGGCATCCCTGCAATCGGTGCAGCACATGATCGCCGGGCTGGCCGGTGAGGTCTGCGCGATGACAGTTGTCGTGGAGAGTGCCGCCGCCGCGGTTCGTGCACGCCCACAGGACTCGTGGTTGCTCGAGGTTGCCCACGCGCGGGTTGCGGGAGCAGCCAAGACGGTGGCCGAGATCGGTCACCAGATACACGGTGCGATGGGCTTCACCCAGGAGCACGATTTGCACTTGGCGACCACTCGGCTGTGGGCGTGGCGGGACGAATACCGGAGCCGATTCGATTCGATCGATTCGATCGCCGATGCTGTCGTCGCTGACGACGAACCATTGTGGCACCGCTTGACGCGGTGACAAGTCCGCCCTGCGTGGGGCGGGCCGGTACTCGATCTGATCACGAGGAGTCCTGAGCCTGATGGCTGAAGAACTGCGGTACGAGGTAGTCGGAAGTGTCGGTCTGATTCGGATCGATCGCCCGGAGAAATTCGGTGCCTTTACCTGGCCGATGATCGACGCCTGGGCGGAGGCGCTGTCCTGCGCCCGACTCGACGAGCGTGTCCGTGTAGTGGTCCTGACCGGTACCGGCAAGGGCTTTTGCACTGGGGTCGACCTGGACGAGCTTGCAGCCGTGGAAGCGACGCCGATCGCCCGCAAGCGGATGCTGACCGACCGCGTGTACAAGGTGGTGCGGGGCGTTCAGGATCTCGACAAGCCACTGATCTGTGCGGTCAACGGTCTGGCGATTGGTGCTGGTATGGACATGGCGTTGATGTGCGACATCCGGCTGGCGGGGGTTTCGGCCCGCTTCAGCGAGGGGTACATCAAGGCCGGATTGGTTCCGGGTGACGGTGGCGCCTACTTCCTGCCTCGACTGGTGGGTACGGCCAAGGCGTTGGAGCTGCTCTGGACCGGCGACATGTTGTCCGCCGAGGAGGCTCGCGTGGTGGGAATCGTAAGCTCGGTCCATCCGGACGACGAGTTGCTCGAGGCAGCAATGACACTCGCCGGACGGATCGCAGCGCGGTCGCCGATCGCAGTGGCGATGATCAAGCGCGCGGTCTACCAATCTCAGCGCCACGACCTCGACACCAGCCTGGACCTGATTTCCTCGCACCTCGGCGTGGTGCAGGCGACCGAGGACTACGAGGAGGCGATGTCCGCTTTCCGGGACAAACGTGATCCGGTCTTCCGGAACCGCTGATCGATCGGGCATCTATCAGGTCACCCTCGATTGACGAATACGGGCCGCGTCCGCCCGATCCGGAAAGGATCGGGCGGACGCGATAGTGGCGCTGAGGACTTCAGTTCTTTCCGAACCCTGCCAGCGCATCCGTGGACGCGGAGAGCGCGGCCAGGTGGCGGGTGTAGTCCTGCTCGGTGTGATAGGCGGCTTCGAGCGGCAGGCTGTCGCTGCGTACCAGAGACGCTTTCGCCATCCGGACCGCGACGGGGCTCTTGGATGCGATCAGGGCGGCGAGTGCGCGAGCCTCGTCCATGAGATCCTCGCTGCTGACGACGGAATCCAAACCGCCGCGGCGAAATACCTCGCTCGCTGGGACCCGTTCAGCGGTGAACATCATCCGTCGGGCCATGCTAGGGCCGACCAGACGTTGAGCGAAGGACGCACCCCCCAGGACACCGACGTCGATCTCGGTCAGTGAGAAGGTTGCGGTGTCCACCGCTATCGCGATGTCGGAGCAGGCGACCAGGGCGACACCGGCGCCCACGGCCGGACCGTTGACGGCGCAGATGACGGGGAGGGCGCAGTGTCGTACAGCCCAGAAAGCTTCGCGGGTGATCAAGTATGGGTCGGCAATGTTGGCGGGAGCGCCTAGTTTGCGTTCTTCCTGGAGGTCTTTCACGTCTCGGCCACCACAGAAGGCGCGGGTTCCGGCTCCGGTGAAGATCACCGCAGATAGGTCGTCGCGCTCACGGAAGTCCTCGAACGTCTCTTTGATCTCGCGGTACGTGGTCCGCGCGAGTGCGTTGACGGGAGGGCGATCGATCACCACTTCGGCGATGCCGTTCGTCTCGGTCACTCTCAACCCTGGTGTCATGTCTCATCTTTCCGGCGCGCCTGGTGAGCTCGCCTTGGCTAACCCTCGTCGCCGAGGACAAGGTTCCCTAGCGAACGTACGTCCTGTCGACAAAAGTGTCAACGAAGACGTTGATTTATGCATTCATATGAAGAGGCGGAAGTGTTCTCGACGGATGCATTCCAGGGGGCGAAGGTGGGGCTGCGCCGTTCGCGGAATGCTTGGACGCCTTCGTGATGATCGGCCGATTCGAGAGCGACTTCCATCAGGTCGGCAGCCTCCTCGTAGGCCGATGAGAGGTCTATCTCGTCGGCGCGGTGCAGTTGGAGTTTGATCTGGGCCCAACTCTGCGGCGAGCAGGTCGCGGCCAGTTCACGAGCGCGCGCCAGCGCGGTGGGCACGACGCGCTCGGCGGCGACGGCTGATGTCGCCAGGCCGATTTGTTCGGCCTCGGTGCCGGTCATCACTCGGCCGGACAGCAGGAATTCCGTGGCGCGGCCGAGCCCGATCAGGCGGGGGAGGAGCCAGGCGGTACCGTGCTCGGCCACCAAGCCCAAACGGGCAAAGGAGGAAGTCAATTTCGCGTTATTGGCAACGATTCGAATGTCACAGGAGAGCGCGAGTGCCATGCCGATGCCGGCCGCCGGACCGTTTACGGCAGCAATCGTCGGTTTGGGTAACGCGGTGAGTTCGCAGAATCGTCGTCGGGTGGCCCGGTCCGGACGGGCGACCGGATTCTCGGTGGTGCCGAGGATGCTCATCGACGCTCCGGCGCAAAATCCGCGACCTGCTCCGGTGATCACGATCGCGCGCACGTCCGAGTCGCCGACGGCGTTGTCGAGCGCTTCGAAGAATGTGCTTTCCATCGAGTACGTCCACGCGTTGAGTTCACTCGGGCGATTGAGGGTGATCAGAGCGACGCCCTGCTCGGCCGGGGCGACGATGACTTCGGGTTGGTTCACGGTCGCGACGCTACCGATGTCAGAAAAATTTATCAACAAATATGTTGACTACATGTTATGGTGCGATCATGGATGTAGAGTTCGCAGGCCGGTCGGTCGCAATAGTCGGAGCTGGAATCATGGGCGCTGGTATTGCACAGGCCGCTGCAATGAGTGGGCACAGGGTCGCGGTGTGCGACCAGTCCTCGGAGCAGTTGGAGAAGGCCGCTCAGGAGATTGATCGGAGCTTGGGGATCCTCGTGTGCAAGGGCCGTATCGACGAGCCGACAGCTGCTGCGGCACGAAACGCGCTGCGCTTCTGCGATTCCGTCGAGGAGGCAGCCGCGGGAGTTGATCTGGTGATCGAGGCCGTGGTGGAGAATCTCGAGGTGAAACAGCGGGTGCTCGGTGCGGCGGCCGTCGTGGCAAGTCCGCATGCGGTGTTGGCCACCAACACCTCTCAATTGTCCATCTCGTCGATAGCTTCCGGTCTGGGCCAGGACGCGGACCGGGTGATCGGTCTGCACTTCTTCAATCCCGTGGTGTTGATGCGCCTGATCGAGATCGTCCGCGGGTTGATGACCAATGATGCGACCGTCGAGGCTGCCCAGGCGTTCGCGGTGTCGTTGGGCAAGGAGACCGTCTTGTGTCTCAAGGACAGTCCCGGGTTCTTGACTTCGCGGATATCGGCGATCGTACGGCTCGAATGCCTACGAATGTTGGAGGAGGGAGTGGGGACGGCGGAAGATATCGATCGCGCGTTGCGCCTGGGCCTCAACTTCCCGATCGGTCCACTCGAGCTGGGGGACCGCAACGGCCTGGATACGTACTTGTTGGTACTGGAGTCGCTGTCGCAGAGTCTCGGTGAACGATTCCGCCCGACGGTGGGCCTGCGCAATCTGGTGGCGGCCGGCCGCTTGGGTCGCAAGACCGGAGCCGGTATATACGACTATGCGGCCGACGGCTCGATCCGGGACGCTGATTCGCATGGCTGATCTGCTGCCGGGCGGGTCGGGAGAGTCGGTGCGCACCCGACTCGAGGAAGGGCTGCTCACCGTATGGCTGGACCGGCCCGCAGCGGCGCATGCACGTAACCAATCCATGCGCGACGAGTTGTCGTCATTGTGGCGTGCGGTCGCCAGTGACCGCGCGGTCCATGCTGTCGTCCTCACCGCCACCGGTGAGCGGCATTTCTGTGCCGGAATGGATTTGAAGGAATCCGCACAGCCGATTACCGCCGAGGAGCGGATCGACAGGCTGAGGGCCAGTCGCGACATCGAATTGCTCGCGGCTTTGCCGCAACCGACTGTCGCCGCAGTCAATGGTGCGGCGTTCGGCGGCGGCTTGGAAATGGCGTTGGCCTGCGATATTCGGTTGGTGGCAGCGGGGGCTCTGGTGGCACTTCCCGAGGTGACCATCGGGATCGTCCCCGGCGGTGGTGGCACGCAGCGACTGCCCCGACTGATCGGATACCAGCGGGCCGCTGAACTGATCCTGACCGGCAGGCGGCTTTCTGCTGTCGAGGCGGTCGAGATCGGCATCATGTTGCGAGTCGTCGAGGGTCAGGGCTTGCTGGACCAGGCAGAAGAGCTTGGTCGCTCGATCGCGAGGAGTCCGTCTGCCGCCGTGCGTCGCGCCAAGGAGTTGATGCGCCGTAGTGACGAAGTCTCCCTCGCGTTGGGCACCGACTTGGAGGTCGATGCCTTGGTTTCCTTACTCGGTACGCGTTGAGTGATACCGGCGCAGTCGAAGTGAACGGGCTTGGTGGGCAGAATCTTACGATGGTGCACACCAAGCCCGTTTCCTGGTCAGCGAAGTCCGAGTTGGGTCACCGTTGCGCCGGCCTGGGCGTTTAACCACCAGGTGTCGGCGCCGACGGGTATGAAACTGTAGCCGTCGCCTGCCAGGCGGAGCGCTGCTGCCGCGTCAGCGCACGGAATGCCGACAGGGAGTTCGTGTGCTAGTGCAGTCCTGCGAATATACTCGATTGCGTCGGCGTGCTCCCCGGGAATCGAGTCCAGTCCCGGCGGTAGTCCGTAGGTGATGGCCAGGTCTCCCGGTCCGGTGTAGAGGCAGTCGATGCCGTCCACGGCCGCGATCTTCTCGACGTTGTCAGCACCGCGTGCCGTCTCGATCATCACGATGCAGGCCGCGCCCTTGCTGACGTCGACCGGGTTGCGACCGAAGGAGTAGGCGGCGCGCATCGGGCCGAAGCTGCGATTTCCGCCTGGGTGGATCCGACAGGCCGCCACCGCTGCTGCGGCGTCCTCGGCTGTCTCGATCATCGGGAAGATGATGCCATGTGCACCCGCGTCGAGCACCTTCGCCGCTGCATGAGGATCGGATGACGGCATTCGCACGATGGGCGAGCAACCAGTGCCGCTGACTGCCATCAATGAGTGCAAGATGGCGTCGAAGCTGAACGGACCGTGCTGAGCGTCCAGACCGATGAAGTCGAAGCCTTGGCGGGCAAGGAGTTCGGCGATGAACGGGGAACCGGTCGAGGACCAGGCGCCGTAGGCCACCTGACCGGCCGACCAGCGCTGCTTGGGGACGTTGATGTCGTTCATTAGAGGCTCACATTCCTTCGTGGTGCTCGAGAGTCTTGACAGGTGTGCGATCGGATGTAGTACCTACCGCGACAGCTGTTGTCTACTGCCTCGTAGTCGGAACGGTCAGGGCGGACTTCATCTGGCCGAGGGATTCGGGAGAGTTACCGGACATACTGTCCAGCAAGGATCTTGCGACCTCGCGTGCGGTGCCGGGCTCGCAGAGAATGGCGCCGGTGCGGTCGAGCGAGAGGTCTTCGGCCGTGTGAGGAGTCCCGAGTAGGCACAGGCGGCGAATCCAGGGATCGGGGAGGAACCGACGCAGCGCTTCGGGATCGGCAGTCAGGCCGATGGTCACTTCGGGCATCCGGGCGAGCGCGGTGCGAGAGATGACCAGGACGTCGGCCGAAGTGGCCAGCAACAGGCCCAATCCCACGGCTGCCCCCTCGACGGCGGCGACCACGGGGGTGGGGTGGTTACGTACAGACCAGATGCACTGCTGTGCAAGCATGTTTGCGGTCTCTGGAGTACCAGGATCCTTGGTGTCGAATCCCGCCGAGAAGATTTTTCCGTCACCGGCCAGGGCAATCGGTCGTGGGTCGTCGTGTAGGCGGGTGAGGGCCTCGATGAAGTCGCGCAGCATGCTCTCGGAGAAGGCATTGACCGGAGGTCTGGCTATGCCGATCTGGACGTGAGTTTCGCACGAGGTGACGTTGACGGACAAGGTTAGATATCCCTAATCGACACGCGGCGCCTTCAGGCACTGCTTCAACTTGAACGTGGGGGTGCGCACCCGTGGGTCACGGTACATGCCGGGCAACTCCAGCGTATGACGGCCGAATCGTAACAATATCGAATGCCTTTTATCAACATATATGTTGATAAAAGGCTATCATTGTGGCAGGCTCGATGCTGCGGTCGGCGTTAGAACTCTGGTTCCCGCCGCAGCCCATTTGTTTGTCTGGTTGAGGGAGGAAGGCGCCGATGAGCTCAGTGTTCGCGCTCGGAATTGCGGAGTCGAGCGGACATGCTCTGACCGTGGACGGTCTACTTCGGCGCGCCGGTGAGGTCGATCCGGCCACCGTGGCGATCGTGGACGGCGAGCAGCGGATAAGTTTCGCTCAGCTCGGGGAGGCTGCGAACCGATTTGCATCGGGCCTGGCCGACCTGGGCGTCTCTCCCGGTGACCGGGTTGCGATCTGGGCGCCGAACTGCATCGAATGGGTTGTCTCGTTCTTCGGGGCAGTGCGTGTCGGTGCGGTGGTTGTTCCCCTGAACACAGGGTTGATGAGCGACGAGGTAACGTACCAGATCGGGCAATCCGGAGCCACGGTGCTGATTGCCGCTACCGATCACCACTCACGAAATCTGGCACTCGAGGCGATCGCCGGATTGTCCGAGGTGCCAGGAGCTACGGTGATCTCAATCGGTGCCACGGTGCCGGAAGGTACGATCGCTTGGGAGAAAGTCGCTGAGGCAACAGGTCCCGGGCTCGACCATGTGCCTTCGCCGGACGATCCGCTGATGATGCTCTACACCTCCGGAACAACCGGTGCTCCGAAGGGCGCTGTGCACACGCACCGGTGCTTGGAGTCCCTGCTTACTGCGGTCAAACGGATGCAGCTGACCGAGCGCGACTGCGTCGTGCTCTATCTGCCACTGTTTCATGTCTACGGGCTGATGGCCGGGCTGATCATGATGACGGCGGCTCGGGCAAGGATCGTGCTGATGGGTCAGTTCGACAGCACCAAATCGCTGGAGTTGATGGAGTCGGAGAAGGCGAGCATCGTCTACGGTATTCCGACCACGTACATCGATCAACTCGGACATCCGGGGATCGCCGACCGTGACCTCTCCGCGGTCCGTCTCTCGATTACCCCGTTTCCGCGCGATCTCGTAGACCGGGTATCGACGCGTTTCGGTAAGTGCCTCAACACCTTTGGAATGACCGAGACCGCTTCGATGGCTTTTCTTCCGGCGTTGGACGACCCGGAAGAGATTGCGGTCGGTACGGTTGGTCGACCGCTGGACGGACTCGAGGTACGCATCGTGGATCCGGTGACCGGCGACCAGGTCGCTGAGGGTGTGGCCGGATCCCTGCAATTGCGCGGGCCGCAGGTCTTGAGTCATTACCACGAGCGCCCGGACGCGACCGAGGCCGCATTCGGTGCCGACGGCTGGTTCAAGACTGGGGATATCGCCCGGCTCGACGCCGGGGGTAATCTGACCTTCGTCGGCCGCAGCGGCGATCACTTCAAGGTCGGGGGCGAGTTCGTCGACCCCGTCGATGTGGAGGCTGCACTGCAGAGCCACCCAGCCGTCGAACGGGCCGCGGTCCTCGGAGTGCCAGACGACCGGCTCGGGTCCGTCGCGCACGCATGGGTCAAGTTGCGGGCCGGGACGGGCGTGGATTCGACAGACGCCCTGAGTGAGGAATTACGCGAGCATGCCCGTGATCGGTTGGCCTTCTTCAAGCGTCCACGCTCGATCCATTTCGTCAGCGAACTTCCGGTCACCGCCAGCGGCAAGGTCCAGAAGTTCCGATTGAAGGAAACCCTTCCCCGCTGACGTGGGGTACTGAAACAGCCGACCGAGTGGACAGGCGTAGCGTCCGTCCGCCTGACACGACATCGGAGTACAAAAATGCAGGTCAATCAGGCCATCGCGGCCGCCCTGATCGGTGGTGGCGTGGACACGATGTTCGGGCTCATCGGGGACTCCAACCTCTTTATGGTCAACGAGTTCGTGGAGACCCACGGCGGTAGATATGTTTCGGCCGTGCACGAGGCAAGCTCGGTGATGATGGCCCACGGGTATGCCTCTCGTAGCGGTCGAGTCGGTGTCGCAACGGTCACTCAGGGCCCCGGACTCACCAACACCGCCACTGCGCTCGTCGAGACCGTGCGCGCGAGTACGCCGCTCGTGATGCTGATCGGCGACACGGCTCCGAGTAACCTGCGTAATCTGCAGAGCCTCGCCCAGGAGCCGTTCGTCCGGGCCACCGGAGCCGAGTACCTCCTGGTCGAATCACCGGAGACGGCGGCCGAGACAGTCTGTCGTGCACTACGCATCGCGGCCGGTCAATCGCGACCGGTGGTGGTGAACTGCCCGACCGAGTACATGTGGGTCGAAGTCGCGGAGCCGGCGCTCGACCCTTCCGAGGAATTCATCGAGGCTGCATCGGCTGTACAGCACGAGCTCGACGAGGCGGAGTTGGATACCGCGGTCGGGTTGATCGCGTCGGCAACGCGGCCGTTGGTGGTCGTGGGTCGCGGTGTCGTGGATTCGAACGCGGGCAAGACGATCAAGGATTTCTCCGAACGGCTCGGAGCGCCGCTGTTGACCACGCTTCGGGCGCGTAATCTCTATGGCGCAGGAGATGGTTCGCTGGGGGTGTTCGGCACTCTCTCCAGCGAGAAAGGCGCTCAAGCCATCGTCGAGTCCGACTGTGTAGTGGTGTTCGGAGCGAGCCTCAACACGTGGACCACGGCACACAACACATTGCTCACCGGCAAGCCCGTTGTTCACGTCGACGTGCAGCGCGCCACTCTAGGCAGGTTCACCGCGGTGACGGCGCCGGTGTGCGGAGACGCGGCCACTGTCGCCGAGGCGATCACCACCTGGTTGGACGAGGGTGAGATCGAGCCGGCGACGTTCCGTGCGCGCGTTGCCTCCGACTTGGTTGCACATGATCTCGAAGCCGCCCCGGTCTCGCGGGATCGACTCAGCTTTGCCGGCGTACTGACCGATCTGATGGCAGCCGTGGACGAGCAGCGCACGGTCGTTTTCGACGGTGGTCGGTTCCTCGGTGAGGCCTTTGCCCACGTGCACGCTCCGGGCGTAGCGCGCCAGGTGCTCTCGACGTCCTTCGGCGCGATCGGGATGGGCATGGGTGCCGCGATCGGTGCTGCGGTGGCGGCATCTGGGGAGCCCACGGTCCTGGTCACCGGTGACGGCGGCTTCATGATGAACGGGCTGGCTGAGCTACAGTCCGCGGTGCGACAGCAGATTCCGTTGACGGTTCTCGTCTGCAATGACGGTAGTTACGGGGCCGAGTACGACCAGTATGTTGCCAAGGGGGTTCGGCCGGACCTCTCCCTTTTCGAATGGCCCTCTTTCGCCGATGTGGCAACGGCGCTGGGCGCGGCCGGGGTGACGGTCGGTCGACTCGAAGATGTTTCGGCCGCGGTCGAGGCGATACGTACCCACGACAAGTGCCTCGTCATCGACATCCAGGTGGGCCCGGACCAGGTCGTGGAAGTACCTCACTGATCTGATCCGGACCGTATCCGGTTGTTCAGCCGGCGGACGCCGGGTGACCCCGCTTGGAGAGTTGGGGGCGAGCGTCCGGTGCGAGGGCGCCGGTCAGGACTACCTCGGCCATACCGTCGGCGATGTCGACGGCGGTCAGAGGTCCGCCGGGCACATACCACCACGAGGTCCAGTTGAGCATTCCAACGACGAGTTTGGCGAATACCTTCGGCGGCAGCGAAACCTGGATGACACCCGCAGCGATACCGGCTCGCACCGTCTCCTCGACAAGATCCTCGTACCGGCGACCCGAGGCGACGATCTCGTCATAGAGTTCGTTGTCGATGATCTCCGGCGTCGGCCCGCCGCGAAAGAACAGGTAAAGCTGTGGGTAGTGCTTTTCGTAAGCGTGCATCACCACGTGGATAGAGCGCCGGAGGCGCTCCTCTGGATCGATTCCGCTGTCGGCGACCTCCTCGAGCGCAGAGACCATCTCCAACAAGCCACCGCGGATGGCTTCGTGGAAGATCGCGTGTTTGTCCTTGAAGTAGTAGTAAATCGTCGCGCGATCGACTCCGGCTTCCTGAGCGATCAGGTTGATCGTCGTGCCGGCGAGACCGTGACGTTGCAGTACCGGGCCGGCCGCGTCCAGGATTGCCTTGCGCTTCGCCCCGTACTTCGCATGATCCTTGCGCTGTGCCTCTTCGCGCTTGGCGGCCAGCGTTGGCGCTGCTTTCGGTTTCTTGGCCATCACGTTCTCCGCGCCTTGTTAGTCGTTGTCGGCTTCCCGTATTCGGGATCGAGTCTGCCATAGCAATCTGACGCAAACGTTGAATCGTGGCGAGTGCGTCGTTTGATGGCTCGTCTCTTGGTTCAACGATATCGTTGACCATGGTGGATGTCGCTTGGAGGTCTGGTTCTCTTGATGTCCGGTTGGTTGGGTAGTTTGCGGCAATCGACGTCTGGCGGACCAGATCGGCTCTGCCTGCCCCTCCATTCTTTGTGTAAATGGTGCCAAGGATCACATGCAGGGTTGCAGGTAGGGGCTTACCTAACTCCGCTTTCCTGGCGAGTAGGTCTCGGGCGGTATGGGTAGGTGTGATGGGACCACGGCGGTGGTGAATCGGCATCGCGGGGTGGAGTGTGGCGCAACGTCGCGTCCAGCGGTGGCTTACTTCCGTTACAGTGCACCGAATCTATCGATAAAATTGTCAACATAAACGTTGACTTGTGAACAATATGGTGGATACGATGCGAATGCCAGCATTTGTTGGCTGCTCTGGAAGTCTCCATGTCCCCGCCTCGACCAGTGTGTCTGTGTCTTCAGGTGGTCCGTCGCTTGTTTGGGAGTTGGTTGCTGTGAGTCGTGTTCCGGTGATTTCGTCTGATGGTCATGTGGCTGCTCGGATGGCTGATTATCGTCCGTATTTGGATGTTGAGTTTCGTGCGGATTTTGACGAGTTCTTGGTGCAGTACGAGAAGTATGGTGTGGTGACCGTTGATGCCGAGAATGTGAATGCTCGGTTGGATCCGGAGGCGGCGGCTGAGTGGTTGGAGAAGGTTGCCGAGCCTGGTCGTTTGGATTCGATGTGGGATCCGGAGCGGCGGATTGTGGAGTTGGATCGTGAGGGGATTTCGGCGGAGGTGTTGTTTCAGGAGTTCGCGACGCCGTTCATGATGAGTTCGCCGACGCGGGCGATGGCGATGGGGTTGGCTCCGGCGAGTGTGGAGCAGTTGTCTGCGGGTTTTCGGGCGTATAACCGGTGGTTGGCTGATTTTCGTTCGGTGGCTCCGGAGCGGTGGATTGGTATGGCTGCGGTGAGTTTTCATGATTTGGGTGCTGCGGTGGAGGAGATTCGGGCTGCGGCGCGGTTGGGTTGTGGTGGGGTGGCGATTCCGGCGGTGGAGGATACGGCTCGGATTTATCAGGCTGAGTACGATCCGGTGTGGGCGGTGATGGAGGAGTTGGGTCTGGTCGCGAATTTTCATGTGGCGATTGCGAATAGTATTCCGACGTATGTGGGTGCGCCGACGGCGACGTCTGGTCGTGCGTTGGTTGGTTCTGATGTGTTCACGGGGATTCGTGGTTTGTTGCCGTCGTTGATTTTTGGTGGGGTGTTGGAGCGTTTTCCTGGTTTGAAGGTGGTGTTCACGGAGACGCATTCGGATTGGGTGTTGGGTGCGTTGGCGCGGATGGATCATTCGTGGACGAATTCTGAGTTGAAGCGGGATATTCGGGATGTGGTGAAGATGCGTCCGAGTGAGTATTGGGCGCGTCAGGGGTTTTTGGGTTCGTCGATTTTTTCTCGTGCGGAGATTGGTGCGCGTGGGGAGATTGGTGTGGACAAGATGATGATTGGTATTGATTTTCCGCATAGTGAGGGTGCGTGGCGTCATGGGACGTTGCGTTATTTGCAGGCGACGTTTGGTGCTGAGGGTGTGGCGCCTGCGGAGGCTGAGCGGATGTTGTATGGGAATGCTGCGCAGTTGTACGGGTTTGATGTGGCGGCGTTGGGGCCGGTGGTGGAGCGGTCGGGGTTGGATTTGGATGAGGTGTTGACGGCGCCGGAGGTTGAGCCGCAGTTCCGTGGTGATTTGCATCGTCCCCTCATCCACGGCTGACCGGTGGCGGAAAACTGGACGATGAACAACGAACAGCACCTGCAGGCCCGAGGAGCGCACCGATGAAGGTCACGATCAACGGAAACCTGTGTGTCGGATCAGGACAATGTGTCGACTTCGCACCCGATGTCTTCGAACAGCGGGGTGACGGAGTTGCGCAGGCACTTTCCGGCGATGTGCCCGAGGAGTTGGAGTCCGAGGTCCGTGAAGCCTGGGAATCCTGTCCGGTGATGGCAATCAAGTTCGACGGCGAATGAGACACACAGCCGAGGAAGTCCCGCCGCGCGAAATTTGGACGGAGCGCAGAGCGCCCTCCGGAATCGGGTACCGACAAGTTGAGGAGAGTTGGTTCGTATGACAAGCACACAGTCCGAGGTCGACGCATTGCGTTCGTCCTTCGACCCCTTCACTCACGAAATGGTAGAGACCCCTTACGCCACGTTGGCACACGCCCGCTCGATCGCTCCGCTCTTCTGGTCGGACGTGCTCGACGCTTGGGTGGTAACCGGGCACGCGCTCATGGAGGAGATTCACCGCGACCCGAAGCGTTTCCCCAGTGGTGGTCTCGGTGTGATGACACAACCGCCTGCCGAGGTCCAGGAGATTCTTTCGGCGATCGAGTTCGTCTCGCCGCTGCGGGCCACCGATCCGCCGGACCATACCCGGCAGCGCCGACCAACTCTTGCTGCTGTAGCGCCCCGTCGGGTCGCGGCGCTGGAGCCCATGATTCGCCGGATCGCCGACGAACTCATCGACGATTTCATCGAGCGGGGTTCATGTGACTTCCGGGCCTCGTTCGCCTATCCGTTTCCGCTGCGGGTCATTTCGGGCCTACTTGGATTCTCTGACGATGTGGCCGACCGGATCCACCGCTGGGCTGCCTGTCGAGTCTCGTTAGCCTGGGGAAAGATGGAATTGGAAGAGTGGAAGGACGCAGCCCGTGGAATGGTCGAATTCTACGAGTTCATCCGGGCAGAGGTGGTCGATCGGCAGGAGAACCCGCGCGACGATGGTTTGAGTGACTTCGTACAGAATGCGCTGGGTGCCGCTGAGCCGATGACCGTGGCCGAGATCGTAGAGCAGACGATGGGACTTGTCACCGGTGGACATGAGACCACGGCCAACTGGCTGACCTTGTCGATGCACCACCTGCTCACCGAGCGCGCGCGGTGGGAGGACTACTGTAACCGCGACATCACTACGTCCGAGTTGGTCGAGGAGACCTTGCGGTTCGACAGTCCGGTCCGTGCGGTCTGGCGCAAGGCGGGCGAGGACCTGGAGTTCGGAGGGGAGAACTTGAAGGCTGGTGAACGTATCTACTGCGTCAACGCTGCCGCCAACCGTGACCCCGAGGTCTTCGAAGATGCCGCCGGCTTCTGCCCTGGTCGTCAAAATGCCCGCCTGCACTTCACTTTCGGGCGGGCCACACACCATTGCATCGGGGCAGGATTGTCTCGCAGAGAGGGCGCCGCAGCGTTCGAAGCACTCGCCGCACGGTTGCCTTCGGTCCAGCTTGCCTCGAACGAGTTGACCTGTGTCCCAAATGCGACTCTGCGAATCACTGAGAAGTTGATGATCACCTGGGACACGTCCGACACGGCTCCCGCATCTACGAACTGAAGAGGCCTTCACAGTGACTGAAACGCATGAGGCCGTTGAACCTGGAGCACTGTGCAGGTCCTTCCGGCTCAGGAATTACGTGGATGGGCGCGTGGTAGTGCCAGAGGACTTCACACTCGACACAGGGCCGGTTCCAGAGCCGGCGCCCGGCACCGTCTTGGCCAAGACGCTCGCCATGTCTGTCGACCCTGTCTTGAGGGGGTCCATGACCGGTGTGAAGACCTTCTACCACCCGCAATTTCAGCTCAACGAGCCCGTGCACTCTCGTGGGGTCGGGCGCGTCGTGCGATCGGAGCATCCCGACTACCGGGTCGGTGACCTCGTGACCGGCCGATTTGCCTGGGCGGACTATAGCGTGATGTCGCCGGAGACAGCCTTTCGCGCCGGAACCGATTTACGTCCGGCAATGCCCAGCGATGTCAAGATCACCCATCATCTCGGGTTGCTGAGCAGTTCGGGTGAGACCGCCTATTACGGCATGGTGTTCGTGTCCAAGATTCGTGCCGGTGACACCGTCGTGGTCTCGGGCGCCGCCGGTGCAGTTGGTTCACTGGCAGGCCAGATCGCTCGAATTCTGGGTGCAGGCAAGGTGATCGGTTTGGCAGGTACGGACGAGAAGTGCGAGGTTCTTACTTCGCAACTCGGATTCGACGCCGCGATCAACTATCGGGAGCCTGATCTCGCCTCGCGACTCGAGCAGGAAATCCCGGAGGGGCATACCATCTACTTCGACAACGTAGGTGGTGCGGTGTCGCAGGCGGTGATGAATGCGATGCCAGTAGGGGGTCGAGTCGTCGAGTGCGGCCAGATCTCGACCTACGACGACGCCGGAGGCGGGTGGATGGTCGACATTCGGCCGATCCACGCCAAGCGTCTCGAATTCGTAGGCTTTGCGCGGTACCACTTCTCGGAGTTCGCTCCGTCCGCAACCGCGCAACTCGCAGCCTGGTCGAAGGCTGGTGCGCTGAAGGCGTTGGAGACACAATGGCACGGTCTCGAGGCGCTTCCGGGAGCATTCATCGGAATGTTGGCCGGAGCGAACACCGGCAAGATGGTCGTCGTTCTCGAATGACCCCAGACCGGACAACCGCTTGGATTCATGCCGAGGTGTTTCAGAGAGGATTATCCCATGGGGACGACGCGCGGAGGCGGTGAACTGGAGGAATTGATCGGCATTCGTGGTAAGCGCGCGCTTGTGGTTGGTGGCGGGTTCGGTATCGGACTTTCAGTGGCCCGGACGTTCTCGGCTAGCGGCGTGCAGTTGGCCCTCGTCGAGCGAGAGGAGGACCGGCTCGGTGCGGCATGCAGGGAATTGTCCGCGTTCGGCGTTCATGAGGATGTCACGGCCGCCGGGGTCGGCGAGCGTGCGGTACAGGCTGCCTCGGATGCGTTGGGTCCATTGGACATACTGGTGAACATTGTCGGTCGTGGGCAACAGATCGCTGCTGCGGAGCAGACCTTCGAGCAGAGTCTGGACTTGATGAAAGTCAACTACAGCCATCATGTGGAATTCTGTGGCGCGTTTGCGCGCAGGTGCATGGCCGAAGGTCGGCAGGCAGCGATGACTCTGGTTTCCTCTTTGGCAGGGACGGTGCCGTTTCCCATGCGTTCCGGCTACGGCGCGGCCAAAGCGGCTCTGGACTCCTTCGTCCGTTCTGCTGCAGTAGAATTCGGTCCCTACGGGATTCGCGTCAATGCCGTAGCTCCCGGAATCGTGGATACCGATCGAAGCGCGGTCAGCGAGGAGGCCGCCGCCGACTACGCGCAGGCAATTCCGCTGCGCAGGGTGTCCAGTCAGCAAGAGGTGGCGAACAGTGTGCTGTTCCTCAGTTCTGAACTGTCCTCGTACATGACCGGTCAGACGATGATCGTCGACGGCGGAGCCTCACTGCTCACGAGGATGTGGCCCTGAGTTCGAGCGATGTCCGAGACGCTGGAATGATTCGGTACGGCTCTGCCGGTCGGTGCGGCGAAGCCGCACCGATTTCGAAGTTTCAACATATATGTAAATTTTCAGACTACAAATACCAAGTTGCTTCTTTTAACTGCATATATTGCAGTGGTCGTTTCCAACCATTCCGTTGAAAAATCTGTATTTTCAATGTTAGGCTCGCCACGTCCGGAGCTTGGTGGGGTTTCCGGTGCGAGCACGGTGATGCCGGGCCGTAGGTAGAGATCGATTCGAGAGGACTGCACATGAGCGACCTGAAGAACACCAAATCGGCTGAGGAGCTGATGAATTGGTTCATCGAGGAGTACAACAAGGGTAAGGGCTATGCCGCCGTCATCATGCACCCGGAGGGAACGCTCGAAGAGCGCCCGAGCGCGACGTACCCGAACGGGCGGAAGGTGGATACGGCAGGTCTGGTCGGTATGGAGAATCGGCAGTTGGCTCTCCAAGGTAATCGGAGGCTCATCCCTCAGCGTATTGCGGTCATCGACCCTGCTGGTGAGGCGTTCGTGCAGTACACGCACAAGGGGCACACCGCGGACGGCGCCGAGATCACCTTCTTCGGGCTGAGCGTCATCCAGTTCAAGGAAGACAAGGTCTTCCGTTGGGTCGACACTGTTGTTCGCTTCAAGAAGGAGAACGGCTCCGACGAGATCGTTCCGTACTGAGGAGTTGACGTTGACCGGCGAAGGAACCGACGGTGGAGTATTCGAGGTCTACGGCCGTCGAATCGTCGTAGCGGGCGCCGGGCGTGGGATCGGGAGGTTTCTCGCTCTGCAGCTGGCGCGCAGCGGCGCATTTGTCCTCGCATGCAGCCGAACTGCGAGTGACTTGGATTCTCTCGTTGCCGACGGGCAACGCCATGGTGCCGCAATATCTGCGGTGGTTGCGGATCTGTCCACCGTCGACGGGGTCGAGACCATGGTTGCCGAGGCTGTCGCGGATTTGGGCGGGGTAGACGCCCTGGTGAACAATGCCGGCTGGGATACCCGCCGGCCTGCGCTCGACTATAGCGAGATCGAGTTCGACCAGCTGATCGACATCAACTTGAAGTCTGCCTATTTCGCGAGTGTCGCGGCGGCCAAGCAGATGATCGCGCAAGGGGATGGAGGTGCGATCGTCAACATCACCAGCCAGGCCGGAATTTCCGGCAGCATGCACCGTGCGCCTTACAGTGCGGCAAAGGCCGGATTGATCAATCTCACCAGGGCGTTGGCCGTCGAGTGGGGGCCTCATCGGATTCGGGTGAATGCGCTGGCTCCCGGAGTGACGTTGACCGACCCGGTGCGCCGAGCCCTCGAGAGCCGCCCCGGGTTTGCCGACGAGATCCGGGAGCGGATGCCGATGGGCAGGCCTGCCTCGGTGGAGGAGATGAGTGCGCCGATCGTCTTCCTGCTCACTCGGGCGGCGGCGATGATCACCGGCCAGACGCTGGTCGTGGATGGTGGATGGACATCTTCCTGGTCCAGTTCGCCTGCGGCGCATCAAATTCTGGGTAGTCAACACACTCCTGAAGTTAATACAACGATCAGTTAGGGACAGTTGTGCCAATAACGACCATTTCCGATAATGCAGCGCTTGTCGTCATCGATCTTCAGACCGCAACTGCAGCTTTGCCCACACAACCCCTCGATCCTGCATCGGTAGTGTCCGCAGCCGCGTCGCTAGCGAAAGACTTTCGTAGCAAAGGCCGTTCGGTAATCTGGGTCAACGTGGCCGGCGCTCCGGCCGGGCGTACCGAAGCGCCTGGTGGTGGAGGTGGGCAGTTTCCGGAAGAATGGACCCAACTCGTCTCCGAACTGGGGGTGCAGGAGGGTGACGAAACATTCACCAAGCATGCATGGGGTGCCTTCCATGATGGAAGATTCCACGCGCTCCTCGAGAAGTTGAATTGCGACCAGATCGTTCTGGCAGGAATCGCTACGAGCGCCGGTGTCGAGTCTACCGCGCGAAGTGCTTTCGATCGGGGATTCAACGTTGCGGTGGTAACAGATGCCATCGCAGATGTGAATGCGGCGGCGCATCGACACAGCGTCGACCAGGTTTTCCCGTTGATCGGTGAGACCGCATCGACCGAAGAGATTCGAGTTCTTCTCGGAATCTGAAGCGTCAGAATCCGAATGGGGCGAATTGACCGAAAGGTCCATTCGCCCCATTTGATCTTCTTCTTTGGCGAGCTTGCCCTTACTGATTTTTTAATTCACCGCAATCGAGAATTTGTCAACAACACTGTTGACATAAGGATATGATTTGGCGCACACTAGATGTGCGGCGAAGTCGGTGACTGAAGATGCTTAAAGCTCAAGCCGCACAATGACGGTCTGGGTTGCCTCGAAATCACAGGCTCTCGGATCAGGAACTCCAGCAGGTGGGACCTCGATCAGCGGGGTTGTAGCTGCTTGTCCCTGCCACGCTTTTGTCTCCGCGTGCGCTCGGGTATCGCGCACACATGTCGTGGATGACCATTTCTAGATGAAGAGGTAGATCTGTAGTGAAGGTTCTTGGAAAGACCGCAGTCGTCATCGGTGGCGCCTCCGGCATGGGAAACGGTGCAGCTCGACTGTTGGCAGAACGAGGTGCACGTGTCGCGATCCTCTCCTTCGAAGAGGACAGCCCCCGGATTGCTGCGGAGTTGGCAGCAGAGACAGGCGGTGAGATCGTCGGCTGGCAACTCGACATGGAGAACCGGGAGCAGGTTTACTCGGTACTCGATGCAGTGGTCGAGAAGTTCGGTGGTATCGACATCAGTATCAACACCGCCGGACAGATCGATTCGGCCAAAGTCACCGAGCCTGAGTTCCTTCCACTTCTGGAGCGGATGCTGTCGGTCAACCTGGTAGGAACACTCAACGCGGTGGACGCATGCGTTCGGATTATGCGGAGGAACGTGCCCGACGAGGACGGCGAGCGCGGTGTCATTCTGGTAACAGGTTCGATGGCATCCCTCGAAGGCGTTCCGGGCCAGGCACCTTACTGTGCGTCGAAGGCAGGTCTACTTGGGGTCGTGCTTCCTGTCGCGCGTGAGATGGCGGGTGAGGGAATCCGGATCAACGCCATCGAGCCCGGCGGATTCGAGACCCCGCTCACCGCGAGACTCTCACGCAAGTTCAAGGACGGCGTCGCGAGTGGGATCCCCAATCCGCAGCGTCTCGGGGTGCCCGATGACTACGCGGTCTTCGCTTTGGCGTTGATCGAGGCCAAGTACGCCAACGCCGGAACGTTCCGGCTGGACGGGGGGTGGCGCCAGGTCTTCCCCTGATCTGATTGAGCCCGAATCGGTTTCGTGAACCAACGAATTCAAGGAGCTTGAATGATTGGTTTTATCGGCCTCGGCAACATGGGGCGCGGCATGGCAGCCAATCTGGTCAGACGTTCGTCAGACGAAGTACTGGTTTTCGACATCAACCATCAGGCCGTCGCAGCCCTGGTGGAGGTCGGAGCCAAGGCGGCGAGGGGCGTCGCCGAGGTTGCTCGCGATTGCGACCTCATCTTCCTCTCGCTACCTGGGCCGACCGAGGTCGGCGAGGTCATTCTCGGCAGGGATGGAATTCTCGAGAACAGTCGCCAGGGCACGACGATCTTCGATACCAGCACCAACTCGCTTACCCTGCAGCGACAGCTGAAGGAGACCTTGGGCGAGCATGGTGTGGACTTGCTCGATGCGCCGGTCAGCGGTGGGGTCGCGGGGTCTGTGTCCGGAGACATGGCTATCTGGGTGGGCGGTGAGAAAACGGTCTTCGAGCGTCACCTTCCGGTTCTCCGAACGTTCAGCGACCATCCGCAGTACGTGGGCGCTTTCGGATCGGGAACACTGACGAAGGTCAGCCACAACATGATCGGCTACATGATCCTGCTGTCGCTGACGGAGACGTTCTCGATGGCAGTCAAGGCAGGAGCCGACCCGCTGGGGTTGTGGAAGTCACTGCGGACCGGTGTGATGGGTCGCCGTTCTCCGCTGGATTTGCTGGTCGGTCAGTTTCTGCCAGGCGAATACGAGAACCGGGAGATGTCGTTGACGATCGCCCGCAAGGACATGTTGATGGGGGCAACTCTGGGTCGTGAGTTGGGGGTCAGCATGCGGCTGGCAGATCTGACGTTGAGTGAGATGACCGAGGCACTCGGCAGGGGTCTTGGGGACGAGGACGCACGCGCGTATCTCAAGCTCCAGTTGGAGCGCGCGGGCGTCGAGATCGCCGTCGACCGTGTGGATCTGGCGGCAGCTGTGGCTGCGATCCAGAACGTTCGTTGAGTTGCATTCTGAATTTGTCATTGCGAATAGAAGGAGAAGATTCATGATGAGGCGATCTCGATTCGCGGCTTCGGTTGCGGCTGCCACTCTTTGCCTGGGCCTTGTGGCCGCATGTGGAGGCGATGACAAGGACACTCAGGTCGTCAAGTTCGGTACCGCCGGAATTCAGGGTACGGCAGTTCTGGCTGCGCATCTGACCACGCTCGGACAGGGGTACTACGACGAGGTCGAGAACGAGTTCGGAGTGGAAATCCAGTTCACCGACATCGATCCGAGCGCGGCAATCCAGATGCTGGATAGCGGCTCGGTTGACGTGCTGAGCACGGCGATGGACACCTACGCTCTGGCCCGGGTGAAGGGTTTCGACTTCCAGACACTGGTCGAGGGTTGGGAGAAGCCCAACATCGCACTGGTGGCGCTGAAGAAGTACGAGAAAGACCGGGGTGACGATCTGGCTGCGTTCAAAGACGCCAGTTGGGGCTATCCGGCGCCCGGATCGTCGCCAGAAGCAGTGTCGAATCTCGCGGCGACCCGTGCGGGACTCGACTGGGAAAGCGTGGAAAAGATCGCCTACGGGCAACTGACGGCAGGTGTGGCTGCACTCGAGGGGGGTCGTATCGACATCATTGCCATCGACGTGGGCAACGCCGGCAAAATGGTCGCCAACGGGACAGGGTATGTGGTCTACAACAGCAATGTGGGAACTGAGATCGTCGGTGGTGGGCCGTCGGCCAAGGCTTCCTGGATCAAGGAGAACCCGAAGGTGGCCCAAGCGCTGGTGGACGCCTATCTGAAGGGGATGAACGATCTGCAGAAGGTTGTCGACGACCCCGAGAAGGTACTGGCACTCTTCCCGAAGAATTACCAGGACCTGATGCGCTCCGGCTTCGCCGAATCATGGGTGATCGCGCGGCCCGCTCAGCGTACCGACGGGCGTTTCGACGAAAGTCAGGTCAAGGAAACCATCGACTATCTGACCACCTACGGTTCGGTCGACAAGAAGGACGCCGCTCTCCTCGAGGGTATTTGGGACAATTCTTTGGTCGACACCTCGACGGTGAGGGTCGAGGTGAGCTGATTCGCAACGTCACGATAGGCGGACAGGACATCATGACGGGCCGCATCGGAGGGTGCCGGCCCGTCTGGGTGTCGGTGGAGTGGCAATTGCGTTCAGGCACGAACATGGGTAACCCGTGAACTCGGCTGCCGAATCTGGCTTTGCCGCATGCTCGACCGGAAGCCCAAGTGCCAGAGCGATCAGTCCGCGTTCGATCCGAGGCATGAAGTGGTCCCCTAGCTCCTTCGGGTCGAAGGAGCTAGGGGACCGAGGAACCCGCAGAGACCGTGTAGGTCTGCCGTGGCGGGTCAGGAACGCAGATCGATTACCGGTTTGATCTCGTCCCACGTTTGCATTCGTTCCATCGCTGTCATGATGTCGGTCAGCGGATAGGTGTTGGAGAGCATCAGATTCCAATCGAAGCGTTCTGCGTTGTGACGGATGAACTCCAGGGCACGGTGGTAGTGCCTGATATGGGCCGATAGGCTGCCGATGACTGTCAGGTGCTTGGCGAGCAGCACCGACGGATTGAACGATACAGACTCGTCGTGCGCCTGGCCGATGATCAGGTAGCGACCGCCCCGGCGTAGGAGGTTGATTCCTTCGTTCCATGCCTGTGGTGCACCTGACGCCTCGACGACGATGTCCGCTCCGCGGCCACCAGTTGCTTCGTGAACAGCTGCCAGACGATCGGCCGGTGAGGTGGTTAGTGGCACCGGAACGGCTCCCCATGCCGTTGCCAGATCAAGTCGCGCTTGGGGGCCACCGATCACAAAGACCCGTGCGGCACCGGCTGACACGGCCTTGGCCGCAGCGAACAAACCGACCGGACCTGCTCCCTGAATTACCACGGTGTGGTGCTCCCGGATGGTCCCGAGTCGCTCGAATGCTGCGATCACGGTGCGCAATGAGCACGACGAGGCAGCGGCGAGTGCGTCCGGCACGTCGTCGGGGAGTCTGATCCGTCCGGACGTTGGGTAGACGTAGGTGTATTCGGAAAATCCTCCGACCAAGTTGGGGTATATCGCAGGGTCGCCCACCATGTAGCCGCGCCAATTGGTGCACAAAGTGGGCTCCCGCTCCACAACGCAGAAGTAGCACTGCCCACACTGGCCGTGGCTCCACGTGATCCGGTCTCCGACCGTCAACTCCTGACCGATCGAATCGGTCGTGGCGTCCGGGCCGAGCTCGGCGATTTCGCCGACCATTTCGTGTCCCAACACCAGTGGAAGAGCACGGTCCGCGCCCGCAGCTCCCTCCCAGACGTGGACATCGGAGCCACACACGGTGGCCACTGTGTTGCGCACCAGGATGGCGCCACGTTCGAGTTCGCTCGGGATGGGTACTGCGCGTATGTCGAGAGGCTTGCCACGTTCCACCAAAACGGCGGCGCGGCTGGTACGTGTCGAATTCATCTCTGTCCGCTCAGTCGAGGTGGATGGTGGTGACCTTTACCTGGGTGCAGCCGAGCAGTTCGTCAAGACACTGCTCGCGACCCAGGCCGGAACCCTTGAACCCGCCGGCGGGTAGACCGACACCGACCACGGCAGAACCGTTGATACCGATCATTCCAGCGTCGAGCTCGCGGGCGACACGGTGTGCACGCTTGATGTCATGAGTGAAGACTGCCCCGGTGAGACCGTATTCGACGCTGTTGGAGATAGTGATGGCTTCCTCCTCCTCACGCCAGCGGATTACGGAGAGGACTGGGCCGAAGATCTCGTCCTGTGCAACCTCGGAGTAGGGCTCGACGTCTGCCAACACTGTGGGTGCGACGAGCCAGCCCGACTCGGCGCCCTCTGGGCGAGCACCGCCGGCGACAATGCGTGCGCCGTCCTTGACCGCGCGCTTGATGAAGCCGAGGACCCGGTCGTATTGACGCTCGCTCACGATCGCCCCCTGACGAACCTCGGGATCGAGGGGATTGCCGACCTTGTGGCCCTCGAGTTGGTTCGTGATCTCCTCGAGAGTTGCCTTCTCGATGTCTTCGTGGACGAGAAGGCGTGACATGGAGCTGCACGACTGACCTGACCACATGAAATTCATGTTCCGGATCGCAGCTGCGGCGACGACTTTCGGATCGACGTCGGGGAATGCGATCAGGGCGTTCTTTCCACCGAGTTCGAGGGCGTAGTCCTTGATACCACCTTCAGTGCCACCTTGGACGACTGCTCGTCCGATCGGCTCACTGCCTGTGAAACCGATCCGCCGGACCTGCGGATGGGCAACAAGCGTCTTGGGCACCTCGGGGCCGTTGCCGACGACGACGTTGAGGACGCCGGCAGGAAGAACTTCGTTGGCCACCTCGCCGAGGAACAGGGCCGACAGAGGAGTGAGTTCAGATGGCTTGAGGACTACGGTGTTGCCGGTGATCAGTGGCGCGATGATGTTCTTGGCCGCGAACATGAGGGGATGATTGAAGGGGACGATCTTGACTGTGACGCCGAACGGAACACGCTCGGTGAAGTGGATATTGCTACTGGCCGGGATCGTAGTTCCCTTGGCTTCCATAGCGAGACCGGCGAAGTATTTGAAATACGCGGCTACGGTCTGGACTTCAGTTGCCATGTAGGCGATGGGGATACCCGCATCGACGCTGTCCAGAACTGCGAAGTCCGCGGCTCGCTCGTCGATAGCCACCGCCAAGGCTTCGATGTACTTCACTCGTTCGGCGACGGTTGTCCGGCGCCAGGTGGTGAACGCCTGAGCTGCTGCTGCGACCGCGAGTTCGGAGTCTTCGCCACTTCCGTCAGGAACGCGTGCGATCTCCTCGTGCGTGTACGGAGAGACCACGGAGTACGTGGCCCCCGAGACTGCTTGCCGGGCCGTGCCTCCGATGGAGAGAGCCCAGGTCCGTCCTAGGATGCGTGTTGCGCGTTCCTGGTTCTCAGTGAGCGTTGCATCCAGAATTCCCATGCCGTAATTCCCTCCGGTAGAAGACGTTCAGGACCTTCGTCCGGCCGGGATCGAGTGCAGAAATTCCGCATGGCAGACGAGGTGTGGGTCACACTGTAGAGCTAATGTCCAGATTCGTCAACGTTAGCGTTGAATCACAGATGTGAGGGCTTAGCGTGAATCCACCGATGGAACTTCCGGCGGTCGGTGTGTCTAATAGAAGAAAGTGCTCCCTGAACTTGGATGATTTGAGTCCTCGCGCAACAAATCTGCCAATTCGGGAAAGGCGCAGTCGGTGAAAGTGTCCCACAGGTTCATCGACGGTTTCGCAGTTGTCGACGACGGCTGAATACTGATCAGCGATCATCGGGGTGGGTTCCAGTAAGCGTTGCAACACCGAGGATGGTTCGGAGCGTAACAGTGCGGCGAAAAGTTCAGCGGGTGAACGGTCTTGAAGGATCATTCGCGGGCACCGCTCACAACGACACTCGGTACCGCCGACTCCGTACTGGTCATCACCGGGATGCGGCTACGAGCAGGCAGGCTGGATCAGGTCAGGCGCAGGCCGAATGGCCACCCAAGCCATCGTCACCGCACGAAAGGCGGGTGCGGTCGGAACGATTCTCGTTCGTGGTGTTTACGCTTAAGACGCCCGCTCAGGCATTTCGCATGCCTGAGATCGAAGGTTGAATTCTCGGTCGTGATGGTCAAGAGCACCGCCGTGCGGCGCGCTATCGAGTCGATTACCGATGATGCCTCGGCGCCCGTGAAATATCCCTGTGCGGTTCGCGGCCCCGAGACTGACGCCTGGATATCCGATGCCGGGGTCGCCGAAACTGCTTATACCGCCTTTGCTTCAATGAAGACCTCGGTTACCGCTGGGTTGATCGTGCATCGTGCCAAGACGCACGATTCCCGGACGCATTGTTCCCCGTCTGTCGGTATCACCGCCTTCATCAACGCTGCTCTACCGACGGCTACTGCTGATGTCACCCACTGCCGGCGCGCGATTATCGAAATCGTTTCGCCGACCTCATCGACGAACCACTTGCGCACATGCCGCCGGGGAGTTCGGGGCGAGCTCCTCCTGGGTGTCCTGCGCGGTGATCGCCCGCAATCTGCTTCGGGTAACCGGCGTTCTTGCCGGCGACCGGCATGTGCATTCCCCATGGGGCGACGCTTCGGCGCAAGGTCGTCAATATCCCTGGCGTTGGAAGCCATTTCCCCCATCTTCGCTCGATTGTGTCGGCCGCAGGGAAACCTGTTCTGCGACTACCGACCCACTCGTCGTGGTCCGATGTGTGGCTTCGATTGTGGAGCAACACATCGGGCGCAGCCCGTCATCCATTGCTATTGGACGGGCGTCCGAGGTGACGAAGTCCGCGAATGGAGATATTGAACGGAAGTGCCTCGCTCTTCAACATTAATGTTTACAATGTGATTTACCTCACGTAATATTTCGGCGGCGGCAGCCTCATCACTCGGAATCGCCCTACGGGCGGGGTTCGGGGGCGGTGCCCCTTTTCTTCCTCGGTGGCGCTGCGCGGCAACTTTCGTCGTGCGGCATGAATCAACGTTCCGGTTTGCCTTGTGGCAACGAAACGACAACAGGAGACAATGATGATCGGTCGCTCACGAACCTTGGTTCGAGCAGCGCTTGTGGTGCTCTGCCTAGGCCTTGTCTCGGCCTGCGGCAGTGGCAGCAGCGATGACAATGCCCGGGTGATCAAATGGGGCACTGCAGGTATCCAGGGCACAGCCCCTTTGGCTGTGCACTTGGTCGCCCTCGGTCAGGGTTACTTCGACGATGTGGAGAAGGAGCACAATGTCACGTTCGAGTTCTCCGACGTCGCCACCAGTGAGTCCCTGCCGATGCTCGACAGCGGCGCCCTGGACGTGCTGGGAACCGCAGGCCCGACCTACGCTGTCGCCCGAGTCAAGGATTTCGACTTCGTGACACTGGTCGAGGCCTACGAGAACCCGAATATCGCGTTGGTCGCGGCGAAGAAGTTCGAATCCACACACGGAAATGATCTTGCGGCTTTCAAGGATGCGAAGTGGGGCTACGTGGCACCCGGTTCGTCCACCGAGGCTGTGGCACGTGCTGCGGTGAGCGGGACCGGCATCGTGTGGGAGGACCTGGACACGGTTGCGTTCGGCAAGCTTCCGGCGGGCATCTCCAGTCTCGAGTCGGGTCGGCTGGACATCATCTCGGTTGATGTGGGCAGTGCCGGTGCCATCGTGGCAAGCGGCAAAGGTTACGTGGTCTACAACAGTAATGTCAGCTTGAACACGGTCGGTGGCGGTCCGATCGTGACCGGTGACTTCGCGAGGGGCAATCCTGAGCTCACCCAGGCGATGACCGACGTCTACCTGAGGGCGATGAACACCCTCTATCCCGTGAAGGACGATCCGGAGAAGGTCCTCGCGTTGTTCCCGGAGAAGTTCCAGGATCTGATGCGTGATGGTTTCGCCGAGGCGTGGAAACTCACCGTGCCGGCGTTGCACACCGACGGCCGCTTCGACGCCCAGGATATTGACGGCATGATCGACTTCCTGGTCTCCTACGGTTACATCGAGCCGGCCGACAAGGGCAAACTCGACGGCATCTGGGACAACAGTTACGTCGACGCCTCGTCCGTGACGGTGAATGTCGGCAAATATTAGCTGAGAAGTATTGTGTAACAGTAGAAATCGCGGTATTCAGGTGCTGTCGACATGGGTCCGTTGATCGTGGGGGTGCGGTCGCATGGAAATGTTTCGTGCTGCAGGCCTGCTGCCCCTCGACATGATCTCCATGTGATCAACTAATCAACGGTTGTGTTGATTATGCTACCGTCGAATCGGTCGCCACTCCTTCCTCCGTTGACTTGATGTCGCCATATGGGCATCACGACCGTGCGCTGACGAACAGGGTCGGGTGGAGAGAATCAATCAGGTGTCCACATACGACCGGTGGGCCGTCAAGCAATCAGGAAGGCCAGGCATGGCTATGGATTCGACTGTACCAGTGCGCTTCGACGGGAAGACTGTCATCGTCACTGGGGCCGGGCGCGGGTTGGGGCGTGAGTTCGCCGCACTGCTCGGGCGGCTAGGTGCGAACGTGGTGGTCAACGACATCGGCGTGGCCGGTGACGCGGAACGCTACGCGCCCGCCGATGATGATTCTCCCCTGGGCGAGGATGCGTTCGTTAGAGACGTTGCGGATCGGGTTGCGGCTGAAATCGGCGCAGCCGGGGGCTCCGCAGTCGGAGACCGATCGGACGTTGCTGCCGCTGATTCCGCGGAGTCTCTCGTCGAGCGTGCGGTCGATGTCTTTGGCGGGATCGATGGCATTATTCACTGCGCCGGAGTGGTCCCGTTTGCTCCACTCGAGGAGTTGGTCATCGATGATCTTCGCCTTGCGCACGGCGTGCACGTCGGAGGCGCTTTCTCGCTGGCTCGGGCCGCGTGGCCGCATATGCGCGAGTCAGGAGGGGGTCGAATCCTCAACGTCTGTTCGATTGAAGGAGTCCTTGTCGGTAATCCGAGCTTCACGGCTTATGCCGCAGCCAAGGGCGGGATGATGGGCCTGACTCGGTCACTCGCGGCTGAAGGGGCCCCGCTGGGTATCGGAGTCAACGGACTCCTTCCGGGTGCCACTACCCGTGCCAACGCCGCTGTTGTGGTCGGTTACCGGAGTGACCGAATAGATCGGTCACCTGCGCTGGTGGCGCCGGTGGCCGCCTGGCTGGTGCACCCTGAAAGTTCGGTCTCCGGACAGTTCTATGCCGCCGCGGCGGGCAGTGTTCGTCGGATCTTCACCTCGGCGGCGCGTGGCTATCAGTCGCCGGAGCCTTCAGGGTTGCGTGTGGAAGAGGTCCGTGACAACTGGGAGATGGCGGAGAGCCTGAACGAGCCGATGGCGCCCGCTACTGCCAAGGAGTACAACGACTTCCGGATGGCTGTCTATCGACAGGTAGTCACGTCTTGACTCCGAGTGGAGCGTCGGCTTAGCGGTCCGTCGGTGGATGCGCCCGATTTGAGATTCGGCGTCGGTGTCAGGACTTGACTCGGTATGCGAGACGCGCCTGCGAGTAGTTTCAACATCAACGTTTGCAAAGTGATGGACCTCACGTAGCGTTTCGGTAGTGGCAGGCGCGTCACTCGGAATCGCCCTACGGGCGGGGTTCGGGGGCGGTGCCCCTTTTCTTCCTCGGTGGCGCTGCGCGGCAACTTTCGTCGTGCGGCATGAATCAACGTTCCGGTTTGCCTTGTGGCAACGAAGCGGAAACAGGAGGCAATGGTGATCGGTCGCTCGCGAACCTTGGTTCGAGCAGCGCTTGTGGTGCTCTGCCTAGGCCTTGTCTCGGCCTGCGGCAGTGGCAGCAGCGATGACAATGCCCGGGTGATCAAATGGGGCACTGCAGGTATCCAGGGCACGACGCCGTGGGCTGTGCACTTGGTCGCCCTCGGTCAGGGTTACTTCGACGATGTGGAGAAGGAGCACAATGTCACGTTCGAGTTCTCCGACGTCGCTCCCAGTGAGTCCCTGCCGATGCTCGACAGCGGCGCCCTGGACGTTCTGGGCAAGCCCAGCCCGACCTACGCACTCGCTCGGGTCAAGGATTTCGACTTCGTGACACTGGTCGAGGCCTTTGAGAATCAGAATGTCGCGTTGGTCGCGGCGAAGAAGTTCGAATCCACACACGGAAATGATCTTGCGGCTTTCAAGGATGCGAAGTGGGGCTACGTGGCACCCGGTTCGACCACCGAGGCTGTGGCACGTGCTGCGGTGAGCGGGACCGGCATCGTGTGGGAGGGCCTGGATCGGGTCGCTTACGGAAAGATCCCTGCTGGTATTGCGTCCCTCGAGTCGGGTCGGCTGGACATCATCGCGACCGATGTGGGCAGTGCCGGTGCCATCGTGGCAAGCGGCAAAGGTTACGTGGTCTACAACAGTAATGTCAGCTTGAACACGGTCGGTGGCGGTCCGATCGTGACCGGTGACTTCGCGAGGGGCAATCCTGAGCTCACCCAGGCGATGACCGACGTCTACCTGAGGGCGATGAACACCCTCTATCCCGTGAAGGACGATCCGGAGAAGGTCCTCGCGTTGTTCCCGGAGAAGTTCCAGGATCTGATGCGTGATGGTTTCGCCGAGGCGTGGAAACTCACCGTGCCGGCGTTGCACACCGACGGCCGCTTCGACGCCGATGAGATTGCGAGCATGATCGACTTCCTGGTCTCCTACGGTTACATCGAGCCGGCCGACAAGGACAAACTCGACGGCATCTGGGACAACAGTTACGTCGACGCCTCGTCCGTGACGGTGAACGTCGGCAAATATTAGCTGAGAAGTATTGTGTAACAGTAGAAATCGCGGTTTTCAGGCACTGGTGCTATTGATGCAGGTTCATTGATCAAAATGTTTCAACATGAACGTTTACAAAGTGATGGACCTCACGTAGTGTTTCGGTAGTGGCAGGCGCGTCACTCGGAATCGCCCTACGGGCGGGGTTCGGGGGCGGTGCCCCTTTTCTTCCTCGGTGGCGCTGCGCGGCAACTTTCGTCGTGCGGCATGAATCAACGTTCCGGTTTGCCTTGTGGCAACGAAACGACAACAGGAGACAATGATGATCGGTCGCTCACGAACCTTGGTTCGAGCAGCGCTTGTGGTGCTCTGCCTAGGCCTTGTCTCGGCCTGCGGCAGTGGCAGCAGCGATGACAATGCCCGGGTGATCAAATGGGGCACTGCAGGTATCCAGGGCACGACGCCGTGGGCTGTGCACTTGGTCGCCCTCGGTCAGGGTTACTTCGACGATGTGGAGAAGGAGCACAATGTCACGTTCGAGTTCTCCGACGTCGCCACCAGTGAGTCCCTGCCGATGCTCGACAGCGGCGCCCTGGACGTGCTGGGAACCGCAGGCCCGACCTACGCTGTCGCCCGAGTCAAGGATTTCGACTTCGTGACACTGGTCGAGGCCTACGAGAACCCGAATATCGCGTTGGTCGCGGCGAAGAAGTTCGAATCCACACACGGAAATGATCTTGCGGCTTTCAAGGATGCGAAGTGGGGCTACGTGGCACCCGGTTCGTCCACCGAGGCTGTGGCACGTGCTGCGGTGAGCGGGACCGGCATCGTGTGGGAGGACCTGGACACGGTTGCGTTCGGCAAGCTTCCGGCGGGCATCTCCAGTCTCGAGTCGGGTCGGCTGGACATCATCTCGACCGATGTGGGCAGTGCCGGTGCCATCGTGGCAAGCGGCAAAGGTTACGTGGTCTACAACAGTAATGTCAGCTTGAACACGGTCGGTGGCGGTCCGATCGTGACCGGTGACTTCGCGAGGGGCAATCCTGAGCTCACCCAGGCGATGACCGACGTCTACCTGAGGGCGATGAACACCCTCTATCCCGTGAAGGACGATCCGGAGAAGGTCCTCGCGTTGTTCCCGGAGAAGTTCCAGGATCTGATGCGTGATGGTTTCGCCGAGGCGTGGAAACTCACCGTGCCGGCGTTGCACACCGACGGCCGCTTCGACGCCCAGGATATTGACGGCATGATCGACTTCCTGGTCTCCTACGGTTACATCGAGCCGGCCGACAAGGACAAACTCGACGGCATCTGGGACAACAGTTACGTCGACGCCTCGTCCGTGACAGTAGAGGTCAGCGATGACTAGTCAGCAGACACTCGAGAAGCCCGATCTCGGAGCGGCGAAACCGGGGAAGTCGGGGACCGAGCGGCCACTGAGAACCGGTGAACCCAATGTGGTTGCGGTGTGGCTGGTCCGTATCCTCATCCTTGTCGCTCTGATCGGCGGATGGTCCTACCTGGGCGGCTCGAGTGACCATTGGCAGCGGGTGTTGAGCACACCCCTCGACGTCGTTGAACAGTTGAAGGTCTGGCTCACTGACAGTTCGTTCTATACCCACCATGTCTGGGCGACATTTCTCGAGGCCTCACTGGGCTACGTGATCGGAGTTAGTTTCGCGATTCTGCTAGTTGCCCTGGTGGCATCGTCGCGTGTTGTGGAGCGCCTCATGATGCCCTTCATCACAGTGCTCGCCGTTCTGCCCAAACTCGCCTTGATCCCACTGTTCATCACGTTGTTCGGTATCACGTTGGAGTCGAAGGTCTACTTCGTGGCCTCCTCGATCTTCATCATCGTCTTCCACTCGGTGCATACCGGGCTCAGAACTACCGACCGACTCATGATCGAGAACCTCAGTGTGTTGGGTGCGTCGACCTGGAACAAGATCAGGCACCTGTACCTGCCTTCCGTCCTGAGTTGGCTGGTCTCGAGCCTGCGGTTCAGTGTTGCGTTCGCTCTACTCGCGGCGGTCATCAGCGAGTACTTGGGCGCCATGGAAGGACTCGGCTATCTGATCTCGCAGGGTGAAGCCTACTTCCGGACTCAAGAGGTACTCGCCGGGATCTTCGTAGTGGCTGTGATCGCCCTTATCTTCGATCGTCTGCTGATGTGGACTCAGCGTCGTCTCTCTAGATGGCAGGTTGCATGATGCAAGAACGTCTGAAGACCCTCTTCTTCATCATCGCCCCGATTGGAATCACCGCCGCGCTGATACTCCTGTGGGAGTGGGCGGCGAACTCGGGTGTTATCGAGGCAAGCAAGTACGGCCAACCCAGCAAGATATTCGACGAGCTGCAGTTGTGGCTCGAGGACGGGTCGTTGTGGAAGCACACATTGGCCACGTTGGCTGTCGTGGTGATCGGGCAACTTCTGGGTACTGTCCTGGGGTGCGCGCTGGGTTCTGCGATGGGGTTGTCCAAGTTCTTCAACGCAGTGTTCGAGCCGTTCCTGATCTTCTTCAATGCGATGCCGCGGCTGATACTCTTCCCGTTCTTCGTTTTGTGGCTCGGTTTCGGGGATTCACCCAAGATCATCACGGTGATGCTGGTCGTGGTCACTTTGATCACGGTGACTGTGGCAGACGGGGTGCGCGAGACGCAGGGTGACCTGGTCGCCAACATGCGAGTGCTGGGAGCATCACGGTGGGGCATGGCCAGCCAAGTCTATCTCCCGTCACTGACCCTTCGGGTGACGGGAGCATCGAGGGTCACCATGAGTTACGCACTACAGGCCGCAATCGCGGCACAGTTCGTCGGATCGGAGTCCGGTCTCGGCTATCTGGTCAACCTGGGGCGTCAGGGGTTCGAGATCAACATGGTCTATGCCGCGATCCTCGTGATTTTGGTACTCGCGTTGATCCTGGACTGGTTGCTCACGCTGGTGGAGAACCGCGCCACACGTTGGATGCCGGCCCGCCGTTGATCTTCAGGTACCTCAATCTTCAGAAAGGAACGTGACTGGGTATGTCCCTCACCCCATTGCAAGCCGACCGAGAGGCCAACACCGTGGCTGCACATGAGCGGATACCAGGTCCTGAGGCTGTTGCCGTGTCGGAGAGTGCCGAATTGTCGGTCGAACTCCGCAACGTGTCCCAGGTATTCCCTACCAAGACAGGACCATTCACTGCGATCAAGGATGTGAACCTCGATGTTCGTAAGGGAGAGTTCCTCTCGATCGTGGGCCCGTCTGGCTGTGGCAAATCGACCCTCGTCGGTCTTGTCGCAGGTTTGACCAGACCGTACTCTGGCGAGGTCAGGGTGCTCGGCGAGAATGTCACCGGCGTTGACAAGCGCGTCGGCGTGATCTTCCAGAAAGACGCACTTCTTCCGTGGCGGACAACCTTGCAGAATGTTGCCCTACCTCTACGCTGGCGCGGTGCGAGTAAATCGGAGGCCAACGACAAGGCTCGCGAGTGGCTTAAACGAGTCGGCTTGGAGGGTTTCGAGTCGAATTTCCCTCACCAACTCTCGGGCGGTATGCGTAAGCGTGTCTCGATCGCTTCGACCATGTCCTACAGGCCTGAGGTACTGCTGATGGATGAGCCCTTCAGCGCCTTGGACGTGCAGACTCGAAACATCATGGAGAACGATTTGCTCGACCTGTGGGCGGGTTCGGGACAGACGGTCATCTTCATCACTCATGACCTCGAAGAAGCCATCGGAATGTCCGACCGAGTGGTGTCGATGACCGCGTCACCGGGAACCGTTCTCAATTCGCAAGTTGTCGATCTGCCACGGCCGCGGGATATCCTCGAATGCCGGTTGACGCCTGAGTTCGGCGAGATTCACCGGCAGATCTGGGATGATCTCCGTGGCGAAGTGTTGGCTGCACACAAGCGCTAGTTGAGCGCCCGGCGCATGCGTAGCCTCAGGTGTGAGCGGCGAGCCAGTCGGTTGAGCGTTATGCAGTGACTTGATTCGCCCCTGTGATCGGTCGGTCAACTCAGTGCACAGTCGGGAGCGGCGGAATGCACGCCGAATCAGTTGAACGAGTTCTGGAATCGTAGTTTCGCGAGCGCTCACCACATACGTTTCAGGACTTTGCCGGCCCCAGCGACGATTTCGCGGAGATACCCCGCGTCGCTGGGCCAGGTGTTCTGCAAGGCGACGTATGGGTACGTTCGAATCCGGACGGGATACACCATGTGCGGATCGTTTCGTAGAACCCTGCGAGTGCATGTACGGAAATGAGCCTCCGATCTTCTTTGAATTTGGGATGCGTTGGTGGTCAAGCCGCGCATGGGGATGAGGGCTTCCATGCGAAGCGGAATTTCTTGTACGTCAAAAAAATTCGCGAATAGCCTCGGATAGGGCGAACTCTGCAACGAGGCTGTACCCTTCGTAAGGATTTGAGCCTTGCAACCTGCGACCGAGCCGATTTTAGGCGAGCCCGCGACCAGACAGCGTGGCAAAACTGCGGCGATCATCGCGGTTCTGTGTCTGACCGGCACTGCCGTCTCGCTGCCGCAGACGATGGTCGTGCCGCTACTTCCCGAATTTCCGGAGGTCTTCGGGGTCAGCCACGACGACAGCTCATGGCTCATCACCATCACACTGCTCACCGGCGCCGTCGGCACACCGATCATCTCGCGTCTCGCAGATATGTTCGGCAAGCGCCGCATGTTGTTGCTCGCGGTGTGGGCGATGATCGTGGGTTCGCTCGTCGCCGCTGTCAGCGGCACCTTCGCAGCAGCAGTGATCGGACGTGGACTGCAAGGACTATCGGTGTCATTGGTGCCGGTCGGCATTTCCATCATGCGTGACGAACTCCCGAAAGCCCGTGTGGCAGGGTCGATTGCGCTGATGAGTGCGACGCTGGGCATCGGCGCGGCCTTGGCGTTGCCTCTAGCCGGGTTCATCGATGCGCACCTGGGATGGCAGGGAATATTCTGGGTGCCCGCCGGTATCGGTGCGGTCATGTTCGCTGCGGCGGCTTTGATCATCCCGGAATCGTCGGTGCGCACTCGCGGACGGTTCGACTTCCTGGGTGCGATTCTATTGTCCGGTGGACTGAGCACTTTGCTGGTCGGCATCACCAAGGGTGGAACCTGGGGTTGGTCCAGCACGCCAACCCTGGTGTTGTTCGGGACCAGCGTACTGTTCTTCGGGCTCTGGTTTCCCTATGAGTTGCGCGTCGGCAATCCCCTGGTTGATTTGCGGACCTCAGCACAGCGGCCGGTTCTGGCGACCAATATCGCGTCGGTACTGGTCGGGTTCGTGATGTACGCCAACTTGCTGCTGACCACACAGCAACTGCAGATGCCACAGATTTCGGGGTACGGACTCGAGATGACGGCGTTCGCGGCTGGAGTCGCGATGATCCCTACAGGTGTAGCGATGGTGGTCTTCTCTCCGGTCTCGGCGTTGATCACCAATCGATTCGGGCCGCGAATTACCTTGATCACCGGTGCGATGGTGATGGCCGTCGCCTACCTGTCGCGGGTGGTGTTGGCTGGTTCCATCCCGGTGATTGTCATCGGCGCGACGCTGGTGAGCATCGGGACCGCGATAACCTACGCGGCGATGCCCATGCTCATCATGCGTTCAGTCCCGATTACCGAGACGGCGTCTGCTAACGGCCTGAACTCGTTGCTGAGGTCGATCGGCACATCTATCTCCAGCGCTTTCGTCGCCGCCATCCTCACCACGATGACTGTAAAGCACGGGCCGTCGCTGGAGCTACCCTCTCCCGATGCGTTCGACACGATGTATGCGGCTGCCGTGCTGTTCAGCTTGCTTGCGGCCAGCGTTGCGCTCGCCATCCCGCGGCAGCGGGAAGTCTCGGTCGGCGCTGACGTGGGGCACCTCGACGCCGACGAGTCCGATTCGCGTGCGGTAACGTTGGCGTCCGGTGTATTCCCCGGGACTGAACTCCTCGTCACCGGCATGGTGACCGACCAGACAGGCATTCCTGTTCGACAGGCAGTGATCAGCCTGCTCGATACCAGCGGCCGACCCGTCGATTGGAGTAGATCCGGTAGCGAGGGCAAGTTCTCACTGGTGCTGCCTGCAGCAGGCCGCTATTTGATGATCGCCAGTGCCGATGGATGGACTCCGCACTCTGAGGTCGTCGGATTCGCAGATGCCATCGGTACCCACCTGATAATGATGCGACAACGCTTGACGCTCTCGGGCAGGCTTCGCAGTGGTGGCCCTGCTCTTTCCGGCGGACTGGTCACGCTGACAAAACCAACCGGAGAGTTTGTGTCTTCGGCTTTCAGCGACGCCGACGGCCAGTTCGATCTGCCACTGCCCTCTGTTGGACGATATATTCTGACCGCTCTCGATCCGGCTCGGGAGGATGTCCTGACTCGGCAGGTTGCGATCATTGGTGCGAGTGCAACTGTGGACCTGGATTTACGCCCCACCCTCACCCGAATAGCTATGCCGTGACGTCACGTCCTCAGCGGCGGAACTGAGCATGAAGCGAATTTCCCAACTGATGTCACTGTGTATAGGCGCATGAGTGCAATTTTCTCGATATTGGCGCTCGCCAGGTTCATGGGACCACCTGATTGCCAGAGGGTAGGAACCGCCGTGGCGCGTTATTGAGGTTCCCCCGCTTCCCCGGAGACTTCCGAACCAGGTTTGATCGTGGAGACCGAGGAAGGACATCGTTGTGGGAAGGAGGAAGTATCCGTCGGAGCTGCGTGAGCGGGCGGTGCGGTTTTATCGGGAATCGGAGCCGAAGCCAGTGATCCGACGGCTGGCCGACCAGCTAAGCCTGAATCCACCGACGAGTCCGTGAAAGTCAATCCGAATCGAAGGCATGAGAAAGTGCTGTTTGCAGGCATGGTGTGGCCGCTGGTCTACCCAGCTTTTCCACGATTGAAGGGTCTCGGGCCGCTGCCGGTGATTCGGTCAAGTTTCAAGCGTTGGATGGCGGAATGTGTCTGATAGTGTTGGCCTACAATCGAAGCCACGCATCGGGCCACGGCCAGTGAGCCGGTAGTCGTAGGACAGGTTTTCGCCCAGGTCGAGTCAATCGAGCGGGGATGTTGACGATTTTGCGCCGAAGCGTCGCGCCTCGGGAATGTGAATGCCGGTCGCCGGCAAGAACACCGGTAGCTTGAAGCAGATTGTGGGCGATCGCCGCGCACAACACCCACGCGGAGTTCGCCCCGAATTTCCCCGATGGCATGTGAGCGAGCGGTCTGTCGATGAGGTCGGCGAAGACGGTTTCGATGATGGCGTGCCGACGGTGGGTGACATCGGCGTCGGCGGTGGGTCTGGTGGTGTTGGTGAAAAATGGGTGATAGCGCCACACGGGAAACAATGCGTCCGGGAATCGTGCGTCTTTGACGCGGCGCACGATCAACCGGGCGGCGACCGGGTCTTTGGTGGAAGTGAAAGCGGTGTAAGTGGTTTCGGCGACTTCGGCATAGGAAATCGGGGCGCCGGTGTCGGGATCGCGAACCGCGCCGGGATATTTCACGGGTGTCCAGGCGTCATCGGCAATCGACTCGATAGCACGCGCGACGGCGGTGTTCTTGGCCATCACGACCGAGAATTCAACCTTCGCGCGCAAGCACGCGGTCACGACGGAACGGGTGCCGTAGGCGGAATCGCCACGAACGAGGATTGTGCCGACCGCACCCGCCTTTCGTGCGGTGACGATGGCTTGGGTGACCATCCGACCTGCGCCTTTGCCCGATCCGGCTTTCCCTGCTCGTAGCCGCATCCCGGTGATGATCGGTGCGGAATCGGCAGTACTGAGTGTCGTTGCGAGCGGGGAGAGACCTTTGCGGAGGACTTGTTTGCCGGCGATTTTCGCATGTCCGTAGGAGGCGCCTTGTTTGGCGTGGCCGTAGACGGGTCGTAGTAGGGAGTCGATGTCGACGAACGCGTGATCGGCGATTCCAGGCAGAATGTCTGCTCGGGAGGCGAGTGAGATGAGGTGTTCACGAAGCACTGATTCGAGTTGGCGATTGTGTCCGAAGGTGAACTCGCGCAGCAGTGTTCCGATTGTCGAGGGTGCGTAGACGTTGCCGAACAGCTCTTTCATGCCGTCGGAGCGAAGTAGGTCGAGGTCGTCGATGCTGTCTGCGCCCACGCACATTCCGGCGATCAGTGTCGTAAGTTTCGGTGCCGGGTTCGCTGCCCCGGACGTGATCTTCGTTGCGGTGATCGAGATCTTTTCGGCGACCAATTCCGTCAGTCGGGTCTGTTGTGCCAAGGTCATCACTGGGACCAGTCCGGCGCACGAGACGATGTGGTCTTCGTCGAACACTGCGGAACCGTCGACGAACTTGTGGGACACTTTCACTGGAAGTGCCTTTCCCGAGTTGGTGGATTTGTTGTGTGAGAACTCACATCATCCCAGTTCAGGGGGCACTTTCTTTAGTTAGACACTCCGACTGGCGGGAGTTCTATCGGTGGATCCAGGCTAAACGGACCGCCAGGGGCCTCGCTGACGGATCAGTTCAGTCTTGTAGAGGTTGTTTGAGATGGACCCCGTGGTTTGGACAGTCCGCGGCGGTTGGTAGGTGGCGGGCTGCTGGGTTGTTATGCGATCTGCGGTAGCCGCTGATGTTGATGATATGCCTCGTCGGGAGTTAGACCATCGAGTCCTTGGTGGCGACGGTGGGTGTTGTAGTACTCGAAGTAGGTGCCGAGTCCGGCGCGGGCTTGGGCCCCGGTCTCGTAGGCGTGCAGGTAGACCTCCTCGTATTTCACCGAGCGCCAGAGTCTTTCGATGAATACGTTGTCCATCCACCGGCCGCGGCCGTCCATGCTGATTTTTACCCCGGCGTCGGCGAGCGCTGTGGTGAAGGCGGTCGCGGTGAACGTCGATCCCTGGTCGGTATTGAAGATCTCCGGTGGCCCGTAGGTATTGATCGCCTCGGTGAGGGCGTCGATGCAGAATGCGGTGTCGATGGTGTTCGACACCCGCCAGGTGAGGACCTTGCGGGAGTGCCAGTCCATGATCGCCACCAGGTACAAGAACCCGGACGCCGTCGGCAGGTACTCCCGCGTCCGTGCACCAGACGTGGCCGGGCCGGTCGACGCTCTTGCCGCGCAGCAAGTGCGGGTAGATACGGTGTCCCGGCGCCGGCGTGCTGGTCTTGCGCTTGGGATACAGCGCGGTCATGCCCATGATCCGCATCAGGCGTTGCACCCGCTTACCGTTGACGACGATCCCGTCGTTTGTGAGGTGGTCGACGATGCGGCGTGAACCCAGGAACGGCAACCTGAGGTGGATCTCGTCGATCCGCCGCATCAGGTCCGTGTCACCGCGATCAGCCGATCGTCGCCGGTAGTAAACCGTAGAACGAGCCACCTCGAGCAGTTCGCCTCGAGCAGTTCGCACTGCGCGGCGACCGGCAGGTCGTGGTCGCGGTTGATCATGGCCCGCCTCACTTCGGATCGAAGCGATCGAGCCCGCGATCTAAAAAATCGCGTTCCATGGTAAGTTCGCCGATCTTTGCGTGCAACGTGTTGATTTTCGCCTTGGACTCATCCCCGCGATGCCCTGTCCCTGCGGCGAACGCATCGGGCGCCCCATCGAGGAGCTGACGTTTCCATGCGGTGATCTGGTTCGGGTGCACATCGAACTGTTGTGCAAGCTCAGCGAGGGTCTTCTCCTCCCGCAGCGCTGTCAGAGCCACCTTGGCCTTGAACTCCGGTGTGAATCGCACCGGCGAGTCCGGAGACTTACTGATTTGAGAACTACGCAATTCGCGTAGTTCTGTGTTCACCGTAATAGAACGCCTCAAGTTCGGCCGGTGGAACGTCCCCGCAGTGCTCGTAGAGTCGTCGGTGGTTGAACCAGTCCACCCATTCCAACGTCGCGATCTCCACATGCTCGACCGTTCGCCACGGACCGCGAGGCTTGATCACCTCGGTCTTGTAGAGCCCGTTGATCGTCTCGGCGAGAGCATTGTCGTAGCTCGACCCGGTAGCCCCGATCGAGGAATCGATACGAACCTCAATAAGCCTGTCGGTGAAGGTAATTGACGTATATTGGCCAGGTTCAACCGGTGGACGCAACACCTCGACAATGGAGGTGTTAGATGGGACGACCATCAGGATGGGCGGCAGCGTTGACCGGGCGAGCGGTGATGCGGTCACCGGGACGTCCCCCGGTACGCAGGGACCTCGAACGGGCATTCTGGTCGCAGATCGTCAAGGGGCTCACCAGCGAGGATGCTGCTATCGCATGCGGCGTGTCGGCACCGGTTGGCACACGGTGGTTCCGGCACGCTGGGGGTATGCCGCCCATTGAGCTGACCCCGGTCTCGGGGAGATACCTTTCCTTCACCGAGCGCGAGGAAATTGCGATGTTGCGAGCCCAGAAGATCGGCGTACGGGAAATTGCGCGCCACATCGGGCGGTCGCCGTCGACGATCTCGCGAGAGCTGCGACGCAACGCCGCCACCCGAAGCGGGCAGATCGAGTACCGCGCCTCTACCGCGCAATGGAAGGCCGACCTCGCAGCGAGGCGCCCGAAGCCGGCGAAGCTCGCAGAGCACGAACGGTTGCGAGAGTACGTGCAAGACAAGCTTTCCGGATACGTCTATGCCAAAGACGGAACAGTGGTCGCCGGACCGGACGTCGCGGGATGGAAAGGTCGAAATAAGCCTTGGCGTCGTGATCGTCGGTGGGCGACTGCCTGGAGTCCGCAGCAGATCTCGAATCGGTTACGTATCGACTTTCCTGACGATACGTCGATGCGTATCTCGCACGAGGCGATCTACCAATCGCTCTATATCGAAGGGCGCGGCGGATTGGAGCGGGAGTTGGTGACCTGTTTGCGGACAGGGCGAGCGTTGCGTAGGCCTCGCGCCCGGGCGCGGCAGCGACCGGCCGGGTTCATCACCGACGAAGTCACCATCAACGCGCGGCCCGAGGAAGTCGCCAGTCGCGACATTGCGGGACATTGGGAGGGGGACTTGATAATTGGATTGAATCGTTCGGCGATCGGCACGGTGGTCGAGCGGACCAGCAGATTCACGGTGCTGCTGCACCTGCCGCGCAAGATCGGATATGGAACGATACCACCCGTGAAGAACGGGCCGGCACTGTCCGGGTACGGGTCGGAGGCTGTCCGTGATGCTCTGACCAAGGCGTTGTTGCCTCTACCGGAGCATCTCCGGCGATCGTTGACCTGGGACCGAGGGAAGGAAATGGCGCGACACGCGGACCTCACCGCGGCCACCGGGATCAGTGTCTACTTCTGCGAACCTTACAGTCCGTGGCAGCGTGGGACGAACGAAAATACGAATGGTCTTCTTCGGCAATATTTTCCGAAGGGCACCGACCTGTCCCGATACGATCGACGTGAAGTTGATGCAATCGCTGACGCGCTCAACAATCGGCCTCGCAAAGAACTCAAATGGCTAACGCCCGCGGAAGTCCTTGCTGAACAAGTATACTCACTCCCACTGGACGGTGTTGCGACGATCAGTTGAATCCGCCTTGCGACCCGCGGTCGTTGTGATGGATGAGCCCGGACAAGTCGGTTATCCCTTCTCGGCGTCGGGTCCAGATTGCGTGCTCGATCGCATCGAGCACCAGCGGTGTCGTCATCGTCGTCGCTGTCCTCCAACCCAGGATCCTGCGTGAATATGCATCGATGACGAACGCGACGTACACCCACCCTGACCATGTCGAAACATAGGTGAAGTCGGCTACCCACAACATGTTCGGAGCCACCTGGTTGAACTTTCGCTGCACCAGATCATCCGCACGACGACCTTGCGGATCAGCGATGGTGGTGCGTTTGGTCTTGCCTCGTCGCGCACCTTCGAGTCCGAGAACACCCATCAGCCGTTCGACCGTGCACCGTGCCACCTCGATGCCCTCTCGCCTCAGCTGAAGCCACACCTTGCGGGCGCCGTAGACCGAATAGTTCTCGGCATGTACACGGCTGACCTCGATCTTCAACTCTTCGTCACGTACAGCCCGCCGAGATACAGGACGGTTGCGGGCTTCGTAGTAGGTGGACGGCGCAATGGAGCAGCCGTGCTCGCTGAGCACCCTGCACATCGGCTCGACGCCGAATTCATGTTTGTTTTTCTCGATGTAGTCGATGATCACCTGTTGTTGCGGCCCTGCTCCGCTGCGAAGAAAACCGATGCCGACTTCTTCGATTTCGTTGGCACGCTTGAGTTCCCGGTTTTCAGCCCGGAGCTTGCGCATCTCCGCCGCCATCTCCGTTGTCACACCGGGACGCATCCCGGCGTCGGTTTGCGCTCTTCGGATCCAGTTGAGCAGCGTCTGCGCTGTTCCGATGCCGAGTTTGTCGGCGACGGATTCGACCGCAGCCCACTCCGATGGGTACTCGTGTTGGACTTCGGCGACCATCCGTACCGCTCGCTCACGCAGCTCGGGTGGGTACCTCTTGTTCGTTGCTGACGACATGACTCCATCTTTCCCAAAGGATGAAGTCTCCGGAAACTCCGGTGCGATTCACCGGCGAATGATTCCTGCGCTTACAACGTGGTGCCATCTGTGGTTGCTCCTTCGGCCTCAACAGCCATTATCGAAGCAACCCAACACCTAACGCCCTGTCCGAAATCCCGGGTCCACTTCAGTTCACTGCCTCCGCCATCGCGTTATCGATTGACGAGGTCCGTCGGCCTCTGCAGAGCGGGATCGGACTTCGTTGTAAATATCCGTTTCGACTTGCGCACCCCGCGAACACCAGCAATCCGCATGAGGCGCTCGGTCTGATCCCGCCCAACATCTCAACCTTGCCCTCGCATCAGCGCATGCATCTTCCGGCGCCCGTAGATGACATAGTTCTCCGCATGCGGGTGAACGATCTCCGGCACCAGCAGATTGTCCTGCAAGTGCCTCGCCGACAGGGTGCGGTTCACCGCGGCGCGGAAGCCCCGAGAGGTGAGGAATCCTCTCACTGCCGGTCGCAGGACCTGGCAGATGAGCTCGACCCCGAAACGATCGCGGTGTTCGGTGATGAACCGGATCATCTCGTCAAGGGGTGGTCGAGCTCCTTCGCGAAAAAGTTACTCGCAGCCTTGACGATCTCGTTCGCCTTCCGCAACTCCGAGACCTCCTTCTGTAGGCGCTTGATTTCCGCCGCCGCTTCGGTCGTGACCCAGGCTTCACACCGGCATCGACCTCGTAGCGGCGTTGCCACAACCGCAGCGTCTGCAGGCTCATCCGATTCGTCGACGGCAACTCACGCACACAAAAAGTGTTCTTCAACCAACTCTCCCGAGACGCCGGATGGGCCATCGAATGGCGAGAGCTCAGCGTTGACGCCATTCAAGCTGGACGAAACTTCGCCTACATGGACGGTGGAACCATCCTCGCCGACGTACTCCGACCAGTCATCAGGCCCGCCACCGAGATCCCCGCCGACACCCTCGTCGCGCCGACCCATGTCGGAGAAATGACCTTCTCGCAGCACTGGCGCGCCATGATCGAACACTACGACCTCATGCCTGAGCGAACCTATACCTGGGCTAGTCAGATCAAATATGAATAACCGCAACATCATTCGGAATCATTGCAGGTGAGACCTGAACGCAAACCTGGAACAGCGCAGCGGCAGCGGTGGAACCGCCTGAGCTCGACACCAGCAAATTTCACACCCACTGGACACCCGAAGCCGAGCATCACTTCACCAACCCACACAGCACCCCTCAACACCGCAGCCGCCCCGAAGGACCGAGACTGTGAGCATCATCGGATACGCCCGAGTGTCCACCCTCAAGCAAAACTCCGAACTGCAAGAATATGCACTCCGCCAAGCCGGAGCGATTCGCATCTTCACCGACTACGAATCCGGCTCCAAAGCGCAGCGCCCACAACTAACCGAATGCCTGAACTACTTACGCGACCATGACGGCGATGTCCTCGTCGTCTGGAAACTCGACAGGCTCGGACGATCCGTCCGCCACGTCATTGAAACCGTCCACGTACTAGGCGAACGCGGCATCGCATTCCGGTCCCTCACAGAAGGATTCGACACCGCCAACGCAGGCGGAGAATTTCTCTTTCACATCATGGCAGCCCTCGCCCAAATGGAACGCCGCATGATCGTCGAACGCACCTACGCCGGCCTCGAAGCCGCCCGCAGGCAAGGCCGACGCGGCGGCCGGCCCACCGTTATGACACCTGAACGAACCGAAACTGCCCGAACCCTGCGAAATCAGGGCAAAAGTGTCGACCATATCGCATCGATTCTGGGAGTCGGACGATCCTCAATAAGCCGAGCGCTCATGATGCACATTTAGTAATTCTTACCATCGCTCTGGTCTTTCAGGCCTGCGACTGTCATCGCGCTGGGAAGGGTTCGGTGAGGAATATGTGTCGTATGCTCGCCGTTTCGGTGTTTAGGTTGAGTATCAGCGCCATTTTGCAACCCTCGACTAGATCCATGCTTTGGGCAGCCGAGCGCAGACTGGAAAGCTGAGATGAACTGATGGCGCGCTTGACGCTCACTTCCCCAGGGAAGCTTGGATTCCAACCGTCGTCGCGACACCTTGAACGTGAAGGAATGTGTGCGATGACTGGATCTCCTAGCGTGAAACGAAGTTCGCAGTACAAAGCGAAGGAACGGGAGGGGTTCTTCCGTCGCCTCGACCGCGGTGGGACGGTTCGTGCCGTTGCCGCCGAGCTGGGGCTGAGCCCGAGTGTCTGTTATCGATGGCGGACGGAGGCCGGCGTGTCCACGCCTCGAGCGGTGAGCCGGTCGTACACCGACGAAGATCGGGCCGAGTTCGTCCGTCGCCTCGAACTCGTCGGGAATGTCTCGAAAGTGGCGAAAGAGCTCGGATTTGTACGCGTCACCTGCTACAAGTGGGCACATCAAGCCGGGATCTTCACCGGCAAGGACACCGCACCACAGCGAGTGGAATTCGCACGTCTACGCGCTGAAGGCGTCAGCGGCACAGACGCGGCGAAGGCGGTCGGCGTTGACAAACGTTCCGCCCAGGACTGGGGCAAAGGCATCCGAGAGTTCAGCGGTGGCCGTCGGTACCCCGACGGCCGTGTCGTTCGCTATGGGGAGGCGGCGATACTTGCGAACGTGAAGAAGCCCCGCCATGTTTACACCCGAGGAGTCCCGGCCGATCTGGCACGTCTCGAGCGGCCGGTCGATGCTCGATTCCTCAGCGTGATCGAGCGGGAACAGATCCATGAGCTGCGCACGCGGGGTGAGTCGAGGAGGGCCATCGCCCGGATGTTGGGGCGTAGTGCGTCGACGATCAGCCGAGAGCTCACCAGGAACACCGCGACGGTGGTCGGCTACCCGCCGTATGCGGCGCACCGTAGTGCCGTTTCCCGCCGCCGAAGACCTCGAGAACATAAACTCGAACCGCACAGTGACTTGAAATCTTATGTTGCAGTGAACCCATCGTAATAGATGGTCGCTTGAGCAGATCGGTCACAGACTGCGCAAAGACTTTCCCGACGATCAGGAGATGCGGGTGAGTGCGGAAACGATCTACCGAGCGATCTACGTTCAAGGCAGGGATGCTCTGAAACGTGAGATTGCTTCGGCGATGCGACGTGGGCGCACCACCCGCAAGCCCCGGCGCGATCCGGCTTGCAAGACAGGCCGTTTCGTGGATCCGATGGTCATGATTTCCGAGCGCCCACCAGAAGTTGAGGACCGGGCGGTGCCAGGTCGTTGGGAGGGCGATCTCATAGTCGGAACCATGGGGAGATCGGCGATCGGCACCCTCGTCGAACGGTCTAGTCGTTACCTCGCGCTCGTGCACCTCGCGCATGATCATACTGCCGAGAGGGTTCGTGACGGGCTCGTCAAGACCGTCGAGGCGCTGCCCATGTCGTTGCGGAAGTCACTGATCTGGGATCAGGGCGCCGAAATGTCCGCTCACGTCGGTTTCCGTGTGGCTACCGACATGGATGTCTACTTCTGCGATCCCGCCAGTACCTGGCAGCGTGGCAGCAATGAAGACTCGAATGGGCTTCTGCGTCAATATTTTCCCAAGGGAACCGATCTGTTGGTGCACGACGCTGACGAACTGCAAGCCGTAGCACTTCAGCTCAACCATCGGCCTCGGAAGAGTCTCGACTGGGATACCCCTGCCGAACGGCTTCATGCTTTACTGGAGCCCGCCTAACCGGCCGGTGTCGCGACGACGGTTGGAATCCAAGCGCAGGTCAAGTAGGTGATGTCCGAGGTCCACACCGCGTCGAGCCTGCCCTGATCGATCCGGCGCTGCACCAGGTCGTGGGGGAACGAGGCGAACGGATCGACTACAGTGGTACGGACCTTGAACGTGCGCGGGCGGGGGCACCTCCCTGCACGAAGTGCTTGGGGGCATCCCGATGACACCGAGCGATCGCATGATTTTAGCGACCGTTTTCTCGGTGATGACCTCGCCCCGATCATGGAGCTCTGCGGTGATTCGGGGTGCTCCGTAGACGCCTTTCGACTCCTGATGGATCGCAATAATCTTGATCTCCAGATCAGCTCTCCGCTGCTGCCTTTCCCCTACTCGGGTTGTCACACTGCGTCCTTGGTGCTTGTAGAACCCAGAGGTTGACACCATGAGCAGCCTGGACATCCGGTGAATTGCGGAGTTCGCGCACTCCGCAGCCATCAACGCGTAGAGCTCGACTGTTGTTGATTGGCCGCGAAGGACGCGGACGCTTTTTTCAAGAACGCAATATCTTTCTCCTGCTCGGACACCTGCCTGCGCAGCCTGGCGAGTTCGGTACGTTCTGCGGCCGTCAGTGGCTGATCCCCAGACGATGCGGCCGCCTCGATGTGGCGGCGTTCTTCGGCGACCCACCGCCCGAGTAGGGCTTCGTTGATGTCGAGTTCGCGGGCGACCTCTGCGATGGTGCGGCCGGAATCGATCACCCGGCGGGCGGCTTCGACCTTGTATTCGGTCGTGAACGACCTGCGTTTGCGGGACATGAGGACATCCTTCCAGCGGAACCTTCGGTCCCGCTATCTCGGTGTCCACCATCCGAGGTGAACCTCACTGCTTACATTTGCACCCACTAGCTGGGCATCCAAGCAGACCTGTGTGTTGATTAAACCTCTCTGGGAGATCACGAGCCAATCGGGCCTTGACCCCGAGGGTTGGACATGCTTGATCCTGGTCTCAGACCAGGGAAAGCGAGAAGATCTCACCCGATGACCACAAAGAATTACACCGAGGAGTTCCGCCGCGACGCAGTCGAGCTGTACCGCGACACCGACGGCGCGACCGTGGCCGCGATCGCCGCCGATCTCGGCATCTCCCACGGCTCGCTGACCACATAGCTCAAGAAATGCGGGTATCCCGATCCGCAGACCTGGCACCAACAGCGCACCCCGGCCAGACCCCGGCGAAACACCCGAGCAGGAAGCCGCCAGGCTCCGCGCCGAGGTCGCACACCTACGAGCGAAGAAAACCAAGCTCGAAACCGAGCGAGACATCCTGCGATCTGCAGCAAAATATTTCGCCGGCCAGACGAGTTGGTGAACCGCTTCCACTTCGTTGCAGACCACTGACGACACCTACTCGGTGAAGCGGTTATGCCAGGTCATCGATATCGCCCGCTCCTCGTACTACGCATGGACAGGCGCCGCCGACACGCGGGCTGTCCGCGCCGGCGCGGACGCTGAACTCGCCGAGCAGATCCGCGCCGTCCATACGATGGACAAGACCTACGGGCGGCCCAGGATCACCGCCGAGATCAATGCGCGCCGACCCACCTGCCAACGAGTCAATCACACACGGATCGCACGGATCATGCGCGTCCACAACATCGAAGGCCTGCGACTGCGCCGAAAACATCGCACCACCATCACCGAACCAGCCGACACTGCGTCGCCGGACCTGCTTCGCCGTGATTTCACCTTGGGCCGCACCGAACACCAGATACGTCGGCGACATCACGTACCTTCCGTGCGGGGACGGTGCGTTCTTGTATTTGGCCACGGTGATCGACTGCTTCTCCCGCCGCCTGGTGGGGTGGTCGATCGCCGAGCACATGCGCACCGAACTCGTCGAAGATGCCTTGGGTGCCGCAGCGCTGACCCGCGGCGGCCTTGCCGGTGCAGTGTTCCACACTAATTATGGAAGTTAGTACACCTCAAAAGCTTTCGAGTCTTTGTGCAGAAAAATGGGTGTCACGCAATCGATGAGAGCGGTGGGCACGAGCACAGGCAATGCCCTGGCCGAGTCGTTCAACGCGACACTGAAACGGGAGACGCTGCAAGGCGCAGCCCGCTGGGAATCACCCCGGGCGGCGAGGCTGGCGGTGTTTCGGTGGATCGCCCGCTACAACACTCGGCGACGGCACTCGTACTGCAACTATCTCAGTCCTGCCGACTACGAAACCGCTCACGCACCCGCTAGCATCGCTCAAGCCGCGTAATCACACACCCGTGTCCATCACACGGGGTCACGGCCCGAGCCATCAACAGGATCGGATTTTGCCCGGGAGTAGGGTCCGAAGTGGCCGCTCAACGCTTTTTATCGTGTACGAATGTTATTGATAGATTTTCGTGATCTCGGCGTAGACATCGTCGCCAAGGCTCGTATGGTGCGCGATCTTGTTCCGCGCGTCCACCAGTGTTCTGAGTAGGGCCCCGTCTTCCCTGCCGAAATCGACCCGACCCCAGGTGTGAGCATTGAGCATAGGTCCTAACTCGAGGAAATCAGAATGCTTGAGGGTATTGGCGATTTCGGATGCGGTAGCGAGTTTCTCGAACCGTTTGGCCAGAATCTGGCGCCGATGTTCGAACTGCGGCATAAGGATTCGTGCTTGGGCGTTCCAGAATCGACGATCCACAACTCGATCGAATTTGTCGTAGCGACTACTGACATGTATACGGCCATTCCATGCGTTCACTTTCCCTTCGTTCCATGCGTTCCGAAGTTCGTGCGCCGGCCTATCCGCCAGTGAGGCATGATCGAGTGCATAGACTTCTTTGTCGTCGAGAGAGAACGTTCTCCCCTCTGCGTGCTCCAAGATCGTCTTCGCGAGGATGGATGGGACGTTGGAGGAACCCCACGTTCTGGCGCAGTCGGGCACGAGATCGATCTCCCACCCGATCGTCTCCGAGAGCATTGCGCGGCACAGCGGAGTAACTTCCTGGTCTGCGAGCTCGAGATCGACACACAGTTCCGAATCGAGTAAACCGACAACTCCCCACCACCACAGGACTGCCAGGTGAGGTGCGTGTTCTTTCTCCAACAGCTCGATATCGACGTCCGATTCACGGACCAGGAAGACAAACGTGGGACGATCGTAAGGATCCATCGACGATCCGTGAACCAGCCGGAGCCAGTAGCGAACGTCGTTAGAGAGGTCGACGTCCCACGCTGCCACGAGAACTGACTTGCTGCGAGCATCGTCATGGTGCAAATACGCCTGCCAACGGTTGACGCGATCGTCGTTCTGCAATGGTTCGAGGAAGTTGACCGCGGCTGCAACTGCATCCGGAATCGAGTCGTTATGGTCACGAAGAATCTCGACATCGAGCGACTGATGAACACAGCCAGAACCAACGAGCCCATCACGGAGCTGCTCCGCCAGCCCCAACTCCACAGATGAATCCGGAACGACGATCAGTACGCTGCGTCCGTCGTCAACTGCACGGTCGACCTGTGCGTAGAACCGGCGAACTCCCGGAAGGCTGGACAGTGAACGGTCGTTGTTACGCATCGACCACCTCCATCGCCTTCAACGACCGGTGGACGACATCGTTGAGGGCAATCCCTTCGGAGCGCTCGGCGACGATGGAGAGCACGTTGAATCGGCCGACGACATCGGACAAATTGTCGACACTGATTGCGAGCAATTCGGCGAGAGTGTGCAGGTCGATGACGTCGCCGTCTTCGGTGATGTCCGCCCACGCGGTGAGTAGCGTGAGGTCAGCGGCATCGACCAATCCGGTGTCAGAAAGGAATGTGCTGGCTTCTTCTCCGTTGGCAGGGAATTGCGATGCCTTTATGATCGCATCGGAAACTGCTGTACCCATTCGGATTTCGTCAAGGTAACGCTCACACAGTGATGGCCAGCCGCCTGTGACTTGCACAAATTCTTCTCGCTGTGCTGGATTGGTAATGGGACTGTCGATGGTCGCACGCACTGTTTCGACCGTCCACAGTTGGAGAGGCACAACCTCGATACCGAGCGCAGCGAGTTCGCGGCTGACTGAAGCGCCGAATCTGCCTAGTAAGACGCCGCGCCGGCCGATGTTGGCTTTTTGTGCGGCGCCGAGCCTTTCGACAATTTCCTCCAGATACTCGGGGGCATCGGTGGCGTCGCACACGACCAAGGGCCGTTTGGCGATCGTCCCTGACGCTGCGCGTACCAGTTCTTTGGATTCTTCGGCCGAGATCAGGTCCAGCCCGTACTCGTAGCCGTCCGTGCAAGAAGTAAGCAAACCTTGCACGGATCCGATGCCCAGCGCTGCGCTGCCGATGATTGCGAATGTGTACTGGTCACGGCCGATGCCGGTGCGTTTGGGCATCACCCTCGAAAGTTCATGTTCGGTGAGGGGACTGTATTTCTCGCTACCGCGTGACGCGCTCAGCCTGCGACGGGAAACCCTGGCGTTGTACTGGAGTGGGAGTTCGAATCGTCCTTCCAGTAACTGATTTTCGATGGTGTCCCGGTCCCCGAGCATGTGAACCACATTGGGCGAACGCATGCCGTAATGCCTGTCGTTTCCACGGACCAAGACTCCCAGTCCTACCATCTCGTCCAGATAGACAGACAGTTCGTCTTCGCTCAACGACTCGAACCCACCGGACCAGTACACGCGGCAGTGTTCGAGGATCTCGCCCTGTGAATAGCGATTCTCGAAACCGTTGTCGAGGCCGAGTAGCGCGATGACCATCGAAACGACGAAGTAGCGATCTTCGAGTTGGATGGTCAGTCGGAATCGTTCTGCGATGAAGTCTCGAACGTTCTTGCTGGTGATGACATGATCGACATCTGCGGTTCGAACGATGTACGGGGGCGCTGATGTGAGAACCCTGTGCGAACGCAGATATTTGTACAATTCGTCGCACACGATCTGCACCAGGCCTGCATGATCGTTGGTGAAGGCAAGTAGTCGCCACACCAGATCCAGTGACTCGAACTGGTAGCCGAGCGCCTTGAACGGACGAACAACAAGTTCCCACGCTTCTTGGGTGTTCAGCGGACCGACCAAAATGTCTTCACCACCGTGTGCAAGAGGCGAATTGGGGGTATCTGCGATGCGCTGCACTTGATGCAGACCGGCGAACACAGGTTTGAAGCGGCGATGAGTCTCGTCCATCATGCCCTTGAGTGCTGCCAGATTGGGAAATGATGCAGACCGATTCTCGACCATTCGTTCCCGTGCCTCGTTCTGCAAGAACGCATCAGTCTCGTCACACAACAGCAGAATCCTGCGGTGCGGATCCGCGTCCAGCCATTCACGGATCTTCTTCCCGATCGCATCCGGTTTGGTCGAACTGTTGGAGGCCGGGATGATCTCTGCATCTTGAAGACGATTACGCAGGACTGTCCACAGATGCTCAGGTTGGTTCTCTTCGCCGATTCGCTCGACCTTGAAGTCGATGTAGATCGCGAGGTGGTTCTCGATGCGGTTGAAGTCCCGCTCGATGCGGTGCAGCAGAGCAGATTTTCCGAGTTGGCGACCACCGTAGACGAAGATACTTCCGTTCAGGGAAATGATCTGATCGATCTCTTCGACGCGGCCGACGAACAATTCATCCGGTACGTCACCCGCAACCCGTGGTGCCCAGTGCGGAAAGATGGAGAACGGCAGCGAGATTCGTTGAAGGGAAGTGAACTTGTTGTTGCCCTCCATCGCCATGTACACCAGAGTGGGCGTGTCGATGACGAGTGCTGTGACTTTCTTCTTCTCGGCGGCTGCGCGGATCTTCTTTCTGTCGTCCCAACTCAGAACGCCGGGGTACAACATCAGGGTCGCGTCACGGCGCTCACCGGTCGGGATCATGTCGAATACAGATTCAACGGAGTTCTCCGCAGGTAAGACATAGACGGCATACCCTTTGCGCCGGGTACCGCTGCCGAGAGCGGCTACGTATGAGCCTCCGTTCGGAGTTGCCTTGACGAGGAACTTGCCCACACGGTTCTGATTGCGGTTCGTCTTGTCCGCGACGGGAATTTGAGGGTCTTTGTCCAATCCGAGTAGTTGGAGAATGCTCGGTAGTAGACGTAGCCATTCGGAGGGTTTTCGAGCTCGTTGCCCTTGATTCCATGATTTCAACGCGGTCACTGTCCGATCTGGCAGTGCGCTGCCGAGACGTTTCTGCGTGATCTCGAGTGCATTGGTCGAGGTGTGGTCCCACGACTCCAGTAGCGCATGGAATCCCAACAGTTCAGTTAGTCCGCTGTCTTCTAATGGGGGCAATGATCGTCCGCTGTCGTTGGAGATGATCGACATGAACTCGCGGGCGGTGATGAAATCGTTCTGGTCGACCAGGGTCCGAATCCGCTCTCCATCGCCAAGAGCGATTCCGAGTGTCAGATTGAGCTCGTTGAGGCTGTCGAGCAAGTTCATTCGGCCTACATCCCACATTGTGGCCAGTTCGTCGGCGATCGTCAGTGCCCTGTTCGATGCGACATCGAACCGATCGTCGAGAACTGTTGACAGATCGGTGATTCGGCCCTCGATTCGGGCACGGTCAACTGGGTCGATCTGAGTGTGCGTTTGCATCCGTAACAGATCAGATTGCAACCCCACTGTCTGCGTCTTGATCCGGTCACGCCAATCGCGTTGCGCGGTTCGCAGTGCCAGTATAGTATCGGGATCGCTTCGAACGGCTCCTGCGGCGATCAGGTTTCCAGATTCAAGATATGCCTGGAACAGGTCATGCTCCGAACCAGGATTCAGCAACTCACGCGTCATCATGTACACGGAGATCGGGCTTTTGACAGGAAGATTGAAGTGCTCGTCACGGATTGCGGATACAGCGGGTAGGGAAGAGACGAATTTCAATTGATCGAAGGTCCGACTCCCATCTGCGGTAGGTCCTTCGCCGGAGACAAGCCATGTGCGGAACCGCTCGAGAACGGCAGTACCCAGTCTGCCATCGAGTTCAACCTGCGGAAGATTGTGGATAACGTCGCGCATGTCCTCCAACTGTGGCCCGATCGCATGGGCCAGCTTCGCCGTTGACTCCGCGATGGAGATTGTTCGGTCCAGAAGTTGCGTAACTTCACCGATCCGGCCGGCAAGATGCTCGTAGGCTTTGGAAACAATTGGGGCTCTCTTCTGCTTTTCGCCGTGAAGAGTGCTATCAATTCGATCGATCAGCTTTCGGGGATCGCTCAGTATCAGCCGACAGGTGCGGAGTTTGTCGATGTCGCTGTCTCCGTCGGCCCATGCGACCACAGCATCGAGGGCACATGCCAGGTCACCTCCGGGGTTCGTCATGCTCCGCAAAACTTTGCTGGCACGCTGAAACTTGTTGTTGCGCTGAGGAAGGGTAACTCGAAGATTCTCAGATTCACGCTTTATCAAGGCTGACGGAACCATCGAATTCTGGACAGTCTTGTTCTCCCAACGATGTTGATAACCATCGGCGACCGCGTCACGTAACGCCCGTCCAGTTTCGCGCCACTGTCCGGGAAGTACTTCCAATGACTCTTCTGTCAGGAGCCAGTATTGCTCGCGCCCGACCTGCAGACAGGTACGCAGAACGCCGACAACCGTCAGCAACACTGCGTCGGTCCCTCGTGCCTGCAACATTTCTACGATGAATGACGCGTTGCGTCCGAGCATCACGTACGGATCAGTGCTGATGATCGACAGAGAAAACGCTTCGGAACAGAAGTCGAGCGCTCGTATAGCTGCGTCTTCTAGGTTGGAAGCTGCGGCGACCGCGCTCGCCGCAGCCCATTGGTTACGGCCGATCAGGACAGCCAGATCCGCTTCGATTAGTACGTTGCGGTGATCGACCCCAACTCGGTGATCGTCTTGGACTGGGCTGGGCTCCGCGGCAGCGGTCTGCTTCGGCAGGGGGACTTCGTGCAAGGCAGGGGTGGAGTTTTCACTTCCCTCCACCTCGTCTTCGACCGCTCCGTCAAGAGTAGCAGCGGCGTCTCTGCTATTGATTTCTACAGTCGTATTGGCGGCTTCATCGCGATCAATTTTGGTAGGTGTGCCTGGGGTGCTGACTGGATTAGATTCGGCAGAGTCCGCGAGACATTCGTCAGAGGAATTCGCATCGAGGTCGTTGGCGTCATCCGACTGGTCATCCGTGTCGACGAAAGTTACAGCGGGTGCATCGGATTCGGTAGCGCGACTATCGTTGTCAGCTGAATAGTCGAACTCCGATTGTCGTGCGACGTCAACTCCTTCACCTTTATATGCGTACGTCATCCCTTCGATTTCGCGAGTCAAATCAGTGATCCGTCGATCAACGAACCCGCGGTAGTCATCATCCGAGTCGTACAACTCGTCACCGCGTTTGTCTTCGAACTGGGTCAGCTTCGCGCTCAACTCCTCGAGTAATTCGCGATGTTCGGCATGCGACTCCTCCTCCCTCACACGACCAACTTCGGCTTCTAACACGTCTAGACCACCGTTGGTGAACTGCACGTCGCCGTGCAATCCGTAGGCGAATAGGGTGAGAGTGTTGTTCCACGATTCGATGAGTTTTGCGAGATCCGAGTCGATCAACTGAGCATCGTCGATATCGGCGGACGCCACCTCGAAGGCATAGATTATATCCGAGGCGGTCGAACGCAATTGATCGAGGATGGCGGTCAATTGCTCACTGGTGGCTTTGGTTGCGGCTCCTGCGTCACTTGACCTCGACTCTGCTGAATCGCCCGGGAGGACCAATCTCAGGTCTTCGTCGAACTGGCCCTTGTCGTATGTCACGGTCTCAGTCACCTCCGACAGTTCGGGGGAAATCCAATTCAGATCGGGCGGGGCGATCAGATGGCAAAACTTTACGTAGTCAGGACCAAGATGTTTCGCTGTACAGTCCAGCAAGTCTTTCCAGCCTTCTGGACTGTCCGGGATTCCGGCGTCAGTGAGGAACCCTTCCCTCGCAAGGTGATCGGCCGCTACCTCCACGAAGGGCAAGAGCATCCCGGGTAGTTGACCCACCGTTTTCCTGTTCGGTGTTCGTACCAAGCGGATACGTTGGCGTACGTCATCGCGGACCGATTTGGTTGGCATTTCATTTGGTGAAAGCTCCCAATACGTTTGGCATGCGATGTGCCATGACTTTTCCGGAATAGCAGATAGTCGCTTCCGAAGTATCGGGTCCTGCAATACGGCCCGTGGTTGCGCAGTCAACGGACACGCTCCTTTCCTTTGTGCGGTCGCGATACCGAAACCGGTAGTCCCACTATTGCGGATACTTCGGCCGTTGTTGGGACAAAGGGTAGATTACTTCGTGCGGACCTCTGGTTGACACGCTATTTACCGAAACAGGGATGTTTGTCACGTTGGAAGTCGTCGGACTGGTAGGAACCATCATCCCGTACTTTGACTACAAAGACGGCCTCATGGTTCTTGTTTCCGCGCCACGCCGTGCTCGTTGATGGGGCGATCGCCAAACTGGGCGTCCCGATCAGATCCGCCGCAACTCAGCTCTCGTATTTCTCACCGAAAATCTACCTGAACCGACTAGTAGCCGACCTGCTCGGGTGGTATATCCACGCCGCCAGTCGGTGGGCCGACTATGTTCGCTGCGACTGGGCTGACTACCTCGATGTGCGAAGCAACTCACGAATCAAAGGCTACTAGTGTCCTGCGCTAGAAATTACACCAATTAGTTTATAATCTGTTTCATGTCGCATCGTGGACCTTCGGCTGTTGAAATCACGTTGTCCGTGGCTGAACGTGCCGAGCTGACGCGCAGGGTCGAATCGGGTGGCCGGCGGCAGGCGGAGCGGGCGCGCATCGTGTTGGCCTGCGCCGAAGGTGCGTCGAACGCGGGTGTTGCACGCGAACTCGATCTCACGGTAGCGACATGGCGGCGAAAGTTCGCCGCCGAGCGGCTCGAGGGACTGGCCGATGCCGGGCGAAGTGGGCGCCCGAAGGCGGAATTGGTGTTGAGCGAGGACGAACGAACGCAGCTGACGTCGTGGGCGAGGAGAGCGAAAACCGCTCAGTACCTTGCGATGCGGGCAACGATCGTACTGCGCTGCGCCGAAGGCGGGACGAACAAGCAGGCGGCGGCCGATCTCGGTGTCGACGAGTCGACCGTGAACCGGTGGCGTCAGCGTTTCATTACACACCGGCTCGACGGGTTGGTCGACGAGCCCCGGTCAGGCCGGCCGCCGTCGATCCTGCTCGATCAGGTCGAGGACGTGATCATCGCGACCTTGGAGTCGACGCCCAGCAAGGACACCCACTGGTCCCGGACGTCGATGGCTGCGCACACCGGACTGTCCAAATCAACGATCGGGCGGATCTGGCGCAAGTTCGATCTCAAACCGCACCTGCAGGACTCGTTCAAGCTGTCCACCGACCCGCTGTTCGTCGAGAAAGTGGTCGATGTTGTTGGCTTGTACCACAATCCACCTGAGAAGGCGATCGTGCTCTGCGTCGATGAGAAGTCTCAGATCCAAGCCCTCGACAGGTCACAACCGATCCTGCCGATCGTGCCCGGCACTCCCGAACGGCGCACCCACGATTATCTTCGTCACGGTATTACCAGCCTCTTCGCGGCATTCAACATCGCCGACGGCACCGTCATTTCCGCACTGCACCGTAGGCATCGAGCCGTCGAGTTCCGCAAGTTCCTGATCACCATCGACAAAGCCGTACCCCGTGACCTCGACGTGCACCTGGTGTGCGACAACTACGCCACCCACAACACCGCCGAGATCAAGGCATGGTTGGCCAGGCATCCCCGCTTCCATATTCACTTCACCCCAACAGGTTCGAGTTGGATGAATCAAGTCGAACGCTGGTTCGGACTGCTCACCGACAAGCTCATCCGCCGCGGTGTCCATACCTCGGTCAAAGCCCTCGAAGGCGAGATCACCGAGTGGATCGATACCTGGAACGACAATCCGCGTCCTTTCCGCTGGACCAAGACTGCTGACGAGATCCTCAGATCCCTCGCCGACTACCTCGCCAAGTTCAACCCAACCACGACGAAAACAATCAATAACTAACATGCTTAATTTCTAACGCAGTACACTAGTGTCCTGCGCTAGAAATTCACTGTATAAATTGTTACGATACGAGGGTGGTGCGCGTTGAGCGTTCCGAGCCTGAGTTCGTGCTGACTGAGAGTGGACGGTTTCAACTGCTCACGTGGTCGCAGGGGTCGTCTCGGATGGTGGTTTGGGGCTCGAATCATTCTGGCGTGCAGTGAGCCTGGTGTGGTGTACGACGATGTTGTATCCGAGGTGGGTGTCTCGCGGATGACAGTGAATGCGTGGCGGCGGCGGTTCACGCAGGACCGATTGGCCGGGTTGACCGACAAACCCCGGCCTGGCCGCCCGAAAACCGGACTCGAACTCTCCGATGGAGAACGCGAACAGTTGACGCAGTGGTCGCGGCGGGCCAAAACATCGCAAGTATTGGCGCTGCGGGCGAAGATCGTGTTTGGCGTGCGCGCAGCCGGGCGCGTCGAACAAGCAGGTCGCCGACGACCTGCGGGTCACCCCGAGCACCGTCACCAAGTGGCGTTCTCGGTTCATCGACAAACGCCTCGAAGGTTTGACCGACGAACCACGGCCCGGCCGCCCGCCGTCGATCCTGCTCGACCGGGTCGAAGACGTCATCACCAGCACTCTCGAACAATCACCGCCCCAGGCGACGCACTGGTCACGAACGTCGATGGCGGAGAAGACCGGGCTCTCGACATCGACGATCGGACGGATCTGGCGCAAGTTCGAGCTGAAACCGCACCTCACCGACGGTTTCACACTCTCCACGCACCCGCAGTTCGTCGACAAAGTCGTCGATGTCGTTGGCCTGTACCACAATCCGCCCGAGCATGCGGTCGTGCCGTGTGTGGACGAGAAATCCGGAATGCAAGCTCTCGATCGGTCCCAACCGGTGCTGCTGATGATGGCCGGTATGCCTGAGCGGCGCAGCCACGACTGAAGTCCGTTCCGATGTCATGAGCTTGGGGGGTACCTCCCTGCACGTAGTGCTCGGGGGAGTCGCAGCGTTCGATATCGCCGACGGTACTGTCATTTCCGCACTGCACCGCCGGCATCGGGCCGTCGAATTCAAGCAGTTTCTGGTCGCGATCGACAAAATGGTCCCGACCGAACTCGATGTGCAGTTGGTCTGTGACAATCTCGCGACCCACAAAACCGTCACCGTACGGGACTGGTTGGCGAAACATCCACGGTTCCATATTCATTTCTCCCCCGCGAGCGGGAGGGACCCCTACCCGACCGGGTCCTCGTGGATCAATCAGGTCGAGCGGTGGTTCGGGTATCTCACCGATCAACTGCTCCGCCGTGGAGTGCACACCTCCGTCGCGTCACTGGAGAAGGACGTGCGGGAATGGATCGCCGATTGGAACGAGAATCCGAAACCCTTTGCCTGGACCAAAACTGCGGACGAAATCCTCAATTCACTCGCAAAATATATTGAACGAATCTCAGGTGTAGGACACGAGCGGGCTGTGCGTATGGACCTGCACTGATCAACTGGCGCTACCAAATGTCAACTGGCGTTACTGAATGCCAGCCAGAATCGTGCCCTGAGTTGATGGCGAATGCGTTCGTCGAGGTCGTCTACTTGCATTGCGTCGGAGGCGTCACGCAGAAGTGCGCGGTCGATCTCCGGGGGGATCGATGGCCTGGCGAGTTCGAGGTCCGCAAGCTCTTCGTGAGTGGTGCTATTTCGGAAAGACTCGAGAACGCTCGCAACGACTTTCTCGATGACGGAGTCCGGGGGCACTTCACCATCGATGAAGTGGGGGGCGATCCATGCTTGTTGGCCTGTGGATCCGCTGTAGGCAGGCACAGCTTTGGTGGGTTGGATGGTTTTGCGATGCGCTGTGGCGCCGCGTCGGGTTCCTCGTGTGAGGTCCATCGGCGTAGGCCGGTGCTGCCGTTGCGGCGAATCAACGATTGACGCGCTGACCGCAGCCAGTTGCATTGGCCGGTCGAATTTCATTACCGCACCATCGACGATCTCGCCTTCGATGGTGGCGATTTCGTCGGCGGCTCGCACGAGGTGCCGGCTCACTCCGTGCGGGGTTCCGCTGGTGGTCGGTACTGCGAGGAGCACGACCTGCACTCCATGTACCTGTGCTTCTTCGACAGCTTCGGTCAGGTCGTCATCTCCTGAAACAAGAAAAAACACATCCGAAGCATTGTTTCGTGCGTGGGTAACGAGGTCCAGGCCGATGCGTAGGTCAACTCCTTTCTGCTCACCGTTGACGCCGAATCGACCTAACCGGAGTTTGACCTTCGACAGTTCGCCGATTCGTTCTTGTCTCGCGTCAGGTACTCCGTGTCGAGCTGAGTCGTACCAGTGCACTCTCAGCACTGGTAGGCCAGAACTGCTTTCAGCTTCGCAGATCAGCGATGCGATGAGTGAGGCGTAGTCGACGTGTATGCCGCTTCGCAGGGAGGTGCCCGTAACGCGGGTAGCGGCTGATGCCAGTAGATAACCGGTATCTACGTAGATGGAGCAGGTTGAACGCATGGTCGACATCGACTCCTTTTTCATCAGGCTGCCGCCGGGCGGCAGCCTGATCCGTTGTCGGATCGGGCTGCTTCAGGGTGCACTGGGTACGTGTCGCGGGGAAGGCCCAGCCGGACCTGTCATGCTCAAGGGCAGGGTTGCGACGGCGCCCACTCCAAACGAGTTTTCAATTCGGTTACCGCAGCTTCCGCGAGTACCCGGGTGACGGCCGATACGAACCACATTGCGTGTGATCCGTTTTACGACATTGCTGAATTCGTCGACGATTTTCGAGTACCCACCGCCTATCCCTGGGGAAGGCGAATAGCCGCAGTGCCCGAGCATCGATACATCAACCGCGCAGAATCGACCATGACTGCGCCGACAGCCAACGTGGCATCCGATTCGCGGCTGACACATGATGGCCCCAGAGTACGTCACACGGGCCCTCGATTATCGGTAATATGTATCACTCGGAGCTTAGGTCGAAATGGTCTCACCCATACATAAGTGCCAAGCCCGGCTGGTCCTGTGCACGCAGCATCTTGACGAATTGGATCTCAAGTTGAGATCCACATGGATATCAACGTATATCCCAAAGACAAGCGCGTGTAGCTCAGAGACTCATACGCGGAGAGGCCGGACCGTGATCACTACCGATTACTCCAACCTTGATCCGGATGGAAAACTTGTCGACTACGAAAGTTGGCTACAACGGCCGCAGGCGCCCGCAGTTCCCCATGCGCAGCAACCTATATACCCCGGCACGACGCCCGACCCCAGTCCGCCGGGCTCCCCGGAGCCACCTTCACCTCGACGACGGGGAGTATTCCTACGTTGGGCGAAACGGATTGCGGTGACGTCCTTTGCGTTATTCCTTCTCGTCGAGTCGATTGCGGTGGGCCTGATTTTCTTCATGCCACCGTCGACCATGTTCATGGCTACCGACGAGGCGTCTGGGCCGACGGTGCAGCAGAATGTCTCCATCGACCACATCAGCCGGTACATCATCTCCGCCGTGATCGTGCACGAGGATGGCGAGCTGGGCACCCGCCTCGCCCCCTTCGACTACGGGGAATTCGTGGATCGGATCGCAGCTCGGCTCGATGGCGAGAAAGATCCTGCGGGGTCGTCCATTCCTCAGCAGGTCACGAAGAATATCTTTTTTAATCGTTCGCAGAACAGTGTAAAAAAGGGCATCGAAGCGTTGTTTGCGCTGCCGTTCGGCTACACTATTTCCGACGAACGAATGATGGAGATCTATCTGAACATTGCCCAGTTCGGACCGAATCTCTACGGTGTCTGCGCTGCTACCTGGTACTACTTCGATGTTCCGCCGTGGAACGTCAGTTCGGTCCAAGCTGCGCAGCTGGCCGGCTTGCTTCCTCTAGGCGAGGACGTTCGCCGCGCACATGACGGTGGAATCGATCTCAGCGAAGACGCCTTCTGGCTGGTTCCGGTATCGGTGAACCGAGCTGCCGGGTGGTTTATACCGCAGATCGAGTCGGAGATGGGCGGTTGGGAAGGAGTCGCAGCGACGATCGGTATCGCCGAGCCTGCCTCCGCTTTCGAAGATACTCTCGACCAGCCTGATGCTTGCTCGACAATGCCGCAAGCCGTCAGAGACCGACTCGATTCGGAAGGCGTAGCGCCGAACTAGGTGTTGTGGGTATGGACGTTGCTGACGCGGGACTGAAGTAGACGGGCTGGTCCTCGGCGTAAGAATGGGAGTTGCGACACAACCGTTCTCGACCAAAAAGGACCAGCCCTGTGACACACCGTAATGCCCCACTTACTGTTGAAGGAAGACGCCGCCTGATCGAGCGATGCCGAACTCGTCCGATTGCCCACGTCGCCGCCGAAATGGGTATCTCCCGACAATGCGCCTGAAAAGTGGGTCAACCGGCATCGTCAATACGGTGACCTGGGCATTCAGGACCAATCCAGCACGCCACACCATCACCCGACTGCCACAGCAACGGAGATCGTGGCCGAGATCGAAGCGATGCGACGGACCCGGAAATGGTCTTCCCTCCCGCATCACGTTCGAGCTGCGTACCGACGGCATCGTGATTGCTCGCCGGACGGTCACGAAAATCCTGCGGAACCTGGGATTGCACCGTCGCCGGTTCATCGACCCGAACGGCGAAACCTACCGAAAACCACAGGTCATCGCCACGAAACGGCCAGGTCAGATGGTGCACGTCGACATCAAGAAAGTCGGGAAGATCCCCGACGGTGGCGGGTGGCGAGTTCATGGGCGAGGCTCCGAGCAGGCCAAACGATCCCAACGGCGCAAGGCGCGATCGAAGCAACCTCGGATCGGCTACACCTACTTGCACTCCGCGATCGACGGAAACACCCGTTTGGCATACACGGGGGCACGCGACGACGAAACCGCCGCAACGGCCATCGATTTCATGCACCACGCCCGACTCTTCTTCGCTGTACACGGCATCACCCGTATCGAACGCGTGATCACCGACAACGGATCATGCTATCGGGCAGCAGATTTCACATCTTCATTGCGAGAAGCTCGGCACTACCGCATCAAGCCGTACACACCGAAACACAACGGGAAAGTGGAACGCTACAACCGCATCCTTGCCGAAGAACTGCTCTACTCACGCGAGTACACCAGCGAAGCCGAGCGACGCACCGCCGTCGAGGTGTGGAATGTTCACTATAATTATCATCGACCGCATTCAACACGCGGAGGACGACCGCCCGCCGCTTACCGCCGGCACCGCGTAACTAACGTCCGTGCCTCGTACAGCTAGTGTGGCGAACAATCCAGGTTCCGATAAGGAAGTTCGACTCAGTATGAGCGAAATATGCTCTGCTGGTGGAGAAATACGATTTCAAGAATGTCCCAAGAATTGTCTTCTACGCAGCTTCGACCATGAGTCGAACGAGCTGCGCTCGATTGTTTATTCCGAGTTTCCGGTAAATGTGCGTGAGATGGATATCGACGGTTCGTGGACTCAGGTGAAGTAGGTCGGCTATTGCCCTGGTGCGCATTCCGGTCGCCGTGATCTGGGCAATTTCCGCTTCGCGCTTCGTCAGCGATGCGAGGGCGGATGTGTCGACGCTCTCGCGCGAGATCGGTACGACCTTGCGCCGGGTTGACTCGGTGTTCTCGTAAACGACCGACTTCCCGGCCTGATGCGCGAGTTCTCGGGCCGCTCGCAGTTCCTGCGTACCGCCACCGCCGTGGCCGGCGGCCACGGCGAGCGCACCCGCTTCGTTGAGCGCTCGTATCTGCGGTCCACGCATGCCCAGTGCCGCAAAGGATTGCGCGCCCTGGCGATACAGTTCGGCAGCTTCCCGGTACCGCTCCTGCATGCGTGCGAGATGCGCTGCGGCGAACACGGCGTAGGCGTGAGCATGGCCGGCCGCTCCGGAGCCTGCAGCCGCGTCCTGGGCTCGTTGCACCCAATCGGCCGTCGCGGAGTCGCCCCGGTCGGCGTCGACGTCGGCCAGTGTCTCGTAGCACCAGGGCCTCATGGACGGTGAGATGAACGACAATTCGGGTCCGCCACCGGTCGCGAGAATCACTGCAGCACAACGATCTGCATCACCGTGCATCTTCAAGGCGGAGGCCAGTTGCAGGGCGGCGTTCGTTCCGAACCACCACCCGCCCAATTTCGGGGCCCCCATGGCCTTCTCCGCAGACTGCACCGACACGGAACTGCCGTCGGCGCGATCGCTCCACGAAAGATAGGAGTATTCGAGCACTTCGGCTACCTCGGCGACGCGGCCGGCGCCGAGGGCCCTGGCCGCATCCTTCGCGGCCGTGGCGGTCCGCTCGGCTGTGTCGACGAGTGCCTTGCAGTGATAGGCCGTGCTGAGTCCGATGAGCAGGACTGGAGTCATGCACGTCAGCCCCTGGGTCTGCAGGATCGACAGCTGACGTTCGAAATGCGCTATGGCCAAATCGAATTTTGCGGTCATGATTTCGGACCACCCGAGAATCGTCAGATAGTCCGGGTACTCCGCCAGCTCGTCGTCCGTGGACAGGATCGCGAGCTCGGTCCCGCGGCGGGTGTTGTCGACGGCCGTCGTGAAGTCACCGTGGTAGGCGGCCGAGAGCGCGGAGAGCCCGACCATCGCCAGTTCGTCGACATTGGTCATCGACCATTCGTCGTCGGCACCGGTTCCGGCCAGGTCATCGATCAGGTCGAGGCCGGGCAGCTCGCCGTCGAACATCCCGATGATCGCGAGCCGTGCGATCATCCGGATCTTGTCGCCGGGTCGATGCCTGCTCGGCCTGTTGATCTCGACCTGCAGGTCGGTCGTGGCGGCGACATCTTCCTCGAGGAAACATTTGACGAGCGCCAGATCCGTGACAATCTGAGGCCGCCTGCGATCGGTGGCGACGCCCCGTTGCACGGTGAGGAGACGGGCCGCGCCGGTGAGATCCCCCTGTGTGACAAGTGCTCTCGCCAACAACAGATTCTGGTGGACGGACTGGTCACCCGGAACGGCGACGTCGGCTGCGATGCGCAACCACCTGATGGCCTCATCGGGACGCTCGCCGATCACCTGCTGGGCCGCGTCGTTGAACGTCTCCAGACCGGAGGTGCATCGGCTGGCGGCGATCTCCAGATGACGGGCGAGGGTCGGTGCCTCGGCAGATCCGGACAGGACGACCGAGGCGCTTCGATGCAGCTTCCTCCGGTGGGTCGGCCGGACCTGTCGGTAGATCGCGGTGCGCACAACGTCGTGACGGAACCGGAACACGGTCGGCTCCGGCGTCGGCCGGATGAGATCGTGGTCCAGCAGTTCGTCTTGCGCCGGCGTGATCTCGATGCGCTGTTCGAGGATCGCAGCAGCCGAGGTGATCGAGAAGGTGCTCCCTAGGATCGAGGCAGCTCGCAGGAGTGCGGCGGCGGGGGCCGTCAACGCCGATGTCTCGCCGGCGACGAGATCGTCGAAGTGAGACGAGGGAGCGAGGTCGACCACCGGGTTCTCCCGGATCGACGATGCCAGGAGCAGAAGGTATTGCGGGATTCCCTCGCCTGCCGCGTGCAGCGTTGTCAGCTCGCATCCGGTGAGGCCGGTCAACGCAGCCGACTGCTGAACTGTCAAAGAAGGCAGAGGCATCCGCAAGGTGCTCCCTGATTCGCATCCCTTTGCCAGCGCAGAGCGGAGCATCGCGCCTGCCTGGCGTGGGCGATAGCAGAGGACGATGAGCAGCGGCCCGTCGAGGGGGTGCCGGGTCAGATATTCGACGAGCTCGATACTGTCATGGTCCGCGTGGTGGAAGTCGTCGAGGACCACGAGGGTGGTCGTCGAACTCAGCTCGTTCAGTGAGCGGTAGAGCTCGGACACCGGTGACCGGATTTGCCCGGGTCCGACGGTGCCGAGAAGCGGCGACAGAGGCGATTGCTGATCGTGTGCTGCACTGCGCCCGTGTACGACCCGGATCCCGGATTCCCTTGCTTGCCAGCACATTTCGACGACCAGTCGGGTCTTCCCGGAACCCGGGTCGCCGGCGAGCGCAATCAGCCCACCAGTACCCGTCGCGAGCTGATCGAGGGCATCCGTGAGCTTGGCGGCTTCGGACGTACGAACCGGGATGGTGCCGTTTGAGGTGAGGCGCGCAGAGTCCACCCCATGAGCTTCCCCTCCCGCCGGTCAGCGCTCAAGGTTACGGCAAGCGCTGATTTTAACGAATGGCCTCCTGCACTGTCGCCGACGACGTCCGAGCCCGGCTCGGCGGTGCGGCCAGGCCCGGACGTCCGACAGTTCTCAGATGTCGACGAATTGGAGACTGAAGTCGGTCAACTTGTTGCCCCGCACGCGAGCCGCCGGTAGCGCATCCCCTATCTGCCGTACCTCGTCGGCAGTGAGGGTAATCGAGGCGGCGATGAGGTTCTCGTCGAGGTGATCGACCCGTCGGGTACCGGGAATCGGGATCACATCCTCGCCCTGGTGCAACAGCCACGCCAACGCGAGCTGACCCGGGGTGACGCCTTGGCTTTGGGCGAGTTGTTCGAAGGACGCCAGCAATGACAGGTTGAAATCGAAGTTCTCCTCGCTCAGTCGCGGCTGGGCGAGATAGCGAAAGTCGTTCTCGTCGAAGACGTCGCGGGAGCGATAACGTCCGGTGAGGAAGCCGCGACCCAACGGTGCGTTGGGGATGATGGTGATCCCCAGTTCGCGTGCGGTCGGTGCGATCTCGGCTTCGATCTCTCTCGACCAGACCGACCACTCGGTCTGCAGTGCCGTGATCGGGTGGACGGCGTGAGCCCGCCGTATCGTGGCCGGGGCAGCCTCGGAGAGACCGATGTACCGGATGTCGCCGGCCTTGACCAGCTCGGCCAGGGCGCCAACAGTTTCCTCGATCGGTGTGTTCACGTCGACGCGCGCCTGATAGTAGATGTCGATGTGGTCGGTCCCGAGCCGCTCCAGTGAGGCGTGAACCGCCTCCTTGATGTAGGCCGCATCACCGCGGACTTCCTGGCCGATACCGTTGTCAGCCCGTCGAACACCGAATTTGGTTGCGATCTGGACTTTCTCGCGGTGCGGGGCCAGAGCGCGTCCGAGTAGTCGCTCGTTCTCGCCGTGACCGTACACATCGCTGGTGTCGAAGAGGGTCACGCCCGATTCGACGGCCCGCCGGATGGTCGCGATCGATTGCGACTCATCGGTAGGGCCATAGAACTCACTCATTCCCAATCCGCCGAGGCCCAGGGCTGCAACACGATCCGTTCCCAGATGGCGCACAGGTATTTCGGTCATCTCGTACTCCGTGTGGTCTTGTAGGGTTTGTCGGAAATCAGCGTGCACAGGCGTTCTAAGGGCGGGCTTGAGCCGGCCCCGCCCCGCGAGGCGAGCCGGCCCGGCAGCGTGATGCGCCTACTGCGCCCCGACGGCGTCCTGTGAACTCTTCTCCCGGGTGAACCAGAAGCCGAGTGTCACAACGATGGCCAGGGCCGAGATTGCGGTCGACCACTCGAAGACGGACGATATCTGGGGGCCGTCGTCACCCGCCGTGTAAGGGATGAGGAGGACGGCGATGCCGAGTGATCCACCGAATGTCAGAGCGGTCTGCAGGATTCCGGCAGTGATGCCCGTGTCTTCCACGGCGGTGCTTCCCAGGATGATCATGTTGAACGGCACGATTGCCAGACCGACGCCCGCACCGAGCACGATCAGCCACGGGAACACGTCCGCCCAGTATTGACTGCCTCCGTCGAGACGGGTCAGCAGCGCCACCGCCAACGTCACGAGCACGAGTCCGATCAGTCCCCGCACCTTGAGGCTGATCGATCCAAGGAATCGGGGTGCGAACTGGGCGACGAAGAAGATCGCGACCGCAAACGGGAGGATCGCGAAACCTGTCGCCAACGGCGTGAAGCCCAGGCTCGCCGCGAGGTACTGCGGGATGAAGAACAGGAATGTCGTGAGGACGGCGGCGAGCAGCAACAGATTGATGAATCCTCCGACGCGTACCCGGGAAGCGAAGATACGGCCCGGCAGGAGCGGATCATCGACGCGGCTGTCCACCGCGACGAACGCCCCGAGAAGCATCAGTGCGGCCACCAGCGAGATCAGGGCCGGAGTGTCACTCCAGCCGTCGTGTGATGCGCGCACCAATCCGAAGACGCCCGCTGTCAGCGCGATCGTGATGAGTGCCGAACTGAGGACACCGAGCGATCGTTTCACCGGGGCAAAGTTCGGTGGATGGATCGTCTTGGCACCGATCACGAGGATGATGACGGCCAGCGGTGCATTGATCAGCAGACTCCAGCGCCATCCGCCGGCTTCGGTGACCAGTGCTCCGAGAATGAGACCGGATGCCGCACCGAGGCCGGTGACCGTCGAATACAGGCCGAACGCGCGTTGCTGCCTGGTGCCCTGGAACAGTGTCGCCAGGAGGGCGAGTCCGGCCGGGCCGGCGAGTGCGGCGCCCGCGCCTTGTCCGACGCGCCCGATGATCAGAGTCGCGAAGTTCGGCGCGAATCCGGCGACCAGTGATGCGACTGCGATCACCGACACTCCGAGTAGGAAGACTCGGCGATGCCCGAGGATGTCGCCGAGACGTCCTCCGAGAAGGAGGAATCCGCCGAAGGCGAGTAGGAAACCGTTCAGCACCCAGGAAGCTCCTGCCTCGGTGATACCGAGGTCGGTGCGGAGTTCAGGGAGTGCGACGTTGACGATCGTGCTGTCGAGTTGGAGCATGAACTCGGCGCTGACGATGGCGGCGAGAGCCAATCCTCCCGCCAGCGGTGCACCGATGTCCGACGACGAGGACGTCGCCTGATCGGGTTGGTCGAGGTCGGTGACATCTGGTTCGGGACGATCCACGTCCGTTGCGGTGGATCTGGCCTGGTCACTCAATGTGTTTCCTCCGGCTGATGGGGGGGCTTAAGGTGAGCCTGGTTCGAGTTACGCAGGGATGGTAAGTCGAGGTAGCCTCAGTTTGTCAACAGGAGAGGTTCAGATGAAGCGAGATCGGGCGTATGTGGCCCAGCGACCGAAGCGGGCGGACGGGCAACGAAACTACGATGCGGTGCTGTCGGCCGCGGCGAAGGCGTTCGCAGTCGAGGGGGCGGACGCGTCGTTGGCCGACATCGCCTCCGCGGCGGGAGTTGCGGTCGGCACCTTGTACGGTCACTTCCCGTCGAGGGAATGCCTGGTCGAGGCTGCTACCCGAGACGGACTCGATCGATTGGTCAGGCACGCCGACGACGTCTCGCAGGAGATGGATCCATACCCGGCGTTGGTCGACTGGATGAAGCGAACCGTGTTGCATTACAGCACTTTTCGCGGATTGGTCGGGATTCTGGCAAAAAGTATGTACGACGAGGGCACGCCGTCTCATCACTCGTGTCTGGCGATGCACGCCGCCGGCCACAAACTCCTGACCGCAGCCCATCGTGCGGGAACAGTGCGCGCGGACTGCACCGTCGACGAATTGTTTGACGTGCTGTCGGCGGTTGCCTGGCTACGCGAGACCGCTGATCACGACGTTGAGGGTCGATGTTCGCGCACCTTCGACATCATGCTGGCCGGGATGAGCGCCGGGGCGCCGAGAAGCGAATTAGAAGCACCGTGAGTTAAGCGGGACTTTAGGCCGACGATGCAACGTAACCGTCTGATGGTGATCAGAGCGAGGACGGAGTGCGAAACATGACGGAGTCGAAGCCGTGACATTGCAGACGGCCCCAGTGGGGTCGCGCGACCTCATCCTGAACGTCCACCCCGTGGGTGCCGGAAACCATCCCGGAGCGTGGCGTTGGCCCGGGGCCGACCCACGGGCCTTCGCGAAGCTAGACGGCTATCTGGAAGTCGCCAAGGTGTCCGAACGGGGCAAACTTGATGCCATCTTCCTCGCCGATGTGCCTGGACTTCATGCCCCACTGACCGACTACCCAATCGTCAATGGGCTCGAACCGACGATCATCCTGGCCGCCATCGCGGCCGTGACGGACCACATTGGTCTTGTTGCGTCGTTGTCCACGACCTCCAATGAGCCCTTCAACGTGGCAAGGCGGATACGCGCGCTCGACCTGGCCAGCAACGGGAGGGCGGGATGGAACGCGATCACCACTTCCAATCCGCTTGTGTCCATGAACTTCGCAGCGAACATACCCTCCTCGGAGGAGCGATATGCACGCGCCGACGAGTTCGTCGCTGTGGTGAAGGCGTTGTGGGACAGCTGGCATGCCGAAGCATTGGTTGCAGACGCTCGAGTCGGCTTCTACGCCGACATGAACGAAATCGTCCCGATACACCACCACGGAACTTTCTATGACGTCCGCGGTCCCATCACGTTGCCACCGTCTGAACAAGGGCATCCGGTCATTTTTCACGCAGGAGTATCAGATTCGTCCCGACGGCTCACCGCGCGAACCGGCGAGGCCATGTTCAGTGCAGTGCCCGACATCGATTCTGCTCTTGCGGAGAAAGCTGAAATCCGCCGGCTGAGTTCCGAGTTCGGGCGTGAGAAGAACGCCGTCCGCTACTGTCCGGGACTGATCACCAGTATCGGTAGTACGGAATCCGAAGCACTGCTCCGGCGCGAGCAACTCGACGAACTGGGCGATCTCGACGGTTCTGTCCGTGGACTGGCGGCTCTGCTCGGTGTGGATCCCGACGAACTCGAAGTGGACCGGCCGGCACCCGATTCGGTCAGGGACAGACTGGCCGTCGATCCTCGTCGCGGCCGCCGCGCTGTCGACCTGGTCCTGCGGGGACTCACGATCCGCGACGTGATTCGCCGAGGTGGTGCCAGTGGCCACATCACGGCGGTCGGAACCCCGGAGCAGATCGCGGATCTGATCGAAACATGGTATGTCGCAGGTGCTGTCGACGGCTTCACGGTGATGCCGGACGTGACGTTCGACGGGCTCCCGGCCTTCGTCGACTTCGTGGTGCCCTTGTTGCAACAACGCGGAATCTTCCGATCGGAGTACCGGGGGACCACGCTTCGAGATCATTACCGCCTCGGCGCCCCGGATGGCGCCGACCAGACTGCGCTCGTGAGGAGTAAGCGATGACCGTTCTGTCCTTCCTCGATCAGGGTCCGGTCTCCGCGGCGACCGGCCCGACACAGACCCTCTTCGAGACGGTTCGTCTGGCGCAGCTGGCCGAAGAACTCGGCTACGTTCGTTTTTGGGTGGCCGAACATCACGGTGTTCGGAACATGGCGATCTCGGCGCCGGAGATCATGATCGGCCACATCGCCGACCGGACCTCCACGATCCGAGTGGGTGCGGGTGGGATCATGCTCCCGAACCACACGCCTTTGCATGTGGCCGAACAGTTCCGGACACTCGAAGCCCTCCACCCGGGACGAATCGATCTGGGGATCGGACGGTCGACCGGAACCGGAGACGAGCAGACGAGAGCGGCGCTCCTGCGCCACCCGGACGGGATCGAACGGTTCGCGGATCACCTGGCCCAGCTCCTGGCTATCGGCGGTAAGCGAGACATCGACCCCACGGACCCGTACCGGTCGCTGATCGCGTCACCTGGTGATGCACCGCTGCCGGACGTCTTCGTTCTCGGATCCAGTGTCAACAGCGCGCGGTATGCCGGCGGCGCAGGACTCGGATACGCATTCTTCTGTGTGAACCAGCGGGGCGATCGTGCCATCGATGCGCTGCGAAGCTACCGCGAGAATTTTGTGCCGGCGTTTCCCGGCGCACGGCCGCGGGCCATCCTCGCGATCAGGGTATGGGTCGGTGATGACCAGGAGCACGCCGAGGCGTTGGCTGCGTCAGAGCGGCTCGCAGTCCTGGATTTCCTCGCCGGCGATCCGCGAGTTCTCGAGCCGATGGATGCGGCATTGCAACGAAATCTGACTTCCGAACAATTGGTGATAAGCGAAACTCTCGACACTACGTCGGATGTCGTCGGTGATGTCGAAACGGTCCGGCGACGGTTCGCGGACCTGCTCGACAGCACGGGTGCCGACGAGATCATCGCGATCTCCAACATCCACGACCCGGCGCAGCGACGGGGCTGTCTGCGCCGACTCGCCGAGGCCGCGACCGACCTCGTCGCGTCGGCCGCGAGCGCCTGACCCTTCCCAGTTCGTGTGCCTCCCAGGCAACCCTGACGTCCCCGATGGCGCTCGGTCGCCGGACCCTCTATTCCCTTGAAGGAGAAATCCATGCTTTCCCGTAGAGACTTTCTGATGCGGTCTGCCCTGTCGGCGATCGGCCTGGCGCTGGTCTCGGTCGGCCTACAGGCCTGCTCGACCGACTCCGACGGTGGTTCCGATGATGCACCGCCACGCCGCGGCGGGACATTGACCTTCGCGACCACCGCGGCACCGGACAGCTGGGACATCCATGTCTCCGTCTCGAGTCTGTCGGCCCTGGTTCTACGCAGTGTCTACGACTCATTGACCAACCTGCGGCAAGACGGGGTGGTCGAACCGTGGCTGGCCAAGTCGTGGACGGTGTCGCCGGACGGCAAACAGTACAGCTTCGAATTGCGTGATGATGTGACCTTCAGTGACGGAACACCATTCGATGCCAATGCAGTGAAAGCGAACTTCGACCACGTGGTGGCGCCCGCCACCAAATCGCGGTACGCCAAGACCCTGCTCGGCCCGTACGAGCGCACCGAGGTGACGGGACCGCACTCGGTGGTCGTCTATCTGCGGACACCCTATTCGCCGTTCCTCGGTGCGGTCAGCAGTACCTATCTGGGCTTCCATTCACCGCAGATCCTGCAGGACCCCGGTCGAATTATCCAGGGAGGGAGCAATATTGTCGGCACCGGGCCGTTCGTCTCCGCCTCGTTGACGCCCGGACAGAAGGCGGCCTTCGCTCGTCGACCCGGCTACGGTTGGGCCCCGGAGTCGGTGTCGAATCAAGGAGAGGCATATCTCGACGGGTTCGAAGTCCAGTTCCTCGCCGACGATGCCGCCCGGGTGGGGGCGCTGAGCTCACGCCAGCTGGACCTCGCCGATCAGATTCCGCCGACGCAGGTGGCCGGCCTTCGGGGGCAGCCCGACATCGAGATCACCGGTAAAGACAGCTTGGGTGCGCCGTTCACCTACTACCCGAATTCGAGTCGGGGACCATTCGCCGACCAGAAGGTGCGGCAGGCATTCCAATCCGCTGTGGACACCACGTCGATCACGGACGGACTCTTCCAGGGTGTCTACGGCTCCGGTTGGTCGGCCATCACGAGTTCCACTCCGGGATACGATGCTTCGGTCGAAGGGACGTGGGGCTTCTCGACTGACAAGGCCAAAAGACTGCTCGAGGAAGCCGGCTACACCACCGGCGGCGGTGCATTCCGGAGTCGAAATGGCGACCCGCTGACGGTGACACTGACCTACGCCTCGGAGTTCACCACCCAATCCCAGCTGGACTATCACACCGCAGTGAAAGAGGCCGTCAAGGCGGTGGGCTTCGATCTGCAACTGCGCCCACTCGACACCACCGGAATTGTTCAGGCATTCAGCACCGGGGACTACGATCTGGGCGCGGCGTCGGCGACGGGTACCGATGGGTCGGTACTGCGATCGCTGTTTCATTCCGAACAGCTACCAGCTGCCGGGGGTGGAAATGTAGCTCGCGTGAACGATCCGGAGCTCGACGGATGGCTGGATCAGGCCCTCGACACCCCGGACGGGACCGAGCGAAACAGCCTCTATGGCAAAGTGCAGCACAAGGTTCTCGAGCAGGCGTACATCCTTCCGACCTTTGTCATTCAACGCACTTTCGGTTCGCAGAAGCGTGTGAAGGGGCTTGCCCTGACCGTCCAGAACGAACCTGCTCTGGGTCGGGTATGGCTGACGTAGAGACCCTTTTCCGCCCGGCGTTCTTCGTGATCGGCAGGGTTGCTGCGGGTGTTTTCGTGGTCTGGGGCGCCGTCACTGCCGTGTTCTTCGTGAATGCCTTCGCCGGTGGCAACAACGCGGAGTCGATCATAGGTGCGGAGTCGGCCAATGTGCCGGGTCTACGGGAACAGGTGACCGAGCAGTACGGCCTCGACGATCCCTTGATCCAGCAGTACTGGGATCGGCTGTCGGGGTTGGCAACCGGCGATCTCGGGTGGTCGTACCAACGTGACGAGCCGGTATCGCGCGTGCTGGCGGGCCAGGTGACCCCGACGCTGGTGCTCGCCATCGCGGCGGCCCGTTACCGGTCTGGTGCTGGCATTGTGCGCGACGGTGGCGACGGTCGGGCGGACAGGGGCGTCACCGAGGTTGCTGGGCTTCGTGGAGGTTCTCTTCGTGGCGACCCCTCCGTTCTGGACCGGGATAATCCTGTTGTCGATCTTCTCGTTCGGACTCCAGTGGTTTCCGGCGTTCGGATCGACCGGACCGGTGAGCCTGGTGCTGCCGACCATTGCGCTCGCCCTGCCCATTGCCGGTGTGCTGGCGCAGATCATGCGAAATCAGTTGTTGTCGGTCGAACGCTCGGCGTTCGCACTGACCGCACGGGCCAGAGGCCTCACCGAGCGTTCCGTGTTCTGGCACCACACGATGCGTCACGCGGTGTTGCCGACGGTCACGATGTCCGCGTGGACCCTGGGAACGCTGATCGGCGGAGCGGTTCTCGTCGAACAGGTCTTCTCCCGACCCGGTCTGGGCCGGGTTCTGGTGGATGCGGTGAAGGGACACGACACACCGGTGGTCACCGCGGTGGTCACGATCTCAGCGGTTGTCTTCGTGATCGCCAACACCGCGGCCGATCTCACCGCGCCGCTCGTCGATCCGAGACTTCGCCGCGTCCGGGAGGCGAGCGTATGACGATCGGCGACATGGCGGCATCAGAACTCCCCGAATTCCCTGTGCCCGGATCCACCGCGTCCGACAATTCCGTTCGGACCAAGGTGACGATCGGGTTGACCGTGTCCGGGATCGTCCTCGTTGCGTTGATCCTGTTGTTCCCCGGCTGGTTCGCCACCGGGTCGCCGACCGCGACCGACGCGCAACACTCGTATGCCGCACCGGGCTGGGGGCATGTTCTCGGCACCGACCAGCTCGGCCGGGACGTCTACTCGCGGATCATCTACGGTGCGCAGGTGTCGGTGATGATCGGCATCGTCGCAGCGTCGATCGCACTCGTGATCGGATCGATCGTGGGCTTGGCGTCAGCATTGGGAGGACGATTCGTCGACTCGGGTTTCATGCGGGTCGTGGACATCTGGATGGCTTTTCCGGAAGTTCTGCTCGCGCTCATGATCATCGCGCTGGTCGGACCCGGATCAGCCAACATCGCAGTGGCGGTCGGCTTCGCCGCGGCGCCCTATTACGCCCGGCTCATCCGCGGTCAGGCGATGTCGGTGAGCCGCTCGGAGTACGTCGAGGCGGCAAAGGTGGTCGGCGTCCATCCGGTGCTGTACGGAATCCGGCACGTGCTGCCGAACATAGCCGGTCCGGTGATCGTGCTCGCCTCGCTGGGTACCGGAACCGCCGTGGCGGCAGCCGCGGGGCTGAGCCTTCTCGGATTGGGCCCACCACCGCCGAGCCCCGAATGGGGAGCGATGATCGCTGCCGGCCAGCCGTACCTGTCGAGTGCGTGGTGGATCGCCACATTCCCAGGCGTGGCACTGGTGCTGGTGGTCGTCATCTTCACCGTTGCGGGTCGCAAACTGACGAAAGGCAGGCGGTGACATGACGTTTGTTGAGGTCTCAGGCCTTCGCATCGGCTTCGGAGCCCAGAAGCGAGTTGTCTCCGGTGTGTCCTTCGCGATCGCCCCGGGTGAATGTCTGGCGTTCGTCGGCGAGTCCGGTTCGGGTAAATCGGTGACGGCCCGGGCCCTACTGGGTTTGAGTGGTCCGGGCGCGACGGTGCACGCCGATCGCTTCCTGATCGACGGACGGGACGCCACCGGATTCGACGCCGCCGACTGGCGAGACGTGCGAGGCAGGCGAATCGGACTCGTTGCGCAGGATGCGATGGAGTCGCTGGATCCGCTGCGCACGATCGGCAGGGAGGTGCAGGAGGCGGTTCGAGAGGCGCCGGGAGGTTCGCCTGAGCGAAAGCGGTTGGCCTTCGACGCATTACATCGGGCAGGCATCGCCGACGCAATCACCCGTTTCGGCCAGTATCCGCACGAGCTGTCGGGCGGACTGCGCCAAAGGGCACTGATCGCGTCCGCGGTGGCGGCCCGGCCGGACTTGCTCGTTGCGGACGAGCCCACCACGGCGCTGGATGTCATTACCCAGCAGACGATCTTGGACCTCGTCGTTGACATCAAACGTGAGGGGACCGCGATCCTCTTCATCAGCCACGATCTGGCGGCGATCTCGAAGGTGGCCGACCGGATCGCGGTGATGAAAGACGGTGTGTTCGTCGAACAGGGAACGACCGAGGAGATCCTGACGCGACCGTCGCACGACTACACCAGGCACCTGCTGGACAGTTCGAAGCACAATCGGCGCGTCGGCCCGGGAAAGCGGGGGAACACCGTCCTCGACGTCGCCGGCGTCAGCAAGTCCTACGGGCGGCGAGTCGCGGTCGGCGATGTCTCGTTGACCGCCGCGGCGGGGGAGACCGTCGGCATCGTCGGCGAATCGGGTGCCGGTAAGAGCACACTCGGCCGGCTGATCATGGGACTGGACCGACCGAGCACCGGAACGATTCAGGTGAACGGGGCGCCGTGGTCGGAACTACCCGAACGCCGTCGGCGCCGGATCCGACGGCGGATTCAGCTGATCCACCAGAACCCCTTGGCGGCCTGCGATCCCCGGTACTCCGTACGGCGGATCATCGCCGAGGCGACGAGGCCGGGCACCGCCGTGACCGAACTTCTCGCCCTGGTGGGGCTCCCCGCCGATGTCGAACGACGGCGCCCTGACGAGATCTCCGGCGGACAGCGGCAGCGAGTTGCGATCGCAAGGGCCCTGGCAACCGAACCGGATGTCCTGGTGTGCGATGAGGCGGTGTCGGCTCTGGACGCATCGGTGCGTGGTGAGATCCTGGATTTGTTGGCAGAGATACAGAAGGAACGCTTGCTGGGCATCGTCTTCATCACCCACGATCTGGGTGTGGTTCAGGAGATCTGCGATCGGGTTCACGTGATGAAGGATGGGGTGGTGGTCGAATCCGGTTGGACTGCAGAGGTCTTCGAGAACCCGCAGCACGCCTACACCGCAGCGCTTTTGGACAGTGTGCCGCGCATCGAGTTCCCGGTGACCGCGCGGGTCGGGGGTGGCGACGGCGCGTGGACGTAGCCACGCGCCGGCGATGGCGCGGTACGCCGGTCAGGGCAGACGTACCCGGTCGTCGGCAGGCACGGCCAGCCCTGCCGCGACGGCGCGAAGCCGTTCCTCGGCCGCTCTCAAGGAGATCGCGGCGAACGGGGCGAACATCTCCGATCCGTGGAATGTCCCGGGAAACGAATGCAGCTCTACGCCGACTCCGGCAGCGGAAAGCCTGGCAGCGTACTCGACTCCTTCGTCCCGAAGGGGATCCAGTTCTGTCGTCGCCACGTACGTCCTCGGTAGACCGGACAGGTCGGATGCCCGGGCGGGCGCAGCGTAGTACGTCACGTCAGGGTCCCCGGGGCGTTGGTGTGGCCCGAGATAGGCCGTCCAGGCGGCGAGACCGCCCGCACTGGTGAAGCCCGGAGTGTCCGTGAAGTCGATCGCCGAACGGGTTGCCAGTCGATCGTCGAGCATCGGCACATCGAGTAGCTGGAACGCCACGGCCACCTCGCCTTTGTCGCGCGCGAGCAGAACCGTCGCTGCCGCCAGGGCGCCGCCCGAACTCGCGCCACCGACGCCGAATCGATCTGGGTCGAGTCCGAGTGCGTCGGCCGACGCCGCGAGGTGGGTCAACGCCGAGTAGCAGTCATCGAGGGGCTCGGGGAAGGGATGTGCCGGGGCCAGCCGATACTCGACGCCTGCGACCGCGATGTCGAGCCGGGCCGCGATGTCGGCGCAGAACCTGTTTGCGGCGCCGGCACTTCCGGCGGTGAACCCACCGCCGTGAATCCAGACGAACACCGGCACCGGATCTTTCGGGCGTGGTCGGCGATAGAGACGGATCGGCACGCCCTCTGGTGTCACCAGATCGACACCCACAACCGGTGGCAGTGCTCGTCGGGCGGCGGCGTCGGCCAGCTGCTGCTCGGCTGCGGTCCGGATGGCGGCGAACGTCTGCGGCGGGGCGTGGCGCAAGTCGTTGGCGACCGGTGCCAGCTCGGGATCGATCCGGGCGCGCCAGTCGTCGGGGTCGCTCATCGGCTCGGCTCCACTCCGAGCCCGTCGCTCGGGATCAGTTCGGTGTTCGGCGTCCGTGTGCGAGGCGACTCCAGCGTTTCACCAGCGGATCCTCCACCAGGACGAAGAGAGCTCGCCCGATCGCGACGCTGGCACCGAGCAGCAGAAGACTCATGACGATCGCGCCGACATTCGAACGCCACGCCTCGATACCGACCGCCACCTGCGCGTAGTGCAGGACGAGGTAGTGGACCATGTAGAACGCGAACGAGGCCTCTCCCAGCCAAACCCACGTTCGCGAACCGAATACCGTTCCGGGGCCTCGGGAGTCGCGCACGGCGGCCGCCCCGATCACGAGCGCGATGGGCACCACGGTCGGCATGACCATGGCGTACACCGTCGTCATGAGTGAGAGCTGCAGTCCGAAACCTGCCACCAACACAAGCGTCGCGACCGGCAACGAGATCGGTATCCACCGCTTATCCATCACGATTCGGGCCAGGAGGATGCCGAGGATGAAGTCGAGCAACAGAACCGGCGGGAACGCGTAGACGAACCAGTTCTGGTAGATCGACATGCCCATTCCCGGCAACTCGGGTTCGCCGGAGAGCAGCGTGTCGGCGACGACCGGCGCCGCCGCGATCAAGGCGGCGACACCGACAAACCAGAGCCTCAGGCGATGTGCGGGGATCCGCACGATCAGGCGGTGCAGGAACGGGAACATGAAGTAGAAGAACAATTCGACGCTCAGTGACCAACTGGGGATGTTGATGGCCCGCAGGATCTCGGCGTCGGGAACCACGCGTTGAGCATCAGGAGGCTAGGGCACCAGTTGTCCGGTGGTGATCGCCTCTCCGGCCCACACGGCCAAGACGATGGCAATGGCCCATGTCACGAAGTGATTCGGGTAGATCTTGACAAATCGGCGCCGCCAGAAGCCGAGGTCGGAGTCGTTCTTCTTCGCCGACCATGTCAACACGAAACCGCTCAGGACAAAGAAGAAGCCCACTCCGGCGAATCCTGCCGCGGTCGCCCACTCGGGGAGCGTGCGGGTTCCGGTCATGGTGGCGACGAGATAGGCGTGGCAGACGAACACGGCCGGCGCGGCACAGAACCGCAAGCCCGTGAGTGAGTCGAGCCGACTGGAACCGGTGGTACCTACCGGGATGGTCATGTCAGGTGTCCTTTGTGTCTTCGCGAGATCAGGTGTTTCGTGCGTGATCCCGGACGGCGTGGAGCGTGCGGGAGATGTCTGAACGCAGTGCTCGTCCGGAGTCATGCAGGAAGAAGTGGCCGCCGGGAAAGACTTCGAGTTCGAACGAGTTCGTGGTGCTGCGGCTCCACTCGGCGATGTCGTGGACATCGACGAGGTGATCGTCGGAGCCGGCGTACGCGCGGATCGGGACATCCAGCGGATCTGGCGCGGCAGGGATGACTCGACTGTGCAACGCGTCGAGATCAGCCCGCAGTAGGTCAACCGCCGCCTTCGTCCAGTCGGGGTAACGACGGACCACCGCCGACATCCCACCGATCCCGACCAGCAGATCCGCCACGTCGTCGTCGGTGAGGTCGGCGACCGACATCGGGGGCGCGTACTGGTCGCCCGGGTAGGCGCCCACGAACAGCGTCTGCGGCAACCGTCGATCGCGATGTGCCTGTCGACGGGTCAGTGACGCCGCCACGGCCGCGCCCATGCTGTGTCCGTAGAAGGCGTACGGGACGTCCAACCAGGGACTGATCGAATCGTCCAGTTCGTCGATGAGTGCTGCGAAATCGGTTATGGGGCTGTCCTTTTTGCGGCTCTCCCGACCGGGCAGCTGCACGGGGTAAACCGCGATGTCGGGCCCTGGTTCGTCCACCCAACCGGCGTAGGTCGAGGCTCCCGCGCCAGCCTGATGAAAGCAGAACAAGCGGATCGGGTCGGTGGGCGCGGGTACCCGATCGAGGTAGGGCGTCACGATTCCGTCGCCAGGGCGTAGATGCGCGCCAGGTTGTCCGCCTCGAGTACTTCGGCGAAGGGAACAGGTCGGCCCGTCTCCCGCTCCAAAGCGGTCAGGAGCGTCAACAGGAGCACCGAATCCCACCCCGCCACCTCGTCGAGGTTGCGCTGTACGTCGTCCACGTCAACCGTCAGGCCGAGCTCACGGTTGACGAGCCCGACGAAATCGTCGATCGAGGTCATGCTGTCGTTCCTTCCAGTTCTGCGGTGACCCGAACGTGATCGGGTGCGGCGGGCAGTGTTTCGAGTTCGTGCCGGAAGATCGTCAGGGACCCGTCGTCGCTGACCTGTGCAAACCCCGAACGGGTGTAGAAGTCCCGGACCTTGTGATTCTTCGACGACCGCCGGTACTCACCCGTCACCGCGGTCACACCGTGTCGGTGGGCGTGATCGAGGAGCGCGGCCAGCGACGCCTGCTCGATCCCACATGAGAACACCCGGCAGCTCAACAGGAAATTGTCGATGTGGATCTCTGGCCCGGAGCGGTGCGCGAGTATCGCGCCCACCAGTCCGTTGTCGCCAAAGCGGTCGGTGGCGTGGATTCCCAGCACATAGCTGTCCGGATCGCGGTGAAGGGCCTTGACGTCCGCCGGCTGAAGACGTTGTGTGGTGAGGTTGAACTGGTTGGTACGCAGGGTGACCTGCGAGATCCGAGGCAGTTCCCAGTCGTCGGCCCGGGCCACCCGGACACCCACGTCGAGTTCACTGAGGTAGTCGTTGACGGACTCTCGAACGTGTGGAGAAAGTCGCGCCGGACCAGTTCTTCCTTGTAGCGCTGCGGCCGCAGCCGATCGTCGGTCGTCAGTTCGATCGTGTCGAACCAGCCGTCGGTGAGCAGCTTCTCGACATGGTGGGCGGGTTCGGTGTCGAAGGAGATGACATCGACGTCGGGAAGTTCGCGGGTGATGAGCCCGCGCTCGTAGGCGCTGTCGTCGACGAACACGATGCTGTCGACTCCGAGGTTCAGATCTCGCGCCAATTCCTGCAGGTTGTCGTGTTTGGGCCGCCAATTGGCCACGATTCGCACGAAGTCATCCTCGTGGAGGGTCATCCGGGGGTGATTGCGGAGTGCATCGGTGGCGGGTTCGATGTCGTTCTTGCTCACCGCCGCGACCAGAACTCCCTGTGCGGCCAGTTTTTTGACGACGCCCTGCAGCGAGCGGAAGGCCTCGCCCCGGTAGGTGTCGGCGACCTCGATGCCCTCGATCCCGTCGTCACCGAGCACGCCGCCCCAGAGTGTTCCGTCGAGGTCCACCGCGAGGACCTTCTTGCTCCGACCGAGCCGTTGCCTGGCGATGTGGCCGACCTCTCTGGCGTATCGACTCAGCAGTTCCGGACGCAGGTGGGCTTTCGCGTAGACGCTCAATCGCGGTTCGGTGACGGCGATTCCGTCGAAGTACAGTGTCTCCGTGTCCACCACGACGACGCCCGCAAGCTCGGCCAGTCCCAGGATTCGCACGTTGGCGCTTCGCCAGATGGCTCCGAGCCGTGCGCGCGATCGGTGATCAGTGAGCTGTGCGGCAGCCACTCGGGGGAGCGGGATGGTGTTGAGTACCAGGGTCGTTGCCGGGTTCCGCCGAGTGAAGTGCGTGACCAGCGAGGCCAGGAGATCGATCCGCTGATCGAGTACCGACTGCACGTTGTCGGGACGCCAGACCGGTGGAACAGATCCGAACACGACGGCGGGATCGAGTACAACGAGGGCCAGGTCGGGTGGGGACACCGAGAACGGTGTCTCGCCATCGCCGAGATCGCGGATCCAGGAGTCGAAATCGGATTCATCGACGCTTGCGAAAAGGCCGTGGCGGGCACACTGTGCGGTCACCGCGGCTGAAAGGCCGCTCAGGACTGCGTTACCTGTCACCCCGACGGTGATGGTCGGGGTCCCCGGATGCGAGGCCAGGACGTCGTGCGCCGTGATCTTCGACAGCGCGCGGCCGGCTTTGGACAATTCGCCGGGTGACAGATCGGCGAGCAGCTCGCGGACCCGGGGATACTCGGCGGCGAGGTCGCCACGTCGATGTAGGGCCAACACGGGCTCGGCGCCGACGCCGGTGGGTTCGACGGCAATGCTGTGTGAAGGGCTGGGCATGTCGTCCATGCTCGTGGTCTGCGCTGAAGCCGAACCAAAGCGCAGCACAAGCGGCACATTCTCGACAGAACCCGGCGGGTCGGTGACCCGCCGGCCGAAGATACGTAGTTTCTCTGATGTGCTGTGCCGATCGGTTGGGCAGACTTCTGTGATAACCGGTCCGAAGTGCCCGGTCCATCGTAGTCGGCGCTATGAACGGGAGGTCAGAGTGCGTTATCAAATACTTGGTGGGTTGAACGTAGTGTCGGACGACTCCCGCGGCAATGACGAGCAGTCGGGCGAACAGGTGACCGAGGACGTGTCGTCGCTCGGTGCGCGCAAGGTTCAGACGGTTCTGGCCGCGTTGTTGATCCGATCGAATCAGGTTGTCTCCAGTGATCAGTTGCTGCGTGAACTGTGGGGAGATTCTCCACCGCGCCGTGCCACCGCCGGTCTGCACGTCTACATCTCGCAGCTCCGCAAGTACCTGACAACGGTGCAGCCGGGCCGGTCTCCACTGATCACGAGGGCGCCGGGATATCTGATCGAACTCGGTAACGATGATCTCGACCTGCTGGTGTTCCGCCGGCTCGTCCGAGAGGGGCGCACGCGGATGCGGGCAGGCCGTCATGAAGAGGCCTCGGCCTCGTTCTGGTCCGCGCTCGAGTTGATCCGGGGCCCGATACTGAGCGATCTGGACGAGGGGGAGATCGTCGGCCGGTTCGGCACCTGGGCTGAGGAGGCGCGACGGGAATGTGTCGAACTGCTCGTCGAATGCGACTTCATCCTGGGGCGTCACCGTGAGCTGATCGGCTTTCTCTACGACCTCGTCTACGAGCAGCCGCTCCGCGAGGTCTTTTATCACCAGTTGATGCTGGCTCTCTACCGGAGTGATCGGCGCGCGGATGCGCTCCGTGTCTACACAACCGCGCGCGAGACGTTGACGCGGGAGCTCGGGCTCGAACCGTGTCGTGCACTGCGCGAACTACATCAGGCAATTCTCGTCGGCGATGAAACCCGCTTGGCGGGCTGATCAATCCGTTTCGTCGACGCTCGATGTTCGAAACGAAAAGTACGTGCGGTCCTGCCTACCAGCATCCGCATCTCTCGGAACGAGTGCTGAAGTACGGCTCGAACAATGAGGATCCCGAGGGATTGAATCCGACCGTCGAGGACGCGGCGACCGTCGAATACGAGCTGTTCGACGGCGACGTTAAGGTCGGACAGACGAAGGGTGTGGGCCGGATGCTCTACAAGCGTGACGACGGTGCCTTCGTCGCGTATTTCTCCGAAGTGATCACACTGACCGATGGCACCGTGATACGGACCGGCGGACTCGTCGACGACTCACGTCTGACCGCGGGTGAGCAGGCGACCATCCAGGCCGTCGGCGTCGCGGGTAAGTTCAAGGGGGCGGTGGGTTTCCGGCAATTCCGGCCCGGTTGACACCCACAAGGAATACAAGTCCAACATTGTGCTGTATCGCCGTTGACGGGTCGCCGAACCTTGATTTCCGATCGGCAAGACCTTCGCGAGTCTTCGATTTGGCCAATTGGGATCTGAATGGCACTGTCACGTTAATCGAAAAATATAGCGGTGCAGCTAGTTTGGGACAGGCCGCTACGGGACGCCGCCGGGCAGTTAACTTTCAGGCGACGGTGTCGGGCGCGGTGACTTCCTGCCAGGCCGCAAAGCGGTCGGCCATCTCGGCACGCCACTCAGGCGCCGAGAGTCTGTGCCGGGTGGGCCGGAAGTGCGGTGAAATACCCGCGAAAGCGGAGAGGAAGCGTTGCGCGTGTCCGGGTGATGTGAAGCGTTTCATCGCCCGCTCGCGTTGTCGGGTCGGTTGATGGGAATTCTCGGCCCGGTTGCTGAAAGTACTTGGATCGGCGATGCTCGACCGAGGCCAGTATTTCGCGGTGAGCGACGCTGTAGCTGGTCAGCTTGTCGGTGACGATCACTTGCGGCGCATACTGCAAGCCCTTGAGCAGCTTACGGAAGGATCGTTTGGCGGCGTTGCCGTTTCGGCGCGACCGGACCAGCACATCGAGCACGTTGTCGTGCTGGTCGACCGCCCGCCACAGATAATGGTGGCTGCCGTTGATGCGGATGAAGACCTCGTCGAGATGCCACTTGTCGCCGGGCCGCGCTCGCTGTCGGCGCAGCTGGTTGGCGTATGCCTGCCCGAATTTGTCGCACCACCGCCGGATCGTCTCGTAGCTGACCACGACACCGCGTTCGAGGATCATCTCCTCGACTTCACGGAAGCTGAGCGGGAACCGGAAGTACAACCACGCGCAGTGGTTGATGATCTCGACCGGGTAGCGGTGACCTTTGTGCAACGGTATAGAGGTGCTCACGCCACATTCTCCCAGTTTGCCGCGTTCAACAACGTGACAGTGCCCGCGCAGGACGTCATCGGCGGTGAACGGTTCGATGCCGACGCGAGCTGACCACGGCACGGTGAAAACGCGAAACAGATGGTCCCCTACAGGCGCTGGTACCCATCTGGGGAGGTAGAGTCATCGGTATCGGTGAAGCTGGCGACGCCACCTTTTCAGTGTGCGCAGGACCGGAAGTTCCTGCGGGACAGGATTGTCATGAGAAGCCCCGTCAGACCTGTTGCCGATGCGCCTTCTTCGATCATCACTGACACCTCTTCTCCGGCCGTCGAGGATGTTGCGGTATACGAGTACAGCAGTGATGAAATATCTTCTGCCGTAGAGCGTTTCGGTGCGCTTTTGCGAACGTCGATGGACTTGCCGGTGTTGTTACAGGCGGTGTGCGGACAGATCGTGGCGACGATCCCAAGTGCGGACATGGCGGGGGTGACCGTTCTCTCTGTCGACAGCAACCCGCCGGAGACGGTGGCGCGTACGGATGAGCGCGCTCTCGATGTCGATGTCGATCAGTACCGGGCGAACGAAGGTCCGTGTCTCGAGGCGGCTCGGGCAGGGCAGGTGGTGCGGGTTCGGGTCGACGATGCCGCGCGGAAATGGCCGGTTTTTGCCTCAAATGTCGCTGGGATGGGGGTGGCGAGTTACCTGTCGGCGCCGTTGACGACCGACGAGCAGCATGTCGGTGCGCTCAATCTTTACAGTTACAGCGATCATGGTTTCAGCGAGATCGACGAGGTGTTGTTGCAGGTGTTTGTCGCCGCGGTCGAAGGAGCGGTGTGGAATGCGCGGCGGGCGCAGCAGTGGCGTACGGAGGTTGACGGTTTGCATGAGGCGATGAGGTCGCGGGCGGTGATCGAGCAGGCGAAGGGGGTGTTGATGGCGTTGCATGGGATCGATGATGTTCGGGCCTTCGAGATGCTCGTGGAGCAGTCTCAGCAACGCAATATCCGTGTGTGCGTGTTGGCTGCCGAGTTGGTGGGATCGCTGACTACGAGGTGATCAGCGTCAGTGACGCCTGAGTATGATCGGTACTGCTGGTCTGGTGGTGTCCACGCCACGCGCGCGCAGCCTGCGCGCGAGTCTCAGGCGCGCGCGGTCACAGTCCTTCGTCCACGCCACGCGCGCGCAGCCTGCGCCGCTGGTCGGTGTGAAAGTCGGCTCACGAAGATCGCACGTTTGAAAATGCTGCACATCCGCCAGTCAACCTCCCCGGCCGACACTGACCACCCTGGAAATGACGAAGCCGCCGGCACCGAAAAGGTGCCCAGCGGCTTCCACAAGGTCGGTGCCCGTCTTGCGCCTCTTGGCAAGTGGCCGCTCGAAGCGGCATTCTTTCGGTGGTACCCGGGGCAAAGAACGTCAGCACGGTCAGCCTCTACAACGAACCTCTACGCAGAGTTATTCGGGTGCGCTGACCTGCATTGCGGTCAGTCGTCACTGTCGACCACGAAGATCGATGTCCAGGACCGCCGGAATGTCCCACCCTGGCGCACAACTTCTTGATGTCCTATTGCCCAGCGATAGTGGCGATTCTGATAGAAATTGTCTTCTTTCCAAACACATTTGGGTCTTCAGTGATTACCGGAACCGTCCCACCGGCGAGATTCTTCGGGAGGGATCAGCATGATGCTCATCGCGATACTGCCACCTGGCCGGCGTTGTCCTTCTTCTACTCTCGCGACTCCATAAACCTCGATCGGAGTATCGCGCGGCACTGCCAGTGGCCAGGCCACGAATGCGCTGGAAACAGACTGGTGGATAAGGTCATTCCGGCACGCAATCATCAGTAATGTGATCAGTAATGTGACTAGAAGACCTACAGGGCGGTCGGCCTTGTGCGGATCGCACTGGGATGGTCATGTTATATTCTCCAGGACCGCGCTCAGCGACGTGACAGAGCCGTTTCGACGGGCACAGTGGCGAGCGTCGCGGGATCAGTATTGGCGCCGCAGATGACGACACAGACACGCTCTCCAGTCGTAGGGGTGTACGCGCCGGACGTCAATGCCGCGTACGCGGTAGCCGCCCCGTGTTCGGCAGCGATGCGGTACTCGGTCCACAGGCGCGTTCGGGCGGCGTCGATGTCTACGTCGTCGACCAACACGCTCGAAACAGCGATTTTGGAGGCGGTGTCGAACGCGACGTTGCCGATGCGCCGTGCGCCGAGTGAATCCGCTGCGATACCCGATACGGAAACATCGAGGGGTTTTCCCGCGGTCAGGGCGGCGTTCAGCGTCGGGATCGTTCGCGGTTCGACAGCAACCACTTTTGCCCGTCCGTCGATTCCGGCAAGAACACCGGCCAACAAGCCGCCGCCGCCGACGGAGACGATCACGGTGTCGATCTCTGGTTCGTCGTGCAGGATTTCCTCAGCGAGGGTGCCTGCTCCGGCCGCGATCTCGAGCTGGTCGTAGGCGTGGCAGAAGACGGCGCCGGTCTGTGAGGCGTACTCGATTGCAGCATCGAACGCTTCAACATACTCGTTTCCCACCTGACGAACGAGCGCGCCATATTCACGCAGTCGTGCGACCTTTACCGGGGGAGCGGTCAGTGGAACGAACACTGTGGCCGGGACTCCGGCGCGAGCAGCGGCGTAGGCATTGGCCATTCCGGCATTGCCGCCGGACGCAGCGACGATGCCCACGGCGGGGTCCAGTTCCCCCCGGGACTTCGCCGAAAACACTCGATTGAATGCTCCCCGCGCCTTGAACGAACCCGTGTGTTGCATGAACTCGCATTTCAGCCAGAGTGGCTGGGGGCTGCCGTAAACCTGGACGAGTGGGGTGCGGCGGATGTGTTCGCGGATTTGGACGTCAGCGGCAAGGACATCGGAACGGGTAAGCATGGTTTCCCTTCATCGCGACTATTTACGTGAACGAAATGATTGGGTCTAGCGAACGAGTTCTTTAAAACATACACTTCGTTCGTAACAATGAACTAGTGGCGACGGTCACACTGTCGTCGAAGGAGTGTCATGCCCAAGCAAATCGTCCCGGTTCCGGTCCTGTCAGAGGCGTTGTCGCACGCACCGCTTTCACTTGTCACTCGGGCCGGGAACTTCGTGTATGTTTCCGGGACGCCGCCGTACTCCCATGTGACCGGTGAACTTGTTGTAGGTGATATCCGCACCCAGACCCGCGAAGCCCTCGCATCCTTGGAGGCGTGCCTCACCGCAGCTGGTGCGAAAAAGTCCGACGTGGTCAACATCCGCATCTACTGCTCGAACGCCGGGTGGTACTCGATGATCAACGAGGTCTACGCACAGTTCTTCGGAACCGACTTTCCCTCGCGTACCTTCGTGCCTGTTGCCTCCTGGCCGGCACAGTTCGATCTCGAAATCGACTGTGTGGCCTACCTCGACGACTCTCGCGAGAACCAATCATGACCGACACCAACACCGCTCCACGCAGCCTGGACACGATCATCGACTTGCTCTCCCTCGACACCACGAGCAGTCGAACCAACCTCCCGCTGACCACCCGAATCGCGGAAACCCTCGAAGCCGCGGGGGTGCCCGTGATACTCCAGCAGAGCCCCGACGGCTACAAGGAGAACCTGCTCGTCACCATTGCCGACGCAGACGGCCGCACTGACGGAGGGGTGCTGCTGTCCGGACATCTGGATACTGTCCCGGTCGAGGGTCAGAATTGGACGAGCCCACCGTTTCGACCGCAGGTGCGCGACGGCCGCCTGTACGCGCGTGGTGCGGCCGACATGAAGGCATTTTGTGGGTCGGTGCTCACGCACCTACCGGACTTTCTGGCAGCGCCGTTGTCGGTGCCCTTGAATGTCGCGTTCACCTACGACGAAGAAACCGGTTGCGCCGGTGCTCGGCAACTACTCGATCTGCTCACTAGCGATGGCACGCCGCGTGTGGGGATAGTCGGCGAACCGACCTCGATGCGCCCGGTCATCGGGCACAAAGGTTGTCGCCGATATCGAGTGGCTTTCCGAGGCCGCTCAGTGCATTCGTCGCTGGCGCCGACCGGTGTTAATGCCGTTGCTTTCGCCGGGCGCTTAGTGGCTTTTCTCGCCGACCTGTCCGACCGGTTGTCCATCGAAGGGCCATTTTCGGATCAGTTTGCTGTTCCCCACACGAGTGTGAGCGTCGGGCCGATCCATGGTGGAACCGAGCCGAACATCGTACCTAGCGACTGCACAGTTCATGTAGAAATTCGCCCAGTGCCTGACCATGATGCCGATGCCCTTGAACGTGAAATTTTCTCCCGAATCGCCGTATTCGAGCGCGCGATGCGTCAGGTCGACTCAAGCACCGGCGTCACCATCGAACGAGTCGTCGACGTCCCCGCGCTGGCACCGGACCCATCTGGACCTGCGCTGGACCTCGTCAACGGCTTGACCGGCGAAGCACACGACGGTAGTTGGGTCTCTTACGGCACCGAAGCCGGCATCTATCGCAGCGCAGGCATCGACACCGTGGTTTACGGGCCAGGGTCGATCGAACAAGCGCACATCCCGGATGAGTACATCGACCTCGACCAGATCCGCTCGTGTGATCAGTTCCTTGATCGCCTGCGGACCAATATGCAGTCTGCGATCCCTTTTCTCTCTCTCCTCAGCAAATAAGGACGCGTGATATGGCCCCCGAATCCCGTAGCCCAGCCCATGGACCGACCACGACCGACATACCCAGAACTACTCCGACAGCCGAGCAAGTGCGCGACGCGCGCAAGGCTGTCGTGGCCGCCTCTGTCGGTAACGGACTTGAGTGGTTCGACCTCACCGTCTACGGCACCTTCGCCGTCACAATCTCGGCTCTGTTCTTCCCCACGGACAACCCGACATCCTCGCTGATGCTGGCGTTTTTGTCCTTCGGGATCTCGTTCATCATGCGTCCGATCGGGGCCGTCGTCATCGGAAGATACTCCGACCGTAAGGGCCGCAAAGCAGGCTTGATGCTGTCGATCATGCTGATGTTCGCCGGTACCGTGATAATCGTAGTGGCGCCCACTGCAGCCACGATCGGCGTCGCCGCCAGCGTCATCATCGTGTTGGCTCGCCTCTTGCAGGGATTCTCGGCAGGAGGTGAATTCGCCAGCGCTACAACATTCCTTGTCGAATACGCACCAAACCGTAAGTCGTTTTACGGCAGCTGGCAGGTAGCGACCCAGGGAGCGGCGATCCTGCTTGCAGGTCTGTTCGGCTTCATCTTGAACAACTACCTGTCCGAGCACTCGCTGGAGAGCTGGGGTTGGCGTGTTCCGTTCATTTTCGCCCTGCTCATCGGGCCGGTTGGCATGTATATCCGCAACACCATGGAGGAAACCCCCGAGTTCCGGAGTACCACTCCTTCCAAGGCCCCGGTCACCGATACCTTCACCACCAACCGAGGCCAGATGCTCACCATCGTCGGAATCGTCGCGCTGTGCACGGTGTCGGCCTACATGGCCTTGTACATGCCCACCTATGCGATCCGCTCCTTGGGGATGGATCCAGCCGGTGCCTTCGTCTCCACCTTGACATTCGGCGCAGTCCTGTTCGTCGCTGCGCCGCTGTTCGGGATCCTCGCAGACCGGATCGGTGCCACCAGGGTCATGCTCCCCGCCGCCATCGCCAGCGCTCTCACCGCCATCCCCCTGTTCGCGCTCATCGACGGCTTCCCGTACCTGCCGATGATGGTCGGCATCGAGATCATCTTCGGTTTGTTGGCCGCCGCCTACTTCGGGCCGGTGCCGGCCCTGATGTCGGCACTCTTCCCCGCCGAATCTCGAACCACAGGCCTGTCAATCGCCTACAACATCGGCGTCACCGTATTCGGTGGCTTCGCCCCGTTCATCTTGACCTGGCTTATCGACTTCACCGGGACTGCGCTGGCGCCGAGTTTCTACTTGCTCGCCATTGCTATCGTGTCGGTGTGCAGCACAGTAGTAGTACGACGCCGATACGCTCAGCGCTGATCGCATGGTAGGCAGAGCCGCGGCGATGAAGGACTCCCTGGGCGAACACGTTCTCAGGAATGTTTGGTGGACCCTGTGACCGAACGTGTGGGTGCCGCACTCGGTCCTCAGCTCAAACGGCGCCGCGAACAGCGCGGCCTTTCCGCTGCCGAACTCGCACGTCGGGCCGGCATCGGGAAGGCATCCTTGTCGAGTATCGAAGCAGGCCGAGGCAACCCGACGATCGACACTCTCGCCGCTCTCGCCGCGGCTCTGCACCTGCCTATCACTGACTTGCTCGACGACCCAGTTTCTTCCGGCACGGTCCACCGAGCCAGCACGTCACAGACCGTTGGGGAGATCAGCCGCGAACTACTCCGACGGGTCGGCGCAGGTCACAGCACCGAGATATGGCGTCTGCGGATGCCTGCCCACACCCGAATGGACGGTATCCCCCACGCGGCAGGAACGACTGAGCACCTCCTGGTTGCCAGCGGCCAGGTACTCGCGGGAATCCTCGACGAACCGGTCACTATCAAAACCGGTGACTTCCTCAGCTTTCCCGGCGATCTTCCCCACCGGTACGAAACCTTCGACAGCGAAGCCGACATCGCAGTCTTCCTCGTCTCCCCTACACTAACCTGACCAATCCAGTTCCGAGACAACTCGATTGAATGACCGACCCTGACGGGTCCACTCCACCCAACATTTCGGGTATCCGCTTACCACACGGCAACAGCGTCCTGCACGTTCACCAATTTTCGCCAATAGCCTACGGCGATGCCGGCTCGAAATTCGGTGTCGCAGTCTGGACCGCCATCGCTCCACACTAGCCATAGGTCATACCTATCGATAACACGAAGAGGGGCTGCACGAGTGCCAAAGCCATCATCCGTCGATCGCCACTCTCGTAAGCCAGAGGCAAGTCAGACACGCACTTACCTTGACGACACCTACCTCGATCATCTCCATACCTCCATCGTGGCGCTCGGAGTGCGAGACGGTCGTGAATGGGTTGCATTGGAGCAGTGTATCTTTCACCCGCAGGGGGGAGGTCAACCTGCAGACAAGGGTTGGCTTGACAATCATGAAATCGTCCCGACCCGCGATCCTGAATCCGGTCTGGTCATCGTGTCAGCCGTCGTTGACGATCAAGAGCGCGGTCTCTACCACGTCGGCCAATCCGTGTGCAGCCGAATTGATCTTGAGCAACGACTACAGAACGCGGCCTATCACACCGCTGGGCACCTCCTTGAAGCAGCAGGTCAAGCACAAGGGTGGACTCTCCTCGGAAACATCCACTTTCCGGGTCAGGCCCGAATCGAATTCGCAATCGATCGCTCCGACACACGCCTCCTCGACGAGTCGGGGCGATCCCGCGTCGCTGAGGAACTACGTGATAGCGCGATGGACGCGATCGCCAGCGATCTTCGTGTATCGGCCGACGTCAATGACGCAGGTTTGCGGACGGTCCGTATCGGAGACCTCCATGTTGCGCCGTGCGGGGGAACACACCTGCATCGTCTAGGCGAATTTGCCGACATCACGGTTCCCACCCTCAAGATCAAACGAGGCCGCATCCGCGTTTCTTACGCCGCCGAACTCACCCGCTATAAGCGTTCGTAATCACGTTGACGTGCGAGTTGTACGGTACCGGCTTTTCGTTTCTGGACCAGTGCTATTTGGTACGCACTTCCGGTGCTGCAGTTCTGCGACGACAGGAATCCGTATTGGAATGTGTTTTCGGAACCGGGAGCGTCGACCGCATTCGGACCGATTTAGTGACCAACACCCGACTACCGCAAATCGTCGACCGGAACTTATGGTCGAAACCGAACGGGTCCGCTCGGACGCTCTCAATGAGAACGACCGTGATCAGATCCGGACGATGATGTCCATCAGCGTCGAGAGCTCTACAGCTCACTTTCGGATTGGCCGCGCTGGACCCACTTGTGAGGCTTTGTGAGCTGGCAGGAATCGGTCCAGTGCCCGCCGGCGCGTGGCCGACCCACAACTAAGGAAATGGGATGGCCGCGCGCCGCGTTTTGTCGAAGATATTGGAACGAAAAATGTTCCTGTGCATCTTCTATCGAAGTCTGACAGAGGGCGTCACACCAACCACAGTCACTCTGATTGGGGAGACACCGAACGTCGATCAGGTATCCGACCGACCATCTTTCGGCTGCGGGCTCGCTGCGGTCGTCGCGAGCACTGCGCCGAGGACAATGGCATCGACATCTGTGATGACTGCGGTGAGGTGGAATCCCGCTTCCGTGAGGATTCGGCTGGTGTCGCCACTGCCGCCAAATGCGGCTGCGGTGATACCTGCGTCTCTAGCCGCGCTCACGATGTGTGAGAGCGGTGCGCCGGCGTCTTGCGCGTTCAACAGGTCGTGCACAGTGATTCCGAGTGCACAGGCGAGATCGAAGAGGCCGACGAAGACGCCCGTGACCCCTGGGACAGCGGCGATTTCTTTGACGGATCCGAGTCCTTCCGCGGTCTCGATCATGACGAGGCATTCGATCGTCGCGTTGATCTCTTCCGGGGTTGCGTTGGCTGCAGCGCCACCCCGGTATGGTCCCCAGCTGCGTCGGCCGACGGGCGGGAACCGTGTCGCCTCTACGGCGGCTCGTGCCTCGTGTGGTGAGTTGATCATGGGCACAATGACGCCGTCCGCCCCGTTGTCCAGGGCGCGGCCGATCTCGGCAAAAGAGTTTTCCGCAACCCGGACGTACTTCCGTCCGTTCCAGTTCCGCAGTGCCGTAAGGATGTCGAGAGTATCTCCAGGACGGGCGAATCCGTGCTGCTGATCGATCGCAATCCAACCGAATGGTTCCTGCGCAAGAGCAATAGCCGCTTGTGGGTCCCGCAGCGTAGACCAAATGCCAAGCGATCCTTCTGTCATCGCTGCACCGCGCTCTCGACCAAAGTGGAGAGGTCAGTGTTTGCGCCGCAGAGCGCAACCGCGATCCGTGCCCCCGGCTCAGTGACGAATGCGCCCGACAATAGGCCCGCAACCGCTGTTGCTGCGGCGTGTTCAACAACGACTCTGTATTCGCGCCATAGGAATTCACGTGCGGCGACGATCTCGTGTTCTTCGACGACGATGGCCTGCGGGTGGTGCTGGCGGGCGAGATCGAAGGCAATCGATCCGATGCGTCGTGCGCCCAAGGAGTCGGCCGCTACCCCTCCCACAGGCCCGTCTACGGGCTCCCCGGCAATCAGAGCATTGTTCAGCGCGGAACACATACGCGGCTCGACAGCCACCACGGTGGTACCGGCCGGGGCTGCGAGCATCGCGCCTCCGACCAGCCCGCCTCCGCCGACAGCTATGAACACCGCGTCGAGATCGTCGACGTCTTCGATAATCTCCGCCGTCATGGTGGCCGCTCCGGCAACCATTTCCGGTTGGTCGTAGGGATGCCCGAAGGTGGCGCCAGTTTTGGAAGTGAAATCCATTGCAGAAACATAAGATTCGGCAAATTCCGACCCGACGATACGCACGTCGGCGCCGAGCCGAAGCAACGCGTCCACTTTCACAGCCGGAGCAATTGACGGAACAAACACGGTGGTCGCGATACCGAGGCGCTTGCCTGCGTACGCGTAAGCGAGTCCGGCGTTTCCACCCGACGCGCAGACAACGCCGGCGTCAGTCAGTTCACCGGACGATCGTGCGGCAAGAACTCGGTTGAGCGCACCGCGAGTCTTGAACGAGCCGGTGTGTTGCAGGTATTCGTGTTTGAACCACACATCAGCTCCGCCGATCTGTGTCCTCGACAATGGAGTTCGACGAATATAGGGCGCGATCCGCTGATGGGCCACGGTGACAGAATCGTCAAGGAAAGGGTTCATGATGTCTCTCTATTCAGGTCGAACGGTCAGGCTGAGGGGACGGTGGGTGCCGCAGAGTGCAGCTCTTTGTCGCCGTCCGAGCGCGGTCCCTCTTGCGCAACGGGAGCTTGTTCGACGGGTGCTGGGCGGTTCTTCACCGGCTTCCCATCCGGTCCCTCGAAACGTCGGCCCCACCCGGTCAGGACAGCAACGAGAATTACCACGGTGAGCGCAAACGGGTAGATCATTGCGGGAAAGATCTCGAATGGTGAAAGTGACTCCACCTCAGCAAACCCGACGGTGAGGCTTCCACCAAGAAAGAGGGAGTAGCTGGCGAACGGGAAGACGGAGCCGACTCCCATTGCAAAGCAATCCATTACGTTTGATCGACGGTAAGGGTGCAGCTGCACCTGGGCCCCCACTCGATCCATGATCGGCCCGAGGAACAGTAGTGCCGGCCCGTTTGCTCCAGCGAATCCGATGGTTCCCAGAGCCGAAGCTGCGCCGATGGACAACTCCGCGCCAAGTGGTGTCTGTGTGAAGCGTCCACGGGTGAGCAGAGCAATGAGGTCATCGAACACGCCCGCTGCCTCGGCCACGCCGACGATCGCAAACACTGCCAGCAACATTGCAACGAGCGACATCATCCCCGCCGCCCCGTCGACAAGGAAGCCGGACGGCACACTGTCCGTCACTCCGATGATGTCGGCCGGGGAGAAGAGATTGCCGAAAAGCCCGACCGCTATGCCAACTGCCAGCGCAACGCCCAGCGCTGCAAAGAGGTTCTTCTTCCAGAACGCAACGACGAGGAGGGCGACAACCGCTACGAGCATCAGAAGACCACCGGGCTCGACGGCAGGTCCAGTCGCCTCTGTCGACGTTGGACGCACAGTGGACATGCCGAGCACGGCAAACAGGACTGTGGCAATGGCAGCAGCAGAGAGGGAATATCGGCTACGAGCACGGACGACGCCGGAAACCTCGGCGATACCCTCTCGGCGGCGGTATCGCTGGGTGGAAGCGGAGATGATCGTTGTGTCCGAGAGGGGGGCGAGGTTGTCACCGAACAGGGCGCCAGAGATGATCGCGCCCGCAATGAGCACAGGCGATGCCCCGAGTACGGCACCTGCCGGATAGAGCAGCGGAAACAGGGTAATGAGCGTGCCGCCAGCCGAGCCGGTTGCCATCGCGATACAACAGGTGATCACGAACGTCATGACCGGGAACAGCCCTGCCGGTACCGACAGCGTTTCCGACAGCCAGATGAAGCCGTCCGAAATGCCGCTGTTCTTCAGCATGGAGCCGACGATCCCGACGATCGGCATGAGCAGTACCAACGTGGCACACGTCGGAGACGTCAAGCCGCGCACGGCAGCCTCCCAGAAGGTGCCCTGGCTACGTGCGAAGGCCGACGCGACCAGTAGCCCGACTAGACCACTCACCGCCAGCGCAGTCAGATCGAACGCCCCGAGCACGAGAAACAAGATGATAGTGCCGCCACCGAAAACGATTGGGGCGACATACGCGCCCAGGCGGCCGATCCGGAAGGTCAACCTGTCCTCATCCAGATTGTTGATGAGGGAGGAACTGGTCTCGTTCGACATGTGGCTCCATTACTCAAAGCATGGCAGTCCGCCATTGATAAACGGACCGAGGGGAAAGTGTGGGGGACGATCGCTGGCACTTGAAATGTGACCTGCATCATCATCAAAATTCACTATAACGTAAAATTTTTTCAATACAATAGAGGTTCTTGGTCAATCTTCATCCCTAAGGAGTTGTTAATGTCGCAGCCTCAGCGCTTCACTGTCGTTACCCCAGAAGGAGCCGCCGCCCCGCAGGCGCCCTACTCTCCCGGCATACGCGCCGGCGACTTCCTCTTTGTGTCAGGCCAGGTCGGCATCGACGTCTCTGGGCAACTGGTTGCTGATGACGTGACCGCGCAGGCGAGGCGGGCGCTTGGGAACTTGGAGGCCATCGTGCGCGCCGCCGGGGGCAGGCTCCACGACGTCGTCAAGACGACCGTTCTGCTCGCTGACATCGCCGACTTCGCCGTCGTGAACGAGATATACCAGGATGCATTCGCCGGTGGCATCCTGCCTGCCCGGACCTGCTACGCCGCCGGAACACTTCCCATCGGCGCCAAGGTCGAAATTGAGGCCACGGTCTACCTCGGGTAGGAGTCGATTCCAGATTGACAGCTACCCTCGCTCAATGGTCACGCTCAGCCAATCCGTCGCGGCACAGGTCAAGTCCCGCCGCAAAGCACGCGGCATGACCGTCGTCGTGCTCGCGCAACGAGCGGGTATTTCCGTAGGAAGTCTGTCTGCTGTCGAATCGGGTCGCGGTAACCCCACCCTCGAAACACTTAATGCGCTGGCGCTGGCGCTGGCGATTCCGTTGACGGACCTGATTGCTGAGCCCGTTCCGGAGACCGCGCACGTCGTCGCGGACGTGTTCGAAAATGCGGTACAAGCACATCAGGTGTTACACCGCCTCAGCGGCGCGTATGCAATCGAGATCACACGAACCTGGTTTCCTCCTGGACGTCATTTCGTGGGCATTCCCCATACACAGGGCAGCGTCGAGTACGTATTCTTGGTTTCCGGCACCGTGACGGCAGGACCGACAAATGCTCAGTCGACGCTCGCCGCAAGCGACTTGTTGATCTTCCCGGGGACAGTGCCCCACGAGTACACAGCCGGAGACGAAGGCGCGGAAATCGTCACGATCATCGCAACGCCCAACTACCCGGAGAACCCCATCTCTTGATGAGCGGCGAAGCAAGCGAGTCGCAGCACGGTCCTAGTTGCTGGTGTCGTTGCTGTGGCCGTGGGTGTCGACTCCGCGGCGGCGAACTGGACTGCTGCCCATACAGATGAGGAGAAGTGTGTGGATCTTTCCTCACGCTGTCTGATGCGTTCGAGCCTCGGCCCAGGCCAAACTGGGATTTGCATTTCGTCCGTACCCAAATACCGCGATCTGTCTGTGGGCTGCGCACACATCGACTGCAGAGCCATCTGCTCGGGTTGAATGACCCACGCCGTCGTTGCCGTCCGCGGGGCGAGAACAGAGCAGAACCCGCCCATCTCACGACACCGGGAGAACACCATGTATGACGTTCACGCCACGAGAACGACAACAGTCGCAGAACACATCAGCTCGAAGGCATCGACCCGATGACGGCGTTCGCAACCGCGCGACTCGCTGAGAACGCCCTCGTCGACCTGTCGGTGATCGCCACGTCTCACCGAAAAGGTGAGAGAGGCAATCGCTGATCCGGCCACAACCTGTTCGAGCACCAAGATTTCTGCCCTGCGATTCGTGGAAACGCGCTGGTCCCTGCGATCACCGATCGCAGGGACGTCGGCATCGTTAGCGATCGAGGTGCGCTGACCAAACGTTGTTCCCGGTCGGTGGGTACTCGCCAGCGCGTTGCACCGCACCAAATCCGCGACAAGGAGAGCGCATAAGTCATGATGCGATCGGCACTCGGGTATCCACGGCCGGTGGCGAGCGAGTGGAACTGGCAACTCGAAGGACGGTGTCGCTACCTGAACCCCGATGTCTTCTTCGGGAGGAACAATGAGGAGCGCGGTGTACGAATTCGTCGCGAGCGCGCGGCGAAGGATATCTGTGACAGCTGCCCTGTCCAGATGAGGTGCCTGGAATACGCGATTGACAGCGGCGAACGCTACGGGGTGTGGGGCGGCACGTCCGAAACTGACCGCCGAGATCTGTTACGCAGCGCGAAGCCACGTACTACAAGGTGAGGCCGTACGAGCTGAGGATTTTCTCGAAGTGCCGGTACGTTCTGGGTGTGTTGACGACGAACTTTTGCATCTGCTCAGCCTATGGAGTGGCACGACAGAGCACGAACAGATAATGAAGCTGGGCGCCTCGACGGCGCCTGTGCTCGGTACGTCCACTGCGTATGGTTGGACTTCCGGTTCCTGCTCAGCTTCCATGAAGTCGAGGAGCTGATGCTCGAACGCGGTGTCGGGGTCAGTTACGAGACGATCCGCCGGTGGTGCGCCAAGTTCGGGCAGACCTACGCCAACCAGCTGCGCCGGCGGAGGGCCCGGCCCGGTGACACATGGCATCTCGACGAGGTCTTCATCAAAATCAACGGCACCCAGCATCACCTGTGGTGCCGATACTTGGATCATGGCGAGTACGAATGAAAAAGAACTGGAGACCGTCACGGCCGACTTCGCACGGCAGTGGTGGAAGGAATTGATGGCAAACACCGTCGCACTGGTCGAGGACGCGGCGCTGCTTGCTTCCAATGACAGTCCAGGCCGGGCCCAGTCTCTGATCGTGCTCACTATGGAAGAGTTCGCCAAGGCGCGCTGGCTGTACGAGGCCGCCGAGCACGAGTGGACTGCTCCTCTCGGCCTATACGGGTTTGAGCCCAGACCCGCCGGCGACGTGATCGTGCCGGAGGGCCTGAGGTCAACCCGGCGACCTCGCGCGGAGAAGCTGCAAGCGGCTGAGTAATTTGCCCCGGGGCTCGCCGGATTTTGGAGCGTGGATCTGCGGATGGATTACTACGAGCGCCCGGATCTGGAGACGTTCACCGCCACCGCTAAGCAGCGCAACCTCGGCAAGCAGGCGGGCTTCTACGTGGACTGGGATGGTGAGAGCATCACCAGCCCACTCAGTACCACTGCCGACGACATTGCGGACATCATCCCGCGGGCCGCCCAGGTGGTGCAGATACACCTGATTGAGGACCACACCCGCCAGCAAGACGCGGCGGACCACTCCCTGATCAACTCTGCCGAAGACCTGCACTGGGCAGTCATGCCATACTCAGACCCTGAGCTGTTCGCGGATTTCGCCGCGCGCCACTCAGCTGATGGGGACGAGTATGGGAGAGGCGGGACCTCCCGAGGCGCGTTGTCCGGAACTCGCAGTCTTCGCTTATCGGGAGCGGTGGTCCTCACCCTTACACTGATCGGGCGGCGCTCCCGGGGCCAGGGTCTAAGGGTTTGACCTGTGAGGATGACATGTCCTGTGATGGGTGTGTGGGTGCCTGCGATTTAGATGTCGGCGGTGGGGGTCGGCGGGGTATGGGGTATTCAGGCTCGGTGGTGTGAGGGAGGGGCTGCACTTCGAATCTCGGGGCTTCATCTCGACACGGCTGCTAAGAGCGTGTCTCATGTGGATGAAGTGACTTGTGGGACATAATATGGCTCGTGGTAAATGACCTGTCTTTACGTTTGGTGCCGGATGCCTTGTGGGAGATGGTAGAACCGTTGGTTCCGCAGTTCACCGTCCGGCCGCAGGGCGGTGGCACCACGCCGGTCGACGATCGCGCGATCTTCACCGCGATCGTGTTCGTGTTGACGAGCGGATGCGCATGGCGACATCTGCCGCCGTCCTTCGGGGTCACTGTCCCGACGGCGCACCGCCGGTTCACCACCTGGGTCGAATCCGGACTCTTTGAGCGAGTCCATCAGCACGTACTCGACCACCTCGGCGGTGCCGGTGAACTCGACTGGTCGGCGACGATCCTGGATGCGGCAAGCGTCCGGGCAAAAAGGGGGGATCACTGACCGGTCCGAGTCCGGTCGACCGCGGCAAGAAAGGATCGAAGATTCACCTCTTGTCCGATGCGAATGGAATCCCGCTGGTCGTGGGTGTGTCCGGAGCGAATACCCATGACAGCACTCTGCTGCAATCCATGGTTGGTGCGATCCCGGCGGTGAAGTCTCGGCGCGGACCTCGCCGACGTAAACCGGACAAGCTTCGAGCAGACAAGGGTTACGACTACGACGTTCACCGTCGGTGGCTACGTGAGCGTGGAATCATACCGCGGATCGCCCGCCGCAGCATCGAGCGCAACGACCGACTCGGCAGGTGCCGGTGGAAGATCGAACGCACTATCGCCTGGCTCACCGGTTACCGACGTCTGACCATTCGCTACGAGCGCCGTGGTGAACACTTCGCGGGGTTCCTTCATCTCGCCGCCGCACTGGCCTGCTTCAAGAAACTCCCCACATGAGACAAGCTCTTAGTGAACGGCTCCGAGATCGTGACCCGTCGTTTTTCGGCTGTGGCGATGAGATTGTCGACAGCTTCCAAATTACTGAAGTCCGCGACGTTGCGGTTGTGCTGGCGGGGACGATGGATGAGAAGTTCCCCCACCTCCATCGTCTCGACGATGTGTTTGAGTCCGTTGAGGTGATCGGCGTCAGGGTGAGTAGAGATCATGATGTCGACGCGATCGGTGCGGTAGTGCGTCCGGATGTGCTCGACCATCTGTTCGCCGGTTGCGCCAAATCCGCTATCGATGACGAGGACGACCGTTCGCCCATCGTTCAACGTGAGCTGAGCGCTGATCGCGTCGCCACTCTTCGAGCCTGCGCCGGATTCGCTCTCTACGGGAAGGAAATCAATTTCGTACACTACTGCGGCACCCTCTCGAGGTTCGTCGCCGAACCGCACCGCGCGTTTGGTAGCGCAGCACGGCAGGTGGGATGGCGGCGATGAGTCCTCTCGTGCCATCGACGATCCCTACGCCAGCCCGGCTCCCGGACCGAACCAGGGATATCGACAAGTAGACGTTACACCTTTTGTATCTGACAGTTGTGGGTTTGACCTGGGGTGATGACATGTCCCGGGGTGGTTGTGGGGGGTGTGTGGGGCGCCGGCGGTTTTGGGTGCTGGCGGTGTGGCAGCGTAACAGTTTTCGGTTGCCCTGTTCCTCAAGTCATCCGGCATGCACTCATCGGAGCCTGTGCTCTAATTGGCTAGTGATGACCATCCCCAACTGTGGTGGCACCTGAACTGTGCGTTCCATCGGACGCCCGTGCGCGGTCGAGGCCCTCGCTTCTGCGGCATTCATTCCCCGGTTCATGCAGTGAGGCGACCTCATTTCGAGAGGATGATTTTATGACATTTGGCAACGACCGACGTATTAACGGAATCGGCGAGATGTTGATCAGTTCCCGATCGTTCAGCGAGTACCGGGCGATGTTCGACCTCACAAACAACGATCTATCCCTTCGGATCCTTGACTGCCCCGGCGGCGGAGCCGGGTTCGCCAGCGAAGCGAGCAGCTTCGGTGCTGATGTAACTGCTTGCGACCTAGCCTATTTCGAAAGCAGCGCGGACGAACTTGCTGCCTTCGTGACTTCCGAGGTGGATCGCGGGAATCGCTATGTCCGTGCACACGCGGAGCAGTACGAGTGGACGTTCTTTGCGGATCCCGACGAACATCGGCGCCTCAGGCAGCGCTCTGCCCAGCAGTTCGCTGCTCATATCCGCAGGCATCCCGACCACTATGTCCCTGGGCGGTTGCCGTCGCTGCCCTTCGCAGATGCCAGCTTCGATCTGGTGCTCAGCTCCCATCTGCTGTTCAGTTACGCCGAGCGCCTCGATCACACATTTCATGTCGACGCGATCTCCGAGATGATGCGCATCACCACCGGGGAGGTGCGTATCTTCCCGCTGGTGGCCGTGGGATCGGAGGAACCCTATCCCCGACTCGCTGAGTTGCTTTCCGATCTGCGTACTCGCAACATCGTTGGCCGAACCGTAGAAGTCGAGTACGAATTCCAACGAGGCGCCGATCATATGTTGGTGTGCCGCCACGGCCCATCTATCCAGTGAGAGATTTTTCGTGTTCCATTCACAGCCGGCGCGGGAGAGACCGCAAGCTCAGTATCCATGTGGGGATCATTCAACTTTCCGGCTGAGTGTTCACGTGCCAAAAATGAAAAGTGCTAGCCGATTTTGGGATGGCCGAATGTCCATTTGCGCAGCATTGTGACTGCGTTGCAAAGGAACGGGTTTCGACCGATGGCCTTCGATGAGTGCAGGTTTGGGGTCTCCAGTCCCGTTTGGAAGATGCATGGGAACTCGCATTCCATCGGTAGAACGGGTCAGTCAGTCCCTATGCCCGACCCAACCGCCGCACTGCATCCAATACGGGCTCAGCCGTATCGGCGCGTCCCCTATGTCGCACGTTCACCCATGTGAACCAGAAAGAACACCTGCGATCTGGTGTCCAGCGTTTCCCAATCCACTGTCCTCTTACCAGCGACGCTCATTTGCCTGGGAGAGATGGTTCGTAGTCGGCCGTCGTCACCAGGCGGTTGACAGCTTCAGACAGCAACTCGATTCCGTCGACCGAGAGTACGGATTCCGGGTGGAACTGGAAGGACTCAAATCCTTCACCTCGAATCGCGTTGACATGGCCCTCATCTGCTGAGACCAGTCCATCCGCAATATCTCCTGGAATAGCGGCGAACGTGTTGTAGAACCCGAGGGTTCGCTGTTCGCCGAATACGTGAACGGTCTTCTGCACGCCCTGCTGGGGCGGGTCCAAGTGTGTGATTTCCAAACCTAGCATTCTCGCTAGTACTTGATGACTCAGGCAAATTGCCAGGACCGGTTTCTTACGCGAAAGACGATCACGCAAAGCGCGTTCGACCGTCTCGATCCGGGAATCGCGTACTGAGGGATTACCTGGACCAGGACCGCACACGAGGAGATCGGCGTCAGATGAGTCGAAGTGCTCCCACCGAATGACGGTCACGTCCATTCCAAGATGGCGTAGTTGGTGCGCGAGCATCGCGGTCCATTGGTCCTCGAAGTCAACTACCACTACGCTTTTGGCGCACAACGCAGTTGGCGTAGATTGGGAATCGAGCCAAAACGATGCTAATTGTGAGTTGCGTTGTTGTAGCGCCTCCACCACAGGGGGAAGGCTGGACAGTTGGATTGCCTCGGCCGGCTTTGGTCTCGCTGTTTCAATACCCAACGCCGAGAGGACTCCACCCAGCTTTGAACGGGTTTCGTGCACTTCGTGTTCCGGCACTGAGTTCCGTACCAATGTTGCGCCAGCGGAGAGCTTCAGATCACCGGTGGGGGCTATCTCACATGTCCGGATCAAGATCGGGGCGTCGAGCGTAGTCACACCTTTGGACCGTTCGAACAACGCCAGGACCCCCGAATAGTAACCACGACCGGAGGTCTCATAACGTTTGATCACCTTGGACGCATTTTCGATAGGTGATCCCGTGACAGTGGGTGCAAACATTGTTTCCCGCAGTATGTCTCTCGGGTCTAGGAACGTTTCACCGACAAGTTCGTATTCGGTGTGTGTAAGATGGCCCATTTGCTTAATCTTCGGGCCGATGATGCGCCCGCCTTCGGTGCAAAGACGACTCATCATCTTGAGTTCCTCGTCGACCACCATAAGCAGTTCAGCGCTTTCCTTCGCATCGTCCAGGAAGTCTAGGAAGTCATCGCCATTCGGGCCCTCGACCGGGTGTCTGTAGGTCCCACTGATCGGATTCATGATCGCGGAAGTTCCGTCGTACCCCACGTGACGTTCCGGAGTTGCCCCAACCAGCGTGACCGAGGGGGTGTGCACGAAGAATGTCCAGTACGAGCCGGATTCATCTTGCAACAGCCGGCGGAAGATCTCCAGACCACTGACCAACGCGTCGTCCAACTGTGCCCGAAAGTCGCGGCGAATCACGAAGTTTGCGCCTGCGCCATTGCCAATCTCGTCGACGATGATGCGAGAGACAATCGAACTGTAGCGATCGTCGTCAGGCTCGAATCGTCCGTCATGAACCGCGAGTTCAGTAGGCAGAAGCGCAGACAATACGTCGTCGACGTTTACTTGAGCGTGCTCGCGGACCCGCAGACACAGCAATGGGGCCTTGTCATCGTGGCATACGAAACCTCGTTCTCGGATCTGTCGGAACGGGATCAATGCCAGCACAGCTGGACCATCAGCTCCAGGGCCAATCGGTATATCGGCAAGTGAGGGAACCGAGACGATGTCACCAACTAGTACGTAAACACCGGATTCACGGCTGATGATGGCAAACGGTTCGTTTCCGCGCAGAGCGTCGGACAACAGGGCGGTCATTACAAGGGTCCCTTTCGGACTACTTGCCGCTTTCGAGACACCCAAACATGCGGAATGGCCACCTCGAAAGGCGGCCACGGTCGGATACTGCGAACTGTGGGGCCCCTAGGAGGGGCGCCACCATGAGCCTGCGTTCGACAGCGATTCGTACATGGGAAAGTAGCGTACACCCTTTCGCAGTCAGATCTAGAGCGGCACGAAACCATCGTGCAGAGGGGCGTAGGTCCCGATAAATCCAGGCAACCGGCTGGGCAACTTCCCGCCCCAGCTGCTCGATAGGGGCGATCACCTATCGACTGAATTGCATCCTTGCGAGTCCGGGTTGCCTCTGCGGGTCTGTCGAATCGGATCGGTGAAGAGCTGGAGGGCAAATACGGTTGGTCCGAGGCAGTCGGCATGGACAAGTTTCGGTGCGGGGCAGCGCGCTTTGTTTGGTCGTGACGGTCAAGTCCAAATGTGTGGTGTGTAAGGACGGGCACTGCGTGATCTCCTCGTTCAGGCTGTCAGCGCTGCAGGGGTAGCCGAATTCATCTCCTCATCAATTGTGCTGTCGTCAACGGTTTCCGGAGCCACGACGGTCACTCGGGAGCGAGCCAGGACGTCCAGGCCGAGGTATCGGCGTCCTTCGGTCCATTCGTCGTGTTGCTCGGCAAGAACGGCTCCGACAAGCCGGATCAACGAGGTCCGGTCGGGGAAGATCCCGACGACATCGGTTCGACGACGAATTTCCTTGTTCAGTCGTTCCTGTGGATTGTTGGACCAGATCTGACGCCAGATCTCCTTCGGGAACCCGGTGAACGCGAGCAACTCGGCGCGGGCGTCATCGAGGTGTGCCGCTACCTTCGGGAGTTTGTCCGACAATGCATCGAGCATCCGATCATACTGTTCCTCAACGCCTTTCCGGTCTGGTTGATCGTAGATCGAGTGCAGCATCGTCTTTACCCACGGTCATTGCGCTTTCGGGGTGATCGACATCAAGTTCACCGTGTAGTGCGTTCGACAGCGTTGCCATGACGCCCCGGGCAGTGTCGCTCCGATCGACGCCACGAGCCCGGCGTGGGCATCGGAGGTCACCAACTTCACGCCGCTCAGGCCGCGGGCGACGAGCCCGCGGAAGAACGTCAACCAGCCGGCCTTGTCCTCCCCGGAGGAGACGTCGATGCCGAGTATTTCTCGGTGCCCGTCTTTGTTGATGCCGACTGCCAGCAGGGCATGCACGTTCATCACCCGCCCGTTCTCGCGCACCTTGAGTACCAGTGCGTCGGCTGCGACGAACGTGTACGGGCCTTGATCTAGAGGGCGGGCGCGGAACGATTCGACCTGCTCATCCAGGTCACGGGCCATGACCGACACCTGCGACTTCGACAAACTGTTGATGCCCAACGACTCGACGAGTTTTTCCATCCGCCGCGTCGACACCCCGAGCAGATAGCATGTCGCCACGACCGAGGTCAGGGCACGTTCGGCGCGTTTGCGGCGCTCGAGCAGCCAATCGGGAAAATAGGATCCTTGCCGCAGCTTCGGGATGGCGACGTCGAGTGTTCCTGCGCGGGTGTCGAAGTCGCGGTGGCGGTAGCCGTTACGTGAGTTTACTCGGTCGTCGGTGCGTTCGCCGTATCCGGCTCCACACAGGCTGTCTGCTTCGGCGCCCATCAGTGCTGTGATGAAGGTTCCGAGCATCGAGCGGAGCAGGTCGGGGCTCGCAGCGGCGAGTTGGTCGGACAGAAACTTTTCGGGGTCGATAAAGTTGTGATCGGTCATCGCGTGTTCTCTCTTCAGGTCGAGTTGGTAGCTCTCTTGAAGAATCACGCGGTGGCCGTCCTCATTCGGGTAACGACACGCCCGTAGTTTCAAGGCGACTGGTCGTACACCACTCTGCTGGACTCAACCGGGGAGTATTCGTTTGCGAAGCAAGTCAAATGAGTATGTCAATCTCATTCAGGTCCAGTGGGGCGGCTTGATCCGGACCCACCTTGCGGATGGGATCAGGCGGATTGCTGAGCTCGGGTATGAGCGAGCCGGTAGGAATCGGTGCCGGTTTCGATGATGTTGCCGCCGAACGTGAGCCGATCCACGATCGCCGCACAAAGCCTCGGATCGGTGAACGTTTTCGTCCAACCGGAGAAGGACTCGTTGGAGGCGATCGCGACGGAATTCTTCTCCTCCCGTTCGGTCAACATTTGGAAGAGCAGCTCAGCACCTCGCTTGTCGAGTTCCATGTAGCCGAGTTCGTCGATCAACAGGAGATCCACTCGGCCGTAACGGGCGATCGTGCGGGCGAGTTGTTTCTCGTCGGCGGCTTCGACGAGTTCGTTCACCAACCGGGTCGCGAGGACGTATTTGACTCGGTAACCGTGTTCGGCTGCTGCGGCGCCGAGCCCGATGGGTAGATGCGATTTCCCGGTTCCGGAGTCCGGCGATCAAGCACAGGGGTTGGCCTTTGCGGATCCAGTCGCCGGTGGCGAGGGCACCGATGGTGGCGGGGTTGATGTTGGGGTTGGCATCGAAATCGAAGTCGGCCAGCCATTTTTCGCGTGGGAACCCCGCTCCTCTGATTCGCCGCACCACACTTCTGCGGTCGCGGTCGTCGCATTCGGAGAGCAGAAGTTCCGCGAGGAATCCGTAGTAGGAGAGTTGGTCTTTGCGGGCTGCGGTGGCGGCGTCGGCGCCGACGGCGACGACGGCACGCATGGTGGGAAGCCGAAGTCTCCGGCAGGCTTGATCGACTGCGGCGGTGGCGGCTTCCTCGGTCAAACCTCGGCGGCGCAGCGTGGTGGACACTACGGCGGTGGGACGAACCATGTTCGGGCCTTTCTTTCACTCGGCTCGGGCGGCAGGTTGGGCGGGGCCTCGGCGTTCGGGTAATCGCAGTAGTTGGTCGTAGTGATCGACCGTCGGTGCGGGCCGGAAATCGGCCGGCAGGCCTGCGATGATCGCTGCCGGATCGGCGAGACGGCGCCTGGTCAGGCTGACAACGCGTTGCTCGCGGCCGTCGCGGCGAGCAACGAGATGACGAGCTGAACCGGACCCACCCGTGTTGGTATTCGATGATGCGTGTCGGCGGGCTTCGACCGCGACGACATCAGCGGTCACTGCGCCCACGGTCAGCGCTGCGTCGATGCCCGCGATCACGTCATCGGCGTTCATGGTGCGGTGCAGGAGCAGGACATCGATGAGTTGGCGGGTTCCGCCGGCGTCACCGTCGGTTTTGCGGGCCGCCGCCCAGAACGCGTCGTGAGCGGCGGTGAACGTCCAGTTTCTGCGGGCTGCGGCCAAAGCGCTCGCCCCGGGCAGGGCACCGGGTTTGGTGCGCAGTACTTCCAGGTAGTGGTCGAGATCGAGGCTCTGACCGCCCCGGGAGATAACCCGTTGATGGCGAGCGATCGCCGCCCGTCCGTCGAAGACCACCACCTCCGATGCGCGCAGTGATACTCGCACCTTCCTGCCGATGAAACGTGCTGGGACAGAGTATTTCGCCATCCGCGCCGTGATCAACGCACTACGATCGACCCGCGGTTCCAGCGACAACCCGGGATCGAACCCCTCGACTGGAACAGGCAGAAGAAGCGGTGCTTCGACGGCGAAGTCCTGCCCGACAGTGTGTATCCGGTCGTTGATGCGCCGGCCGTCATCGGCGGTATCCCAGCCACGGATCTTCTCGTTCAACTCGTCCAGAGAATTGACAACCGGCATCGGGGACAACCGATTTCGGCGAAAACGGCCCACCTCGCCCTCCACGCCGCCCTTCTCATGCGCCCCGGAGATACCAGGCTGGCAGTAAAACGGGTCGAACCCGAAATGCGAGCGGAACAGCACCCATCGCTGGTTCTCCACCCGCGCTCGGGATTGCCCGTAGATCACTTTCTGCACGGCACTGGTGAGGTTGTCGTAGCGGATGTGACGGGTCGCCGGCACCGCCGATCTCCTCGAACGCGGCGATATGTCCTTCGAGAAACGCTTCCTGCCCTTGCGTCGAGTACACGCGGTGCACGGATTCTCCCGAATGCGAGAGCCGGAAGGCGAACATGTGGCATTTCGTTTTCACCCCGGCCAAGATCACCCACACTTCACCGAAATCGACTTCCGCTTCGGCGCCGGGAGCGTGTTCTTGCGGGACGAATACTTCGATTCGGCGTCCGGCTTCGACGTCGATCTGCGCTCGCCGGACCCGCACGTAGTCACGCACCGTTGAATACGAAAGGTGCTGCGCTCCATGTTCGTCGGCAAGTCTGGCGAGGATTCGGCGGGCCGTGTGGCGTTGTTTTCGTGGTGCGTCGATACCGGCGGTGAGCATGGCGTCGATCGCGGCTTTGAACGGATCGAGCTTCGGTGAGCAGCGCACCGGAACTTTTCTTGGTGGCGGTTCCGCCTGCGCCAACGCCATCCGCACCGTTGCCCGGCCGACCTGGTGGCGGCGGGCCAACTGCCGGATCGAGCACTCCTCGATCCTGGCGTCACGTCGAATGCGGGCGAACAACTCCATCCGAGTCTCCATCACTGCCCTCCACCAGTTGCTGGCATCCGAAAAGCCAGATGGCACCAACTCTCAGATGGCACCAACTCTGAGGTGGGCTCAGTTCAAACCGTCACTACCGTTCCGGCGAGTCGCAGATGGGTCTGGGTCTAGCCGTCACGGTGGTCTCGACTCAAGCTGTCATAAACACCGTCACGGTGACGCGAAAGGGTCCTCAAGATCGCCCGCCAGCCCTACTACCGCTGGCTCGCGCACTCGGTCACCGACGCCGAACGCGTCGAGGCCTATCGCGCCGACGCGCTGTTTGATGCCCACCGCGACGACCCGGAATTCGGGTACCGATTCCTGGTCGACGAAGCCCGAGAGGCTATGGGTAATGATCGGATTGATGACCCGACGCCTCGCCCCACACACGGACGACGCCCGTGGCAGTCGACCCGCGCGACGTGACACTTTCAGAACACCTTCTTAATTTCGACCAAGCAACCCAGGATGTTCGCTGCCTGGAACGATTCCAGCTCGAATTCCGATCGCGCCAGCTTCGCCACGATTAGCGACGTCAAGTTTCTTGAGCACGCTCGCCACGTGAAACTTGATCGTGCTCTGGCTGATTCCGAGTTCCTCGGCGATGGCTCGGTTGCGCTTGCCCATTGCGAGGTGAGCAAGGACTTCGAGTTCGCGGGGATTCAGGATGGACAGCAAGTGTTCATGTGGTCGGACCGCTGGTGGATCCAGGGGGACGGTGAGGGTGACTCGGCTCCCCCATCCGGCGATGGACTCAATGACGATCTGGCCGCGTAGGGTCTGCAGCCGGCCGGAGAGCTGTCGTGTGAGGGCTGTTCGGTCGATCTCACCGGGTCCCTGATCGCGGACCTCGATCAGGACGTTGTCGCCGTCGCAGTCCCACGCGATCCTGAGTCTGGCCAGTACCGGTTGTGCGCCGAAGGCCAGTACGATTGCGCGGACCATCGCGCGTGCCGCATGCGCGACCTCGCCGGGAAGCGGACGGCCGTCTGCGGGCGGGTCGACGTAGTCCACGTCAACCTCTCGATGCCGTAGCAGGGGGCGCAGTTCGCCCTGAAGTCTGGCGAATGCGGTGGTGACTGCTTCTTCGGACAGGGCCTGATCGGCGGCGCCAGCTGATCGCAGAGCGATCAGGGCGGCTGATGCGGTCTCGCTGGCAGTGATGCGGGATCGGCGATCGTCGAGGTCATTCGAGCGGAGGGTGCCGAGGATCGACGACAAGGTCTCCTCGTGGACTTCGGTCAATGCGGCGATGGTGCGTGCGCGTTCACTCGATGCGGCCCGGGACTCAGCAAGATAGTCGGGGCTGGCTTGGGTGACCTGGTGCTGGATGGATGTCGCAACGATCCCGAATACAGCGGCGATCTGTTCGGGATCGGGGGCGGACGTCTGAGATGGCCGCGTGACCAAAACGAGCAGGGTGTCGCAGGTGTCGCGGAGGGCCCAGATGCGTCGGCGTCCACCCCCGAGCGAACGAATTCCGGCGACGACGCCACCGGGTTCGAGGGCTTGCTTGATCTCGTCGAGTTCTTCGATGGTGACCCGGTCAACAATGTCACGGTTTCCGGCGACTTTGCGGGGGCGCCCGGTGCATTCACGGGTAAAAATAACCAAGGCATCGTGGGGACACCGTTGGCGCAGGAAGCGGGAGAAGCGGGTCGCGATATCCGGGAGCGGTCCTGAGATTACCGTCCGCATCTCCGCCCAGGAGTCGATCTCCAACCGAACCGAGCCCTCCGCAACTACCACCTGCCCACCATATAACTGGTCTCCGCGACCGGTCACTGGCCAACCGGCTAGCCCGAACCGGCCGACCGACCGGGTGCCGCAGCGGACCGCAGTCGGCAGCCTTGGAATCAGATCCAGAGCCGCTTTCACCCGAGGAGGACCATGACCGTCATCGTCGAGCAGGCACGCACACGGTTCAGTGACGGGCGCCGCATCGTGCTCGATGAGAACGAGCGTCTACTCAATTCCGTTGCCGCCGAGCAGTGGGACCGCGCCGGTTCCTTTATCACCTCCGCGCGGGCGGTGTTCGTGATCGGCAACGGGCGCAGCGGCTTGGCCATTCAGATGGCCGCGATGCGGCTGATGCATCTGGGTCTGCGCGTGCATGTGGCTGGGGAGGTCACCGCCCCCGCCATCGGGGCCGGGGATGTGCTGATCGCCGTGTCCGGGTCGGGCTCCACCCCCTCGGTGGTCGGCGCAGCAGATACCGCGAACAAGGTGGGTGCCTCGGTGTTGGCGGTCACCACCACCCCAGACTCGCCGCTCGCCCAGCGCGCGGGCGAGGTTTTACTCCTGCCTGCGGCCGACAAACAGGATCACAGCGGCGCCGTCACCCGCCAGTACGCGGGCAGCCTGTTTGAACAGTCCGTACTACTCGCATTCGACGCCCTCTTCCAAGCTTTGTGGCGCAGTGCCGACCAGACCGCCGAGCGGCTGTGGGAACGGCACGCCAACATCGGCTGATCTGACATCCACCTAAATCCCCCGAAGATAGAAAACCAGGAGAAAACATGACGAAACTACAGGTCGCAGTCGATCTGCTCACGACCGCCGACGCCTTGGCGCTTACCAATAAGGTGGCTCCCTATGTCGACATCATCGAGCTCGGCACCCCGCTGATCAAGAGCGCCGGACTAAGCGCGATCAGCGCTATCAAGGCCGCTCACCCGGATAAAGAGGTCTTCGCCGACCTCAAGACCGCCGACGCAGGTTTCCTTGAGGCCGACCTGGCCTTCGGTGCCGGAGCGGACCTGGTCACCGTCCTCGGCGCCGCTGGCGACGCCACCATCAAGGGCGCCGTCGAAGCAGGCAAGAAGCATGGCAAGAAGGTCGTGGCCGACCTCATCGGCGTCGAAAATCGTGTCGAACGTGCCCGCGAGATCTCCAAGCTCGGTGTTGCGTTCGTCGAGATCCACGCCGGACTCGACGAGCAGGCTCAGCCCGGGTACTCCATCCAGACGCTGCTCGACGACGGCAAGATCGCAGGTGTCGCCTTCTCCGTCGCCGGTGGCGTGAAGCTCGATACGATTGCCGCCGTCCGTGACGCAGGAGCGGAGGTCGCTGTTGCAGGTGGTGCCATCTACAGCGCCGAAGACCCCGCCGCGGCCGCGAAGGCACTCAAGGACGCCCTCACCAAGTAGCCCGGAAACCACGAATATCCCCGAACACGAGCGTGTTCGGGGATATTCGTCGTCGCTCGTCAGCTACGAAGAGTGCTGATTGTGGGACCGAAAACCTCCGTCAGTCCCACAATCGCCCACCCGTATGGATCAGAGCGCCCGCCACGCCCGACCGAACCTGCTGAGAATCTGATTCGCCGACTCTGGACCGGACTTCCCGGACGGATACACATCCGGTCCGTTGCACCTGGCCCAGTGCTCGAGCAGTGGATCGATGACACGCCAAGACCATTCAACTTCCTCGCTGCGGGGAAAAAGGGTCGCGTCCCCTCGCAGCACGTCACAGATCAACCTCTCGTAGGCCTCTGGCGCCGGGTCGAACACCGACTGGAAGTTCATCCCTAGACTGACCGGCTGAATATGCATGCCCCCACCCGGACGCTTAGCGCCGATATGGAGTTCGATGCCGTCGTCCGGCTGGAGCCGGAACACGAGCACATTCGAGACTGCAGCCGCCCCGGCCACGGGTGAGCCATGGGCGGGTGGTGTGAACGTCACCGCGATCTCTGTGGTCCGTCGCGCCAGTCGTTTGCCTGAGCGAATGAAGAACGGCACGCCGGCCCACCGCCGGGTCGCTATGCCCACTGTCAGGGCCGCGAATGTCTCGGTCGCCGATTCGGCGGGGAACCCGGCTTCGTCGGCCAACGCCGGCATGGGAACACCGTTCTCCATGCCGGCACCGTATTGTCCGCGGGCCGATGTCTCCGACAGCGGACCGAGGAGTTCGGTGGCGGAGAGGACCTTGATCTTTTCGGCTGCGATGCCGTCTGCGTCGAACGCGACGGGTTCCTCCATCGCGATCAACGCCACCAGTTGCAGCAGATGATTCTGGATCACATCGCGGGCGGCACCGACGCCGTCGTAGTACCCGGCGCGCCCGGTCACACCGACGCTTTCTGCCATGGTGATCTGCACGTGGTCGATGTGCCGGTTGTTCCACAACGGCTCGAACATCCCGTTCGCGAAGCGCAGTGCGAGGATGTTCTGCACCGTCTCTTTCCCCAGGTAATGGTCGATGCGGTAGATCGAAGACGGGGGAAATACCCTTTCCAGCGCGGCACCGAGGATCTGCGAGCTGGCGAGGTCGTGACCGAACGGTTTCTCCACCACTATCCTGCGCCAGCCGTACGCATTGCGGTTCAGTCCGGTGATTGCGAGTTGGTCGCAAACCGTGGCGAACGCTGAGGGAGGGATGGACAGGTAGAAGACGTAGTTGCCAGGCTTGCCGCGGCGGACATCAAGCTCGGACAACCGGGCGGAAAGCCTCGCGAACGCAGCGGTATCGTCGAACGATCCCTGCACGAGGTGAAAGCGCTCAGCCAGTTCAGCCCACACCGCAGGATCGAACGGTGTACGCGAATGCGCTATCACCGCGCTCCGTAGCCGAGTTTCTACGTCTGTGCAGTCGCGGTCGAAGCCGACGAGATCGAAGTTCGGCGGCAGCTGACCGCCATGTGCGAGGTCGTAGATCGCCGGGATCAGTTTCTTGCGCGCGAGATCCCCGGTAATCCCGAAGATCACCATCGAGACCGGCTCGGTGACCTGATCGGGGTTACCAATCAACGCCTCACCCACGACGCCCGAACTGACCACCAGCGGGTCTCGGCCCCTCTTCCGCATTTCAGACACAGTCACTTCTGCTGCACTCCGTCTTTCGCTCCACACAGGCGCATTCAAACAATGCGTCGATTATCAGTATCGAAGGCGCGGCAAGGTAGCGCACTTAGCCGAGCGGCCAGTGTCGGCTGCCCATGCGGTCAGGTGAGGGGGCCCCGAAACTCCCGTAGACATAGACCTCGGCACGACATTCAAGAATCGAAAGTAGAACGGTGACGATGAAACTGGGATTGGTCGGTCTGGGCAAAATGGGACTGAACATGCGCGAGCGACTGCGAGAACGCGGACTCGAGGCCATCGGATACGACCCTCACGTCGCGGCCAGCGATGCAAGCAGCCTCGAAGCGTTGGTCGAGGCGCTTCCGTCGCCGCGGGCGGTGTGGGTGATGGTTCCCGCTGGTGCGCCGACACGCAAGGTGATCGAGCAGCTTTCCCTCCTGCTCGCGCCCGGTGACCTCGTCGTCGATGGCGGCAACTCCCGGTTTACCGACGACAAGGTACACGCCGACATCCTCGCCGCACACGACATTCGCTACCTCGACTGCGGCGTCTCCGGCGGTGTGTGGGGACGCCAGAACGGCTACGCACTGATGGCCGGAGGCGACACCTGCGACATTAACCGGTTGATGCCAGTCTTCCACGCGCTGCGACCGGACGGAGAGCGGGAGGACTCCTTCGTCCACGCTGGACCTGTAGGCGCCGGACACTATGCGAAGATGGTGCACAATGGCATCGAATACGGGCTCATGCAAGCGTATGCTGAGGGCTACGAACTGCTTGCCGCCGAGGACTTGATCGTGGATGTGCCTGCGGTCTTGCGTGCTTGGTCGAAGGGCACCGTCGTGCGGTCCTGGTTGCTTGATCTTCTGGTGCAGGCGCTCTCCGGTGACCCTCAATTAGCGGCGATTTCTGGGTACACCGAGGATTCCGGCGAGGGTCGCTGGACCGTCGAAGAGGCCATCGCCCACGCCGTCCCGGCACCGGTCATCTCCGCGGCGCTGTTCGCACGGTTCGCCTCTCGCCAGGACGATTCCCCCGCTATGAAAGCCGTCTCGGCACTACGGAACCAGTTCGGTGGGCATGCCGTCCGGTCCGCCGAACCCACCGGGATCGTCTGAACCATGACGATCTCAAGCGATGCCCGGCAACCGGCCGTCCACGACTATCCTGGCGCCGAACTCACGCCCTCGGTCCTCGGGCAGTTAATCGCTTTGTACGAACATCAGACATTCACCGAAGGCGTTCTCTGCAATATCAATTCGTTCGACCAATGGGGCGTCGAGTTCGATGAGACGCAGGCGCTGGAGCTACAGACAGCCTTGAGCAACTCAGAGGGCTCCGCGCAAGCGCATGGACAGCTCGACCGAATTCGTTGTGCGTTGGTACCAAGCTATACGAGGCGATCGCCGGCATTAGGTTGCGGAGAGTGGTGAAGTGGCCGGGCACGAGCGTACTTTGTAGCTTCATCCTTCGTCGGCATCAGCTCGATCGGCACGGCTGCGTCGCTGAACACTGCGCCTGAGGCTGCCCGGCTGTCACACTCCAAACTCTCCAGGGCTGCAGACCTGGCCCATTGCCTGCACACCGTGATGCACGACGCGTAAGCATCGTCGAACAAAGCTGCGGTCGTCCAACCATTATGTGCTGGGTCGAAAGCGCTGATGACATCGGGTTTGATTCGCCCGCGCAGGGGAGACATCAAACCCGTTCTTACCCGCCCACTCCCGGATCGCACTCAGTTGTCAGATGATCGGCCAGGCCCCGACACGGCAGACGAGTCCTTGCTTTTCGCGCGAATCTTGCCGGCCGAGGAAACTTTCTCCGTAGCCTTGATGAAGGGAGCGAACGCTGCCTCGATCTTGTCAGCATTTGGTAGTCCGTAAGCCGATTCGACAATCAACACCTTGATAAGAGAAAAGATCTGCTGGCCAATTCCGTCGTCGATCGGTTTCCCGTCGAGATCGTCTATGAGCTGGCGGATGACTACTTCAGCCACAGTCGAGTCCTCTTCGTTGCAGGCAGAATTAAGTAGAGTTCATGCGATCCGTAGTAGCAGAAAAGGTGATTTGAAACTGTCATTCACACAACATGTCCGCGAAAGCGGACTCCTAACACCGTTGCCACCTGTGACAGTCGATCGATCCCAAATCCTCCTGAAAACAAGAGATTTGGCCACGATCTCGGCAGACGAGACAAGATCGTCGCCATCCAGCCCGGCAGTAGATATCTGTTACGAATTAACCGAACTCTGTGACACTCCTGGGGTGTACCAATGATCTTGGACAGTGAATCTCGGCATGAGAGAGGATCTGTACTTGACCGAGAAGCGTCGTCAATTCAGTCCGCAGTTCAAGGCGGAAGCTGTGCAGATGGTTGTCAGTCCGGATCGTTCGACCGCTGATGTGGCTCGTGAACTGGAAATAAACGCCGGAACGCTGACGAACTGGGTCGATGCCTGGCGTAAGAAAAATCCCGACCCGGCGACCGCGACGAACCCTGTGGAGGCGGCACGTGTGGCGGAGATGGAGTCAGAAATCCGCAGGCTGCGGATGGAAAACGAGTTCCTGAAAAAGTCGCCTTACAATTAAAGGGTCAGCGCAACAGTGCAGCTGAATGACGGTGTGAGTGTCGAAGATAGGTCGGCCAGGCATGTCGGATGAGAAGAAGGAGGAGTCGTGGCGACGGTGGCGAGCTGGGGAGTCAATCAGCGTCATCTCCCGTGCCACGGGGAAAGCCCGGGATCGGTCTACACACTCTCCTGATGTATCACGGCGGCATTGCACCTGCACCGCACAAAGCGCGTCCCGATCAATTGACACCTGTTGAACGTGAGGAAATTTCGCGGGCAATGGTTTCGGGCGATTCCGTGCGCTCGATGACGTCAGCTCTCGGCCGGGCACCCCCGACGATAAGCTGGGAAATTAGCAGGAATGGTGGACGGTACGCCTACCGAGCTGCGGCCGCACAGGACGTGCAGGTACACAGGCCAGACGACCCAAACCATGCTTGCTGCAACGACGCCCAGTACTGCGTGAGAAGGTGGTATCGATACTCGAAGACGAGTGGTCGCCGGAGCAGATCGTCGGGCACCTCAGACTGCACCACGGCGACGACAAGTTGGCGATCAGCGACGAGACGATCTACCGATCGATCTACACCACTCGGTGGGGTGTCATTCCGCAGAAACCGTGCAAGCGCCTACGAACATGGCGACCGATTCGAAAGAACAAGCGGCACAGTATTAAAGCGCAATGGAGGTCGCAGATCATCGATGCACGCCCGATCGAGGATCGACCCGCCGACGCCGAGAACCGCAGCGTGACTGGGCACGAGTGCCGCGCGACGATGTCGACGGGTGGTGCGGGTGCGAGGGATCATCAGTGACACTCGTTCACTCGGAGCTACAGGCCGCCGCTGACGGCGAGTGCGGCGAGCACACTGGCAACCACGGCCCCGTCCGCGAGGGCGGCCAACACCCGATACGACTGAGCCGTGGTGTCGAGGGCGTCTTCACGCAGTGCGGTGATCGCCTCCTGCAGATGGGTGTTGAGGTCTTCAAACGCTGCCGCGGAATCATCTGCAGACGGGCGCACCGCGATGCGCGCCCATCTCGGAAGTCGCCGGAATCGAGGGCCTGCTGAACTCGGGTGTGAGCACCTTCCCGCAGGTCGAGCGCTGTGTCGGCTTCGCCCAGGGCAGCGGCCGCCGCCGACGATCCGGGCGGATGCTGGGCGATGAGGTCGGTCGGTGCGACGATGTGGGCGGCGTAGTCGATCTCGGGTTGAGTGCCGGCCCCGCGCTGCAGCAGCGACAAGGTTTCGTCAGCGCGGGCCTGCTGCGCGAGAATTCGGGCGTTCGCGATGGCGGCGAGCGGTTGCGTGCCGTCCCACCCGGGCGTGCTCGCCGGCTGCTGAGGATACCTGGCTTGCCGTGCCCAGCCACAGCGTGAGGAGTGCCATCAAGACCGTCGCGGCGAGCAAGGCCGGATTGAGCGCCGGTGTGCGCTGTGCCAGATACAACTGGGAGAGGACCAGCAGCACCAGTGCCGCCGCCATGGTGGCCAGTACGGACGTCGGCAGTTGCTCGGTCCGGGTCTGTGTCCCTGCGACGGCATCGACCTGGTCGGCGTAGTGGGTGCGCGCGATCGGCAGCACCGTGTCCTGTATCAGGGCTGAGATGTCGCCTAGGCCACATCGATCGGGTTCCCGGCGTGTCGTTGGCACGGACGGTGGCGACCAGTCCGCGTAAAGGCTCAGGTAGCGGGACATGTCCGAGAGCTGCTGGACAGGGTCGGGTCGGGTCAACCCCGGTGGTCGCGGTGACCAGCGCGGTGGATGCGTCGGCGAGAAGTCGGGTGTAGGTCTGCAGCAGTGCCGCCGGATCGGCATCGGTGGAGATGAACGAGGTGGTGGCTGCGGCGTCGGCGACCGAAAGGTAGCTGTAGAGGTTCTGCGCGGCCACCGACAGTGGTTCGGTGTGGGCGCGCGCAGCGTCTGGATCTGTTGTTGCCGGGCCGCGACCGCTGCCGACTACACACACCGGCGGCCAGGACGGCCGCCACGAGCAGGATGAGCCGGCCCGGTGTGGAGGTCAGCAGATCACGCCACGGGCGGTGGCCCGGTTCGGTGTCGTCGACGATCCGGGATTCGCCCAGATCGTGTTCGTCCGGGGGTCTCGGTACCGCGTCGGAACACAGGGCGCCTCCCTGTCGGCGACTCCAACTGCTGCGAATGCGGGGCGAACCGAGTCGCTCAGTCTGCACGATCTTGCGGCGACATCGCGGGTGTCTGTGCGGGTTCGCTCGGCGGCCGGGCAAGCCGGAAACGGGACGTCAAAGGCCCGGGCGCCGCGGCGACATCTGCTGGCGATACTGCATGGGTGGGGTCACCGTTATGTTGCCAGCGTGAAACAGATCACGTTTCCCTCTTGACTTAGGGCGGCATCACAATCAACACTGGTCGTACTGGTCCAACCAGATAGACCAATTTCTGCCTCCGAGTAGGTGAAGGAACCTCATGTCGACTTCGTTCGCACATCCGGCCGCGCATTCCGCGCCGGCCACCGGTCCGTTCCGGTGGCTGCGCCGCATCAATCTCCCTGCCCAGGTCATGATCGCCGTCGTGGCCGGGTTGCTCGTGGGCACTCTCAATGAGCAGTGGGGCCTGAACCTGCAGCTTCTGGGCACGATTTTCATTCATCTGATCGAGATGGTGATCGTGCCGCTGATGCTGCCGCTGATCATTCTGGCGATCGCGACGATGGAATCGACCCGCACGCTGGGCCGCCTGGCCGGCAAGTCGATCATCTACTTCGAGATTGTCACTACGGTGGTCATCCTGATCGGCCTGACGATCGGGAATCTGACCGGGATCGGCAAGGGTGTGGATCTGCCGACCTCGGATACCTCGAATCTGGAAAACCTGCAGCAAGGCGTCGATTTCAAGACGATGATCCTGCAGGTCTTCCCGAGCAACGTCATCGAGGCGATGTCCACGGGCAACCTGCTCGCACTGCTGGTGTTCGGCGCCTTCTTCGGTGTCGCATTGGCCGCCATCGGTGAGAAGGCGGCCCCGGTGAAGAGCTTCCTGGACTCGTTGTCGGCGACGATGTTCACGGTGATGGGGTACATCATCAAACTGACCCCGATCGGCGTGTTCGGGCTGATGGCGCACAGCGCCGCGAAGTACGGATTCTCGTCGCTGCTCGCGCTCGGGCAGTTCCTGGTCATCTTGTATCTCGGGTTCGCCGTCATCGTGTTCGGCCTGTTCCCACTGATCGGTATCACCTTCGGCGTCCGCTACTGGGGCCTGTTCCGCTGCATCTTCCCAGCCACGATGATCGCGTTCATCACCCGCAGCACCGAGGTCGCCCTCGCACCGCTGCTCGACAAGCTCGACGACTACGGTGTCTCACGCAATACCTACTCATTCACCGTTCCGCTGGGCTACTCGTTCAACTGTTCGGGCGCCTCGATGTACCAGGTGATGGCGGTGCTGTTCATCGCCAACGCCTACGGGGTGCCGATGCCGCTGACCCACCAGATCGCCACCGTGGCGGTGCTGATGCTACTCACCAAGGGCATCGCGGCGGTGCCGTCGGCGTCCATCGTCACGCTGCTCGCCGCGTCGACCGCGCTGGGACTGCCACCAGAGGGCGTCGCGATCCTGCTGGCCATCGACTTCTTTGCCGATATGCCCCGGACCTCGGTGAACATCATTGGTGACGCTCTCGCCGCGGTGATCCTGGACCGCTCGGAGGGCAGCTTCACCGGCCCCACCCGCAAGTGGGGACTGAAGTTCGGCTGGGGCACGCACGCCGCCGCCACGGCCCGCCATGAGAAGACGCGGGCCGAGGAAGCCACAGCGAAAGCGCGGGCCGAAGAAAACACCGCGAAGGTGGCGACCAATGCAAGCCTCGACACGGCCGCGATCGCCAGCAGCAAGGGGCACGGACCGGGCCGGCTCGCCGGCGCCCAGGCCTCCGGCGCGGAGTCCTGAGGTCATGCCGTATCGCCCCCGCGCCCTGGTCCTTACGCTCGGCGGCACCATCGCCTCCACTGTGAACGACTCCGGCCGAGCCCATCCCCGCCCGCAGGGCCCGGATCTGATCGCCGGGATTCCCCAGCTCAAGGAGATCGCACGCGTCGAGGTCGACTCGCTCGACCCCCGGGCCCTCCTGCGAGATCACCTTCGAGGTCCTCGCCGACGTCGTCGACCGCATCGCCGCGGCGCGCAAGCGGGGCGACGCGGTGGTGGTCAGTCAGGGCACCGACATCAACGAGGAATCCGCCTTCGTCCTGGACCTGCTGATTCCGTCGGGGATCGCGGTCGTGGTGACCCGGGCGATGCGGCACAGCGATTTGCCCGGTGCGGACGGTCCGGTCAACTCGCCGACGCCGTCCGGGCCGCCGTCTGTCCAGCGGATCGGGCCCACGATGTGCTGGTGGCCTTCAATGGTCGACTACACTCGGCCCGCTCGGTGCGCAAGGCGCACACCAGCTCCACCGCCGCCTTATCTCCGGGGAGCTCGGACCGGCCGGTGTCGTGCACGAGGAGCGGGTGATCCTGCCCACCCCGACGTACTGTCATCGGCGGCCGCGGGTGCTGCTGGCGATAGGCGACGACGGCTGGTGGCTTGATGCCGCCAGGGCCGCCGATGCGCTGGTCATCGAGGGGTTCGGTGGCGGACACATCCTCACCGACCAGGCCTCCCGGGTGGCTGAAGTCGCCGCCCGCATCCCGGTGGTGCTGGCCTCGCTCACCGGGGGGCGGAAACACCCTGCGTAACACCTACGGTGGCTTTGCCGGCTCGGAGACCGCGCTGCTGACGGCCGGGCTGATTCCAACCGGCGGTCTCGACGGGCTAAAGGCCCGCACCGCGGTGACTATGGCCCTGTGGTCAGACGCCCACCGCTCCCCGCTGCGCCAGCTGTTCGAACTGCTCGACACCCCGGTGTCCCAGGCCGCTCCGAGGATTGACGTGGCCACCGCCACAACGCATACTGGTAGGACCGGTTTAACCAATTCATGGCGGCGGAGATCTGACACCACGCCGGGATTGGTCCAACCACCCCGATCAATGTTCGGTAGAAAGGAGGGATGAAAATGTCGCGTCCGGCGGATCGAACCCGTAAGTCCCAGGTTGTCGCGGAGCGGCTGCTCGAGCGCATGCGGTCTGGGCAGTACGCGATCGGGACCCGGTTGCCGTCCGAACGCGAGTTGGCGGCCGAGTTCAAGGTCAGCCGTAACGCCATCCGGGAGGCACTGCAGGTCCTGCAGCTCTCAGGCCATGTCGACACCCGGCTCGGCGACGGCAGCTTCGTCTCCGAACCGCACCTCGACGGCGGGTTCGACGACGATGCGGGCCTGCTCGCGGGCATCTCGATCACCGAGTCCCTCGACATCCGGGAAGCTGTCGAACTCTCCAGCGCGCTGCTCGCCTGCCGCCGGGCCACCCGATCGGACCTGCTCAAACTGCAAGCGGTGGTCGTCGAACTCGAAGAGCACCTCGAGCAACACGACTACAAGGCATACCTGCTCGCCACGCTCGATCTGCACATGATCATCGCCGCCGCCTCGCACAGCCCGTACCTGATCAAGATGGTCACCGAACTGACCGACCGGCACCGCGACGATCAGTGGCTACTGCACGAGCAGTACACCCCGGACATCGCCGCCTTCTCCCTCGAGGTGCACCGCGACCTCGCCAACGCCATTGTCGATAAGGATCAACTCGCTGTAATCGACTCCAACACAAGGCATTACGAGGACTACCCAGTACTGCACCACCAGGACTAGATCCCCGCGGCGGACACCACCGACCCAACCATCACCCACATCACTTCACAGCTCACGGCTGGTGTCGCGCCCGACGCCGCCCTGCGAACGGTCTCCCCGGCATATCCGAGGGCACCGCAAGAAACCCACCACAGTAGAAAGCGACCTCTCATGGCTCTCCTCGACAACTCCGGGATCCGGGACCAGTTCCCGGCCGCGGACAACACCCTCTACCTCGACTCGGCCCACCAGACGCCGCTGTCGCGTCTGGTGCGGGCAGAGCTGGACCGCTTCTACGACTCCGCCCTCACCCTCGCCGGGCCGAAGTACCTGTGGCTCGAGCGGGTCGAGCAGGTCCGCGCCAAGCTCGCCACCTTCTTGTCCGTGGCCCCCGAGCAGATCGCGTTCACCAAGAACACTTCTGAGGGCCTGAACATCTGCGCCAACGGTGTGCAGTGGGAACCGGGTGACAACGTCCTGCTCCTCGAAGGCGAGCACCCCAATAACGCCTACGCCTGGCTGTCCAAGCGCTCCGCCGGTCTCGAGGTCCGGCTCGTCCCGAACGACAAGAAGTGGGCCGACGCCGACACCTTCGCCTCCTACATCGACGACCGCACCCGCGCCATCGGTATCTCGCACGTGATGTTCCACTCCGGCCAGCGCAACGATGTCGCCTCGATCACCGCCGCCACCGCCGACCGCGGCATCGCCGTCGTCGCCGACTCCATGCAGTCCGTCGGTGTGATCCCGCTCGACGTGCCGACGCTGGGTATCGCCGCCCTCGCCTCGGGCAGCCACAAAGGCCTGCTCACCCCGCAGGGTCTCGGATTCCTGTGGACCGCCGCCGACACCGACCGGCTGACGCCGACGTACGTCGGCACCGCCGGTATTGCCAACGCCCGCCCGGACCTGGTGGCGACCGCCGACCCGATCGAGCTGCGCGCCAACTCGCACCGGTTCGAAATCGGAAACTTCAATCTTCCGGCCATCCACGCCCTCGGTGCGGCCCTGGACTTGATCGAGTCGGTGGGCGTCGCCAATATCGAGGAGCACACTCACGAACTCGGTGACCAGCTGATAGAGATCGCCGACTCTCTCGGCGTCGGGCTGGTCGGCCCGCGCGCGCGAGAGCACCGCTCCCCTCACATCTACGTCCTCGACCTGACCCAACCGGAGCTGCCGGCATCCCTCGCCGAGAACAACGCCCGAGTCTCGCCTGTCCGCGATGGCATCCGGGTCTCGTTCGGCATGTACAACACCTCCGACGACGTCACCCGGTTCGGTGAGCTCCTCGCCACCGCACTGAAGACGGCCCCGGCCACCGCAGGTGTCTCGTGAGCAACCACAGGAACCAGCCGGTGCGTATCGAACATGACCTGCTCGGCGACCGCGAGATACCCGCCGCCGCCTACTGGGGTGTGCACACCCTGCGGGCGGTGGAGAACTTCCCGATCACCGCGATCCCAATCTCCACCTACCCCGACCTCGTCGTCGCCCTGGCCTGCGTGAAGCAGGCCGCGGCGCTGGCCAACCGGGACTTAGGCCTGCTCGACGCCGACAAGGCCGACGCGATCGTCGCCGCATGCATCGAGATCCGCGACGGTGCGCTGCACGAACAGTTCGTCGTCGACGTCATCCAAGGCGGGGCCGGCACCTCGACTAACATGAACGCCAACGAGGTCATCGCCAACCGCGCGCTCGAAACCCTCGGCCACCGCCGCGGTGATTACCACCTGCTGCACCCGCTCGATCACGTCAACATGGGCCAGAGCACCAACGACGTATATCCCACCGCGGTGAAGGTGGCCGTGCAGTTCGCGCTGCGCCGCCTGCAAGACTCGATGCGCACCCTGGCGACCGCGTTCAACGGCAAGGCCGTCGAATTCGCCGACGTCGTGAAGATGGGCCGCACCCAGCTGCAGGACGCCGTGCCGATGACCCTCGGCCAGGAGTTCGGCACCTACGAGGTGATGCTCGGCGAGGACGCCGACCGGCTCCTCGAGGCCGGCGCACTGATCGAGGAGATCAACCTCGGCGGCACCGCCATCGGCACCGGCCTCAACGCCCACCCCCGTTACGCAGAACTGGTGTGCCGGCACCTGAACACCACCGCCGAGATCCCGGTCTCCACCGCCGCCAACCTCGTCGAGGCCACCCAGGACGTCGGCTCGTTCGTCCAGCTCTCCGGTGTCCTCAAGCGCACCGCGGTCAAGCTGTCGAAGATCTGCAACGATCTGCGGCTATTGTCCTCCGGCCCGCGGGCGGGTCTGTCGGAGATCAATCTGCCTCCGGTGCAGGCGGGTTCGTCGATCATGCCCGGCAAGGTCAACCCCGTCATCCCCGAAGTGGTCAACCAGGTCGCGTTCGAGGTGATCGGCAACGATGTGTCGATCACCCTGGCCGCCGAGGCCGGTCAGCTCCAGCTCAACGCGTTCGAGCCGATCATCGCGCACAGCCTGTTTCAGTCGATCACGCACCTGACCCATGCGTGCGACACCCTGGCCACCCGGTGCGTTGTGGGGATCACCGCCAACATCGAGCATCTGCGGCACACCGTCGAACATTCGATCGGCGTGGTGACCGCCCTCAATCCCTACATCGGGTACGCCGCCGCGACCTCGGTGGCCGCCGATGCGATGGCGACCGGCCGAAGCATCCCCGCCCTCGTCCTCGAGCGGGGTCTGCTCACCGAAGCCGAGATCGCCGAAATCTTGAAGCCCGAAAACCTGATTCGGTCGGTCGAGCTGCAGATCAAGTCCTCGCAGACCCGGCGATCGGTCCTGGTGTCCTGACCCCACCACAACGACCCCGCAGGCCCCACGATTGGAACCACCTATGACTAACCACCAATGAAACAGCACGTTCACGCGTCGTCGCCTGTAGCCAAGACGCGCCCGTCGAAACCGTCACCATCGTTCTGCCCTATCCCGGCCCCAATGACGTGGTCGTGAAGGGGCACTGTCACGTTGTTGAACGCGGCAAACTGGGAGAATGTGGCGTGAGCACCTCTATACCGTTGTACAAAGGTCACCGCTACCCGGTCGAGATCATCAACCACTGCGTGTGGTTGTACTTCCGGTTCCCGCTCAGCTTCCGTGAGGTCGAGGAACTCATGCTCGAACGCGGTGTCGTGGTCAGCTACGAGACGATCCGGCGGTGGTGCGACAAATTCGGGCAGGCATACGCCAACCAGCTGCGCCGACAGCGAGCGCGGCCCGGTGACACATGGCATCTCGACGAGGTCTTCATCCGTATCAACGGCAGCCACCATTATCTGTGGCGGGCGGTCGACCAGCACGGCAACGTGCTCGACGTGCTGGCCCAGTCGCACCGAAACGGCAACGCCGCCAAGCGATTCTTCCGTAAGCTGCTCAAGGGGTTGCAGTATGCGCCGCGAGTGATCGTCACCGACAAGCTGACCAGCTACAGCGTCGCTCACCGCGAGATACTGGCCTCGGTCGAGCATCGCCGATCCAAGTACTTTCAGCAACCGGGCCGAGAATTCCCATCAACCGACCCGACAACGCGAGCGGGCGATGAAACGCTTCACATCACCTGGGCATGCGCAGCGGTTCCTGTCCGCGTTCGGCGACATCTCACCGCACGTCCGGCCCAACCCACACAAGCTCTCGGCGCCCCAATGGCGTACCGAGATGGCCGACCGATTCGCGCTCTGGCAGGAAGTCACCGCGACTGCCGCCGCCTGAAAGTGAACGACCCTGAGGTGTCCTGTAAATTCTGTCTCAAATTAGCTGCGCTGCTGAACTTTTCGATTGGCGTGACAGTACCGTATCGAGTAGGTTCCGAACATAGAGCCGAGCGGTTCGTGGGCTTCCTTTGGCCCCGACCGTTGTCGTGAGGGTGCGAGTTTCCGCCGCGGGTCGACCACCACTGACCGGTGCATCGAGCGAGATGATCTTTCGAGCTCGCAGTTGCATTCGATCCCTCGTGCGTAGCCGGGCAGTCCAGTCCCATGGTTGACCAGGACACTGCCTCCGCGGAGTGCGCCTTCGATCCCGCTTTCGATGAGTAGCGCTTCGACGTCAGAGTCCTCACGGACGCAGAGTGCTAGAACATCGACCGCCTCTGCGAGGGCGGCGGGGGTGTCATGGCGGACGAATGATCGACCGGTGAGGGGGTCCAGTGAGCTGTTTCTTCTGGCCCAGACGTGCAGTATGTGGTTCTCGGGGTCGGCCAGGGCTTGTGCCATCGGAACGCCTTGATCGCCCAGGTCGATCCAGCCGATGTGTCGAATGGTGTCCACGTTCGTACTCATGCGAGGGTTCCTCTAGTGTGAACCAGGTTCTCGGCAAGATCCCAGAGCCGGTCGGCGTTGTCTTTGTCGAGCGCGTATGGCGCGACGCCGCGGGCGAGCTCGGCTCGTTCGGTGACGGTTTGCGCGTCGGCGACGTCTTCGAGGTAGTGTCCGCCGATTCCTTCGAGGAGCGGCGAGACAGCGGCGAAAATGGTTGTCGCGGCGCCTTGTTCGACGGTCTTGCGCCACTCGACCGGGGTGCGTAGGCCGCCCGTGTGTTTCTGTAGTCCGGTGGCGATCGCGCCGGGCATCACCGCGTTGCTCGTGATTCCGTCCTGCGCCCACCGTTGGGTGATCGCGACGGCGAGAAGCGCGTTAGCGGTTTTCGACTGCCCGTAGGCAGCCCAAGGGTCGTAGGGCCGGAACTTGAAGTCGAGATCGTCGAATACGACAGGTGAGATGAGGTGTCCGCTCGAGGTCAGAGAAACGACACGTGCGGTTCCGGCTTGGGTCAGCCAGCGGTGGAGTCCGAGCGAGAGCTGGAAGTGCCCGAGGAAGTTGGTCGCGAACTGTAGCTCGCGACCTTCGGGTGTTTTTGTGAGCTCTGGAGTTGCCATGATCCCTGCATTGTTGATCAGCAGGTCTACAGGGCGATCCCAATCGGCGACGAAGCGAGCCACTGAGCCGATGTCGGCGAGTTCGAGCGGTCGGACCACGATGTTTCCATTGCGAGTACGAGCGCGAAGATCGTCGGCGACGGTTTCTCCGGCGATGGTGTTGCGGACAGCGAGAGTGACGGACGTGCCCGCCTGAGCGAGTACTCGTGCGGTCTCGATGCCGATACCGGACGAACCGCCGGTCACGATCGCGGTCTTGCCAGTGAGATCTATGCCGTCAGCGACCTCGGCAGCTGTGGTGTGGAATCCGAATGGTGACTCGATTTGCTGCATTTCACGTTCCCTGGTTCGATGGATTTTCGTAGCAATACCCATCATCGGACGAACTTTGTGTGGGAAACAGATCGAGATTTTCCTGGGACGGCGAGTCCTATCTTCGGGATGACAGACCGAGTTTCGCTGCGGTTTCGCTACCGAGTTCGGCGAAGTACACGACAAGCTGGACATCGTTTGTGCCCGGAACGTTGAGCTTGTAGAACTCCAACTCGAGTAACCCCAGCTCGGCGTGCTGCAGCTGTCGCTTCCCTGCAGGCTGTGGGTTTACGTCACCACGTGCCCACAGTTCGCGAAATGTGCGGCTTTCCGCTGAGAGTTCATCGATCAGTTGGGTCATCCGGGGGCTCGCGACGTCGGCGCCCACCAGCGACCGTAGATGCGCGACCGCATCAGCTGCGACACCGTCCCAGCCTGAGTACAGCTCAGCATCATCAGATGCAAGAAACGCAATGCGAAGCAAATTCACCCCTGGTCGGATGTGGGGGAACAGACGTCGCGCCGCAGTGTTGGCGTCAAGTACATCCATGAACCGGTTTTGGGCGAATGCAGGTAGCGGATCGAGTGCTGTCAACAACGGCGACACCGGTGGGGTTACGGTCGGGACGGCCGGTCGCCGCCCGCTATCGACACCGACCAGATCAGCGAGATGTCCGCGCTCATGATCATTCAAACGCAATGCGGTTCCCAGAGCGTCGAGCACCTGAATCGACGGATGCACGTCACGACCCTGCTCTAGCCGCAGATAGTAGTCAGCGCTGATACCAGCGAGCTGGGCGACTTCTTCCCGCCGAAGCCCCTTCACGCGTCGACGCGGCGAATCGGGCAAGCCCACCGCAGCGGGAGTTAGCCGTTCTCGACGAGCCCGAAGAAACTCTGCAAGCGCTCGCTGTCCAGCCATAACGGCGACATTACTCGAGCAGATCTCGCTGCCAGATGCCTATGCCCAAAGACGCAGGCAAGACCGGCTGCCCCTGCCCCTGACATGCTCAGGCTCACCGAAAGGCTTTCGTATGACCGACACTGCGCCCATGCTGCCCAAGAGCGCCATCGTGCATTTGAGGGCTTCCTGGTGGTGGAGCCGCCACGACGATCTCGCCAACTACCAACTCGCCGAAATCCTCACCCGCCACGGATACCCGTGCACCGACATCAATGCACCGGAGGCTGTTGATGCGGCATTGCGTGCCGCCGTGAACGACGAGGCGGCGCTTGACGAGCTGGCCGACTGGGTCGAGATGATCGCCGCGCGCCGCGACGGAAACGGAACTCAGAACCCGCGCCACAGCCTCGGCGGCCAGACCGACTACCTCACCCGGGCCTTGGCCGAAAAGCCTTTGAGCGCCACCACGTTGCGGAAGTGCCGCCGGCAAGTCGGATTCGCAGACCAGATCCTCCGCAACGGCCGCGATCTCCCGGAATTGGTGAACCCCGACGCAAACATGACCGACCTCCTCCACCGTTACCGCGAAATTCGCGGCGCCGTACTCACCGCAGAACCGACCGAAAAATAGGCCATCGGACGTCCTGATCAGCGAAGACTGCATGTCTCTGGGATTACCTTCGGGATGCTGTTGGAGCAGGTGAGGTAAAACTGGGGTGATCGGTCGGGTATAGATAACGGACATGAGTGAGTACACGACAAGTCGTCGAGCTGGGTTGGATGAACTCGAAGCGGTAGGACGTCGGTTGATCGTCGACGGATACTTGCGGGGTGATTCGGTACTCACTCCCGGCCGGCCGGTGTGGTCGGTGGAGAACTTCCGCGAGCTGAAAGCTACGTATGTCGATAGTCCGGACGAGGGTCGTCGGGATTTTGGGACAAGCTGGCGGATCAGTTCGACGGTGCCAGCGACGGGGCGATTCAACTGTTCGCCGAGATCTTTCTGACCAACATGTTGCCTTTGTCCAGTCTCTTGGGGCGGACGAAGATTGCGTATCTCCGCAGGGTTCTGGAGATGATGGAAGAACCCGTCGCTATCCCGGACGACGTTGTCAGGGCAACTGCTGTGGGGGCATTTCACGGTGGACCAGGGTTCAACTTCGGCCGCTACTCGCAGTTGTGGTTGCTGATCAACTTCGGGCTGCATCTGCACACCCTCACCGAGGCCGACAAGGCCGCGATCGGTGAAGACCCGCGCGCGTTTCGTGCGGCCTTGGCCGCAGTGAAGACACCGAATCAGCCCATGCAACGAGGTGCCCTGCGCTATCTCGCGTTCCCGGAGTTCTTTCTGTCGATCGTGAGCCCGAAGCACCGCAGGCGTATTCGCGACACCTTTGTGTCATACCTGCCGCGACCAGCTTCCGATGACATCGACACCGATCTTTTCGAGATCAGCCGAGCCTTCGAGCAGGAACAACACGGTCCTGTCGACTTCTACCAAGAACCGTGGTATCCGATGTGGAATCCACCGAAAGCCAAGACCTCCAACGAATCTGACGATGAAGTAGACGAGGAGTTGGACGACGACAACGAGTCTGCGGCGACCGAGTTCTCTATCGTTGACCCGGATCAAGCGTTGGCGGATTCGTTGCACGTCGATCTTGACTGGCTTGCCCGATGCACCGATCTGTTGCGTGATCGGCCGCAGTTGATCTTCTACGGCCCGCCCGGTACCGGGAAGACGTACATCGCGAAGACGTTGGCTCGGCACCTCGCCGGCCCGGACAACGTCACCATCGTGCAGTTCCACCCCGCCTACAGTTACGAAGACTTCTTCGAGGGCTTCCGCCCCACTGCGCAGGGTGATGGGCGGGTCGGTTTCGAGCTCAAGCCCGGCCCGATGCGGCGCCTCACCGACCGCGCCCGCCGGCATCCTGATCAGTTGTTCGTCCTGGTCATCGACGAAATCAATCGCGGGAACCTCGCCAAGATTTTCGGGGAGTTGTACTTCCTCCTCGAATACCGTGACGAGGCGATCGAATTGATGTACTCCACGCACGACACCGAACTGTTCGTGCTGCCACGCAACGTGCTCATCATCGGCACGATGAACACCGCTGACCGCTCGATCGCGCTCGTGGACACGGCCATGCGTCGACGCTTCGGATTCGTTCCCCTGCACCCAGCGCAGGAGCCGACGAAATCGGTCCTGAGACGTTGGCTGACCGCCCGCAAGTACCCGCAGCGCGTCGCGGACCTGCACCACGCGCTGAACGCGGCGATCGACGACCCTGACTTTCAGATCGGCCCTTCCTACTTCATGCGCGCCGCCGTCCACAGCGACGGCGGGCTGGAGCAGGTGTGGGACACCGCGATCCTTCCGTTGCTCGAGGAATTCCACTTCGGTGACCGCGCCGTAGACCTCGATGCCCGGTACAGCCTGGCCGCCCTGGAAAAGAGCCTGGCTGCCGGTGAATGACCCAACCACCCTCACACTCGTCGAACGACCACCATGCGGGTACCACTGCCCTGGGTGCCCGTCGTGCCGCCCACAGGTGGCGTTGACACCGGACAGTGCCGCTGCGCTCGCGGCCACCGGGCTGGTCACCGTCACACCCACGACGACGCCCGGACTGTTCACGCTGACCACCACCCGAAAGATCGGGGCCGTCACCGTGGACACCCTCACCGTGCGGGTTGAACCGAAAACACCGATCAGCCGGGTGATCTGGATGATGGGTTACGTCCGCGACCCCACCTGGTGGTCGGCGCACACCGCGCTCGCCGACACGGACACCGATCTGGTCGCCGCGTTGGCCGAAGCATTCGTCGTCGCTGCCGAGCAGGCCACCACTCGCGGACTGATCTCCGGCTACCGGGAAGTCGAAGAATCAGGTCCGGTCCTGCGTGGGCGACTACGCGCTGGCGATCAGATCACCCGACGATTCGGACTCACACTGCCAGTGGAGATCCGCTACGACGAATACGACGAAGACATCGACGAAAACCGGCTACTTGCCGCCACTCTCATCTTGCTCGGTTCCGCGATAGTGCCGCTGCGACTGCGGACGAGATTGGCCAGGCTTCGCCGCACGCTCGCCGACGTCACACCACCGACCCCCGGCGCTGAACCATCCCCACTGCGGACGAGGTTGAACGAGCGCTACCACTGGGCGCTGCAGTTGGCGGAGCTGATCACCACACACCGCTCGATCGAGCACCGGATCGGGACTGTCGTCGTGCGAGGATTCGTCCTCGACATGTGGAAGGTGTTCGAGGACTTTCTGATGACAACCACCGCCGCCGCGATCACTCGCCACGGCGGCACCGGAGCGCGCCCCGGACAGTGCCCGGCCCGCTACCTCGACCTCGGCCGCACCGTCACAATCGAACCGGACCTGACCTGGTACGACCCCGGCGGCAAGCCTGTGGCGGTGATCGACGCAAAATACAAAAGCGTCGCTACTGGTAAGACCGGCCCGAACGCCGACATGTACCAACTGACCGCGTACTGCACCGCTCTCGGGCTACGCGAAGGGCACCTGATCTACGCGAAAGGTGATACCGAATCCCATGCGGTCGACATTGTCGGAGCTGACATCACCATCTACTGCCATGCACTCGACCTGACCACACCACCAGCCGTCTTACTGGCTTCGGTCGACACACTCATCGACGAGATCACCGAACGACTCGACACAGCCACAGCGTGATCCCGTTCGGCGTTTGCGATGTTGAGACGTCACGAGTCATTGGCACCGGTAAAGGCGGATTTTACCTGTATGACTGGGTGTGTCCAGAGAATGGAGTTTGTTGTGTCAGGGCTGCGTGATGGCAGGGAGTCGGGGTTCGGGCAGCTGGAGCATGTCTTTGTCCGACTGGCGGTTTGAGCTCTTGGCGTAGACGATGGCGTGCTTCCTTGGTGGTAGCTACGTTTCTGTCGGAACAGATTTCTCGGCGCCGTAGGTGGTTATCGATAGCGTTCGCTCTACGCGCGCTGCTGCCGAATTCTGATAGCAGCGTGATCATTTCCTAGTAGCCCGAGGTATGTTTGACCTGTTAAGGCTGTCGAAGTTCCGTCGTGGGCCACATCTGGATCAGGTAGTCCTCGACCGGATCACTGTCGACAAGGTGCCCGTCGTGATGAATAGCCTTGCCCCGGGCGAAAATTCGGACGCGGTAGCGCCGTTTTCCGGGTGGGGTAAAGCCGCGAACAGAGGGATTTTCGGGTACGTCGTCCCAGAATGATTGGAAGCTGACCCCATGTTCTGTGTCGTGGACGAGATCTCCTTCTGCGGTATCCTCCCATTCGCTGGCGTCGTATTCAGCTGGTCCGTCGTGAACCTCAAGTGTGACGTTTACCGGTCCACCCTTGATTCCCACTTTTACGCTGATGGTGTCTTCGGCGAAGATGGCGAGGGGAAGTCTGGATAGCGCCCGTGTACCAAATCCCGTGGAGGTCCAGCTTCGATCATGAACTGGCTGGTAGTCGGCGTCGAGGACGGTGTGGTGTCGTTTGACGATCATGTCGGGAGGCTCCTCTCTATGGCCCGCCGGGCGGGTGAAGAGCTGGCACCGTCCGTGACCTATCGGCCTGAGAGGTTTTTTGATCGCTCGTGCCGATTCAGGTTCTGTCGTCGGCCACATCTGAATGAGATAGTCCTCGATGGGGTCACCGGCGAGTGGGCCATCGTATTCAATGTCACGCTCGCGGGCGTAGATCCGCACACGGTACCGGTGTTTTCCTGGGGGAGTGAGAGTTTGGCCGGCTGTCTCGGGGATGGCCTGATCAAAGCCGCCGGAGTAGAAATGCCAGACGACGACGCCTCCGGGGTTGTCGTAGAACAGGTCACCTTCGACCGTATCTTCCCACTCGGCATCCACGTACTGGGGTGCCGAGTCGTACATTTCCAGGACGAGGTTGACTGGTCCCACTCGTATTCCGACCTCTACCCGGATCGGTTGTCCGCCGAACACCGCAAGGGTGAATTCAGGGTAGACACCATCGGGGATGTTGTCGGACTGGACCGGGTCGATATGGAATTGGTGGTAGTCCGTCTTGATCACTGACTGGAACCGTCCGACAAGCATCAGGACTCCCTCTCTACTCGCCCTTAAGGATTGGCTAAGGGGCTGTGCTGAACCGCTTTGTGCCTTGAGGACGAGCGCTGCCCCTTCACCCACACGGTATCGCTGGAACATCGAGCTGAGCGCGGAACCTGCGCCCTTGTTCTCCGATTCGGAGATTATGCAGACGCTGAACCCGGTCGGGCCTGTGGTCTGGGGAATAGCTCATTTTCGTCGCGTTTCATTCCACACTGTGGATGGAAGGTGCGCTCAGACTCGAGTCCGCCTAGGTATCGTTAAGGCGTCATGCGTACTTGGGAGATGCTGGAGGCACGTGATGCATAGAGACGAGAACCTGAGTAGGTTGCGGGTGGGGGAGCGGTATGCGACGTGATTCGACAAGTGACGGGCTGATTGCGTTCCTCGATAGGTATGTCGTTCCAGGACTTCTGGTGAGCGTCATCATGGCGACATCGGTGGTGATGGTGCATTTGATGGGATCGCCCATGCGGGTGACCGGTTTGACACCAATTCAAATATTGCCGATCGCTCTCAGCTTCGTCGCTGTAGCGCTCGGCCTTGTGAGGAACACGTCGAGCGCCGATCCTGCATCACTTGAGAAGTGGGAACTCCGCCGCGAAATTCGACTGTACAAGCTGCGCAGCTTTGCGGTGATTCTTCCACTTCTGCTTGGAACTCTTGTCGCGACAGTCACTCCTGTTGGGGTTGGGATTACAGCGATGACGGTCGGGGTGTCGGGGTTGTGTGCGCTGTCGGTTTTGCACAGCATCTCTGACAATCCTAAGGTTGCTGCAGCTGTGCGTAGCGAAAGTCGACGACGGGACTACCAGCAGTCCATAAAAGCGGGCAAGCAGGTGAAAGAGTTAGTTGCAGGTAAAACTCTGGGTGCTGGTGCTGCAGTACCCCCTGCGAATGTCGACTGGTGGACGGCCTTGGCGGGATGGATTCTTCACATCGTATTTGCCCTCGGTGTGCTTTTACTGCTGAAACTGACGAAATCGGTTTTCCCACTCGATTCCATCCAGAAACTCTTGGTGGCAATCGTCGCGTCCTTCTTGCCGGCGCTTGCGTATCTCTATGCGGCGCAGTACATACGACTAGTTAGGTACGTACGGGTGGGGTCGGAAGTCGTCGAACATGTGTTTCGCGCGGTCTTGTACGTGCTTATCGGACTCATATACCAGCTTGCTGTACTTTCCGAGTTGCTCGAACACGGCGACGTTCGCTACCTCGTCGTCAGCGTCATGACAGTCGTCGGAGTGTCGGTCCTGCTGTATAGATTGAACGTGCTCGCGGCGCGCACGGGTGAAGTGACACTGTTGACCCCTGTGGCGGCAGGGTGGCATCGGTACTACGCCAAGCGAAATGCTGCACTTCCCCCGCGGGTGACAGGCCTCAGGTAGAGACGAGTCCCCAGTTTTCGAGCGGAATGAGTGGCCGAGCTCGGTGGCTGACCATGACTGCACTGGTCAGCCGAGTTCGAGGCGACATTCGATATCGCGCGCATCATGATCCGGGGTGAACCTCAGATCTCAAGGTTTATCCTGTAAGGGGCCTTGACTCCGTGGGTTGGACACGCTTGATCCTGGTGCCAGACTGGGAAAAGCGAGAAGATCTAACCCGATGATCATAAAGAATTACACCGAAGAGTTTCGCCGCGACGCAGTCGAGCTGTACCGCGACACCGACGGCGCGACCGTGGCCGGGATCGCCGCCGATCTCGGCATATCCCACGGCCCCCTATCCACGTGGCTGAAGAATGCGGGTATCCCGATCCGCAGACACACACCAGCAGCGCACCGCGGCCCGACCTCGGCGAAACGCCTCAGCAAGAAGCTGCCCGGCTCCGCGCCGAGGTCGCACACCTATGCGCGGAGAAAACCAAGCTCGAAACCGAGCGAGACATCCTGCGGTCGGCGGCCACATATTTCGCCGGAGACGAACTGGTGAACCGCTTCCACTTCGTCGCCGACTACTTGCGACACCTACCCGGTGAAGCGGTTATGCCAGGTGAGAATGTCAATCTGATTCGAACCCAGGAGGGCGGGGCAAGTTCTAACGCTGGTTGCAACACCTGACTTACCGATGTCGTGAATCAGCTATTTTCAGGAGTTATGTTGGCAACCGCTCGGATCTCGCAGAAGATGGCCGGCGTAGCCGGGAAGACAGCCGAACGTGCCCGTTATATCCAGTTGACCCGGCAGGGGCTGAACAACTCGGAAATTTGCTGGCAGCTCGGGATCGGACGCAAGACCGGTTGCAAATGATCGAGCTCGAGCGGCAATACCGTGACCAAGGGTAAGTTCGGCATGAACACGCCGGGCGCCGTAGGTGCCATGGGAGGCGGTGTGAACCTCGGTGATCAGCTGTGTCAGCGAGGCATGTCGCAGTGAGCGTTCCGAGGGTGGCCGGTTTCGCCACTCATAGAAACCGGACTCGGACACCTCCATAACCCGGCATGCCGTCTGCACGGGTAGTCCTTCCTTGGCCATCACTTCGATCGCTTCGAACCGCCTTTTGCGGCCGCCACCGACTTCAGTAACTCGGTGGACCGTGTGGCGATGGCGAGTTCGGTCTCCAGCTGAGCGATGCGGCGGCGGGCGGCGGCGAGTTCGGCGCTCTCGATCGAGCTCAGGCCCGGCTTTTGTCCGGTATCGATGAGCTCCTGACCCAAGCCAGTTGTAGATGGTCTGTTCGGTGACATCGAGACCTGCGGCGACCTCGGCAACCGTGAGTCCTGACTTCAACAGATCAAGGACTTTCCGGCGGAACTGAAGGTGGATAACGTCGGGGCATCGTGAACCTCTCTCGGGTGCATCAATGCCTGAAGTAAAACAAACGAACTCCGGAAAACTCGGGGTACATCAGTCTCCGGAAACTCCGGGGCGGTTCATTGACTCGTGCAGGATCTTCGTCAGTTCGGCGTTCGTGCTCTCGGGGTAACCTGCCATCTCCCTGTAGCGGTCGAGCGCTCGTTCGATCAGCAATCGCACAATGCTCGCGCTGCTCATGAGGTCGTCGAGATCGAACACCAGCGTGGACTTCGCGAGACCGATCTCGTCAGGCTCACCGTATTCCACGTGCCGTGCGGTCGCCCACCCCATGCCGTGGGCATAGCAGCTGAGCAGTCTCCACTGTGATGGGACTTCCGTTCTAGGTGACCAACCGCCGCTCCATTCGGGCATGCCCTTCGACGCGGCCTCGACCATCGCAAAGTCCGCGGTCGGGCGCCATCGGTCTCGTCGGACATCCTCACCGAACTCCAATGCCATATCCGCGAAGTAGTCGGAACGCCGATGCAGCGCCGACCGTGCCTCATCGATACCGGCGACTTTGTCGACCGGACGGCCATTGACATACTTTCTGGCGTTTTCAGCATCATGGAAACTCAGCACGGCCGCCCTCTTGAGTCTCGTATCCTCATCGTCGGCCATTGCCCACACAGCGGTAGCGGCCGCAGTAATCGCAGTTCTCAGCGGAGTTGCGTGGGCGAAGGGAATTGAGCCCCTAAGTGTTTCGACTGACTTCGTGACGAGCCTGAAATGATCAAGCGCGCTCATGACAGGCAATTCCACGGTCTCCTGGTACGAGCGTATTTCATACGGCGGTTAGCGCGGTCGATCATCGAATCGGGTTGTACGGTCAACGCTTGGAACCAGTCGATGTAGCGGTCGACCAAGGTCGACAGGCGGTGGTTGAGTTCGAGTGCGGTTGTCGGCGGGTTTTCAGGTGAAGTCACGGGACGACCGTAATCGTCCTGACAGACGTCTGTATGGAAGTGCATCGCCTTCATGCCGTTGGGTCTGCTGCACGGATAGGTGACAACTGATCTGTCTGGTCGAGAGACCGGGCTGAAAGGATGTTGCAGTGCCCAAGTCGTTCCCCAAGGAGTTCCGCGAAGACGTAGTCCGAGTCGCGCGGGCCAGAGATCCGAAGACCACGCTGGAACAGATCGCGAAGGACTTCGGGATCCACGCCACCACCCTTACCGGATGGATGCGCAAGGCCGATGTCGAAGACGGTGTGAAGCCCGGGACGACCGAAGACCAGAACACCGAGCTTCGCGAGCTGAAGCGCCGCAACCGGCTGCTCGAGCAGGAAGTCGAGGTCCTGCGCCGGGCAGCCGCGTATCTGTCACAGGCAAACCTGCCGGGAAAATGATGTTCCCCCGCAAGCGGGAGGGACCCCCACCACTCGTCCGTGAGCTGGCCGAGGACGGGATCCCCGTCACGGTGACGCGAAAGGGTCCTCAAGATCGCCCGCCAGCCCTACTACCGCTGGCTTGCGCACCCGGTCACCGACGCCGAACGCGTCGAGGCCTATCGCGCCGACGCGCTGTTCGATGCCCACTGCGACGACCCGGAATTCGGGTACCGATTCCTGGTCGACGAAGCCAGAGAGGCTGGCGAGTCGATGGCCGAACGGACCGCATGGCGGATCTGCTCCAACCTGGGCTGGTGGTCAGTGTTCGGGAAGATTCGAGGCAAGAACGGCAAGTAGCCCGGCCCACCGGTCCACGACGACCTCTGTGCTGTCGTCGATGCCAAGGGGTGGGTCCGGCACGAGTTCGCCGCAGATGCTCCAAACCGGCTGTGGCTCAGTGACATCAAGGAGCATTGGACCGAGGAAGGTAAGCTCTGCGTGTGCGCGATCAAGGACGTCTACTCCAACCGGATCGTGGGCTACTGCATCGACTCACGGATGAAGTCCCGGATCGCCGTCACAGCGCTGGGCGACGCGGTCGCCAGGCGCAATGACGTGGCCGGCTGTGTTCTACACACCGACCGGGGCAGTCAATTTCGGAGCCGGAAACTCGTCCACGCGCTGGGCCGGCACGCCATGGTCGGGTCGATGGGACGGGTCGGTGCGGCCGGCGACAACGCCGCCATGGAGAGCTTCTTCTCCCTGCTGCAGAAGAACGTGCTCGACCGACGTTCCTGGGCAACCCGCGAGGAGTTGCGGATCGCGATCGTGACCTGGATCGAGCGGACCTACCACCACCGCCGTCGTCAAACCGCCTTCGGCCGATTGACTCCCGTCGAATACGACCGGGTAGCGATGGCCCTTGTACGACAGGATTGCGGTTCTCACCTCACCGATTCTCCCAGTTTGCCGCGTTCAACAACGTGACAGTGTCCACTCAGGAGCTCATGTGGGACAGCAACTTCCACCATGAGAAGAATGCGGCCGCATTTCCTTCGGGTGGCACCCCTAACACTTCGCGCGCAGCCCCTACAAGACGACAATAGGGAGGACGTAGAGGGATGTAGTGCAGTCGACAACAGACCTCGCACATGAATGGTTCAGTCGACCGAAGAGACCGGTCGACAACTACATGTGTCACCCATACGCGTGTCCATATTCACACCTAAGGAGGCATCGACAACCAAAGGTGTCACTTGTTGAGTGGATTCGGCCAGCGTTTACGAGCTGCCTGGCGGCTGATCCCGAGCATTCGACCAACATCGCCGTAGGAAGCACCCCCCTCCAGGGCCGATCGTGCGCACTCGTCTACCCGCTCAGCGGCGACCCTGCGCTTGTTCTCGGCGTCCGCCAGCGCATCTAGTGGGTTCGTCAATGCCTGCGAATCGCGCGCGGTGGCGTCGCCGGTGGCCAGCGGACGTAGGCACGGACCGAGCAGTTCGACCAGTCGCTCCGCAGGCACATCCGCAACCCCGGGAATGTGAACCATGTAGCGGGCCACCAGCACCCCGAGAACAAGGGTGCCGATCAGCGCTGATCGCCTCTCGGCATCCTCTCCGACCAGCACGCGCGTCCACGGACTCGTTTCCGGATTCATGATTGCACAACGAACAGCATGTGCGGCCTCCGGATGGGTCAGCATGGACCGTAGTACCGGCATCGTGCGGTCGTCCTTACGATCAACCTCGGACAACGCATGCCTCAGCAGGCGCTCGCCGAGCTCCTCCAGCGGGCCCTCCAAAGCGTCATCCAATGTGACCGGTATACCGCTCACCGCATCGAACAATGCGCTCTTGGATCCGAAATGCTGCATTACCAAGGCGGGATCGACATCTGCCCGCTGCGCAACGGCGCGAATAGTGGTCTCGATGTAACCCCGTTCGGCGAACAGTTCGCGCGCAGCGCCTGCGATCGACTCTCTGCTGTGGCTTCGCCGTTCGGCACGGCTGACAAACATCGGTGAAGCCTCTGATACCTGCACTGCCATTACGCCTCGCTCAACACGTGTAGACGAAATTGAAATTCTTCCCTATGCTGATCTGAGTCTACAACTGTTGAGCAATTACGTGGAGCTTCCGACCCGACTCTTCCCGATCACTTCGAACGGACTGTCGATGACCAACCGAGACACAGAAATCGAGCACACAGAAGCACCGTCCATCGACCGACTCCACGGTCATAAGGAGCCGCCAACTACCGAACCGGCAGACGGCACACGCCAACATCGAGACCGCCGCTTGTCCATCGTCCTCGGCGTCATCGTCACATGCCAACTGATGGTCGCGGTCGACAGCAACGTCGTCAATATCGCACTCCCGGAAATTCAATCCGGACTGGGACTGTCGGCTTTGGCCCTCGCTTGGGTATTCAGTGGTTATTCCTTGGCCTACGGTGGCCTCCTGCTCCTCGGCGGACGCGCAAGCGACATCCTCGGCCGCCGCCGCATGTTCGTCTGGGGACTGTCACTGGTGGTCCTCGCCTCCATTCTCGGTGGCATTGCTCCGAACGACTGGTTACTGATCGGTGCACGCGCACTTCAAGGGGTCGGGTTTGCGTTCGCCGGACCGGCTGCCCTGTCCATGATTGCCGCTACCTTCGACGAAGGCCCGGAACGCACTCGCGCCCTCGGAGTCTTCTCCATGGTCACGGGGTTCGGCATCACGCTAGGGCTGATTCTCGGCGGTGTACTCACCACTCTGAGTTGGCGTTTGGTGTTCTTCATCAACGTGCCCATAGGCGTGCTCACCATCATCCTTGCATTGCGCTACCTCGACGAAACCGAACGCCACTCCGGAAAATTCGATCTCCTCGGTGCAATCTTGTCGACCGTGGGTATGGTCGGCATCGTCTACGGCCTCACGAACGGGTCGAGCGGCTGGACCGAAGTCGGCACCGTAGCTCCGATCATCGTGGGTGCTACGCTGATTGCACTGTTCGTCTATGTGGAACGATCCGCCGATCAGCCAATCATGCCGCTACGACTACTCGGCAATCCCGTTCGTGCCGGTGCTTATGCGACGTTCGTGTTGTTGATGGCCTCGATGGCCGGAACCTATATCCTGCTTTCCCTTTACATTCAGGAAGCCTTGGGTTTTAGTCCCCTCGTTGCCGGCCTTGCATTCCTCCCGATGGCTGCAGTTCAGTTCGGTGTCGCGAAATTCGCACCCAAGGTCATTGCTCGGTTCGGACGCAAACCGGTGCTGATCGTAGGAGTAGCGTTGATGATGGCGGAAGCGATCTGGTTGACCACCACCAACGCATCTACCAACTATTTGACTGGGGTACTCGGCCCGTTCATTCTGCTCGGCGCGGGGCTGAGCCTGGCGTTCGTCACCTTGAACATGACGGTCCTCGGCGGTCTGGAACCTCGTGACATGGGCGCCGCGTCCGGACTTCTTCAAGCGACACAACAGATCGGGCTGTCGCTCGGTGTCGCCATCCTGACCACCCTGAATCAGTCAGCGCGTACCGACCGAGAACGGGTGTCGTCATCTGCCTCGGACGCACTCGCGCACGGACTGGCGCACGCGGTGATTGCTGCCGTGATCTTCACTGCCTTGGCGCTGTTGATCGGCCTTTTCGCGATCAAGATCCCCAAGCAACAAACTGAGGCATGACACCCACCGCAGCGGGAGTGGGCTCACGCCACGCCGCGGACCGTGAACTGACTCCCGCCCGATCCAGCGTTAGCGCCGAGATGCAGCGCTAAATCTCCACGGCCTTTGACCTGCCATTTCCGATAGACCCGGGTCAGATGCTGCTCGACCGTACTCACCGTTATGTATAACTCTGCTGCGATCTCACGATTAGTCCGCCCAGCGACCGCAAACATCACGACTCGTCGTTCGGCCGCACTCAACTGACTGCTGTCGGTGCACGCGGAATCGGCCTGGGGTGAGAACGAGGCCGATTCGATAGGACGACGACCGAGTTCGAGTCGCGCCGAGAGCGGTTCCAACGACAACTCTCCGGCAATACCGCTCGCTAGTTGCGCCGCATGTCGTGCTCGGCGAGGTTCCCCGAGAAGCACGTAAGTATCACTGAGTTCGGCTACAGTGTAAGCCAATTCGGCTCGGTCGGCGCAGCCTTCCAGAACATCGACAGCTCGTGGCAGTGTGTCTCGGCGTCTCTTCGAATTCGTTTCGGTCATCGCCATGGTCCGTAGCGCGATGCCGTGCGCGCGCTACCGGCCAGCAGAGGTTTTCGCCAATTGTTCCATGCCTTACCGGACGGCGTCGCTCCGGCGGCCCAGGCGCAACAGCACATTCGCAACGTCTGCGCGCGAAGGTAAGAACGTGGGTTGATCTATTCCCCAGACATCCATCAGCCGGCCGCAGGTCCACAAATCGTCCAGCGCGGCAGACCATCGCTGTGCGGCCATAAGCCGACACTGTCACGTTGTTGAATGCGGCGAACTGGGAGAATCGGTGGGGCGAGCACCGCAATGCTGTCGTACAAGGGCCATCGCTACCCGGTTGAGATCATCAATCACTGCGTGTGGTTGTACTTCCGGTTTCCGCTCAGCTTCCGTGAGGTCGAGGAACTCATGCTCGAACGCGGTGTCGTGGTGAGGTACGAGACGATCCGGCGGTGGTGCGCCAAGTTCGGACAGACATACGCCAACCAGCTGCGCCGACGGCGGGCACGGCCGGGTGACAATTGGCATCTCGACGAGGTCTTCATCAAAATCAATGGCACACGGCATTACCTGTGGCGGGCGGTCGACCAGCACGGCAACGTGCTCGACGTGCTGGTCCAGTCCCACCGAAACGGCAACGCCGCCAAGCGATTCTTCCGTAAGCTGCTCAAGGGGTTGCAGTATGCGCCGCGAGTGATCGTCACCGACAAGCTGACCAGCTACAGCGTCGCTCACCGCGAGATACTGGCCTCGGTCGAGCATCGCCGATCCAAGTACTTTCAGCAACCGGGCCGAGAATTCCCATCAACCGACCCGGCAGCGGGAGCGGGCGATGAAACGATTCACCTCACCCGGACATGCGCAACGCTTCCTCTCCGCTTTCTCGGGTATTTCACCGCACGTCCGGCCCAACCCACACAAGCTCTCGGCGCCTGAGTGGCGTACCGAGATGGCCGACCGATTCGCGCTCTGGCAGGAAGTCACCGCGACCGACGCCGCTACCTGAAAGTGAACGGCCCGGCGGTGTCCCGTAGCTTCCTGTCCCAAACTATCTGCGCAGCCAGACTTTTCGATTGACGTGACAGTGCTGCCGTCATGCCGGATGGCATTCCGCGGTTGATAGCCGACTCGAAAACGGGGCCAGCGCCGTGGGACTACGGTGCTGGCCCCGCAATGCGGGACGGCGTGTTTTGTGCCTCAGTAGTGGTACCGGGCTTGGACGATGACGACGGTATCATTTTCGATGAAATAGACCAGCCGGTGTTCCCGGTCAATCCTCCTCGAGTAAGCGCCGGCAAGTGAATGCTTGAGCAACTCCGGTTTTCCTTCCCCTGAGGTAGGGTCTCGCAGTATGGCGTCGATCAGCTTGTTGATGCGCTTGAGGATCGAGCGATCGGCTGACTGCCAATGGGTGTAGTCTTCCCACCCGTTGTGATCAAAAGCGACCTTCATTCGAGGAGTTCCCTTTCCTGGTAGTGGCCGCCTCTCACCGCCTCGATGCTGTCGAGCAGTCGGCGCGCGTTGGCGGGACTGGACAATAGGTAGGCGGTTTCGACCATCGCGTCGTAGTCATCTTTGGAGATGAGGATCGCGTTGCCTTTCTTCGAGACAATCTCGACTGGGGTGTGATCGTCATTGACCTGTTCGATCAACGGAAATAGGGCCTTGCGTGCATCGGTGGCTGTAATTGCGGACATAGTCCCCGTCCTTTTGCTCCGTTGGAGCGGTTCTTTACTTTGCGTTGTGTGCCTCGAAAGCTCTATCCCGAAGCGTACCAGACTTGTACAATATGCGGTACTGGTATGTGGCCCCATGTGGCCTCGATGGCAGATGAAGGCGGGGTCGTATCGGATCGCCGGAGTGCAGCCACTCAGATCGCGCCAAGTGCCGTCGAGCGAATCCTCTACACCGTTCGCGGTCCCGAGTACGTGCGAAAGCAGCGCCCTTCTGCCCGACGGCCCTGTGTCGTATTAACCTGGTGATAAGCCGACCTGATCGTTAGAGCTGAGACTGTAGACCCGGATCAACAAACTCACTGAAACTCTGGATCGGCTAGAGAACGCCAGCCTCTTGCATGCCGACGAGTTTGCCGGCCGGAGCGCGCCACACCACGTCGAACTGCTCGATCGCTTCGTCGCTGGGCTGTCCGACAAAGGTGAAATCGACCTGGACGGTGATCCCGTCAGCGATACCCCATCCGGTCACCGTCCGATCGCCTTCGAGTGTGGCGGTGTAAACCCGGGCGTCGTCGAGTCGGTAGAACTGGGAGGTGAGCGGGCAGCGATGCCATACGTAGTTCCTGATCGCTGCCGCCGGCCGCGGCAAGGTGGGTTTGTGCGCGGGAGGACAGCCAGTTGTCGATCACGTCAGGGTCGGTGTTGGGGGAGTTCGACAGGTGAACGTTGATGATCTGAGCACCGCCAGAGTTGACGAATTTGTTGCCCAACCAGCGTGTACCTGACAGAACCATGGATTGTACTGTGGTTTGCAGTTTTCCCCCGGGTACGCACTGTCCGTTGTCGGGGGCGCTCATGTTCTCGGGCACTGGTGAGTGCTGTGGCCGAGCATCGACAGCCTGTTGCGACGATCCGATGAATTCGTGGGCGGGAATGTCGTTGATCGAGACAATCGGCACGGCATAGGCCTGCATGTCGAGGGGGTCATCACGTTGGGCGACGACGGTGATGACCCCGATGATTGCAGCCACAACCGCGACAACGACACCGACGATTGTCAGCGGCCGCCGGTGATCGCGAACCCACCTCCCCGCAGTCGAGTTCCACTCCCCCATGCCGTTCCCTTCTGCCGCTTGCTTGTTTCAGGACGGTGTGTGCTCGTCACCTGACGGCCGACGGCGAAGCTCTCACGCCGGCCGCGACGACGCCGTCGCACCTTCGCAGGGCACTGTCACGTTAATCGAAAAGTTCAGCGGCGCAGCTAATTTGGGACAGGCTTTTGCGGGACACCGCCGGGCCGCTCACTTTCACACGACGGCGTCGAATCGCGGCGACTTTCTGCCAGAGCGCGAATCGGTCGGCCATCTCGGTACGCCATTCGGACGCCGAGAGTCGGTGCCGGACTGGCCGGAAGTGCGGTGAGATGCCGCTGAACGCGGACAGGAATTGTTGCGCGTGGCCAGGCGATGTGAAGCGTTTCATCGCCCGCTCGCGTTGTCGGGTCGATTGATGGGAATTCTCGGCCCGGTTGCTGAAAGTACTTGGATCGGTGATGCTCGACCGAGGCCAGTATCTCGCGGTGAGCGACGTTGTAGCTGGTCAGTTTGTCGGTGACGATCACTCGCGGCGCATACTGCAACCCCTTGAGCGGCTTGCGGAAGGATCGTTTGGCGGCGTTGCTGTTTCGGTGTGACTGGACCAGCACGTCGAGCACGTTGTCGTGCTGGTCGACCGCCTGCCACAGATAATGCTGGCTGCCGTTGATGCGGATGAAGACCTCGTCGAGGTGCCATGTGTCGCCGGGCCGCGCTCGCTGTCGGCGCAGCTGGTGTGCGTATGCCTGCCCGAATTTGTCGCACCACCGCCGGATCGTCTCGTAACTGACCACGACACCGCGTTCGAGCATGAGTTCCTCGACCTCACGGAAGCTGAGCGGAAACCGGAAGTACAACCACACGCAGTGGTTGATGATCTCGACCGGGTAGCGGTGACCTTTGTACAACGGTATAGAGGTGCTCACGCCTCATTCTCCCAGTTCGCCGCGTTCAACAACGTGACAGTGCCCTGGCGACACCTCACTGCGAACACCGCCGAGCAAGAGCATGAAGCCACTGACGACCTTCCCCGGCGCCCCCGAATAGGCTCTCGGATTGTCGGCCTGCTCGTCCGACGGCGCCCGCAATGACGGTGAGCAGGTGCGAAAAGCCCTCCATCGCATGAATTTTTGGGATCCGGCCGGGCTCTGACCTGGACCTAAACAAACCATGGGGTATCTGTGACACAACCGAGACAATCGAACTATGGGCAAATCAGTCGTTTCCCCTTACCGTAAGCATCGTTCGGGGTTCACGGCCCGCTCGTAGGGGATTCCGGGATTCGGCCTTGGGGTGGTGCGGCTTCTGTGATGACGAAAGATGTTGTTTGCCTGATGGTCTCGCGACCAGTTGCCTCTGCCGTGCACTTGACTGCAGTATTCGAGCATTGACGGCCGGAAACGTAGGAAGATGACCGTCATTGCGGGTGATGTGCCCACGATCGCGTTCGGCTTTCAACGCACCAACGAAAATGCCCACAGAGAGCGTCACCACGAACACCTCGGACGGTGCGACGACTGATCTTTACTGGATTCCGGTGTATCTCTCTGTGCTGAAACATATTTCATTGGTCCAGGTCCAAGGAACGGGACCCTGCACAGATGCCCTGACATGCCCTCCCGAACAACGGTGTGCACCACAAGTAGCGATCAGATGCGTATCCGAGGGTGGTAAGGCACTCGGACGCGTACCGGAGACAGACGGAAGGTTTTCCATGGAGAAGTATCCGAATCGAGCGTCGAGAAGGCCACGACGACTTCGCGCGTGGACGAAATCTGGTTTCGTTCTGGGCCTCGCCATCGCAGTGGTCGCCGCGTTGCCCCACGCAGCCTGGGCCGATCAGTACCGATCCAATCATTGGATTACGGCTCTATCGAGCGCGAATTCTTCAACTATCTGAGCGGTCAGGATCAGTACGGGCAGGGAGGGACCTCGTCGATCGGTGAGCCGAACAGTGACGAGCTGATAGCGGGGAGCGACGGACGGGGAAGGTGGCAAGCATTCGGTTTCGATACGAACCGCATCTATTGGAGTCCCGACGTCGACGCGAATCGAGGCCGACAGATCGGTGGCCTGATCATGGCGAAATGGCTCAATTTGCCATCCCTTCGAAATGCTCAAGGTCAGGTAACCGAGGTTCGTGCCGACGAGCGGGGCAGACTCGGGTACCCGACAACACCTGAGTCACAGGCACAAGGCGGGCGTTACAACAACTTCCAAGGCGGTGCAATCACGTACGAATACGGGGCACCCGCCGCCTACGCCGACTGGGGAGATATCCGTAATCAGTGGGCGCAGACGGGATACGAGACCGGACCGCTGAAGTTCCCTACGTCCGACGAGCTTCAATGCTCGGCCAATGGACGAGTCAACGCAACGTATGGCGGATCCGGGCAAACATTCTCTGGATCTAAGGATGGAAAGAAGTTCTTGGTATCGGCGTCCGACCCCACCACGTACACCACCGACGGCGAGTCCAAAGGTGTCGTTCTCACTCTCTCGACCGGTGCGCGCGAGCTTCGATATGGCGGAACAACGAAATACACGACCGAGCTCAATGATGCGGTCACGATGTGGAACAACGAAAGCGGTCGGGTGACAACTCGTCGCGACGACACGTTCCCGAAGATCATCATCGGTGAGGACAGCATCCCCGGTGGGACGTGGGACGGTCGAACCAACACGACGATGGGCACACTGCGATTGAATACTGCGAATCTGGATACTCGCAGTTCAGCGTACCGACAGCACGTGATCGCTCATGAACTGGGACACGCTCAAGGGCTTGCGCACGACTGCACCACGCAATTGATGGACCCGGTGAGTTCCACGGTCAACCATCTCGGCGTCATCGATCAATATGCCTACCGAACCTTGTACCTGAATCCGTGAGGAAAGCTATGAACGTACGAACCACGTCGTCCCGAGCATCCGGCGGAGCGCTCCTGATCACGCTTCTGATCGCCGGATGCGGGTCGACTGCTCCACACGATCCCGCGTCCGATCAGGCATCTTCTGCAAGTTCTGTGATGAAGACTGTCAGTGTCGAGGCCAGTTGGGCATACGACATCGAAGATCAAACCTTGGTCGCCGGCGCATCGGACAGCATTTTCGTCGGCACAGTCCTCGAAAAACTCGACTCGACATCGCGGATGGCAGATCTACCCGAAACCCAGTACACAGTCCACGTCAATTCGGTTCTGAAAGGCGATGTCTCAGGCGACATCACGATCAGCCAGCAAGGCGGAATCGACGCTGAGAAAAATACTCTGCTGCTTCTGGAAAACGATCCGTTGGTCGAGGCCGGATCCGCATATCTGTTCACTGCCGTGCTCGACCCGAAAGTTGGGTGGTACACGATTACTCCGGTGACCGGCCATCAAGACATTCCGGTCGACACTGCCTCTCAATTGGAAGGGGCAGGGAGGGGGCGGGCCGCCCCTCCTGAGCTGCAATCCGTCACCGACATGCGCATCGCTATCGAGAACGAGGTTGTCCCGAGCGAGAACGAAGTTACCCCGAACTGACTCCTCCCTCAGGTCTCGCGACACGTCGACCTACATGGTTCAGTACGCCTGGACCGTGTAGGTCGAGTGATCGACGACGGGCAGATCGTAGATAGCGGCCAACGGTGCGGCACTGGGCATCCCGCACGACCGATCACTAGGGATTGCGGGCCGGATCCCATTGCCCTGCGCGTCAACCAGCCACACGACAGGCTGGCGCCCGAGACTGAAGTTGCAATCACTCCAACTGAACGGGGACTTCGGCCGAGAAGGTTGCGACAACGCCGCCATGATCTCGGAAAGGTCACCGTCACGAACCGTCTCGTCGACCCGTCGTGACAACGGGTCGTTGCCCTCGACCTCGGCGCTCTCGCTGCACGTGACAACCCGTACGGGTGTGAAGTCCTCCGGCACGGCACCTGCCTCAGGAGCTGGTGGGATTCCCGGAATCTCTCGGACAGGATCAGTCGTGATTGCCCCGAGGACATTCGGTGCCTCACATGTGATGTCGCGCGTGGCGATCGCGTCAGGGTGACTCGGCAGAGTGCGAGACTCCACCGTGAAGTAGACAGCGGCCACCCCCGCGCATAGCAGGACGACAACGGTGGCGATCCAACGTCCTATTCTCACAACCCCACAGTAGCGAGACGGACCGGATGGCGACGGGGCCATTGCCCCAGCTCGAACCAGACGGGGACTAGTAGGACTTTGTTAGGTTTGTCACGATTGGGTGTGGGGTCTCGAGATTCGGCACGATTCTCGAGACGATGACGGGGTGGATACCGAAACCCTGTCCGACGTTGATGAACGTCTCGATTCCTTTGTCGGCGAGGTGTTCTCGTCACTATCCCGCAAGGACAGGGTGGCGACCGCAGGCGCGTACGCGCGTGGGTTGATGCTCACCGGTGAACGCAAGTCGATGCAGCCGATGGCGCAGCGGCTCGGTGTCGACCATCAGCGATTGCAACAGTTCGTGACCAGCTCGCCCTGGAAAGTCGAACCGGTACGGATGGCACTCTCCCGCAAGGCGTGCGAGCTGATCACACCAGATGCGTGGGTAGTCGACGACACCGGCTTCGGCAAGGACGGCGACTCCTCGCCGTGTGTAGCCCGGCAGTATTGCGGCACGTTGGGCAAGGTCGGCAACTGCCAGATCGCGGTCAGTGTGCATGCCGCGTCCGATGACGCCTCATGCCCGTTGAACTGGCAGTTGTTCGTGCCGCAGAGCTGGGACGAGAACTGCATCGATGACGCTAATGCCGTGGGCGTCGTCGCGGCGCGTCGGAAGAAATCGGCGATCCCTGACGGTGAGCGGCATCGACCGAAATGGGAAATGGCGGTGGAGATGATCGACGAACTCCTCGCCTGGGGCCGGCCACGACCCGATGTGGTGGTCGCGGACGCCGGCTACGGTGAGGGTGCGCAGTTCCGTGCCGCGCTCACCGACCGCGACATCGCCTACATGGTGGCGGTCAAGGCCGCTACCAGCGTCTATCCGGCTGACGCGGTGCCCGAGACGCCACCGCGCATCGGCCGAGGACGCCCGTTCACCGCCCGTTACAGGGCCCCGAAGTCCAGCTGCGCAGACATGGTGCTCGCTGCCGGACCGGACGCGGCGCAGGAAGTGGCGTGGCGGCGCGGTACCAAGACCGCACCGGGCAATCCTGATGCCGTCATGCGTTCGAGGTTCGTCGCCCTGCGAGCCCTGCCCGCAGGTCATCGGGTGCCCCGCGCCGACGACGGAACAGTCGAACAGGTGTGGTTGCTGGCCGAATGGCCCACCTGCGCAGCGCAGCCCACCGACTACTGGCTATCCACCATGCCTGCCGACACTGCGATCGACGAACTCGTCCGACTCGCGAAACTGCGCTGGCGCATCGAACATGACTACAGAGAACTGAAAGTCGCACTCGGTCTCGATCACTTCGAGGGCCGCTCCTGGCTCGGCTGGCACCACCACGCCACCCTCGTCACCGCCGCCCACCTGTTCCTCACGACCCTGCGGCTGACCGACCCAAAAGCCGATGGACAGGGCTGACCCTCTACGGCATCGTCCGCGATATCCAACGCGCACTTGCCATCTGGATCGGCACCTGCCCGCTGTGTCACCACAGCTTCCCGACCTAACAAAGTCCTACTAGTCGATGCTCACTGGCAGCGCATGCTGTATTTCGCGGCTGCGCTGCTCTTTTCCGAATCTGAGGATGCATCGGACAAGATAGTGAATCGCAGAACTGCACATTGGTCGTTGGAGTTCGACGGAACTCGGTGTGTGGGAGTGTCGTCGCTATCGCTGAATGCTGCGACAGAACAACTAGCAAGCCCTATGAGCGCTATGAGCCCTGTTGCGAGAATCGCGCCTGCCAAAACCTTATGAATCAGGGTTGGCTCAGGGGAGACTGGGGAAACCTGTTTCGCTAGGGGTTTTTGGTTTGCTTGATTTTCCTTCCATCGCTCCTGCATGGCATCTGTGCAGGTTGTGCACCATTTGGATCCCGCAACGATCGACATACCGCATGGTGTGTCGGGGAGCCATCCCGGGCATGTCTTCACAGGAAGTGGAACAGCGTGTTGTAAGGCAACGTTGGGGTGGAACTTTGCTTTCCCGCCCCATTTCTTTTCGCGCAGCAGTGTGATATATCCTTGTGCGGCCTCAAAGGTTTCACCGCGCGTGAGAAGGACAGTGTTCGGATCGAACTTCGGATCTCGGCTTTTGTCCCCTCCTGCCATCGTGAATCGAATGTATCCGGGCGAGCTTCGGGAAGGCTCCACCAACGTCGCGGCAATCATCGCTGCGGAACTTGTCAAGGTGATTGAGTCCAATGGGTGTTACGCGGCGGCCTGATCTGCCACGGGTTCGGTGCCGTCGATGACCGCGGGTTTGTTGATCCACGCTTCGGTGGGCAAATTCAGGATCTTCGGGCCTCGATCCGAGGCCCCGAATCGCTCCGGATGGCTGCGCCGAGCCTCAGCCAGGACGGCGGAGCGTTCAGCGGCTTTCTGCGCGGCGAGTCCGAAGTGGACGTCGGCGGGGGTGTGCAGGCCGATTCCGGTGTGACGGTGTTCGTGGTTGTACCAGGTCACGAACGTTTCCATGAACTGTCGGGCGTGGTGGATCGACCCGAACCGCTCCGGGAACCCCGGCCCGTATTTGAGGGTCTTGAACAGCGATTCGGAATACGGGTTGTCGTTGGAGACCTTCGGCCGCGAGTGCGAGCGGGTCACCTCGAGATCCGCGAGCAGGGTGGCGACCGGCTTGCTGGTCATCGACGTTCCCCGGTCCGCATGCACAACGTTCGGGATGCCGTGCACGGCAAAGATTTCCGTCATGAACTCGACGGCAAGGAGTCCGGATTCGCGGGTCTGGACGTGCACTCCGACGACGTAGCGGGAGTAGATGTCGACCATCACATAGGCGTCGAAGTAGACGCCCTTGGTCGGGCCGGGAAGTTTGGTGATGTCCCAGGTGTAGACCTGCCGTGGCGCTTCGGCCACCAACTCGGGGCAGGCTTTGGCGGGATGTCGGGCCTGCCGGCGGCGGTCGGTGACCTGCATGTTTTCCCGCAGGATTCGGTACATCGTCGACACCGAACACAGATAGGTGCCCTCGTCGAGGAGCTGGGTATAAACCTCGAGTGGGGCCTGGTCGACGAACCGGTCGCAGTCGAGCATCGTGAGCACCGCCTGGCGTTCGGCCGGGGTGAGCTTGTTCGCCGGAACCTGCTTCACCGCTGCTGCCGACCGCACCGGCACCAGCGAACGCGTCCTGTTCCGGGCTGCGGTCGACCGGGTCACCGACGTCAATATTGTTGCTGCCCTGGTGGTCACACCGGCATCGGTGAGGTCGTGGTGGGCGGTCATCAACGCTTCCTGCGCGGCTCGTCGGTGTCCGCGCTCTCGGAGATCTGTTCCAAGAGCGCGTGTGCTTTTCCCATGATCTCGAGAGCGACCTCGGTCGTCGCGAGCCGCTTGTTGGTGCGATCGAGTTCGGCACGCAGGCGGGCGATCTCGACCTGCTCGGCGGTGAGCTTGCCGACCTTCGCGCCGGCTGGTTTGCCGTCGAGGACACCGGCGTCGCGCTGCTTGCGCCACTCGCTGATCAGCGACGAGTACAGGCCCTCACGGCGCAGGTAGGCGCCGCCCTCGTTGCTTTCGCAGGCCTGTTCGTAGGCGGCCAGATGCGCGAGCTTGTCCGCCGGGGTGAACGCGCGGCGTCGGCGTGCGCCGTCGGAACGCGGCTGCGAGGAGTCCATGCGGGCATTGTCCCCGGCCACGGCCAGGCTGGACATTGTCATAGAAGAGTTGATCCGTATCTCGCCCTGCAGGCGGGGTTGCTGTGAACCGTTGGACTCAACTCACCCTGACACGCAGGGCTGAGAAGGGGAGGGTGCGTGGGCTCTCTTGTCTTTTCTCGATGGGCGCAGTCTCGTCAAATGTAATTGTGACCGATTTCTGCTCTATTCGGATGGAACCGTCGGCAGTAGTGAACGTCGACATTTTTTTCCCTTCGCTGGTATCTGATCACAGTTGTCGTCAACGGTTCAGTCAGCGTTACAGGCCAGGTTCAACCGGTGGACGCAACACCTCGACAATGGAGGTGTTAGATGGGACGACCATCAGGATGGGCGGCAGCGTTGACCGGGCGAGCGGTGATGCGGTCACCGGGACGTCCCCCGGTACGCAGGGACCTCGAACGGGCATTCTGGTCGCAGATCGTCAAGGGGCTCACCAGCGAGGATGCTGCTATCGCATGCGGCGTGTCGGCACCGGTTGGCACACGGTGGTTCCGGCACGCTGGGGGTATGCCGCCCATTGAGCTGACCCCGGTCTCGGGGAGATACCTTTCCTTCACCGAGCGCGAGGAAATTGCGATGTTGCGAGCCCAGAAGATCGGCGTACGGGAAATTGCGCGCCACATCGGGCGGTCGCCGTCGACGATCTCGCGAGAGCTGCGACGCAACGCCGCCACCCGAAGCGGGCAGATCGAGTACCGCGCCTCTACCGCGCAATGGAAGGCCGACCTCGCAGCGAGGCGCCCGAAGCCGGCGAAGCTCGCAGAGCACGAACGGTTGCGAGAGTACGTGCAAGACAAGCTTTCCGGATACGTCTATGCCAAAGACGGAACAGTGGTCGCCGGACCGGACGTCGCGGGATGGAAAGGTCGAAATAAGCCTTGGCGTCGTGATCGTCGGTGGGCGACTGCCTGGAGTCCGCAGCAGATCTCGAATCGGTTACGTATCGACTTTCCTGACGATACGTCGATGCGTATCTCGCACGAGGCGATCTACCAATCGCTCTATATCGAAGGGCGCGGCGGATTGGAGCGGGAGTTGGTGACCTGTTTGCGGACAGGGCGAGCGTTGCGTAGGCCTCGCGCCCGGGCGCGGCAGCGACCGGCCGGGTTCATCACCGACGAAGTCACCATCAACGCGCGGCCCGAGGAAGTCGCCAGTCGCGACATTGCGGGACATTGGGAGGGGGACTTGATAATTGGATTGAATCGTTCGGCGATCGGCACGGTGGTCGAGCGGACCAGCAGATTCACGGTGCTGCTGCACCTGCCGCGCAAGATCGGATATGGCACGATACCACCCGTGAAGAACGGGCCGGCACTGTCCGGGTACGGGTCGGAGGCTGTCCGTGATGCTCTGACCAAGGCGTTGTTGCCTCTACCGGAGCATCTCCGGCGATCGTTGACCTGGGACCGAGGGAAGGAAATGGCGCGACACGCGGACCTCACCGCGGCCACCGGGATCAGTGTCTACTTCTGCGAACCTTACAGTCCGTGGCAGCGTGGGACGAACGAAAATACGAATGGTCTTCTTCGGCAATATTTTCCGAAGGGCACCGACCTGTCCCGATACGATCGACGTGAAGTTGATGCAATCGCTGACGCGCTCAACAATCGGCCTCGCAAAGAACTCAAATGGCTAACGCCCGCGGAAGTCCTTGCTGAACAAGTATACTCACTCCCACTGGACGGTGTTGCGACGATCAGTTGAATCCGCCTTGACTGCCGGCATCGCTGTGGTGAATCAGCCCGTCGGTCACGGCGTGGCCGCTGTGGTCCCGTCGCCACAGCGCCATCTTCAACGCGGTCGTGACCATGGTGGTGTCCTTCACGGTCGCGGCGTGCCAGCCGACGATCGCGCGGGAGAAGCAGTCGATCACGAACGCCACGTAGACGAACCCGGCCGATGTTCGGCAGCAGGTGAAGTCGGTGACCCATTTCCGGTTCGGTGCCTCGGCGGTGAAGTCCCGATCGAGCAGGTCCGGGGCCCGTCGGCTGTTCTTCCTACCAGGGATAGTGGTGCGGTGCCGGCGGCCACGGACGATGCCGGACAGGGCCTCGTCGCTCATGAGTCGGTCGACAGTGCAGGCTGCGACCTGGTGGCCGCTACGTCGCAGGTGGGCGGTCATCTTGCGGCGCCCGTAGAGCCCTTCAGCGGTGTTGTCGGTGCCGAGCAGCGCGTTCGTCAGGTGCGCGTCGGTCACCGTCCGTTCTGACGGTGGCGCGGTTTTCCAGTCCCGGTACGTGCGTGGGGCGACCTGCATTCCTTGCGCGGTGAGCACGGCGCAGATCGACTCGACCCTGTAGTTCTGTGCACGCATATCATCGATGAACTGGCAGATCAGCGGTGGCGAGGGTCGAGTTCCCTCGCGAAGAAAATCGAGGAAGATTTCAGGATCTCGTTGGCTTCCTTGAGTTCTCGGTTCTTACGTTCGAGTTCTTTGATCCGCTGCTGCCCCGCGGACGTGGCACCGGGCAGCTGAGCACTGTCGATCTGGGCCTGTTTGATCCAGGTCCGCAGCGACTCCGGGCCGATCCAGAGCTTCGGGCCGATGGCCTGGCAGGCGGCGTGCAGGGACCGGTACTCGTCGAGGTGGCCCTGGACCATCTTCACCGCTCGCTCCACGCTGCTCGATCGGTAACGCTTGGGCATGGTCTGCATCCGTCACAAGAAAGGAAGCGGCATCAAACGCGGCACGGTTCACAAACCCCGTGTCCAGCTTCCGGGGTCAAGGCCCGTCTTTACTCACCGGGTCACTGTGCCGTCTCCATTGGGGTTTCTGGTTCTAGCCACTCAAACACTTTCGGTCACAGTTGCCGGCGGCGCAGGGGCGGTGACCATCTGAGTGCAGGCAATCATCTTTGGGCGTCAACTGTCCCGCTCTTCCGCGCTGCTTCCCGGGGTTTCAGAAACTCCAGATCAATAAACCGGGCGACGCACCCAACAGCTGAAAGTCAGCCAGGTGTTCTGAGCGGAAGCTCGGGGCTCACGTGGATCGGACCACCGAGACGTGAACGATCCCACCCGGACAGGTTTTGGTGATCGTCAGAAAGGGGAGGTGTATTCCTGCGTTGGGGGTGGCAGGGCGAGAGCGCGGGTGACGAATCGCGGTGGGATGGCACCGGTTTTGATGTAGGACAGCAGGATTTCGGTGGCTTCGTCGGGGGTGAGTACCTCATCGGTGTAGACGGGGATGACGCTTGTTCCGTTGTTGTAGGTGATGCCGTGGTCGGGTTCGCTGCCGCGCGGTCCGCCGCGGCCGATGGCGTAGTTGATGCGTCCTGATTCGTCGTCGATGCTGACTTCGACGGTGAGCCCTTCGGCTGATCCGGCGCATTGGCAGTAAGTACGTCCCATCGAGGCCCGCTCGGCGTCGGTGAGATTGTCCGGCCATGCGGGGCGTGGCAGTTTCTCGAAAATGATGTACGACCGTTTGACGCCGTCGAGGTTGCGGGGCAGTCGTTTGGCCATGCCTTCTGCGCCGAAATCGGAACCGAAGGAGGTACTTCCGTCGCTGTGGGTGACCATGTAGGTGGGGATTGCCATGAGATCGTTCCTTTCCTCTCTCGTGTCGCGGTGGGTCACTTCGTCCAGCGAGGGACGCGTTTCATGATCACGTCTACGATGCGTATGGTTTCACCGTGCAATGTGGCCACGGCCGGGTTGTCCGGGCTGACGGCCTTGTCGAACGCTTCTTGCTGGCCACCGTAGGGCGAGTCACCGCTCTTGATTTCGACCCCGGTATAGGTGCCGTCTTCGTTCTCGAACAGGCCGTCATAGCGGCGGCTGTTGTCTACACCGGGCACTTTCGAGAGAACCTGATCTCGCAAGACTTCGACGCCTTCCTCTTCGGAGACTTTGTCGAGGCCCGCTTGTTCCGCTTCCTTCGATCCGTCCCCTGTATTTCCCACACCATACTGCCCGAGCGCGTTGCGCTCTTGGTAGGCCCTGAACGCGAGTACGCCGAGAAGCCCGACGCTTCCGACGATAATAAGCCCAGCACCTGCGGGGGAAGGGCGAGCCCTACCGAAAGTCGCAACTGCAGTCGCGGACGCTTGAAGTGAATCGAGGTAATTCCCGCCTTCGGACGGACTCTCGCCGCCGGATTCCCCATACGGGCCGAGAGCAGCAGCTTGCCGCCATTCCTCTGCAGTGACAGGGGTAATACCGTAGGCATCGACGAACGCGGCATATCCTGCCGACTCTTCCGCCGTCGGATTGTGCACCCACTGACCTGCATCCGAATCCCAACGGGTGTCGGAGTTTCCGTCCGGGTCCACTCCCGACTCGGGTGATCCGTCGGAGTTGAGTTGTATCAGCTCCCCGTCGGCTGTCAGGAGTGATTGTGTCCTGTCCGGGTTCGACACCGTGGTGTTGTTGTCGTTGTTTTCGTCAAGCGCACCGGAATGCACATACGAATTCGATTGATCCGGGTTCGTGATGGTCGAATCGTACGAACCGTCGTCGTTGGCAGCCCAGTCCGCTGTCGACGTGGTTCCGTCCTGGTTCGCCACCACAGTGCTGCCCTCGGTGTTCGCCGCGTTCGCCTGGGACACCGCATCAGGCGACGCGCCGTTGGTCGGACTGTCCGTGGTCCACGTCTCGGTTGAGGACTCGTCCGCGGTGACATCGGTGTTGTTGTACGACGCTGCACCCCAACTGTCGTCGGACCAGGTGTTGATGTTTCCTTGACCGTCGTCGTTGGTTCTGGTGTCGGTCCACGTGCCGTCTTCACGAGTAATGCGAGTGTCGACCGCTTCCGCGTTGACCAGCGTGTGCGTGGCGGTTTGTCCACCAGGAAGAGTTTCGGTCCACGTTTCTCCATCAGAGCGGCCGGTGGTGTCCACCATCCCGATCTTGTCCTCGGGCGGGTCAGCCAAAATCGGGTACGCGGTCGCTTCGTCGGCGTACACCTTCTGGATGAGGCGGCCGTCTCGGACTTCGTAGTCGGTCGGGACCGGGTTTCCGTTGGCGTCGTACGCCCACGGTGCTGCGATGAGTGAGACGGGATTTCCGTCTGCGTCGAAGACGGTGACGGAGCCGTCCGGGTTGACTGACATGTGTCCGCCGGGCGGCACCTCGACAGGGATTTCCGCTTCGTGTGAGGACGTCTCGTCGTGGATGAGGAAGAACGTGCGGCGTCCTCCGTCGGGTTCGGTGACAGTGATCTTCGACTGCCCGCCCTTGGCGTACTGCATCAGGGGTGAGGCGAGAGTTCCGACTGCCTGGGAAAGTATCGATTCCGGCGTACGACCATTCAGCGGTAGACGGGGGCCGAACGGTGAACGGCGCCCGCGCACTCCGATCCCGCCGGCAGTGAACGCGGCGGCGCCGACGAGAACCAATTCGAGGTAGCGATCGCGTCCGTCGCCTTCGTCGAGGCCGGAGGTCGTGACGGTGGGGGTTTATTCCTGCTGTCCGGGAACACTATTGGGTGTCGCTGCTGGGACTGGTCCGGGACCGCAGTCGGGGGTGGTTCCCTCACCCGGGGTGGGGTTGAGTGTGGATGTGGGTGAGAGAACCTGTGGCGTCGACGCGTCAGGGGGTGCGCCGGCACCGGTTTCCGAGGTCGGGGACTCGGAAGCAATCGGCGGAACCTCGATCGTCGGGACAGGAACGATGGGGGTGCCGTTGTAGGTGGGAAAGTTCGTGGGCGCATTAGCCCCGACGTTGGGGCCGCCGCCTGGAGCCTGTGCTCCGGGGAGTCCGACGGTGGTCGTCGGGGCGGCCGTCGCGGTCGTGGTGGGAGCACTCAGGCACGGGTTGATGACCTCGGGCGGGATGGGAGCACCGGGTGGTAGCGAGGCGATCAGGTTCAGGTAGATCTGATGATCGCGGGCCCGCACCGCCGCGCAATCCTCCGCAGGCCCCGCCGACGCGGGCCCGGCAGTCAAGGCGATACCCGCACCGATCAGCCCTGCTGTCCCGGTCAACAGTGCGCCGGCAGCAAGAACCCCCGCCAGCGACCTGCGTAGCGTCATTCTCGCCGTGCGTGTTCGTGTGGGTGTCACCGACGATCACCGGCCGTGTTCGACTTCTTCCGGATCTCGGCGATGAGCTTGTCCGCGCCCCACCAGAACACCCGGCCCGCGATCGACATCCACAGGAAGAAGGCCAGATACACCAGAATCGTCCCGTAATCAGTGGCCCAGTCCCCGAGTCGTCCGATCACCGCGAACGCCGCGATCAACAATGCGAGCCCGAAGATGGTCGCGATCACCGCCTTCGTTGTTTCGCTCAGTTCACTGTCGCGGTCCCAGTCGTCGACGTCTGTGCCTCTGTCACCACGAGTGATGGCCGGCGGCTCCGTCATCGGGCGGGGCCGCGAGTGTTCGGCGTTGTGGATGGTCATGACGGGACTCCAAAGGGTGGACGGGTGAAGTGGTGCAAAGGATTTGGTGGACGATCGTCATCTCGACGAGGCCGGGCGGGAGAGCGACTGTCGATTCGGGATCGCGAGGCTGACTTGTGGTTGCGGACTTAAGATGCGCTGTGAGCGCTCCATTGCAGTCAGTCGGGATCGGAGCGTGGGCTGCGAAGTCAGTTCCAGTGCTGGTAGGTCTGGACGATGTGTCTGGCATTGGCTGGGTGATCGGGGTCAGCAAGGTAAACGTCGAGGTAGCCGCCTGGATGGGCGGCGGTTTCGCCGATCGTGACCCGGTCGGGGCACTGAGCTTGTCGTTCGGGGCGGCGGTGAGCGACGACCATGGTGTCAGATCAATCCATCGCTGCGAGCCGGGGACGATGTCGGAGATTGCGTCGGGGATAGGGCTCGTCGCCAACGCCGCCGTTTCCGCATTTGAGAGTGAGAATCCGATCCGGCCCAGCTCAGGTTCGACGAGGGGGTTGCCGCCGATGTCGCGCCGGCGCCGAGAGTGCCGGTAACGGCGATACCTGCGAGGCACTGTCACGTTAATCGAAAAATATAGTGGCACATCTAGTTTGGGTCATCCTGCTACGGGACACCGCCGGGTCGTTCACTTTCAGGCGGCGGCGGTCGCGGTGACTTCCTGCCAGACCGCGAAGCGGTCGGCCATCTCGGTACGCCATTGGGGTGCCGAGAGCTTGTGCCGGTTGGGCCGGAAGTGCGGTGAGATGTCACCGAATGCGGACAGGAACCGCTGCGCATGCCCAGGTGATGTGAAGCGTTTCATCGCCCGCTCCCGCTGTCGGGTCGGTTGGTGCGAGTTCTCGGCTCGATTGTTCAAATACTTCGACCTGCGATGCTCGACCGAGGCCAGCATCTCGCGGTGCGCCACCTGGTAGCTGGCGAGCTTGTCGGTGACGATCACTCGCGGCACATACTCCAGCCTTTTGAGCAGCTTGCGGAAGAACCGTTTGGCCGCCAACGTATTTCGGCGGGACTGGACCAGCACGTCGAGCACGTTGCCTTCCTGGTCGACCGCCCGCCACAGGTAATGCAGTGTGCCGTTGATTTTGATGAAGACCTCGTCGAGGTACCACTTGTCACCGGGCCGCGCCCGCCGCCGGCGCAACTGGTTGGCGTAGGCCTGCCCGAACTTGGCGCACCACCGGCGAATCGTCTCGTAACTCACCACGACACCGCGTTCGAGCATAAGTTCCTCGACTTCACGGAAGCTGAGCGGGAACCGGAAGTACAACCACACACAGTGGTTGATGATCTCGACCGGGTAGCGGTGCCCTTTGTACGACAGCGTTGGAGTGGTCACGCCGCATTCTCCCAGTTCGCCGCGTTCAACAACGTGACAGTGCCCCGGCATAGCTGTCACCGCAGCGGGGCGGGCGTTGATCGCGCCGCCGGCCGGGAAGAACTCCACTCCCGAGTCTTGGCTCTGGAACCGCGGATCACTCAGATAGCGGTGCAGTGTGCGTAGCTGGTCATCGGAGTACGCGCGGCGCAGTTTTGCGCTCTTGTACTTGCCCAGGAATGGAGCTCGACCTCGTGGTGCGGACAGCCGAGTCGACACATCCAGGAACGGTCCCTGAGTCGCGGGCACCACGACCGGCGGCGGCCACACCCCGTCAGTGACTGCGTCTATGAATTCGTCGAGCAGGGTGTGGGCATCTGGGCGGTCGGCGTTGAGCCGCGGAGTGAGCTGGCAGAGCCCTCCGAGATAGGCGCTGGCGAAGAACTGTGCGTAGAGGCTCGAAAACCGCGAGCCCGGTTCACTATTGCGTTCGAAGAACCGTAGAAAGTTCCCGACGAACCGTACGAACGATTCCTCGGTGGCCGTGGGTAGAACAATCTGTGCCGTCAGCAGGTTCGTCGGCGGTATCGGCAGAAGCCGAGTCGGATCGGATCCGTCGGTATCATGTGAGCGGAGCAGGTAGCGGGTGACCACCCCAAAGTTGCCGCCTCCGCCGCCAGTGTGTGCCCACCACAGATCGGCATTCGGACCATCTCGGGTGGCGAGTACAACCGAAGCCTGCCCTCCGGCGTCGACGACGACGATCTCGACACCGTAGATGTGGTCGACGACCGACCCGAACAGTCGCGACTGAGGTCCGAATCCGCCGCCGGCGGCGTGACCACCCATTCCGACACCGAGGCAGCTACCACCAGGAATCGTCACACCCCACCTGCGGTGCAGTTGCTCGTACACCGTGCCGAGATCGGCACCGGACCCGACCGAAAATGCCTGGTAGGTGGGGTCGTAGTCGATGGCAGTGAGCCGACTCAGATCGATGATTGCTCTCGTGTCGGGGTTGTCGACGAAGTCCTCGACACAGTGCCCACCCGAGCGAACCGCGATGCGCAGACCCCTGTCGAGGGCTTGCTGGACCGCGAGCACGGTCTCCTCGGCGTTGGTCGGCACGAAAATAGCATCGGGATGGGCGACGAAACGGGGGTTGTAACCGCGCTGCGCCAGGCCTGCCAACCCCGGATTTTCCGGATGCAGTTCCGCAAGTGGGCGTGGCACGGCGGGGTCGGCTGCGGCGATCGACGGTGACGCCGGTGCGGCCCCGACCATCGCCGCCGCACCGAACAGCAGGCGTCGGCGCGAGAGTCCGGGCATGGGGAAAGTGTACTTCCGCGCAGCCAGCGATGGGCCGAGTTCCGATGGCGCAAAGTCACCGCAGTCGTTCTGACACATCGGGATGTTCGGGAAGATCGACGTCAACCTTCGGGGCTCGGCCGACGTTCCGCGATTCATTGTCGGCGAAGTAGGTGAGGGCATACTAGTGTCGGTGTGCGCCTCGACGTGGCGCCGCTTCCGACTCACCTTCAGCAACAGATTGTCCCGACCCTCCCCACACGCGACAGTGGTCATTCGATGACCGGCAAGACCATTCGATCGAAATGATCGAGGCGCCGAAGTCGGCTGACTTCACACGATAGAGTCGAACTCGGAAGTAATTGGTTCGGTGGAGGTTTGTGCGTGCGGTTCGGATTCATTTCACATATCGTCGGGCACGATTCCTCGGTGGTGGTGCTGCAACAGAATATCGAATTGGCGATCCTGGCCGAGGAACTCGGTTTCGACTCCTTCTGGGTCGCGCAGCACCACTTCGGTGCCCAACAGGCGCATTGTCCGTCACCCCTCGTTCTTTTGTCCGCCATCGCTCAACACACCAGCCGGATTCGACTCGGCACTGCGGTGGTCGTCGGATCGATGGAACACCCGCTTCGGTTGGCGGAGGACGCTGCTATGGTCGACGCGCTCAGCGGGGGACGTCTCGAACTCGGACTCGGGGCGGGTTCCGATGAGGTGACTGCGCGCCGCTTCGGTGTCGACCATGCCCGTCGACACGAACTCTTCCGCGGCAATCTCGACATTCTCAGCAGCGCGTTGACCGCCGATAGCGATGTTGTTCCCGCAGTATCGGGCCTGCGCGCAAGACTCTGGATCGGCACCGCCTCGGAGTCCGGTTTCGAACTTGCTGCTGAATGTGGACTTGGCGTTCTCACCGGCCGTGCGTCCTCCCCGCTCGGCCCCCGTGACGGGATAGCCGCCGCCAGATCTGCGCGGTATCGCCGCCGGTATCAAGGGGCAGGGGCGCCGCGAGTGGGAGTATCACGGTCAATTCTGTGCGCAGCCAGTGCACGTGACGCATTCACGCACCTACGGCCGGGCATCGAACGATCGTTGGAGAAGGCCTATGCCGCGGGTCGATTCCCGGCCGATTTCACAGCACACGACTACGTGTCCACAGGGCACTCGTATATCGGCACCGGACTACAAGTGCGGGAAGCGCTTTCGGAAGACCTAGTGATTCCTCATGCGACCGACGTGTTGTGCAACGTGCAGCCGGCCAGCCCGAGCTATACAGCGATCGGTGAAAGTTTACGAATCTTTTCCGACGATGTCATCGCACCCTGGAATAGCGTCGTTCACACCACCACACTCGTCTGAAAGTCGGGGGCGGCGCTACCGGAAGGTGCAGGGTCGGTGGAGATCACGGTGTCGGCGTAGTTTTCCAGGATGCGATCATCGTGGGAGACCACCACGATGGCCAGTCCGTCTTCGGTGAGGCTGCGCATCAACGTCATGACAACCTCGGCGCTTTCGTCGTCGAGAGCTGCCGTGGGTTCATCGGCCAACAACAATCGCGTGTCGCCGACCAGCGCACGTGCGATGGCTACACGTTGGGCCTGACCACCCGAAAGTTGAGTCGCGCCGCGAGAGGGATCGATATGGCCGAGCCCCACCCGCTCGAGTGCATGGCGTGTCTGGTCGATGGATTCGTTCTTGCTCAGGCGGTCCCTTAGTCGTGGGCGCAGTGGTTCGGTGACGATGCGATGCAGAGGCCACCGCGGATTAAGGCTGCCCCGCGGATTCTGGAAGACCATGGCAACGGTGCCTGGCCTGGACCTGCGATCGGGGTCGTCCCACAGTAGTTTTCCGCTTGTGGGTTCTTCCTCCCCGGCGAGCAATCGCAGCAGAGTGCTTTTGCCGGTACCCGAGGATCCGCTGATTCCGAGGATCTGGCCACTGCGGACGTCGAAGTCGATGGGGGCCAGGCCCCGTCCGGCACCGTAGTTCTTGGTCAGCGATCGGGCTTGAAGCAGCGGCATGGTTCCTGCGGTGGCCGCGACTGGACGTGGTGGCCGAAGCGCTGTTCGATCGCGATACTCACGCAGTGCGGTCGCGCTGTCGTCGACCGAGACGATGCGCCCGGCCGCCATCCGATACACGCGGTCGGCGTAGCCACAGACCAAATCGACATCGTGGCTGACGACAAGGAGAGCGCGGCCAGTGCCTGTCAGGGTGCCCATCACGCCATGTGCGTTGTTCGAATCGAGTGCGGATGTCGGTTCGTCTGCGAGCACGACTGCTGGATCGAGTGCGCCGGCAGCGACGATCGAGGCGCGTTGGAGCATGCCACCGGACCAACTGAACGGGTATTCGCGTCGGCGTGTATCGCCGGGCGAGAGGGAAACGTGATCGAGTCGTGACGCAATCTGGCCGTGGGTTACTTTGTGTTGTTTCGCTTTCCACGATTGGGCGATGTTGGTGCCCACCGTCATCAAGTTGTCGACGGCGCCGAAAGGATCTTGGCTGACGTAGCCGAGGACTTCACCGCGCACCTCCCGGCACTGCGCTTCGGTCATCGCCACCATGTCCTGGTCGTTGACCAGAATCTCGCCGCTGACAGTGGCAGTCGCGGGCAGTGTCCCGAGAAGTGCTTCGAGAATCGTGGTCTTCCCGCTGCCACTGGGGCCCACGATCGCCACTACTTCTCCCTCTCCCACCGTCAGGTTCACGTTGTCCACAACCTTGGCTCCGCCGAGGTACGAGACGGTGAGGCCACGGATTTCGATGACAGATTCGGTTCGGGACATCAGCGTGAACCCTTACTGTTTTTCTGTTGCAGGCCTTCGGCGAGCAGATTGGCGCCGGTGGCGATCAGCAAGATGGCGATCGATGGGGCTATCAACAGCCACGGTGCTGCGGTGAGGAAGCGGCGACCATCGCCGAGCATGGCGCCGAGTTCGGCTGTGGGCATCTGTACACCCAACCCGAGGAACGACAATCCTGCGAGGGAGACGACGATGCCACCTAATCGCAGGGTCGAGATGATCGCGATCTGTGGCAGGACGGCCGGAAGGATGTGCCGGACACCGATCGCTGTTGTGCTTGCACCGGAAATGCGGGCAGCCATTACGAACGGGAAAGTTCGTGTTTCCATGGTCAGTGCCCGTGCGATCCGCGCATCGGTTGCCCAACTGGAAATCACCAGCGCAAGTAACAAATTCCCGTATCCGGGGCCCAACAATCCGACTATGGCGAGCGCGAGCACCAGGCTGGGGATGGCCAATACGATGTCGATCAGTCGAGAGGCGATTTTGTCCGGGGCGCCGCCGGACAAACCAGCGGCGATACCGACCAACACGCTCACGGTGGTGGATCCGAGCAAGACAAGAATCGCGGAGATCAGAGACAGTCGTAGACCGTTGACCGTTCGAGCGAATTGGTCACGGCCGTACTGGTCGGTGCCGAACCAATAGATGCTGTTCGGTGCTAGCAACTTGTCCGAGTAGTGGGGTTCGTTCGGCGGGAATTGCGCCAGCAGTGGTCCGAACAGCGCGATGACGGCAACCAACGCGAGCAGCACCATGCCGATCTGTACCGGTCGAGGCGTATCACGAAATACCCGCTTACCTTTTTCACGAACAGGTTTCGGTGTCCGCAACTTCAGGCTGCTTCTCATGCGTTCACCGTTATCCGTTTGTCGATCACGGTCGTCATGACGTCGGCAAGGACGCTGACGATGACATAGGTGAGGGTGGCGAAGATCGTGAAGGCCTGGACGACCGGCAGATCCCGTGTGCGAACCGCGTCGACGACGAACGAGCCTAACCCCGGCCAGGTGAAGACTGTTTCGATGACGGTGGCACCGCCGATCAGCATCGCGACCCCGACGGCGAAGGCATGCAACAACGGGACGGCGCTGTTGGGTAATCCGTGACGCCACAAGATCCGCCATGGCCTCGCTCCCCGGGCCCGCAAAACGTGTGCTGCCGGGGTGTCCATGAACTCGATCAGATTTGCCCGCAATAGACGCGACCAGGCATCCGACAACCCGAGTGCGAGACACAAGGCCGGCATCCATGTCTGGCTCCACTGACCATCGAGGACGGCTTTGCCGTACCCGAGATCGATGACGAACACCTGAATCAACAGCAAAGCCACCACGAAACCGGGAATAGATGCCGAGAGCAACGCGAAGCCCTGCGCGGCGTAATCAGGCCACCGGCCGCGGCAGTATGCTCCGACGACTCCGAGGACCACCGTCAAGAGCACCGCAATCACCAACGCCACCAGTGCAAGCCGCAAACTGGCCGGTAACCGCGAGAGGAACTCGTCGCCCACAGGTCGGCCGGAGGCGAACGAATACCCGAAATCGCCACGAAGGCAATTCCACAACCAATGCAGATACTGCGAGAACAAAGGAGAGTCCAGGTGAAGGCGCTCACTGAGTTCAGCTAGTTGAGCTGGATTGGGCTCCGGAATACCCTGCGCGACAAGGATCATTCGCGCAGGGTCTCCAGGAGCAAGCGGAAGCAGGCACCAGATCAGAACACTGGCGCCCAACAAGGTGATCAACGCTTCCGTCGCCCGGCGCCGTACGAGTACGAGAACTCGCATCGAAGGGACCGTCGCTACTGTCCGGTAGTGCTCGTGATGTGCCGACGAACACTCGACACCTGGTAGTCGGCCCACTCGGGTCCGGTCACAACGGTGAAGTACTTGTAGGTGCCGGCGACGACATACGCCTGATCCTCGACGAGAATGCCCTGTGCCTGTTCGAGGAGGTTGTTGCGGGCCTGATCGTCGAACTCGGTACGCAGTTTCGCGCCGATCTCGTCGATGACGGGATTCGCTATGCCCTGCGCGTTGGAGGAGCCGCCGGTCGTCCAACGCACCAGGTACGGCTGAATCGGATCAGCTGTGCCAGAGAGCGAACCACTCAGCGCCACCGATGCCTCCCAGCCCTCAGCATTTTTCTTCACTGCTGCGGAGTCCTCGGCATTGTCGATCTGCAGATCGAAGCCCGCCTTGGCCACCTGATCCTTCATCGCGATAGCGACGTCATTGGTCTCGGGCCCCTGAGCTTGGGTGACGAATCGTACGACCAGCTTCTGACCGTTCTTCTCACGGAGGCCGCCCTCACCGGGAACCCAGCCAGCCCCGTCGAGGAGCGCTTTCGCCGCCGGTAGGTCGAAATGCTGATTGTCGACTGCGAAATCCATCGCATCGGGATACAACCCGGTAGCAGCTTCGAACTGACCGTTGCCCACACCATCTGCGATTCCCTGGTAATCGATCGCCGAGGTGAAAGCCTTCCGGACGTCGGTATCGGTGAAGATCCCCGACTTGAGGTTCATCTCGACCAGCAACGACTGCAACGCCAACTTCGAGGACAACACACTGATATCCGGGTTCGACTGCAGTTCCAACTTCGCTGAAGTGGATGGGTAGAACGCCATGTCGGCTTCGCCGCTCTGGACGCCGGCTAATCGAGCCTGCTCGTCCGCGACAACCTTCACGTGCACGCCTTGCAGCGGCGGGGTCCCTTCCCAGTGCTTCGCGAACGGCGCCAGAACGAGATTCTCGGGGCTCCACTCGGTAATCGAATAGGGGCCGGAGTACGCGCCGGCGCCGACGATTTTGGTGGAATCGCCGCCGGCTGCGTCCATGATGGCAACGTCGTAGATCTGCAGCGAATTGTCGCGAGCGGCCAGCGCCGCTGGAACCATAGCGTTCGGCTCCGGCGTGGTGAGCACGACCTTGCCGCCTTCGGCGGTGACCACCGTGGCCGGATCGAGGTAGACCTGCGCAGCGGTGGACTTACTGATCTGCCTGGTCAGTGCAGCCGCAACGGCCTGAGCATCTACTGGGTTCCCGTTCTGGAACGTCACACCGTCACGCAAGGAAACCACCCATCGGGTGTCACCGTCACGCGAAACATCCTCCGCGAGCCAAGGCTTGATCTCGCCGGTGTCGGTGACCTGGAGCAGGTTCTCTGCGACACCCCAGTCGAAGAGCCAGTTGGTTCCCGTCCCCGCTGGATCGAGCCCCGCGATCTTGTAGGAGTTGTAGATCGTGAGAATGCCGTCTCCATCGGCGCGCAGAGCACTGGCCTGCGAGGAAGATCCCGTGGAACCGGTGTCCCCATTCGATGAACATCCGCCGATGACGAGCGCGGAGACCAGGATCGCGGTGGTGACGATCTTGCACCCCAACCTGCGTGCGTTCGGTGACTGGTTGGGGGTATGACTGGGTAGCCGCTCGGCGGTGAGCCGATCGCGGCGAGTGAGCGCTCGCATTATTCATCCTCGTGACGTGAACCTGTTGGGGTGCAGGTGTCCTGGCTTCCGGATCAACACTCGCCTTCGGCCTTCCAACCCAGGGAGGTCGTGGCCAGTGCATTGAAGGTCTGCTACTCGGTGACAGTTGCGGGACAGCCCCGGATTCACACCGGTGTTCCCTGCACGAGGAAACTTAGCACCCGCTAAATCAATGATGATCCGGGAGTAGAGGCACGCCACTTCTTGATGGGGCATTCGGTGCTTTCTGATTCCTGAGGGTCGGGGTCCGCCGCTCAGTCCAGTTCTTCAAAAAATCAATCCTGATGGCATTCACCGACCACCACGCCATCATCATCTCCTTCGGATCCCATAGCTGACGTCACATCGTCTTTGCCGAGGGTCCATACGTGGAAAGTCCGGTTTGCCGATCAAATGCTCTCATCGGCGCGCAGCACATACCCAGCATCTCGCATCAAACATTGTTCTTAATCGGTGAGATGCGGCCCCAATAGGTTAAGGCTTCGCGGCCGATAGCTCCTCACGAACGATGCGCGTACCCGCGCTGAGCGCGCTTAACTTCGCCAGTGCGATGTCCCGGGGGAAGGGCGCCATGCCGCAGTTCGTGCTCGGCAGAAGCTTGTCCGCGTCGACGAACCTGAGAGTGTTCCGGATGGTGTCGGCGACTTCCTCCGGAGTCTCGATCTTCCCGTTCGCCACGTCGATGGCACCGATCATGACCTTCTTGCCCCGGACGAGTTCGACGAGGTCGATCGGGACATGGGAGTTGTGGCATTCCAGCGAGATGATGCCGATGCTGGACTGCTGTAGGAGGGGGAACGACTCCTCGTACTGTCGCCACTCCGAGCCGAGGGTGGCCTTCCAGTCGGTGTTCGCCTTGATCCCGTAGCCGTAGCAGATGTGTACTGCGGTCTCCGCACGTAATCCCTCTGTTGCCCTTTCCAACGTCGCCACGCCCCAGTCCTTCATCTCATCGAAGTAGACGTTGAACGCTGGCTCGTCGAACTGGATGATGTCGACCCCCGCAGCCTCCAGGTCTCGTGCCTCCTGGTTGAGGATCGTCGCGAACTCCCACGCCAGCTTCTCGCGGCTCTTGTAGTGGCCGTCGTACAGCGTGTCGATCATCGTCATGGGGCCGGGGAGTGCCCACTTGATCGGCTGATCGGTCTGCTGCCGGAGGAATCTCGCGTCGTCGACGAAGACCGGCTTGGAGCGGCTCACTGCGCCGACCACGGTAGGCACACTCGCGTCGTAACGATTGCGGATCCGAACCGTCTCGCGCTGCTCGAAGTCGACCCCGTCGAGATGCTCGATGAACGTCGTCACGAAGTGCTGACGGGTCTGCTCTCCGTCGCTGACGATGTCGATACCGCGATCGCTCTGTTCCTTGGCGGCGATGCGCAGTGCATCTTGCTTGCCTTCGACCAACTCATCGCCCTGCAACTTCCAGGGCGCCCAGAGAGTTTCAGGCCGGGCGAGCCACGAGGGCTTGGGCAGGCTGCCGACGGTGGACGTGGGCATGATCTGGTTCATGGTCGACCTTCCTCCGGTGATCATCCGACGAGAACAGGGAAGCGGGCGGCCCACTGTTCGAGTAGCTCGCGGTGGGGCTTCACAAAGTGGTCTTCCGCGTACTTGCCCTGCTTGGTTGCCAGCTGACCGCGTTCGACGCGGTCGTAGACGATCGGGGTAGGCGAGTAGTCCGGCTGATCCAGGGTCGGTCGGTAGATCCGAGCGGCGGGCGAGTTCGCGTTGTAGATCTCCGGCCGATAGATCCTCTGGAAGGTCTCCATCACGCTGATCGTGCCGATGAGCTGCAGGTCGGTGTAGTCGCTGAGCAGATCGCCGCGGAAGTAGAACGCGAGCGGGGCGACACCGCCGGGCGGCAGGAAGTACCTGACCTGGAGACCCATCTTCCCGAAGTACTCGTCGGTCAACGAGTAGTCGTCCTGCTGGTACTCGACACCGAGGGTCGGATGGTGATTCCCGGTCCGGCGGTAGGTCCGGCTCGTGGACACACTGATGCAGATCACGGGATCCACCGCGAAGCGCTCCCGGTAGGCCTCGGAGGCGAGGAAATGTTGGAATAGTTTGCCGTGCAGGTCGCCGAAGTCGCCGGGCACGGTGAACTCGGAGGTGCCCTCGTTGACTGCCGGCAGTCGAACACTGAAGTCGAAGTCGCGGACGTAGGAGGAGAAGTTGTTCCCGACGATCCCCGGGAATCGTGCGCCGGTGAGGCGATCGACGATCTGAATATCGAGTACCTCGATCAGGGGGTGCCGGTGGTCCGCGCCGTCCGAGCTGAACTGCAACTCCGCGGAGACGATCTCGAGCTCGACGGCGTAGCGGTCCAGGCCCGGGTTGTCCCGGCGTTCGAGATCGTTGAACCGGTCGTTGATCATCGCCAGGGTTCGGCGAAGGTTCTGCTGACGGTGTTCGCCTCGGGCCAGGTTGGCGAAGTTCGTGGTGGTCCGAGAATGCTCCGACGGCGAGTAGCCCTCGTCGAAGCGGGTAGTGGTGATGCTGAACGTGAAATCGTTCGACATGAACGTCCAATTCGGGTCTTGATCGGCCGGGCTCGGCCTTGCGGAAAGTCTCTGCCACTATCCTGCAGTTCCAGTTCAGTTATCGGGTAACAAATGTTGCCTATGGTCCTCTATAGCATTTAGCTATGGCGCGAGAATCCAGAGGCATCACACTGCAGCAACTGCATTACTTCATCGAGGTCGCGGCGGAGGGGTCGATCACCGGCGCCGCCGACCTTCTCTACGTCGCCCAGCCGACCATGTCTGCCGCGATGAAAGACCTGGAATCCCGAGTGGGACGCACCCTCCTCACTCGATCAGCCCGTGGGGCGACGTTGACCGAGGAGGGCGCGGAGTTTCTCGGCTATGCCAGGCAGGTCGTCGAGCAGATGTCGCTGCTGGAGCAGCGCTACCTCGGTCAGCCACCGTCCCGTCGGCTGCTCGGAGTTTCGGCTCAGCACTACTCATTCGTGGTCGAGGCGTTCATCCGGATGGTGGACTCCGTTGACGCGGCACAGTACGAGTTCTCGCTTCGTGAGACCCGGACCTGGGACATCATCGAGGACGTCCGGATGCTCCGCAGTGAGGTGGGCATCTTGTACCGCAATGACTTCAACCGGAAGGTCATCGAAAAACTCCTGCGAGATTCCGGGCTGGTGTTCCGCCCGCTCTTCGCCGCGGTGCCGCACATCTTCATCTCCAGACAGAACCCGTTGGCCTCCCGAGATCGCGTCGCTCTCGATGATCTGGCCGACCTGCCGCGGCTCACCTTCGATCAGGGCGCTAACAACTCGTTCTATTTCGCCGAAGAGATCCTTTCCACCCTGTCGAGCAAGCGGGAAATCCGGGTCTCCGACCGCGCGAGCATCTTCAATCTCATGATCGGACTCGACGGCTACACGATCTCGACGGGCATCATCAGTGACGACCTCGACCCCGAGATCGTCGCCATCCCACTCGATGTGGACGAGAGCATCGAGATCGGTTGGATCAGCCATTCCGGGGTCCCGCTCACGGTGCAGGCGCAGCGCTACCTCGCCGAGGTACGGGCCGTCGTCGCCGATTACGGAATCGGGCTGCTCGACTCGCCGTGAATCGGGTCGGCGCTGTTGATTTAATGCCGACGCTGTTGGTCCGACTGGGTGAATGCGTGATCTTCACGCGGGAGAATTCCTTCGCCAGGAAGATCTCGTTACAACCGGGCAATGCTGGACCACGAGCCAAAAGAGATGCACCGCCATGCGCTTTCGCCCCAACTGATCGGAGACGTAGCGGTCGATAGCGCTATCAAAAAGCAAGCGGTCGCCCGCTCGGTCCGATAGAGCACTCCCCAAGCAAGTCGCAGCCTAATGATCCAGCGTGACTTGCGAGTTCAGGATGCCGGCGGATACGGCAGCCGACTGCTGAAGTTGACGTCGACACGCACCGGACGGCCGATCTGCGGGAATGCCCGCTGCGCACAGTCGGTGCGCTCACAGATCTTGCAGCCGGATCCGATGGGCACCGCGGACATGTGCTCATCCAATCGTAACCCTTGCGAGTAGACGATCCGGTCAGCATGGGTGATATCGCAGCCGAGACCGACAGCGAAGCTTCGATCCGGCGTCCCGTACGGGTGCGCGCCGTCGTCGGTGGTGCGCACGATCCACAGATACGTGCGCCCGTCCGGCATCTGCGCGACCTGGGTGAGGATGCGGCCAGGTGTGGAGAAGGCGTCGTGCACCACCCACAGTGGGCAGCTGCCGCCGACACGGGAGAAATGGAAAGCGGTGGCGGACTGGCGCTTCGAGATGTTTCCCGCTCGGTCGGTGCGGACGAAGAAGAACGGTACCCCACGGCGGTTGGGACGCTGCATCGTGGACAGTCGATGGCATACAGTCTCGAAGCCCACCTCGAATTGCAACGCGAGCATTTCTATGTCGTAGTGCAGCGACTCCGCGGCGGCGAGGAACTGGCCGTACGGCAGCAGCAATGCGCCAGCGAAATAGTTGGCCAGTCCGATCTTTGCAAGTTCACGGGCGTTGTCGCTCAACGTGTTCGCGGCCGCTGCTTGCCTTTCGATCGTCTCGGACTGGGTGAGAAAAGCCAGCTGCGTGGCAATCTGAAATGCACGCTGGCCTGGCGAGAGGTGCCGCGACAATGTCAGGATTCGATTGACCTCGTCATAGGTCCGCTTGGGTCCCGGGCGATTCGGCGGATCGGTACGCATCCGCACCACGATGTCGTGCTCGGTTTCGAGTAAGGCCGTCAACTGTGCGTCCAGTGACCCGATACGCAACCCACTCTCGACGAATAAACGCTCTGCGGCCTCGTCGAGCTCTGAGATGTGGTTATGCCTGTCGTAGAAGAAGTCTCGAACCTCCTCGAAGGGCATCGGCACCCCTTCTTCGACGCCGATCTCCGACGGCGCTGCAAGGTGCGCACTGTACTGGTCTAGTTGTTCTGTCGCCGCGAGCAGCCGCCGGTGCAGGGTGACGAGAGTTTGCCCGATCTCGGGCATGCGTGCCACGAATTCCTCGATCATCGCCGGGCCGGCGGAGGCCGGCCCCACAGCGGTCAGAGCGTCGTGCAGGTCTGCCGCGAGCCGGGCATCGGACTCCGCGGCGAAGAATTGTGCATCAAGATCGAATGTCGCATTGAGTTTCAGTAGCACCGGGACCGTCAACGGACGTTGATCGTTCTCGAGTTGATTGACGTAACTGGCAGACAGGTCCAGTATCCGCGCAAGCGCGAGCTGTGTGAGACCTCGCTCTTCGCGCAGCCGCCGCAAGCGGGGACCGCCGTAGATCTTTTGCATCTTGGCGTCCTTTTTAGCCGCGCTGTTCATCCACTGTGTCTTGTCCACTCAAACACGATTACCTAGATTCGCACCATTTGCAAAATAAGCAGATTCACACCACAAAAATACGCACATTCAGTCACTTCATGCACCTCGAAGCTCTGCATATGCTGCAACTACCGCAGCAAATGATTGACCGGAGGACACAGAGTTGAAGACGCACACAGTTCGCACCCACCGTTCCGCTGAAGACTTCCCCAAGGACGAGCACCTCGCGTGGAAGGTGGCCGAGATCGCCACCGATCCGGTCGAGGTGCAGGCCGACACCACAGAGATGATCGTCAACCGGATCATCGACAACGCGTCCGTCGCGGCGGCGTCGCTGACCCGTCGTCCGGTGTCGAACGCCCGCGCGCAGGCTCTCTCCCACCCGTACTCGCCGGGGTCGACGGTGTTCGGCATCGGCGGCACGTTCTCACCCGAATGGGCAGCATGGGCCAACGGTGTAGCCGTACGCGAACTCGACTTTCACGACACGTTCCTCGCTGCGGAGTACTCGCACCCGGGAGATAACATCCCGCCGATCCTCGCGGTTGCACAGCACGCCGGGCGTGACGGCAAGGACCTGATCCGGGGCCTGGCGACCGGCTACGAAATCCAGGTTGACCTGGTGCGCTCGATCTGCCTGCACGAGCACAAGATCGACCACGTCGCCCACCTCGGCCCGTCAGCGGCAGCCGGTATCGGCACACTGCTGGGCCTCGACACCGAAACTGTGTATCAGGCGGTCGGACAGGCTCTGCACACCACGACCGCGACGCGCCAGTCCCGTAAGGGCGAGATCTCGAGTTGGAAGGCGTACGCGCCGGCATTCGCGGGCAAGATGGCTGTCGAAGCTGTCGATCGCGCGATGCGCGGCGAAGGTGCACCGTCCCCGATCTGGGAAGGCGAGGACGGCGTCATCGCGTGGCTTCTCGGCGGACCGAAAGCCGAATACCAGGTGCCGTTGCCCGGCCCGGGGGAGGCGAAGCGCGCCATCCTCGACACGTACACCAAGGAACACTCCGCCGAGTACCAGAGCCAGGCACCGATCGATCTTGCTCGTCGGATGCGTGACCGGATCGGCGATCTGGAGCAGATCGCGACGATCGTGCTGCACACCAGCCACCACACGCACGTCGTCATCGGCACAGGCTCCAACGACCCGCAGAAATTCGACCCGACGGCGAGCCGCGAGACCCTCGACCACTCGGTGATGTACATCTTTGCCGTGGCGCTGCAGGACGGAACCTGGCATCACGAGCATTCATACGCGCCCGAGCGGGCGCAGCGTCCCGACACGATCGCACTGTGGAACAAGATCTCCACCGCCGAAGATCCCGAGTGGACGCGGCGCTACCACTCGACGGATCCGAACGAGAAGGCCTTCGGCGCCCGCGCCGAGATCACTCTCAAGAACGGCGAGGTGATTGTCGACGAGCTTGCGATTGCCGACGCGCATCCGCTGGGCGCACGACCTTTCTCCCGTGATCAGTACATTGCGAAATTCCGCACGCTCGCCGAGGGGGTCATCGAACCTGCCGAGCAGGACCGCTTCCTCGACGTGGCTCAGCGCACCCCCGAGTTGAAGGCCGGCGAACTCGATCAGCTCACGTTCACCGTCCCCGACGACGTGCTTGCCCGCGCACCGAAGTCGCCGAAGGGACTGTTCTGAGATGACCGGCCTCATTGCCGCCACCACGTCGGCAGCGGACAAGCGGATCGCGTTCCGCGCCGGCCTGACGTCCGGGAAGATCCAACGACTCCCGGGTGCGATCAATCCGTTGACCGCAAAACTCGTCCAGGAAATCGGCTTCGAGGGCGTCTACGTTTCCGGTGGCGCGTTCTCAGCCGGGTTGGCCCTGCCCGATATCGGATTGACCACACTCACCGAAGTTGCCGCGCACAGCAAGCAGATCGCCCGCGTCACCGACCTGCCCGTTCTGGTCGACGCTGACACCGGATTCGGTGAACCGATGAGCGCTGCTCGCACCGTCACGGTCTTCGAGGACGACGGCCTCGCCGGTCTGCACCTCGAAGACCAGGTCAACCCCAAGCGTTGCGGCCACCTCGACGGCAAGGCCATCATCCCGACCGACGAGATGGTCCGCCGCTTGCGTGCCGCAGTCTCCGCGCGACGGGACCCGAACTTCGTTATCTGCGCCCGCACCGATGCCGCCGGCATCGACGGAATCGACGCCGCGATCGAACGCGCCAAGGCATATGCCGACGCCGGTGCCGACATGATCTTCACCGAAGCACTGCACACCGAAGCCGATTTCGAGAAGTTCCGCGCCGCAGTGCAGATCCCGCTGCTGGCAAACATGACCGAGTTCGGCAAATCGCAACTGATCCCGGCCAAGACGCTCGAGGATATCGGCTTCAACGCGGTCATCTACCCGGTCACCACGCTGCGCCTGGCAATGGGTGCAATCGAGCAAGGACTGCAAGAGATCCACTCGACAGGAACCCAAGCGGGGCTGCTCGACCAGATGCAGACGCGCTCGCGCCTGTACGAGGTGCTCGAGTACGAGCGCTACAACGAATTCGATGCCGGAATCTTCAATTTCACGTTGGGAAGGAGTCAGTGATGTCTGCACTACCCGAAACAGCAGTTCCGACGATCTACAAGGGACTCGCCGGTGTCGTCGTCGACACCACCGCGATCTCCAAAGTCGTTCCCGAAACCAACTCGTTGACCTACCGCGGCTACGCCGTCCAGGACCTCGCCGCCAACTGCAGCTTCGAGCAGGTCGCCTACCTGCTGTGGAACGGCGAGTTACCCTCGGATACGCAGCTCGAGCTGTTCTGTCAGCGCGAACGCGCCAGTCGTCGGGCAGATCGTTCGCTGCTTTCACTGGTGACGAAGATGCCGGAAAACTGCCACCCGATGGACGTGGTGAGGACCGCGATCAGCTTCCTCGGGGCGGAAGATCCGGAGGAATGGGACAATTCACCGAAGGCCAACCGCGAGAAGTCGCTGCGCATGATGGCGGTCCTGCCGACCATCGTTGCCGCAGATCATCGTCGTCGCCGCGGTCTCGACCCGATTGCCCCGCACAGCCACCTCGGTTTCGCCGAGAACTTCCTGAACATGTGCTTCGGGAAGGTCCCGGACCCGGAAATCGTGAAGGCCTTCGAGGTCTCGCTGATCCTGTATGCAGAGCACAGCTTCAACGCCTCCACCTTCGCCGCGCGTGTCGTCACCTCGACGCTCTCCGACATCTACAGCGCCGTCACCGCCGCCATCGGAACCCTCAAAGGCCCCCTGCACGGCGGCGCCAACGAGGCTGTCATGCACGACATGCTCGAGATCGGTGAACCCGAACGGGCTGAGGACTGGATGCGCGGCAAACTGGCGGCCAAGGACAAGGTGATGGGATTCGGTCACCGCGTCTACAAGAACGGCGACTCACGGGTACCCACGATGAAGAAAGCTTTCTTCGACGTCGCCACTCACACCGGCGGCGAGAAGTGGGTCCAGATGTACGAGATCCTCGGACGCACCATGAACGAGGCCACCGGTATCAAACCCAACCTCGACTTCCCCACTGGACCTGCGTACTACCTGATGGGCTTCGATATCGAGGTCTTCACACCGATCTTCGTGATGAGTCGCATTACGGGATGGACAGCCCACATCATCGAGCAGGGCGAATCCAACGCCCTGATCCGACCGCTCAGCGAATACACCGGCGTGCCCCAGCGCGCGGTGGTGGCCTGAGCCCACGATCAGCGTCCCGGGGTTCGGTTATTGGCATCACCGTCTCCTGCACCCCGGGGCGCTTCCTTATTTGAATCACCCCGACCCGCACCGAACCCTCGGTGCGGGTCGCTGTGTTGCCATGTCTCAGCGGCAACACCCGACAGTGAGGTTCCGCAGTCCATGTTCTCCAAAGTGCTCGTCGCGAACCGCGGCGAAATTGCGATCCGTGCCTTCCGCGCCGCCTACGAACTAGGTGCCGGAACCGTCGCGGTGTTCCCGTACGAGGATCGGAATTCGATCCACCGTCTCAAGGCAGACGAGAGCTACCAGATCGGGGAGAAGGGTCACCCCGTTCGCGCGTATCTCTCGGTCGAGGAAATCGTTGCCGCCGCCAAGAGCGCCGGAGCCGACGCCATCTACCCCGGTTACGGTTTCCTCTCCGAGAACCCGGATTTGTCGGCGGCGTGTGCCGAGGCAGGCATCAAGTTCGTCGGCCCGTCCGCCGAGATCCTCGAGTTGACCGGAAACAAGGCTCGGGCCATCGCAGCGGCAAAGGCCGCCGGTCTCCCGGTGCTCGCGTCTTCGGAGCCGTCAGCGGACATCGACGAGTTGCTCGCAGCCGCCGAGGACATGACCTTCCCGCTCTTCGTCAAGGCTGTCGCAGGCGGCGGTGGGCGCGGAATGCGCCGCGTTGCGGAGCGCTCACAGCTCAAGGAATCGATCGAAGCCGCAGCACGCGAAGCGGAGTCGGCCTTCGGCGATTCGACGGTCTTCCTCGAGCAGGCCGTCATCGACCCCCGGCACATCGAAGTGCAGATCCTCGCCGACGAGCAGGGCAACGTCATCCACCTCTTCGAGCGTGACTGCTCGCTGCAACGTCGCCACCAGAAGGTGATCGAGCTAGCTCCGGCGCCCAATCTCTCGGAAGAGTTGCGCGCCAAGATCTGTGCCGACGCCGTCGCCTTCGCGAAGGAGATCGGATACACGTGCGCGGGCACCGTCGAGTTCCTTCTCGACAAGCGCGGCAACCACGTCTTCATCGAGATGAACCCGCGAATTCAGGTCGAGCACACCGTCACCGAAGAAGTGACGGACGTGGACCTGGTCCAGTCGCAGCTCAAGATCGCGTCCGGTTCGACGCTTGCAGAACTTGGTCTGTCACAGGAGACGATCAAGCTTCGCGGCGCGGCGCTGCAGTGCCGCATCACGACCGAGGATCCGGCAAACGGATTCCGCCCGGACACCGGCCGTATCACCGCGTACCGCACCCCGGGCGGAGCCGGTATCCGCTTGGACGGCGGCGCCACGCTCGGAGCCGAGGTCGGAGCGTACTTCGATTCCATGCTGGTCAAACTCACTTGTCGCGGTCGCGACCTCGAAGCCGCTGTGGCGCGAGCTCGCCGCGCGGTCACCGAGTTCCGCATTCGTGGCGTCTCGACCAACATTCCGTTCCTGCAGGCGGTTCTCGACGACCCGGACTTCCGGGCGGGACGCGTGACAACCTCCTTCATCGAGGAACGTCCTCAGTTGCTGACTCTGCGTTCTTCGGCAGACCGCGGCACGAAGATCCTGACCTACCTCGCGGATGTGACGGTCAACAAGCCGCACGGTGAGCGGCCCTCGGCGGTGTACCCGCAGGACAAGCTGCCCAAGATCGATCTTTCGACGCCTCCTCCTGCCGGTAGCCGTCAGCGCCTGCTCGAACTCGGACCCGAAGGTTTCGCGAAGGCACTGCGTGAGCAGAAGGCCGTCGGCGTCACCGACACCACCTTCCGTGACGCGCACCAGTCGTTGTTGGCCACGCGAGTTCGAACCAGCGGACTGCTCGGAGTTGCCGGGCACGTTGCGCGGTTGACGCCGGAACTGCTCTCGATCGAAGCCTGGGGCGGCGCGACCTACGATGTGGGACTTCGCTTCCTGCACGAGGATCCGTGGTACCGGCTTGCCGCACTCCGCGAGGCGATTCCCAACATCTGCCTCCAGATGCTTCTTCGCGGCCGAAACACGGTGGGCTACACGCCGTATCCCGAAAAGGTCACGCGCGCATTCGTTCAGGAAGCCACCGACACCGGCATCGACATCTTCCGAATCTTCGACGCGCTCAACAACGTCGACCAGATGCGCCCTGCCATCGACGCGGTGCGTGAGACCGGAACGGCCCTCGCCGAGGTGGCGTTGAGCTACACCGGCGATCTGTCGGATCCGAACGAAACGCTGTACACGCTCGACTACTACCTGAAGTTGGCCGAAGAGATCGTCGATGCCGGCGCTCACGTGCTCGCGATCAAGGACATGGCCGGCCTGCTGCGCGCTCCGGCGGCCACCAAGCTTGTGACGGCGCTACGCAGCAACTTCGATCTGCCGGTTCACGTCCACACGCACGACACCCCCGGTGGACAGTTGGCCACGTACTTCGCCGCGTGGCAGGCGGGCGCCGACGCAGTCGACGGTGCTTCGGCGGCACTGGCCGGAACCACCAGCCAGCCTGCGCTCTCGGCCATCGTCGCCGCTGCCGCGCACTCCGAGTTCGACACCGGACTGAACCTGCAGAACGTGTGCGACCTCGAGCCGTACTGGGAGGCGCTGCGAAAGGTGTACGCGCCCTTCGAATCCGGGCTACCGGCTCCGACGGGACGTGTGTACACGCACGAGATCCCGGGTGGTCAGCTCTCCAACCTCCGCACCCAGGCCGTTGCTCTCGGCCTCGGCGACCGGTTCGAAGAGGTCGAAGCCAAGTACGCCGACGCAGACCGCATGCTCGGGCATCTGGTGAAGGTGACGCCGTCGTCGAAGGTCGTCGGCGACCTCGCGCTCCATCTTGTCGGTGCCGGCGTGCCTTCGGAGGAGTTCGCCGCAGATCCGGCGAAGTTCGACATTCCCGACTCCGTGGTCGGTTTCCTGCGCGGTGAACTCGGTACGCCTCCCGGTGGCTGGCCGGAACCGTTCCGCAGCAAGGCACTCGAAGGACGTGGCCAGGCCAAGCCGGAAGCGACATTGTCCGCCGAGGACGAGATACTGCTGGAGGGCTCGTCGAAGGACCGTCAGGCGACGCTGAACCGTCTGCTGTTCCCCGGCCCGACAAAGGAATTCCTCGAACACCGCGAGAAGTACGGCGACACGTCGCGGCTTTCGGCAAACCAGTTCTTCTACGGTCTGCGGCGCGGCGACGAACACCGGGTCGAGTTGGCTCCCGGTGTGGAACTGATAATCGGGCTCGAGGCGATCTCCGAGCCCGACGAGCGCGGCTACCGCACTGTCATGTGCATCCTGAACGGCCAATTGCGGCCGGTCTCGATCCGCGATCGCTCCATTGCCAGTGACGTACCGGTGGCGGAGAAGGCCGACAAGAACAACCCGGGCCACGTGGCGGCACCGTTCGCGGGCGTCGTGACGCTCGCGGTGAAGGAAGGCCAGAAGATCGAGGCCGGCGACACCGTGGCCACGATCGAAGCAATGAAGATGGAAGCGGCGATCACCGCCCCGATCGCGGGAATTATCTCGCGCGTCACGCTACGAGGACCACAACAGGTCGAAGGCAACGACCTGCTCGTAGTCATCGGCTGACCCGAACAGCGTCCGCGCGACGCGGACCGTGGCCCCTGCACCACCTTTCGGTGCGGGGGCCACGCATGTATCTGTCGGTGATGTACGCCAGCTACGCGGAGCCTCCTTTTCCATCCCCTCCGGGCAGAGCGCAGCAGGAATATCGGAATCAATCGGGGGAAGGAATGAACCAAAGGAAAGGTAGTCATCCAGAGAGTTCACATCCGACCGATATCACCCGACGAGAGCCCGAACGGGAGTTCACAGAGTTCTCAGAATCGAGTCAAGTGCACCGCAAAAATACGCTTACACAACATGTTTCAACATGCACAGTATGAAGGTAGCGTCTAATGGATCAGTCAATACGACATCGACCACATTCCTGTCGATACCAGATCCGCAACCTGTTGAGGACGCTATGACAACGAGCTCGATACTGACTGAACCTCGGACCGTGACATGCAACCTGATCGTCGAAAAGTCGGACGCGATCATGACGGTTACCTTCAATCGACCTGAAAAGCTCAACGCCCTGACACCCGAGATGTATGCGAGTCTCGGTCAGGTCTGTGCACACGTGAACACAGATCCCACTACCCGGCTACTGATGTTACGGGGCGCAGGCGGGGCGTTTGCCGCCGGTTCGGATATCGCGCACTTCCGCTCATTCTCAACGGGGCAAGACGGGGTGGCATACGAGGAACAGTTCGTCTCGATCCTCGATGCGCTGGAGACGGTGCCAGTACCGACACTCGCGGTGATCGACGGCGTCTGCGCAGGAGCGGGGTTGTTGTTGGCGGCCGCGTGCGATGTCCGGATCGCGACGACAACCTCGTCCTTCGGTTTGCCGATCGCACGAACCTTGGGAAATACATTGTCCGCATATCCTCTTGCCCTGCTCACCGCGCGAATCGGATCCGCGCGGCTCATGTCCATGGTGGCGCGGGCACGGATGTTACAAGCAACCGAATTAGCCGAGATCGGATTCGTGGAAGAAGTTGCAGACCGCGACGACTTCGGCGACCTGGAAATGCAGGTGATCGGCGACCTGCTTGCAGCCGCACCGTTGACGATGTCGGCTACCCGTGAAGTGCTCCGGCGGATCCGCAACACCGGATTGCCGGAATCTGCCGACATCGTCCGCCACGTGTACGGCAGTGACGACTTTCGTGCGGGGGTATCGGCGTTCTCGAGAAAGGAGCGGGCGCAGTGGTCTGGGCACTGACTTCTCACAAGAACCCGCGGACGTATATTTTCATTCGCCCCGAGCTGGGCCCAATACTTTGTTCAGCGTGTGGTGAAATTTCTTGCAGCCGAGGGAGATTCCCCATCGGCTACGGGTAGCAGTCGAGGTATCAAGGTCCGAAACCCTGTTGGTGATCCAGTCGTTGGAGGTCACGTCTGGGGTGTCATTCCGATAGCGCGAGGTACTACTTCGGTGTCATTTCCGTCAGCCCCTTCGGATGGTCTCAGTGTGGTTTCTTCGAGCATGAGTCTCCGTGCTCTGTCTGGACATTTCCAAAGGACTTCTGTAGTGGCGCGTCCCAGTTCTGCTCGTTGCGATACATCGAACGGACAGTAGGGCATAGGCGAAACGGCTGCGGGACGATCGGACGAATTTCGTTGTCGATGTCTATAGGGAAACGGTATTTGCATCGGTGGTCATCGCCCATAGAATATATTTTGTCTTGATGTATATGAAAGATGCTGCACTGCAACGAAGTACGTACACAGTGAGCGTGCGTTGTCAGTATCGAGTGGCAGGGTCGCTACCAGAGTGAGAGCGGACGTCCTGCAGCCTCGGCCGCACCGATGAGTTCTTCGACCCTGTCGACGTCGAATTTCTGCTCGCGATACGGATCGCGGCAGCGGCGGTGCGAGTGCGACCCGCCGGGCCGCGGACGTCGGCGAGTGGGCTGGGGATGTTGCGTCGCCGGCGCTCGTATTCGGTGCGGTTGCTGCGATTGGTCCCCAACTGCATGTGTGCCGGGTTGGTACAGTCGGCGAAGTCGCATTGATGACACAGCACCGCGTCATCGGTGCCCGACCAAACCAACCTCGAGATGCCACCGTATTCGAGTTGGTACGCGAACAAATGCGCCGGCACGGTCCCGCGCCCGAGGCCCGGGCAGGCGCTCACATCGCGCTGTGTGCTCTGATCGACGGCTACAACCTGACCGAAAGGGCTTCTGGGCCAAGCAATTTCGGCCAACTGCTCACCAAGCGCATCCTTGTGCAAGGATTCGTCGTTCTCGACTACATGGACCGGGCCGCTGAGGTAGAAGCACTGCTCGGGGCACTCCTTGGTTCCGGGCAGGTGGAGGCCGTGCAATCCGTATTGCCCGGATTCGAGAAGCTAGCGGCGGCTTTCGTGGACTCGTTCTCCAACGGCCGACCAGGCAAAATCATTTATCGATCTGACTCGATAGCTCGCAGCTACGCTGCCGCACGTCATAACCCGACACCCGCAGGCTGTCTCGATAACCACGCCTCGATAACCACTAGGACATTGACCAGTTCGATTCGATCGGGTCCCATGCGCCGGTGCGGAGGTGCCGGCCGAGCAGTGGGTCGAGGCATCGACCGACGATGCGCAGTGCGCCGTCGATGGTGCGTGCGTGTTCGGGAAGGCCGGATACGGTTTTGGCGATTCTGGCGTAGCCGGCAGTCCAGGATGGTGCAGGCACATCGAGGGCGGTAGGAAGTGTCAGCGTGCGCCGCGTGGATTCTTGGTGCAGGGCAGTGCAGGTGAGAGCGGCGTCGAGGGTCCAGGTGGTCACGATCAGTGCGAGGTCGACGAGGTCGTGGTAGCGCGTGGAGGGCTGTTGCAGATCGCCGTACCGTTCGTACATTGCGCCACACCTTGTCGGAAACCTGTTGGGGCAGTGGGTAGAGAGCGAACTTCGGCATGGGCGCGAGCTCGTCCATCTCGACCACCGGGCGAGGCAGCTGGTAGTCGATTTCGCCGACCGGCACCAGTTCGGTGGACAGGTCGATGGGGAAGTCGGCGAGTTGAACGGCGCCGAGGTAGACCTTCACTTTCACGCTGGCTCCGGATACGCCGCCGGACATCAGCCGCGGGGTGTCGAACACGTACCGGAACGGGTCGAGATCGCTGCCGGTTTCGGTGATCGCGACGAGTTCGGACAGCGCGTCGGCGACGGCGGCGGAGGTGTGCAGCAGGTCGATGTCCTGACTGTATCGGGCGTCAGGCCTGCGTACCAGAAGGGAGGCGCCTCCTTTGAGTAGCCAGCGCTCACCGGGGGCGGAGAACACGCGGGCTAGGAAGCGTTGGAGGAAGAACTCGTGTCGTAGTTGTTCGGTGCTGCGGCCTCGGGGCGTGGTTTCGTTGCGGATCCGGTCCTTGAGGGAGCGGTTGAATGCCGCCGGATTGCTGCTGCGGGGCGGCCTGTCGGTGCTCATGTGTTCCTTCGCGTCAGGGGGAAACGGTGGCTGCGATATCGGCGGCCGTGCCGCCGGCGACGAGGCGGCGACTCAATGCCAGCGTCGACTCCGGTATCCCGGCCTCGGTCAGTAACCGGTCGAGCAGACCTGCGCCGTCCCCGGGTGTGATGCCGTACTTGTGCGCGTGTTGCCCCAACGCAGCGATCAGGTCATCGGTGTCGACGAGGTTGGTGGTGACGGCGTCGCGTACGACGGAGGCGAGGTGTCCACCGTCGAGGTGGTCGGCAGCGAGGTCGTCGATAGTGGCGAGGACGGTGCTGACAGGGAGGCCGTCGAGAAGGGTCCACCGGTCCCGCCCTGCACGGGCGATCCGGTACCGGACGTCGGTGAGGCGGGATTGCTTGCGACCGGCGACGGCGAATTCCATGACATCGGCGTCAAGGTCGCCGAGGTCGTGAAGTCTGGCGGCGGAGCGGTGGGAGACGACGCCCGGATGGTCGGCATCGAGCCGTTCGCCCGTAGCAACTGCCGGCTTGATCAACAGCCACGCCGCGCGTAGTTGTTCATGAGGGACGCTCGGTGCGCCGCTGATCCGGTAGACCCCGTGGCGGAGTCGCTCGATCGTTCCGTGGTCGGCGAGTCGAGCGATGCGCTGGGCGGAGAATCCAATAGCCCGGGCCTGTGCGGTGGTGAACAGGCCCCATTGGCTGGCGGCGAGGTCTGCCAGGTCGATGAGCTTGTTGCCACTGCGCATACTGCGATAATAACAGCTAAGGAGTGATTATTGCAGAAGTGGAGCGATAGGATCCAAGGTCAGCGCATCGCGGAAGGCATACGCCGGTGATGCGGCCGCGAAGCGCGCGCCAGTGACCTGTGGTTGGCGATCCGGGGCGTGGTTGCTGTCGGGGGCATTGAACAGGGTTCGGGGTTCACGGAATTGATGGAGTGAACTCGGTCGAGCCTGCACGGGGTGAGGCAGTGGCCGAAGTGCGGTTGCGTGGCCACGCTCGGGTGCACCTTGTGCAGCATTACCGAGGCGGGTGAGGTCGTATGTCACATCGTCGACGCTAGCGTCGACGATGTGCCCGTATATCGAGGGCCCAGGGAGGGGCAGGTCGACAGCTGGAGCATGTGCTGGAATATGGTCGCACTTGATCTTGTCGGATGCTTTGGGGGTAGGGATCAAGATCGAACCGTCCCGAGAAGTTGCTCGTCCCAACGACTGGCAGCGGGGGTTGTTTAAGACGGCGGAGCAGCGGCGGACTTTGGTTTCTGGTGAAAGCGTGCCACGTCAAGAGGTAATCGAGCAGGCGTGGCAGTTTCTGCACGCGGCTACGCCTGCTCAAGGCCACCCTCGCCAGACGGCCCACATAATCGTCACCTACACCGAATCACGGTTGGCTCGGTGTGGGTGTGCTCTGCCAGGGTGTGAGTGGGCATGTGTTGTCGAGGCACAGTGTTCTGCCTGCGAGTTCTTCTGGCGAGTACGGGGTGGTTCGTGTGGGGAGGAGTTGACGGGGGTCGAGTTTTAGGGCTGTGCACATGCCGTGGAAGTGATGGGGGTCGAGGCGGTGCAGGTAGTCGAAGACGAAGGCGAGCATCTTGGTCGTTTCGGGGCGGTGCAGGGTTGTTCCCATGGTGGTTTCTTCGTTGTGGGAGTACCTGTTGAGGTAGGTGTCGAGGATGACGCGGGTGGGGTTGTCCGCGTTGTCGGGTAGTCCGGCTTTGAGGCTGTCGCGAAACTTGCCGCCCATCTTTTCGGGGTGCCGGTGTGCGAGGAAGCCTTCGAGAAGACGCCGGCTGGCGTTGGGGAGCAGGGATTCGGCATCCATCTGCTCGTCGACGGTTGCTGAACCGGCGTTCAGGGTTGTCAATGCGGTGGCGCACCGGTGGAAGAGGAAATGGTATTCAGACCGCAAACGCGTGCGTTCTTTGTATCCGTCGGCACCGGGGCTCCCATATGGCCGTCCGGTAGCACCGAAGGTGGACCATACGGGTACGCGGCGGGGATCGGTGCCGGTGGTGCGCCAGCGAGGCCGCAGTTCGAGCTGCACGTAGCTCAGACCGCTGTTCTTGTTCTTTCTGCTGTTGTTGACGAGATTTGTTGGTAGGCGGTCGAGTTGGTTGGACCAGTGCCGGAAGAAGTCGAAGTTGTGCGTGAAGAGAATGAGTTGATCGACGCGCATGCGCTTACCGTCTCCGCATTCACAGGTTTCGTCGTTGCCGCAGCGGCAGTTGAGGATGCCGAGAAGGTATCCCCAAAGCGCAGCGGAAACGCCGAAGGCGATGTCGCTGTCAAGGCTCGAGATCGGGTCGTCGATGACTACGCACAGTTTTTGGGGGTCGCGGCCTTTGTGATCGAGGGAGCCGAGGAAGTGCAGGAGAGCGAGTGCAGTCTTCTCGCCTTCGCTGAGGTGTTCGACTTTCGCTCCGTAACGGGTGATGGAATAGTTCTGATCGTCGAGCACTTGGAGTTGGAGGTCGTTGCGTCCGAGGAGGCGGCCTAGTTCGTCGTTGAGCCACGTGACGCCTGGACTGGGGTCGAATTCTCCGCCGCTGAGGTCTCCGATGAGGTCCTTGAGTCGTGTGGATTCTTCGACGAGCTGGCGCTGTTGTTCTTGTGCCGCAGAGAGATTGGCGTGGACAGCTCGGTATTGCTCGCGATGCGATCCGAGAACGAACAGTTTATAGCGGTCTGTTGCCGCGGATTTTTCGCTCGTGAACGCTGCTGTCCGAGCGTTGTGTTCGGCAATGACCGTTTGAAGCGGTTCGATGTCGAGTGTCGGCCATTCATTGTTGATATCTTCCTGGACGGCGTCGGCCTGGGTCTCGGTCTTTTCGGTGTCGACGGTCTGGATCGTGAAAGTCGCAATAGCATTGACGTCTTCGGCTTTAGCGGTCAGCGCTGCGTGGGCGTTGGCTATGGCGAGTTGGAGTTTTTCGCCGGAGATCCGCGTGGTATCGAGTGCGTCTGTGCATTTCTTGCCGAGGTCGTCGTATACGCCTGCGTTGGAGCGGGGTAGAGACGACATCCAGTGCTGCACGGTGTCGTTGTAGGTTTCCAGTTGTTGCGCCATTCTTCGCGCACGTTCGGAGAGGCTGCTTTCGGCCCGTGTGAGCAGGCTTTGCAGCTCGATAAGCCGTTCTTGCGTGACAATTCCTGTGCAGAACATGCACGGGTCGTCAGCGTCGTGCAAGGTGGTGCCGGTCTCGATCCAGTCGCGTGTAGTCGGGGCAAGGTCAGTGTGTTCGGAGTGCGATGCCACGGGGACTTCGGTGAGCACGGCGCGGATCACCTGTACGGATACAGGTGGCGCAGAGGGCGTGGTCGGTAGAGGCGGTAGTGACTCCTTCTCAGTTGCGCAAGCTCGACTGAGAAGGGCCGTCTCGTCAATGTCCTTGCGTGCAGCGTCATCAAGTCCAGTTTCGATCTCCCTCTTGATGTTGGCGGCGTTGAATCCGCGCCCGTAGGGGAAGCTGAGTGGTGTGTTGATTTCGTCCGCGACCGCTTTGGCATATGCGTTCGACGCACGATCTGCACGGGTGACATTGCTCTGGGATTCGGTCAGATCTGCAGCGACTGCTGCCAGCTCGGCCTGAGCCCTTTCCAGATTGAGTTGGCGCTGGACTGCGTCCGGACCAAGCGCGAGAAGGGCGTTGGTGGTGCCGTCTTTGATACGGACTGCGTTCTCTACGTAGTCGTGGTTGAAGACGACGACGTTCTGCCAGCAGGGATCGTCCGGGGATGTGACTTGGCGTGGGGTGCCGGCTTCTTCGATCGTGACTGTGACCCCTGCATTCCATCCGGTTGAGCTGGTGGTGGGGTTGAGCAGACTTGCGAGTGTGGATTTTCCGCTGCCGTTGTTGGCATGAACCAGGGTTACGTGGTCGAGCGCGGGTGCAGTAGGCCCTGGTTTCCATTTGTGGAAAATTCGAAAGTCCTTGATCTCGTCCACGCTCACGATCTTGACCATCGAGTCAAACCCCTTCAGTCGCTGCACGAAAGCGACAGGGTTGTGCGCTTCGCTCGCTCAGCATGTTAGCGAGGCTCTCGAATCTTATATTGAGGCGGGTGGTTTCCAGATTTTCGAGTCTCCATGCATGGCTTGTGAATCGTGTTGTGTTCCAGTGTTTTTGGATTCCAGAAAGGGTGGTATGTTTTCTGTTCCGAATACCCGTGGGAGTCTAAGGCTTGGACTGCTCGGATGCGGATGCCGTGAGCGCTTTTGGCGTCCACGGACAGAGCTCCACGAAAGGGAGGTGAGCAGCGCGGACTGACATTTACGCGGAAATCGTATCCACACTGAACTGAAGTGTTCTCTACGAATGGGGCATCGAAGGAAATATCTTGCCAGAAACGGGAACTTCTGCCGTGGGTTGTCGAGCGTGGACAGGTTGGCCTGGGCATGTCATAAGGTAATCGTACTGGCGACTGTGTCAAGCTGGCGCGCAGCAGTTCCCTGTGTCAAGCCGGCGCACATCAGGTCCACGGAAGCGTCTGTACTAATTCGCCTGCTCGCTGTCTAACTCTGTTCGTCTGATTTAATCTCTTCATGTCGTTATCAAAATCGGCTCGGCCGAAACGTAGAGTAAAGAGTCACATTCACGGAGAAAGCGGGGTAGATCTCGTCAAGGCGTCGCTGCCAGATCATTGGGTCGTCAGAGAAATTAGCCCAGACTACGGACTCGATCTGCATATTGAAACCTTCTCCGAGGTGCCCGGAGAGGACTCATGCTGGGATGCCTTAGGTGAGCATTTTTTCGCTCAGGTAAAAACTGTAGATGGCGTCCTTATTGCTAGAATTAAGCCGTTCTCTGGTGCAAAGAATCGGATAAAAGGATCTGATCGGGACAGTGAATATGATTTAACAACGATCGATGTTGTTAGCTTCAGCCTTGAAGTCGAAGAGATTGAAACTATTCGGCGGATGGGTTCCGCTATTCCGGTACTTCTAATTGTTGTGGATAAGGACACTGAGGTTATTTATTATATTTGCCTGAATGACTGGATTTCCGAGGTTCTCCCCAGGTTTCGACCAGACTGGCAGGGTCAAGGCAGTGTAGTTGTGCATGTGCCTACATCTAATGTCTTGTCCAGAACTGGTGACGGTTGGAACTATATTTCTTTGCTGGCAAAGCGTCCTAAATACTATGGCGCTTTCCTTGAGTTTAGTAAATTTCGAGACGAAATGCAGTTTGCTTTTAATGAGATTGAGATAGCAGTCGACCAGCATACTGCCGACGTTCCTGATGTAATCGCAGAGTTGACGGAATATAGGCGGCTGTTCTCGATCTATTACTCTGAGATTGCCAATCTCGACGTATGGGCAGCGGAAAACAATCCAACTTTGGGAATTATGACAATGGTTCTTTCTGATTTGGAACGTGCGAAGGCCGAGATTGATGGAATTCCTGATGAATGGGCTAGGCCAGCAACTTCTGCTGAGTATTTCCGCTTAATCGCTCCACTTTCTGTCGTTAATGGAGTATTCAGCTCGTTGGCAAATATTCCGAAGACTTACGGGACGATGACACGAAATTGGAACCTGCCTACTCAACTGGGGGTGCTCCTCCGTTAGTGAACAAAGAGCAATTGAATATTATTCGGTGCTAACGGATGGTTAGCGCAGTTGATGCCGATAGTCTAATTCGTCGTCAACAATGACATTCCATAAGGTCTCGTTTTCACACTCAAGGTCTACGACGCGGGGTTACCGCGATCGGGGAGTGGATAAGGACGGAGCCCTCGTCGACTCCCATTCGCACCGAGCGGGTCGGCGGAGATTCGTACGACCACGAGGGATACGGCGCCGGGGCCGGGACGGTGGAAAACTACGGGTACCTGTGTCCCTGCGGCGACGGAATGATCGTCGAAGAGCACGACAACCTTCCGGGCCACCGGGAGCACGACTTGCGCATCGACTGTGACAAGTGCTGGGCGGAATGGCGCTTCGTTGACGACAGGAGCGTTCGGGACTGGGCTCTGGAACCCGTGAGCGCCGTTGACTTACAGGTCGCGTGAGAAAAACTGCACGCCGCATCGAGTCGGTGCAAATCCCGGCGCGATGCGGCGCTGCGGGGAATCGGGATTACACCGACTCGGCGGGAGCGATACAACAAACCTGTGTGAGCGGACGCCGAGTCCCAGCGCAGGGTGGATTGGTGTCCGCGGTACGACGCAGTCGAGCGTTCGGCTACGACGTGATCATCAGGGGTGGATATCCAGGTGCAACTCTTCGGCGAAGGCGATGTACTCGGTCTCGATGCTCGGTTTTATGTTGGCGGTCGCGAGAAGCCGCTCCGGGGGGAACTCCGCCGTCCAGACGGTGTCGCCGGCTGGAAAGTTTGCGGCG
>NZ_JBMHHW010000003.1:0-17898 GCF_049739425.1 Rhodococcus sp. 27YEA15
CAGGATGTCGGCTGTGACGGCGGGTGCTCAGGTTGGTCGCACGCGGTTGCGGTTTCGCCATCTCAGTTTTCCCCTTCTCGCATCGAGTCCAGGATTGTCGTCAGGTACTGGACGTAAGTCTGGTGAAGGACGGAAGCCTTGGCGGATCCCCATTCGTCTAGTCCACGACCTGCTTCTTGCGCTTCCGCGATGAAGGTTGCCCGCTGAACCGGGGGATCGAGAACTGGCACCGGAACAGGAAGCTGCTTAAGGATGCTTCCGAGTTCGCTTCGCCAGTGCTCCATCCGCTTCGTCTGCTGGGCATCATTGATGATCGTCGCGACAATCTTCAGATCAGAGTTGGTGTACTCCTGGATGATCTCGATCGTGTCGAGCAATCGATCCAGACCGTCGAGTGCGAACTGTCCGAGTTCCGCGACGACCACTACAGCGTCCGCTGCAGTGAATGCGTTGATCGGCAACTGGTCCAAGCTCGGCGGGCAGTCGATCAGGATGAGGTCGTACCGATCCGCAATCTCCGCGATAGCTCTTTTGAGTCTGCTCTCGCGGCCAGCCTTCATGGTGACCAAACTCTGCGCCGCATCGGCAAGATCGTCACTGCCGGCCGGGGCAACATCTAGCCCGACCCATTCTGAAGCCACAATTGCATCGGACATCGGAGTGCTTTTCGCCTTGTCGAGGACAGTTGCGAGTGAGCAGTCCAAAGAGCCTTGATGCTCGGGAGCGAGAACTTTCGTTGCGTTGCCCTGCGGGTCTGCGTCTATGACGAGCACCTTGAGGCCATGGTCCGTGATTGCCGCCCGGGCAATGTTCACGGTTGTCGTTGTCTTTCCGACGCCACCTTTCTGGTTGGCGAACGCGATAGTCCTTGTCATATGTCCCCTCAAATCGGTGATAAATACCGGCTTCTACCTGCTGATTTCGCGATTGAGACTATCAAATTGTTAACTTGCCCTCTAGTTATCATTTCAACTTGTTAACAATTTGAGAAGCTGACAACTCGTAAGAAACGTCTTCGGATGTCCACGGTCGAGGAAGTTGAGTGCGTAATAGGTGGTGTGGAGTAACGCGCTCGGATACTGCAGCGGTACGCCGCCAGCTGCCTGCCGTGCCGCTGCACAGAGTTCGGCGCCACAGGGACGGCTCAGCAGGCGTCACTAACCGGATTTTCCTTCTCTTCGAGTTTGCGGGCGTCGTGCAGTATTCGTCCGACGGCTCCGATGGTGATGTCCATTTCCTCGGCGATGTCTCGGTATTTCATGCCTTGGTTTCGTAGCGACACCACGCGGTCACGGCGTACCTTCGCGCGCTCGAGAAACTCGTCCCGCGGCTCGGCGAACAGACGCTGAATGGTCCTTGTCGAAGCACCGAACTGTTCGGCAGCCTCTCTCGCCGTCATCTTGCGGCGTACAGGGTTCTTCGCTCCGGGCATTAGATGATCGCCTCCAACATTGCCTTCTCGTCGAATTTGGTGGCGCGTTTCCGGTTTGCTTCGATCTTTGCAGGTGTCATGACCTTGGCGCTGGCTTTGCCGCCTTTGCTCCCGAGGTGAGCTTGGCGTGCGCGGTAGGCGCCTTCGTCGAAGTTGCGCCAGATCCATTTACCGATGGAGTAAGCGGTCGCCCGGACTTCGACAAAAGGCAGGGGATCGGCGAACTCGGTGTTGACGGCGTGACAGTGCTGCAGGACAAGACGCAACCACTGATCGGCGGTGCCGTTCCGGTGATGCCACCACTGCGGGTACGCCCATTTGCGGGCGGTATCGAACATGGTGACGTTGCGACCGAGGCCGGCGGCGCGGTCGGGGCGTCTGGGCGCCTGACGGGGTGTGTGGATAGTGGCAAGTTGCCGCAAGGTGTACGGAGTGGACGGGCCGTAGATGGTTGCCCAGTCGGGGTGAATGGGGTTCTTGGTGAGTTGCCCGCCGTAGGCGAAGTCACCGCCGACGGAGAGCTTGAGCCCGGTCTCGATGCGGTGGGCGTAGCGAATGGGAGTCAACCGGGCGGAGTCGGTACGGCAGACATGATTGGGTCCGAGCCACCAGCCCAGGTGCGCGCGTCCGGAGGGGGACTGGGCGACCCAATTCGGGGCGGGATGGTCCGAGGGTTTCTCGAAGGCACGCATCGCGGCGTCGGGGTGATCGCAGTCGATGACGATCGAACCGAGCAGTGCATGGGGGGAGTGCTCGACGTATCGCATCGTCAGGGCGTCGTCGCGGTTCATCCGGTACTGACCACGATCGAGGTAGTTCGTCGCGTAGGGGCGGTGTGGGAGGAGTACCTCGTCGGCCCACTGCGTGTCATTGAGTAGCAGTGCCCCCGAGGTGTCCATGGGGACAGCGTGCAGCAGCATGCTTGCTATTCGGGTCCGACACGCCGAAGCCATATAGAAAATTATTCGGGTCCGTCGTGCCGAAGCCATATCAGGTATCCCGGCCTCCATTCCAAATCCGCACCCCTACTCCTCCATCAGAGAGCTACGTTTACAAAGAATTTGCCGGATTGGGCTCTGGAGAGCTGCCGGGCTATCGAAGTGGAGAAGCCGAGTGTTCGATCTTGCACCGTACGTGGAGTTGTGGATGGACAGTCGAGCGGAGCAAGATATTCCAAAACCCCGGGGTTTTGGAATCCGTCCTGGTCGGGTGGGTGCACGAGCGATCGCGCGGAGCTCGTCGGCGGCGTGGCGGAGCAAGATCGAAACTTAGGTGCCCTAAGTCGGCTACCTGCGGCCTGCCGGCCGCGTCCCGGTGTCCGGGGCGCTGCGCTGGGCAACGAGAAACCGACACCTCGATGACCGTCGAACAGAGAGCTCGGCCACGGTCCGTCACGCGCAGAGCGGCTCGACAGAATCTGGTGCAGGCCGTGCGGAATCGTATTCGTCGGTGAATCGTTCACACGTCGTCTCCGCCATCACCATCCGCGCCCGCCCAACGCTGGGTTTCTGCTGCGAAGCCGTGAGGCGCCTCTGCGTTCCTTGTGCCGGTGTTCTTCGATTCCGGCCGCCGAGGGTGCTCGGCTATGCGCCGGTCTCGATCCAACAGATGGCGATATCGGGCGGTACCGGCTCGCCGATCACCTCAAGGTAGTCGAGGACCATTGCGCGGGCGCTGTCGAGATCACGAGTTCGGTAGGTCTGGGTAGGGGTGCTGTATCCCTCGATGTGGAGCACCAACCCCGGTGCTCGGGTGCCGGCGCGCCATCACAGTCGACGCGATTCCCATCGACTGACTTTCACCCGAATTTCTTGCACACCTCCGAGCATCGCACCACCTGCCGACAACGAACTACTCCGTGAAAACGGCCCACGGCAACGAACGTCACTGACAGTGACGACACACCCATATTTCAGACATACCTCTTGCTGAATTTCAGACTGCGTGGGCGCACTTTCGTGCGACGAAATGTTTTTCGAGGGCGGGGGACGCCGTTCCGGACTTCGGCAGCGAGGCGATGAACCTACGGGGCTCGTGTGCCGTTCCCGGCTTACCTCCCGCAGCCCTCGACCCCACTCTCCGTCCTGCGCTGCTCCCCCGGCCGTGCTCGCTTGTCAACGTGCTTCTGCACGCGTCTACCGATCTCTACCTCCCTCTATCCCGAATGTTCTTTCTCGCACATCACAGGTGCCACACACCTCTTGCATTCAGGTAACAAGACTGACAATGTTTTCGAGCGACGAAATGTTTTATGCTAACGAAATGGATCCGAACGTGTGCCCACGCTGCGGTAACCCGGTCACCATCAAGCCACGTGGCCGTCCGGCCCGGTGGTGTTCGGATCGGTGCCGCAAACTCGCTTCCGAAGAGCGTCGCGCCGCCGAACGCGGCGCGATCGGGTTGCAGATCCGCGACCACACGCGAGTGGTGGAGAAACCGGTTCAGGAGCGGATGAGCGCGACCGTCGCGGCGGCCCGCGCGGCCGAGGACATCGACGCGGCACTGTCGGTGCTCAGCGCTCTGCAACGCAAGCTTGTTGCCGACGAGGTCGCCCTCACAGACCTCGACCGGCTGTACCGGGGCATCAACGACCTGCGGGCGACGTTCCGCCGAACCGTGCCCCCGCATGCCGTGGGCCTGATCAGTTACCGGACCGAAAGCCCCGCCGCGCCTGACCCGAAAACAGCGGTGCCCATCGTGCTGGGCAGTCCTCGCGCCTGCGCGGAAGTGATCACCGCACTCACCGAACGAGTGCGCACCGGCCAACTCACCCACGACCCCCGACACGACCGAACACGGCGCGCTGTGGCGGACCTCATCCGTACCGTCAACGTCCGTCAATAGTGCCGCTGCCGCTGCCGCTGCCGCTGCGGGTGCGGGTGCGGGTGCGGGTGCGAGAAGCACCGATCCGTTCAAGAAAAAGGGTCGACGGGTGGTGGCGTGGACAGGTCGTGGCTGTGCTCGTCCATGCTGATGAACCCGCCCACGAATACCCCTGGATGGGCTCGTGATGGCACTTGAACAACGCCCGTCCGAGGTGGCCTCCGTCCGCGCGGCCGCCCCGCCGGACAGGGACCAGTCGGGCACTGCTGTTGCACCGGATCGAGGATGGGAAACGTCCCGGCGCGGTCGAAATCGACGACGGGTGGCCGATTGGCGTCGATGACCTTCTCGGTGCTCGTTTCACTCTGGGCAGGCCCAGACCGCCCGGCCCTGTGCATGGTTCTGTGGATGCCCGTGTCAGCCACGAACGGCCCCGGCCCGGCCGCGAGGATCGGACGGCCGAGTGGGGAGTAACAACTCGCTCGGGCGTGCGTGCAACTGGCAGCCGCCGAGCAGATCGCGGCCGAACGAAACCATGTCGCCGACGTCTAAGCCGGCGTCGGCGGATGCTCGAAGCCGGGCCGTTCCGGGCACGGATCTGCCGGTAGTACCGCTCCATGCCGGTGGAGCCCACGAAAATGGTGTGGGATCAGCACGCGACGATGGAGGATGGCAGGGCTCGTTGTCGAGCCCCTCAGGGGCCGCAATGGTGGCGGGATGGATCCACACCATCGATTGATGGAGGACTGGATCAGCGGAACGAGAAGAGGGGAGTGGCGATGCAGCGAGGTTTGACCGAGGCGCAAGCGGATTCGGAGATCGCCGCGCTCGCACCGATCATGGCGGTGGAGGGCCGCACGATGGACGAGCACAGTCATCAACTGCTCATGCAGTTGCTGCAGAAGAGCATCACCCTCGCCGATGCACTCGATTCGATCATCCGTCGACGATAGGGCATCGCAGAGACCGCACTCCCGCCCGCTGGCTGAGACTGCCCAGGGATGCGGGGGCGACAGTCCTTTTCCGATGCTCTCGACGGGTGCGGACTCAGGCGATGTTGCGGTGACCGCGGCGCAACTTGTCGGCGTCCGCGATCTGTGCACGCCAACTGTGGGTGAGCCACATTTCGACGAGTTCGGCGGTGGTGCCGGCTTGAGCGGCCCAGTGATGGAGCAGGTCGGTGTACCGGGTGTAGCGGGCGACGGTGAACTGGGGGACCGACGGGTTCTCCAGCCAGCCGTGCTGGATCAGACTCGACACGGATTGTTGATCGAGAAGTTGCGGTCGCTGAATGTTGTCGGGGTGGGTGGCCCAGCAGTACAACGAGAACAGTGACGGACCGACTCCGGGGGCTTTCGGCCATCCGGACCATTGCCGGAACGGACCGGCATCGGTCAGCGACGGGGATCGCTCGCACGCCGCGAACGCTTCGGTGATGACCCGGAACGGCTGCTCCGGTGTGCTCGGGGTGCGGACGTCGACGAAGCGCCGCGCCCGACCCCTATGCGGATGGGCGTAGAGCCACGCCGCGCACAGGTAGAGAGCGGTCAGATCCCGCCGGCCGCCGAATTCGAGGGTGCAACTCTCACGCTGAAGATCGCTTCGACTCAAATAGGCTGTCCCAGTGTCTATTTGGTGTCCGTCTCGGTCGTGGCCGGCGATCCTCACCGGAATCTGGTGGCAATCGAGACGGGTGTTCCACCAGTCGAGGTCGACGAGAGTCATGTCGTCGAGCACCGCTAGCCCGTGATCGCGGGCGCCGCACCATCGAACGCAGTCGTCGGGAACGGTCAACGGTTCATCGCGAGGGTCCATGTCGACATCATGGCAGCGGCCACCGACATATATCTCGATCGGAACCTGTTGTTGCACTTGATTTCATGTCGATCAGGCAGGAGATACTTACTTTCGGAACGTGTCCAAGAGGCGGTTCGTTCGTTGATGTGTCCAGGTTTTCCATCCGTTGACGTCGTGCCCCAGACATGCCTTGAGTGCGCCGGAGGGCGAGACGTAGGTGTTTCCGTTGGCCCGGATCCATCCGTCGTTGGTTACGGTGCCGCGATAGCTTTCGCCGTTGCGTTTGGTGTAGATCAGGATGTCGTCCGGCCGAATCTTCCCGGAGGTGATGTACGGCATCAACTCGCCGGTCCGGTTGTGTAGTACGGGAGTGAATTGTGTGGCTGCCGCATCAGTCGGCTCGGACTTGTCGGGCGGCAAATCCTTTTGTGCCGTAAGTAGTTCTCGGCGTAATACGGAGTTGGGTGTGTCCACGAACGGCACGGCCAACTGCTGCAGCAGTGCGAATATTTCGTCATCGATCTCGATCTTGTGCACAGGTTCTCCTCTATTCACTTAAACGCTTTATCTTTAAAGTTTTACAGTTTTCAAGTTTTTGAGTCAAGGGTAGGTTCGACAAGGTGTGACTTTAGAAGTAGTTTTAATGTATGGGTGTGTATGAGGTGACGTTCTCAGAACTGCAGTTGCAGGGCAAGGCGACGATCGAGCGACTGCGGAAGTCCCCGGCCCAGTCGCTACTGGTGCGGCGGCGAGACGCCGAAGATCTCGTGTTGACCACGGCAGCGCGGGCCGAACTTGAGCACACGGCGGCGTCGGTGACGACTCGCATGTTCGTGGCGTTGATGCAACGCGACGGCGGAGTGCGTGAGCTGGTCACCGATGTGCTGCCCGAGGTGTTTCCGTGGGTGGCCTTCCTCTCGAAGTCGGAAGTGCAGGAGTTCGTGGTCGATTTGGTGGCGACGCTGCGAGCGGCGGAATCGCTCGACAACCCAGCCCCGGTGGTTCAGGTGATCGAAGCGTGGCGGCACACAGCAGAGGTGATGGCCGATCCGGAGCTGGCGGCGATTTTAGCGGCCGACACTGATGAAGATCTGGGAGTCGTTGCAGCGCCGGTTGTTTCGTGAGTCCCAAACGCGGTGACCGGGTCGCTCCACCCGCAGATCCCACCGGTGGGTGGGATCTGCGGTTCGCTACCACCGAGGCGGTCAAAGGCTGGGACGCGCTGTGCCAGCAGGCGCCGGCGAACACCCTGACGGCCTGGGGCGAGCTACGTGAGCGACCCGATGCCCCTGCGCCGACTTCGCGGCATCACCAACTCAAAGGTGCCCTCGCGACTGCCGCACACGGTGGAACGACGATGGAGCAATGGCAGTACGAAGTCACCGCAGGCGGGCGACTCTGGTATCTCGTCGACATCGCCCGCCGTACCTTGTGGATCAAAGCCGCTGGTACTGGGCACCCCAAGTCCACAGACTGACGATCATCGGCCCGATAGTCTTGGTTGTTGGTTCATGAGACGAGTGCGTGCGCCATCTTGATTGCGTCGAGGATCGCTCCGGTTGGGTCGTTTGGACATTCCAGAGAAGTAAGAGAATACGTGGCCGCATGTTTTCCATCACGCCCTTCAAGAGCGCGCCCTGACTCGATCGAGTTACGCCGGGTCGTCTCCCAATGTTCCCCAGTCCCTGCGGAATATCGTGTCGGACGTACCGGCATCCCAACCAAGTGCATGATCGGCGCAAGACGGACACCGGCCTTGCGAAGCCTCCGGAGGCCATCAGGTGCCGGCGGCTTTCTTTTTCGTTTGATCTGTCGAGAGGCTGCGTCATGTCCCCAATGAGGGGTAAAACAGGTCTGGAGTGCACCATCACGGTGCACTCCAGACCTGTGTGTCACTCGCCTGCTCTACCGCTGAGCTACAGCCCCATGAAAATGGTGGAGCTGACGGGATTCGAACCCGCGACCTGACGATTTGTGGACTGTTTGGTTTTGAACCCAGGGCCATTCACCCGGCAGTCCTTTAATGCGTGTGTTTCGTGGTCAAGTCGACGCGTCGACTTGACCACGAAACACACTGGAGTCGAAGGGCTCGGGGCGCATTCCCGAAAGAGGGGCTCAGCGCCAATCCAAGCTGTGCCACGACTTCTGCGTGGACCATCGACTCTGGAGATAACTCTACCATAGAGTGCGACCTTGTGCAACTTGGAACCCAGCACCGGCGAGTGGTGCGCCAATTGGGCGGTTGGCAAATCGGTCCAGCTCAAGATCTTTTTTGAGACCATCGCATGTTTCTTATTAGCCCTTATACGTCGAGCTATTACCACCTGTATAGCTGCTGTAGTACCATCTACTAAGGAAATACTACTTAACACTTCTATACTACATGCTGGCGGAGGTTTTCGATGTTTGCAGCGACAGAGGACTCGCGACATGTGGCCGCTGAGTTCGAAGAGCGGAGCAAGCGCTCACAGGTACCAGTCCGGACAGCTTTCGTTCGATCTGGCTTAGCTGAAGGGGTTGCGGAGCCGCCCCTCGCATTACTCTTGCGAGGGGGGCGAGGAGGGCGGGTTCGGGTTGCTACATTCCTCTCTTTGATCTGGCGATGTTCAGCTCCGCCGTACAGCACAAACATCAAGGCGGCAGCCATTGCGCGGTTGTGGAACCTCCCCTCTCCCGATATCAACGGGGCGAGGCGTGTCCAAGAAGCGCTGAACGCTCTGGAGCGTCATAATTTGGTCCGTATCGAGCGTCATCCAGGTAAGGAATCCACGGTCTTCCTGTTGGACGACGCAGGGACTGGGCTTGACTATGAATCACCTAATCGCGCCTACAACTATGCGCGCCGGCGCAAGGCGCCTGCCGCTGAACTGCAGCAACATCTCTACTTCAGGGTGGACGCGATGTGGTGGAAGGCCGGCGCTATTCAAACGCTTAAAGGTCCAGGTTTGGCTATGCTGCTGATTCTGTTGGCGGAAGATGCGCCGAGTCGTCGAGGTACTGGAATTTGGATCAGCCCTAGCAATTTCAAGGAACGGTATGGGTTGTCGGTGGATACTCGAAAGGTGGGTTTGAAGAACCTGCAGGATGTAGGGCTGGTCGTTCCCTCGACACGACTGCAGGAGGACGTCTTCACCCAGAATCGTCGGCGAGTTTTCTACCAGCTTCGGGAACCAACTCAGTTTCGGGATCCAACTCAGTGAGGCGAGACGGCCTGTTGAGTGGATCGATAACCCAGTGAGTTCGTCTTGATGTAAGGCGAGGTAGTGAGAGATGTTGTGCTTCAGTCGATATGGTAAAAGAGCACATGAGTATCAGCGCTGAATGATCGATGATGCCGGAACTCTGCTCTTCTCGGCCGATTGGTTCGGACGGTAATGGGTTGGGTGCGTAGGCACCTTTCGGGTTTTCCGCAACTGGGCATCGCCCAATCGGGCCCGGCCGATCCAGCCTCGTGCTCGATGCCAATGGTCGGGTTGTAGGTGCCGATCATCACCAGTGGCCGAGGTTGTCCTCGCGTGCCTACTGCCGGCGCAAGTATGCCGGTGCAAGTAATGCGCGCTGCCAGTCATGCTGATGCACTAGGTTCAGTTTGTCATAGTGCAGGTATTTATCTCCAAAAGTATTGATTACCAACAAATTAGAAAATATTAAAGTGTGCTGAAGGCGGTTCTGACGGGTGAAATGCATGCCGATTAGTCGGACATTGCGCGGTAGAATGTTGCCCGAGAGATGCCTAGCGTCTTGGTGATCGTCGCGACTGACTCTCCGCTCTCGCGCATGCGACGAGCAACACCCACTTGCTCATTCGAGAGCGCCTTCGGACGGCCGGTCTGCTTACCGCGTGCCTTCGCGGCTTCCCGAGCAACGGCAGCGCGCTCGTGGATCAGTTCCCGTTCAAGCTCGGCGAGCGAGGCGAACACTCCGGCGACCATGCGGCCGGCGGGGGTTGACGTATCGATGCCTTCTCGCAGCGCACGGACGTAAATCCTCCGCTTACGCAATGCGTCGAGGGTGTTGATCGTGTCGACCAAGGAACGACCCAGACGGTCGAGGGCGGGTACAACGAGGGTGTCGCCTTCGCGGACGTAGTCGAGAGCAGCGGCTAGACCGGGCCGGTCCGAGCGGGTGCCAGACATGACGTCGTCGAAGATGCGGTCCACGCCGGCGGCGTTGAGTGTGTCGCGTTGTCCGTCGAGGGTCTGGTGTCCGGTGCTGACACGGGCATAGCCGACGAGGTGTCCGGTGCGGGTCACTGTGCTCATGCCCGAACCGTCTCATAAGTTATCTCATTGAACAATCTTGGGACGCTAGTTTTGGTACGTACTTCTGAGACACGACGAGCTGGGGCAAAGCTCGATCTCACACCCGAACGGCCGGGTGTCTCAATTCCAAGGTAATGAGACGCGGAGGTGCGCCGGGGGGTGGACTACGCCGTCGTTCGAAAGCCATCGCGTGCTCAGTGCCTGCGGCGATAGCCGATGATGATCTGGCCACGAGGTGCCCGGCCCAAGTCCGCGGGGGCGTTGATGGTGTCGAAAAAGCATCCTTCAGGAAGATCTCGATCGACGGCATCGAGCCCTAACTGGCGCAGGACGGCGATCAGGTGGTGACTTGAGCGCGGCTCGGATTTCAGAGACCCGTTCGTCGATCACGGTGTCGATGCAGGTCACGGACCGGCGGGTCCACTAGGATCTGCCTGCGAACAACACCACGTAGGGGAGCCGAATGTCGACCGTAGATCCGAGACTGCTCGACGCTGCCCGAGAATCGGTGAACTTCGGATCCCTGGCCCCGATCGAACCGCTGCTCACCATCTACGGGGCTGGCGCCGAGTCCAGTGTCTACACCGACCCCAACGGCGCGCTGATCAAATGCCGCCAATTCGGTGAGGTGCTCGCCGAGCAGCTGATCCGGCGCAGCGGCACCCGATCCGACGGATCTAAGCAGATCGACCGCATCAAGGCCCTCGAACGCGCGGGGGTGCTCACCCAAGCCGCCGCTGACGCACTGCACGACATCCGCAAGATCGGCAACGAGGCCACCCACAGTCACCTTTTCAACGTCCGCTTCGCATTGCGGTCGGTGGAGCAGTGTTGGCAGCTCGGCAACCTGCTGAGGCTCGCTCTGTCCCCCGACGATCAGAAGCCCCGCAGCTTCATCGCGCCGCGGCCCCCTTCGCCGCCACAGGTCGTCGAGGCAGGGGATCAGGCTCAGCTCGACACGATCAACCGCCGGCTCGCCGCCTCGCAGACCGAACTGACCGAGACGTTGACCGTGCTCGACGTAGCTAAGACCGCCCAGGCGGCGGAGACAGAGGCGCGCCTGGCCGCGGAGGTGGAACTCGCGAACGCTCGGCAGCGAGAGATGACGGTCGCCGTGCGATTGGCTGCACTCGAGCAGCAGCTCGCGGCGCTGCAGGACTCGGGCGCGCTCGCCTCCCGCGAACTGGCGAAGGTGTCGGCTGCCACCGGCAGCTCCTTCTCCAAGGCATTCCGTCGCCGTCCCCCGCTCAATGAGGTGCAGGCACGCCGCATCATCGACGCCCAGCTCACCGCGGCGGGCTGGGTGGTCCAGGACTACGCCGATGTCAACCCGTCCGCGGGGGTCGGCGTCGCGGTGCGCGAGTTCCGCCTCGCAACCGGCTATGCCGACTACCTTCTGTATGTCGACAGCAAGATCGTCGGCGTCATCGAGGCCAAACGTGAGGGCACCGCGCTCGTTGGAGTCGAGCAGCAGACCGCGAAGTACTCGGCGGGGCTGAGGAAGGGGGATCAGTTCGCGGCCTGGAGGCGCGGCAAGCCGCTGCCGTTCCTATACGAGTCCACCGGTGCGGAGACCCGGTTCACCAACCGGCTTGACCCGAAACCGCGGTCGCGGGAGATTTTCACCTTCGCCAAGCCACAGACGATCAAAGCGTGGATGCAGCAGGCCGACGAGCGTCCCGACGCGCCGACCTTCCGCGCTCGCCTGCAGCACCTTCCGGATCTCGATCCGAAGGGGCTGCGCCCCAACCAGATCCAAGCCGTCGAGGGTATCGAGAAGTCTCTGGCCGATAACCGCCCACGCGGTCTGGTGCAAATGGCCACCGGTGCCGGCAAGACGTTCACCGCCGTCACGTCGAGCTACCGGCTGATCAAGCATGCGGGAGCCTCGAAGATCCTGTTTCTCGTCGATCGCAACAACCTGGGTGAGCAGGCCCAGTCCGAATTCGACAACTATGTGCCGATCGACGACGGCCGCCGCTTCGGCGACATCTACAACGTGCAGCGCCTCGGCGGCCACGCCGTCCTCGGATCGACGAACGTCGCGATCTCCACCATCCAGCGACTGTTCCTGATGCTGCAGGGTAAGGACCTACCCGACGCGGATATCGACGACGACGTTGACGGCGACCCCGTCGAGCCGGACTCGCCGGTGGACGCGGTCTACAACCCGGAGGTGCCGCCGGAGGCGTTCGACCTGATCATCGTCGACGAATGCCACCGCTCCATCTATGGGCGCTGGCGCGCGGTGCTGGACTACTTCGACGCCCCGATCATCGGGTTGACCGCCACCCCGACCAAGCAGACACTTGGCTTCTTCGATCAGAACCTGGTCAGCGAGTACACGTACGAGGAGTCGGTGATCGACGGGGTCAACGTCCCGTTCGACGTCTACAAGATCCGCACGGAGATCACCGAACGGGGGGCCACGATCGACGCGAAGACCGTCGTCCCGGTGCGCGACCGCCGAACCCGGGCACAGCGCTACCTCGAACTCGAGGAGGACTTCTCATACACCGGCAACGCGATCGGCCGGGACGTGATCAGCGAGGACCAGATCCGGTTGGTACTTACAACGTTTCGCGACCGGCTCTACACCGAGATCTTCCCGGGCCGGTCAGCGGTGCCGAAGACACTGATCTTCGCGAAGACCGATGCGCACGCAGACATGATCGTCGAGCAGGTGCGCGAGGTCTTCAACGAGAGCGCCGACTTCGCCGCCAAGATCACCTACAAGTCGAAGAGCGAGGGCAACGACCCCAAACGGCTACTGCAGGACTTCCGCAACAGCCCGTCGCTGCGAGTCGCGGTGACGGTGGACATGATCGCCACGGGCACCGATGTGCGCGCCATCGAGTGCGTGTTCTTCCTGCGGTCGGTGCGCTCCGCGGTGTATTTCGAGCAGATGAAGGGCCGCGGCTCCAGGATCATCGGGGCGGACGACTACGCGGCACTAACCCCGGATGTTGCCAAGGGCTTCAAGAAGGACCGGTTCGTCATCATCGACGCGGTCGGCGTCACTGAGTCGCCCCTGGTGGACGCCACGCCGATGGAACGTGACCCGTCCGTCTCGCTGGAGAAGCTGCTACAGAAGGCAGGCACCCTGACGATCACACCCGACGAGGCCTCCAGCCTGGCGGTGCGGCTGGCGAAACTGGCCTCACAGCTCGACCCCGTGGAGTCCGCCGAGCTGGCTGAAGTCGCGGACGGCGTCGAGCTACGCGAGATCGCGAAGCGGATCGCCAACGCCAGCGATACTGATGCCGTACTGGATGCCGAGCAGCGCGGCGGGAAAGCGGAAGTTGCCGAGCAGATTCACGACGGCGTCGCCCCACTTTCAGACAACCCGGAGCTGCGCAGGGCGATACTCGACATCCGCCGGAAGAAGGACCTGATCTTCGATCAGGTCAACGCGGACACACTGCTCGGCACCAACCGCGTCGCGTACGGCAAGGGCACGCACGAGCCGGTCCGCTCGTTCCGCGAGTACCTGGCCGACCACCGCGACGAGATCACGGTGCTGCAGGTACTGCACGGCAGCGCGCCCGGCCGACCAACGTACTCCGAGCTCAAGGCCCTCGCCGAGCAGGTGGCGCGGGTGCCCGCAATCGGCAGCATCGAGACACTGTGGCGCGCGTACGCCGACCTCGGCGAGCTAGCCGACCCAGACCACAAGGTTGAGGTGCCGGACCTGGTGTCGATCCTGCGCTTCGAGCTTGCCAAGGACGCCGGAGCACAGGACGATTCGAAAATCCGGCCGTTCGCCTCCGAAGTGGAGGACCGGCTCAAGTCGTGGCTGATCGAGCAGCAGCGGCGGGGCGTCGAGTACACCGACCAACAGCGCCGCTGGCTCGGAACCATCGTGGATGTGGTGAAAACCAATGTGGCCGTGGAGATTACCGACCTCGACCAGATCCCATTCAGCGACCTCGGCGGCAGCCAGAGGTTCGCGGCCGACTTCAAGATCACGAGCAGAGAGGCTGCGTTGCAGTTGTTGAACAAGTTGAACACGGAGCTGATCGCGTGACGGAGCGGGCATTGCCTACAGGGTGGGGATGGGCCACGCTTGGGGAACTCGGCCAATGGTTTGGTGGCGGAACACCCTCCAAGCGGAAGCCTGAGTTCTGGGAATCGGGAACGATCCCGTGGCTATCCCCAAAGGACATGGGTATGAGCTTGCTCGTCGATACTCAGGATCACATCACTGACGCCGCAGTAGCTGGCTCTGCGACCTTGTTGGTGCCAGCGAACAGTGTGGCGCTCGTGGTGCGATCCGGCATCCTGGAACGCCGAGTTCCGGTATCGCTGGTCCCATTTGCGACGACTATGAATCAAGACATGAAAGCTGTTGCACCGCACGCTGCGGTCGATTCGAAATGGTTGCTGTACACGCTGCAATCCCAAGAACTGGTCATTCTGCATGCTTGCCGAAAGGCCGGAACAACAGTCGCTTCGCTCGACACAGCGAAGCTCCATGGGCTCCCAATTCCCCTCCCCCCGCTCCCCGAGCAGCACCGCATCGTCGAGGCACTCGAAGACCACCTCTCCCGCTTGGACGCCGCGGACCAGACACTCCAGAACGCACGGGCCAGACTGCGGCTCGTCCGCGCCCTCTACCTCAATGCGACCCTTTGCAGCCGAGAAGTTCTCGCCTCCAGCACAATCGGTGACGAGTGCGAGGTCTTCGTTGGAGCAACACCATCACGAGCAAACCCCACCTTTTGGAACGGAGACTTCCCATGGGTCTCTAGCGGCGAGGTCGCATTCAATCGCATTTCAACGACACGCGAGCGCATCACACGCGAGGCCGCCGGGAATGTGAGCACCCGCGTTCACCCACCAGGAACCGTAATGATGGCAATGATCGGCGAAGGAAAGACCCGTGGCCAAGTCGCGATTCTAGACATCGAAGCCGCCCACAATCAGAACTGTGCTGCAATCAGAATCGACTCGTCGAAGTTCCTTTCTGAGTTTGTATATCACTCGCTCCGTAGCCGCTACGAACAGAACCGCAACACGGGTGCTGGCGGTGTTCAGCCTGCTTTGAACAAGCAAAAGGTCCGGGAGATCGAGCTTCCAGTGTTCGCCATCGACGACCAGCGCGATATCGTTGCCGAGATCGAAGACTTCGACGACGCGTATACAAGAGCAAAGATCTCCGTTGACACTGCGTTGGCCCGCTCGTCCACCCTCCGCCGCTCCCTCCTTCGCATGGCCTTCAATGGAGAGCTCGTCGACCAGGACCACACCGACGAACCTGCCACTGTTGCACTCGCGAAAATCCGCGACGAGCAGTCGGGCACCATATCGCGGCGCCAGCGGAGGGTAGCGGCCACTAAATGACCCGCTCCGCACGCAGTCGCACCGCCATGCGGTCTGCGCACCGATGAGCGAGCAAACTGGACAACATAGCCCGCTCGTACGACAAGTTCGTGACCTTCGGCATTGCCGCTCATGAATGAGGTCCGAAGCCTTACTCCCGATAGTGCACCGGCTACCCTCGACAGGTGAGTAACGCCGCTGAACTTCGCCGCCTCGTCGACAAACTTTGGAGCTACTGCGATGTTCTGAGGGATGCCGGAGTCTCCGCCATCGATTACGTCGAGCAGCTCAGCTTCCTGCTGTTCCTGAAGATGGCGGACGAGCGCCAGCAGAACTTCATGAACCCAGTCCAGATCCTGCCGGCGGGACTCGACATCTCCTGGGCTCGTCTCGTGGATCTCGATGGTGTCGCGCTCGAGGAGGAGTACCGCCGAATCCTGAGCCAGCTCGGAAAAGAGACCACCAACCTCGGTGTCGTCTTTCGTAAGGCACAGAACCGGATCCAGGAACCTGCACTGTTGAGGAAGCTCGTGGTGGACCTGATCGGGTCCGAGAATTGGTCGAGTATCGGCGGCGACCTCAACGGCGACGCCTACGAGGGGCTACTGCAGAAGTCCGCCTCGGACGTCAAGTCCGGCGCAGGTCAGTACTTCACCCCGCGCACCCTGATCCACGCCATGGTCGACGTGATGCGCCCGACGCCAGCGGACACCATCGTCGACCCCGCGTGTGGAACGGGCGGGTTCCTTCTAGCGGCGGTCGAGTACCTAGGCGCTCACTACGGCAACTCCATCACCCCCGAGCAGCGGACCGCTCTGAGCGAGGGTCGGACCGTACGCGGTGTCGAACTGGTCGACGGGACCGCCCGTCTCGCGACGATGAATATGTTCTTGCACGGCATCGGCCAGGCTACCGGCGCCCCAGTGATCGACGTCCACGATGCGCTCGCGACGAAGCCCACCCTATCCGCGTCGATGGTGTTGGCCAATCCCCCATTCGGGAAGAAATCTTCGATCACCGTCGTCGGTAACGGCGGCCGCGCCGAGCGCGAAGATGTCGCCTACAACCGTCAAGACTTCTGGGTCACGACCACCAACAAACAGCTCAACTTTGTCCAGCACATCGCGTCACTGCTCGCCATTGACGGTCGCGCCGCAGTAGTTGTGCCCGACAACGTGCTGTTTGAGGGCGGCACTGGCGAGACCATTCGGCGGCGGCTGCTCAAGGAATACGACGTCCACACCTTGCTACGCCTTCCGACGGGCATCTTCTACGCGGGCGGTGTCAAGGCGAACGTGCTGTTCTTCGACCGCAAGCAGGCCCGCCCCAGCCAACCGTGGACGGACAAGCTGTGGGTGTACGATTTCCGCACCGGCGAGCACTTCACCCTCAAACAGCGGCCGCTGCGCGACGAGCACCTCGCCCCTTTCGTCGAGGCGTTCAACGCCGACGATCGATCCTCTCGGGTCGAGTCCGAGCGGTTCAAGCCCTACTCGTACGACGAGCTGGTCGCCCGGGACAAGGCAAACCTCGACATCACATGGCTCAAGGACCCGTCACTGACCAACACCGACGACGGGGTACCGCCGGAGATTATCGCGCAGGAAATTGTAGAGGACCTGAGCGCCGCGATCGCCGAGTTCTCTGCCGTCGCCGACGCGTTGGCAGCCCGCGCCGCCAAGGTCGCCAACCGGGACTGATCTATCGGGGTCGGCTATATCGGGGTCGGCCGGAATACGGCGAGTGAGCCATGCCCTTGACGTCCAGAGGGGTCGAGCAAGAGGGGTCCCTCGATGATGTTGCCGGTGTCCGAGGCCGGCCGGGAATCCGCCCAGTGCAACTCCGGTGCGGCGCTGACTGCGATTTCGGGAAGGACCTGAGTACGCAGCGGTGCGATGAATATGCAGTGGAATCTCTGACATAAGGGACGGTTATCGGAGTGCCTGTTGCCGGGTCGGGCCAGTGGATCATTGAGAGAAAGACGCAATTAAGTCAACTTGTTAACATCCTAACTTGTCGACAAGATGACAAGTTACCTTGCGAGCACTTCATCGATGCATTTGTTGATTTCAGCGTCCATCGTGGTCCCCAGCTGGGCAAGTTTTGCCTTGAACGCGGCTCGCCGAGCCTTCGTCACTCGAGCCGAAACCTGGGCGGTACGTGCTCCCTGATCATCCTGCAATCCGCTCGCTTGCGCAGGCTCTGCTGTTGCAACATCCGAAGTCTGCGGAGTTTCGGCTTCCCGCTCCTCGACCGGAATCG